>JANMSX010000091.1:0-18991 GCA_031389785.1 Desulfobulbaceae bacterium | reverse complement strand
TCTCGGCATCTTCGTGCGCGACAGTATCGGGGCGCTGGCCGAGGTCGCGGGCTTGCTCAAGCAGGACGGCATCAACATCCAGAGCCTGTTCTGTTGGCCGGAAAAGAACCATCCCGGCGTCACTCAACTGGTCATACGGGTAGCTGGGGGCGATGGTGACAAGGCCATCAAGGTATTGAACGGCGGCGGTTTCAAGGTCAAGACCCGCTACGAGAAGGATATCGTCCCCTTCCTGCCGACCGGGAAATAACCTGCGGGGCGAGGGTCGAACATAACCCGTCACGACCCTCGCCGCCATTTCGTCCCACCTTGTCGTTTAACAGATGATGTATGGTTTCCGGGAATACAAAGGGAAAGTATACTGCCAGGTGCAGATCAGGATGAAAACGCGAAGGCTGCGGCCAGCGACAAAACTCGGCGAACGGCCTGCCGGACACGCTGAGAGGGACTGGCCGGCCAGTGACCGCGAGATCGCTGTTGCCGGCCGGTTGCAGCTGAACAGTTGCCGATTTTCAACAATTCCCCACACGCCATGACCCAAAAGCACCCAACATCCCCGCCGTACACCTGCAAGGAATACCGCGATGAGATGATTCTTCTCGCCTTGCAGCGGAAACTGCAACGGTCCGATATCACGGAAGAAGAGAGACGAACGCTTGTGGCGGAAATCACCCGTTTGGAAGAGAAAATCGGCCTTTAGAGCTTTCCCTTCCGCCTGCCGCTCAACTCAAGGAGAGCCGGCAAAACCGTGCTTTGCCAGCCCCCCTTGAGCGGGTCTTTTACACCGGGTTCGGAGACACCGGTTTGCATGTCCCCTCTTTCAGCCAACGTTCGCCAAGGCAAATTCCCAGTTGATCAGCTTGTCGAGCACGGTCTTGACATAGTCGGCACGCCGATTCTGGTAATCCAGGTAATAGGCATGTTCCCACACGTCAATGGTGAGCAGCGGCTTCATACCTGCAGTCAAGGGACTCTCGGCATTGGCGGTCTTCACAACCTTGAGCTTGTCGCCAGTAAGGACGAGCCAGGCCCAGCCGCTGCCGAACTGGGAAACTGCGGCGGCGGCAAGTTCTTTTTTGCAGTCCTCCATGCTGCCGAAGGACGCCTCAATTTTCTGCTTCAATGCGGCGGGTGGTTCTCCTCCCCCCTTAGGTGTCATGCTTTGCCAGTAAAAGGTGTGGTTCCAGATCTGCGCCGCGTTGTTGAAGATTGCGGTTTTTTCCGGTTGGCCAACTGTACCGGCCATGATCTTCTCCAGGGACAGGTCGGCATATTCCGTGCCGGCGACCAGCTTGTTGAGGTTATCGACATAACCCTGGTGATGTTTGCCGTAATGAAACCCGATCGTTTTGGCGGTGATGACCGGTTCCAGGGCATTGTCCGCATAGGGGAGAGGAGGGAGGAGATGGGGAGAAGCTGCCCGGGCGGTTCCGACTGAGCCGCCCATCGCGAAGGAAGCAATAGTCCCTGCGGAGGCGATGAGAAAACTGCGCCGATCAAGCCCGGTCGAATACTTGCCTTTGTCTTTTGAATTCATTTCGGTCTCCTTGCAGTGAGTGGGTTGATACTGCCTGATGTATGCACGCAGGAAGAACAAGGCAGCCTTTACGGTGCCTCAGAGATCCCGCAGGGCATCCTGGATGACCGCCGCAATCCGGCCGACCAGGTAGGGTTTTTTGACAAACCCCCGGGCCCCGAGGGCCAGGACCTGCTGCACATCGCTGCTCTCCGAATATCCGCTGGTAATGATCGCCTTCTGCCGCGGGTACAGTTCGAGGATCTTCCGGTAGGTCTCGTAGCCGTTCATGCCCGGCGCCATGACCATATCGAGGATCACCAGATCCACCTTGTCGCGGCGGAGATGCTCCAGGGCCTCCTCGCCGCTGCTGACGGCGAGGCCGCTGTAGTTGAGAAGATCGAGGATCTGGATGGCGATGTTCCGTTGTCCTTCGTCATCATCGACCACCAGGATCTTCTCCCGCTTTCCCTTGAACAGCGCGATATCGACGGTTTCGGGAATAACGCCGAGGTCCTCTCTGGTAGCGGGAAAATACAGTTTGAAGGTCGTCCCGCCGCTGCCGCTCTCCACGGTGATGCCGCCCCGGTGATCCTGTACGGTATTCCAGGCCACGGCCAGGCCGAGTCCGGTGCCGCTGCGGCCGACCACCTTCCTGGAATAAAAAGGTTCGAAAATCCGCTCAAGGCTCTCCTCGGGGATGCCGGTGCCGGTATCGGCCACCGACAGCACGGCATATTCTCCCTGGCGCATCTCCGGGTGACCCGGCAGCGGCCTGTCGCAATACTGGTTGCGGGTGGACACGACGATCTCACCCCGGTCCCTGATCGCCTCTGCGGCGTTGGTTACCAGATTCATCACGCATTTCTTGATATGGATGGGTGAACAGTTGATATTGAGGAGGTGAGGCTCCAGTTCGGCCCGGAAGGCCACGTGACAGTGCAGCGAGGTGAGGTTGTGAAATTCCGGCGACTCAAGGTATTCGTTGACGATGGTGTTGAGATTGTTGTTCTCCCGTGCGCTCGAAACCCCGCGGGCAAGGGTCAGGAGGTCATCGACCACTGCCGCCGCCCTCTTGCCCGACTCCCGGATGGCCTTGATCGGTTTAACCAGGGGGCTATCCTCGGGCAGACTCATCAGGATCAGTTCCGGGTAATTGACGATACCGGAGAGAATGTTGTTGAGGTCGTGGGCCACACCGCCGGCCATCAGGCCGAGGGACTCCATCTTCTGGGAGCGACGGAGCTTGTCCTCCATGATCTGCCGCTCCTTTTCGGCCCGTTTCTGCTTGGTGAGATCGCGAATGGCGCTGATCCTGACCTTGCGTCCGCGATACTCGGCCTGCCGGGTCTGGATCTGGATCGGAAAGGTGCTTCCGTCTTTCCGCAGGCCCATCGCCTCGTAGGGCCGATCTTCCATGGCCAGGGTCTTGCGGATGACCAGGTCCCAGTCTTCGGGGCTGATCCACAAATTGGCATGACGGCCGACGGCCTCCTCGCAACTGTAACCGAACATCGTCTCAGCCGTCCGGTTCTGCTCGAGGCAGATCCCTTTTTCGGTCAGGAAGATGGCCTCGAAGGAGGCATCCGAGAGGGCGTGCAGGCGTTCCTCCGACAGGCGCAGCTGGTCGGTGCGCTGCTCGACCAGGGCTTCGATCTCCTCCTGCCGCCGTTGGGACCTGAGGGCCGAGACCAGGGTCAGGACGATCGAGGAAAAGATGATCAGGGCCACAGCCGACAGGAGAACCAGGGAGGAATACCGGGCCGTGGCGCGGCCGCGCTCCATGATATGGCGGGGAAGTGTGGCGGTGATCAACAGGGCCGGATGTGACTGGAGATCGTTGATCAGGTCGAAGGCGAGTATCGTTTCATCGTCAACGATCTCGCTGATCGCTTTTCCCTCCCGCAGATCCTCTATCCGCTGCAATTCCGTCTGAGGAAACGGCGCGGAAAGCGGGTCGCGGACAGTAAACTCGACCTTGGTCTGCTGCCTGAGATCGCGGATGACGTCATCGCTGAGGAAGCGGCCGACCAGGAGGGTCCCGCGGGCGGGACCTTCTCCCGTGCTGGTGAGAATCCTGTGCGAGGCGAGGAGCATGGGCCCGGTATCGGTGAGAAGGATCCCGGAAAAACTGCTGGCATCGGCAGGGAAACGCAGGAGATAATGGTTGGCGGGAAAAACAGCCGAAGGCAGTTGCGCCGGTTCCACCATCTTCATGGTCGAGGGATTGATCGCCCCGCGGTAGACGACCTTCCCTCCGCTATTGATGATATACATCAGGTGAATGCCGGTCTCAGCCAGGGTCGCCCATTGAATATTCGACTCGACAAAGGCTTCGTTGCCGTCATCGGCATAGCGATAGAGATCATCCCACACCGCCCAATCCGTGCTCAGTTTCTCGATATGCAGGACCTCCCGCTCGATGGCGTTCCTGCAGCGGGCGATATCCTTGGCAGCCTCCTGCTGCTCCAGTGCGGCAAACCCCGGCAGGATTAACTGAAAACGGACGAAATAGTCGCCCGCGACAAAGAGGGGGATCAGGACAAACAGGAGGACCAGCCACCATCGGGATCTGATCGTTACAGTCATATATCATTCCTAGGATAGGGAGAATGACGTCGTTCCCTTCGGCCAGGCCGGGAACTTTTTATGCATTTCCAGACGATTTCCGTTGACCTGGCAAACGAATGCAAACGCCGCCGTTATTTATCCCTGCCCGCAAAGACCAGCTTGCCGCCCAAAAATCCGGCGATTCCGACGGCTGTCAGCATGACGATACTGATACCGAGATAGATCAGGCGGTCGGCCGAACCCGGGTCGGTCACCGCCGGATTGACAACGCGCCAGATCACGAGAATGAGCAGTGAGACCAGGACGATCAGGGCGCAGGAGATCTTGGTCAGAAAGAGGACGGTCTTGGCGCCCTTATAGCGTCTCTGCCATTCCAGGTAGCCGGTGACCAGCACCAGGGGCATGGTCAGGAGGACAAAGGCCATGTTGTAAAACCCGACCTTATTGAAATTGGCGAGACCAGGCAGAACGCCGAGGAGGAGGAAGACGACGGAGGCAGGCAATATACCGTTCGGGAAATGGACGGAGATCGGATGCAGATGGTGCCGCAGTACCCGACCGATCAGTTTTTCCTTCAAGGTCGACGGCCGCGCCGGTTCCTGGGCCTGGACCGGCGCCGGCACGGTTTCGCCCGCCGTTTCCGTTCCCGCTGTTGGTCCTGCTGCTATCTCGTCGCCATTTCCGTCAATCTCGATGAGATGAATCCGGTCGGCGTTGCAGACCGGGCACTTTGCCGGGGCCTCGTCTGCCTCGTGGACATAGCCACAGACCTTGCATTTCCATCTACGCATATCCTTCTCCCTTATTGTTGTTGTGGTTTTCCGGGCAGGTCAGGGCAGTCTTTCGGTTGTTTCCGGCGCCGGCCGGTTATTTTCGGCGATAAGCCGTCATCAAACAATAACCGTTACGCAGAAATACCTTTCCGGCATAAGGGGCCGTAACGAAATGGTGAAAAATGTAACGGTTATTTCGTAACGGCCCCTAATCTCGTTGCCTTCGCTGCCAACTTCAGCCTGCCTGACCGTCTGAGACAGCGAGACGGCCCGCTTGACCAGCCGTGCGGAGCAGGCCTTCTCAGCAGGAGTGGAGCCGCGGGCAGGACTCAGGGCCTTATGTCAAGCATACCTCAAGCATACCTCGATCCGCCCTCTTCGACAATGTCGATATCGCCGTTACCGCCGGTCGACGGATCTCAGTCCGCCGCCAGTTCCCGGTCAATCTCCTCAACCTTGGCCTGAGCCGTCTCCCAGCTCCCGTACCAGCGTTCCAGACGGCGCTTGCAGTCCTCATAGGCCCGGCTCGTCGCAGTCCAGGCCTTTTCATCCTTGTACAGTTCAGGGTCGGCCATCACCGCTTCCAGCTCGTCTTTCTCGGCCTCGATACCTTCGATCTTCGTTTCCGCCTCCTTCACCTTCTGCAGCCAGGGGCCGGCCCGGCGGCTGCGTTCCTGCCGCATCTCGGCCTCCACCTTCTTCCGCTCCTTTTTGGTGTCACGGCCGGCATCGCCGACGGCCGCTGCCGATCCGGCCCTGCCGGCCGCCCCGGAGGCCTGCCGCTCCTCGGCCAACTCCGCCTGCTTCAGTAGATATTCGGTGATATCGCCTTCATAGAGGGTGATCCTGCCGGCCTTGACCTCCATCACCTTGTTGACGAAGCTGTCGACGAAATAGCGGTTGTGGGAGACCACCACGATGGTGCCGTCGTACTGGGCCATGGCCTCCTGGAGGATCTCCTGGGAACTCATGTCGAGATGGTTGGTCGGCTCGTCGAGGAGCATCAGGTTGGCCGGGGTGGCGATCATTCTGGCCAGGGCCAGCCGGCTTTTTTCACCGCCGGAGAGCACCGCCACCTTCTTCTCCACCTCGTCGCCGCGAAAGAGAAAGGCCCCGAGCAGGGAGCGCATGCGGGTGACGGTCAGATCCTCGCCGGCCAGGGCCATGGTATCAAGGGCCGAAAGCTGGGGCGAGAGCTCCTGGGCCTGATGCTGGCCGAAGTAGGACAACCTGACGTTGCTGCCGAGACGGACCAGGCCCTCATCCGCTTCGATCAGCCCGGCCAGGATCTTCAGGAAGGTAGACTTGCCGGCGCCGTTGACCCCGACCACCGCCACCTTGTCGCCCCGCTGCAGCTGCAGGTTGACGCCTGAAAAAACCTGCCTGCCCTGGTAGCTCTTGCTGAGGTTTTCGACCTGCAGGACATCCCGGCCGGAAGACGGGGCGGGCGGGAAGGTGAACCTGATCTGCTGTTCGTCCCCTTCCAGTTCGATGATCTCCATCTTCTCCATCCGTTTGACCCGGCTCTGCACCTGCTTGGCCTTGGTCGACTTGGAGCGGAAGCGCTCGACAAAGCGCATGGTCTGCTTGATCTTAGCCTGTTGGTTGTCATACGACGACTTTTCGATGCCGCGTCGCTCTTCCTTTTCCCTGATGTAGTAGGAATAATTGCCCTTGTAGACGGTCAGCCGGCCCAGACTGATCTCCCAGGTGATCTCGGTGGTCTTGTCGAGGAAGGTCCGGTCATGGGAGATGACCACCATCGCCCCTTTGTGGTTGCGCAGGAATTCCTCGACCCAGGTGAGGGATTCGAGATCGAGGTGATTGGTCGGTTCGTCGAGCAGCAGCAGGGACGGGGCCTCGAGCAGCATCTTGGCGAGCATCAGGCGCATCAGCCAGCCGCCGGAAAAGGAGGCGGCCGGGGCATCCATGTCCTCCTGTTTGAAACCGAGGCCGAGGAGGACCTTTTCGATCCGCGCCCTGACCGTATAGATGTCGCTGCCGTCGAGACGGTGCTGGATCTCGCCCTGGCGCTGCAGCATGACCTGGAACTCCTCGCTGTCGGGGTCGGCCCCTTCCAACTCCTGATGCAGGAGGTCGGCCTCCTGCTGCAGGGCAAGGAGCGAGGCGAAGGCGCTCTCGGCCTCCTCGTAGAGGGTCTTGTCCGACAGCAGGGCGCTCGATTCCTGGGGCAGATAACCGACCGTGAAATGCCGCGAGCGGTTGACCACCCCGTCGTCGGTGGCGGTGATCCCGGCCATGATCTTGAGCAGGGTCGACTTGCCGGCGCCGTTGACCCCGACCAGGCCGATGCGGTTGCCGGCATGGACCTGGACGGAGATATCCTTAAACAGATATTTGTCGCCGTAGCGGATATCGAGATGATTGACTGACAGCATATTTTTAAATTATTTATCGTTTTTAATCAAATATTTAATCCATTCATACAGTCCCATTCAGGAATCAGGTACTGGTCAGGGTCTTCGTTTTTCGTGGATGAGATCCGCCCTGCCGGCTGATGGTTTCTGCAAAGAAAGCCAATATACAAGCCATAGAGCATCATAGCCACTTTCATCTTCTTATCACTGCCGGCGCATGAATAAACGTGGAAAAGAGCCATAAATAACAGCCCGGGGAGCCTCTTACGCTAATCAGTTTTTTACGAAAATCAATATAATAACAAGGAGATCGGAGCCACGGCGCACGATAACACAATCCTCTATTATATGAGCCTCTTGCAAAATGAACGTCGGCCTACCCTGTAATTTCATCCTCTCCTGCCTTGTCGTTTCGTCCTCTCCTGCCTTGTCGTTTCGACCTTTCCTGCCTTGTGGTTTCGACCTTTCCCCATGTCATTTCGACCGCAAGGGAGAAATCTCCGGCGGCAAAGTACGAGATTTCTCGCTATCACTCGAAATGACTGGAAACAACGTCTCCTCCATTTTTGCCCAGCAACAGTTTCGCTATTTTGCAAAAGACTAATATCACTATATTTTTCCTGGACATGGATGCAAACGACTGGCAGCCATTGATCATCGAGAACAGAAATTCTGGTCATGCAATCGCCGGAGTCAGTCCCTTATCCAAAGGCATTGGCCTCGGAAAGGGCCATACGCCGAAACGCAAAAGCCTTTCTCCTGAACGGCGAATGCTGCCGAAAACATTTATCCCCCCCCTTTACTGCCTAGCCAATTCATGTTCTTTCGTGGCCGATTATCTATAAATTGCTCCATGAAGAACCTCCACCTGACATCCTGTTCCCCTTCTACAAAGAGCACTTTCGGGAGCCGAAGGTACAAAACCTTATACGAAAAGTACAAGGATTGAATTTTTGGCCGATTTCCCTCTGCACATTATCAAAACTAACGGCACATAAATGCAACTGAACAAGCAGTCTTAATGCTACTTCAACGATCAATCTGATATATATCACATAATATATTGTTATTATTTATATATTCATGATGGAATTTCTGCAGATGTAGTCCAACTTCAATTAAATATCGGGAAGAAGAAGATAGAACTTACGGCAAAGTGCCACTATGTGGCTCCTATTTTGCAGTGCGTTCGGAAATGCCCGTATCTCGCAACACCAGTGGTGCTGATGCAGCATTGTTCTTTTCTAACAACGCAAGCGGCGAGGGGCGACTCCCTCTGGCCTCTGCCTAAATCACTATCGAAAACCTCGAAATATCGAGAAGAAACAAAGTGATAGCCATGGCGGAAATCGACAGCCTGATGCGGCACAGCGTCAACTATGAGCGGAAACTCGTTATCGACCCTCATGGCACTGAAACCGTAACAAACGTTATCGGAGAAGTAAAAACCTATGTTTTCGGCAAGGTAGATGACAATCGCGACAAACAGCAACGAACCTGACTGCGGCATATGCCGGCCGGCACCGGTATTGCCAGGGCAGCAGGAACGGTCCATATGCCGATCGAAAAGTCGTCCTATCCTATCTTCTCTGAACTTCAATCAAAAGGACCCTTTTCAGTGCCCCCGTCGGGGGGGCGCTATGCAATCATAACTTGAGGAAACTCTATGCGAATTCACAGACGACAATTTCTAAAATACTGCATCGGCTCTGCCGCCGCGTTCGGCCTGCCGATGACCGTACTCGGAAGGTTGGAGCAGGCCTTGGCTGCAGAAGGAACAACCTTGCCCAAGGTCATTTGGCTGAACGGGGCCAACTGCACCGGCTGCACCGTATCCCTGGCGAACCTGTTTAGCGAAAGCGGTCCCACGGACATAGCCGACCTGCTGATCAACACCATCGATCTGGAATTTCATCCCAACCTGATGGGTGCCGCCGGGGATGCAGCGGTGCAGCAATTGAAGGACACCGCCGGCGGCAGCTTCATCCTGGTCGTGGATGGCGGCATTCCAACGGCCTTCAACGGCCATACCTGCATGTTGTGGACCGATCAGGGCCATGAAGTCACCGCCATGGAAGCCGTACAGATGCTGGCTCCCAAGGCGGCTGCCGTTCTGGCGATCGGCACCTGTGCAAGCTACGGCGGCATACCGGCCGGCAACCCCAATCCGACCGGCATCGTCAGCGTCAGCGAGATCTCAGGCGTCAGCTCCGTCAATATCCCGGGCTGTCCCACGCATCCCGACTGGATCGTCTGGACGATCGCCCATCTGCTGGCCGGGGAAATGCCGCAATTGGATGCCTTCAACCGTCCCCTGGCGTTGTTCGAGACCTCGGTCCATAGAAATTGCCCCCGCAATGGCCTGGAGTATGCCGCCACCTTTGGTATCGAGGACCTCTGCCTGAGAGAGATCGGCTGCAAGGGACCCTCGACCAAGTCAGACTGTCCGGCCAGAAAATGGAACAACGGCACCAACTGGTGTATCGGGGCAGGGGCATTATGCATAGGCTGCACCGAACAAAAATTTCCGGACGGGTTTTCCCCCTTCTACAATCTGCCATACCAATACCTTGACTATGTAAAACCTGAGCCCCCTGCCGAAGATGCCGATGAACCTGAATCGGATTCTACCCGCCGATCGCTGAAAATCGATGAGGCGACCTGGTCTGCCAGGAAGGAACTGCTCAGCGTGGAAGGAAAAGGCAAGCCTGGGATGATAGTAACAATTTTCGATGCGGCCAACGGAGTTCAGCTGGGGGCGACCTCGGTGGACGAATCCCGGCGGTGGAAGTTTCGACAAAGCAAACCAGCCCGGATGCCGAGCCGCCTACGCGCCGAGTCCGGCGGACAGACAGCATTCGTTGATGTGAAAAACGGAGCGGAACGAGGTCGATCCTCTCGCCGATCGTAAGCAGGCAGTCTGGATGTACTCAACTCAAGGAGATTACTTTTGAAAACAATAACCATCATGGATCCGGTGACCCGAATAGAGGGTCATATGAAAGTCGAAGTTGCAATCGAATCCCATCGCGGCGAGATGCAGATTGTGGACGCCCACTGCACGGGGACCCTTTTCCGCGGTTTTGAGACGCTTTTGAACGGGCGAGACGCCCTCGATGCCCCCCTGATTACCCAGCGCATCTGCGGTGTCTGCCCGATATCCCATGGATTGACGGCCGCCCAGGCGCTGGAGAACGTATCCGACTGGCTGCCGCCCACCAATGCTCGACTGCTGCGTAACCTTACTCTGGCTGCCAACTTTCTCCAGTCGCATATTCTCCATTTCTATTTGCTGGCTTCCCTCGATTATATAACGGGACCCGACATCCCGCTTTGGTCAAGGGCCTGGAAGGTGGATATGCGTCCCGGCCTGGAGGGTGTTGCCGGCAATCTCCCGGCCGCGCTGGCCGCCCGTCGGCAGGCCCATGAAATGGGTGCCGTGTTCAGCGGAAAAATGCCGATGACCAACAGTTTCCTCCCCGGCGGGTTTACCGCTATTCCGACCACAGAAGACATCGACCGATATCGCCAGCACCTCATCGCACTCACCGAATTCCTCCGCACAATATACCTGCCCGACGTCCTGAGCGTCGGCAAGGTTTACGACGATTACTTCAATATCGGCGGCGGCACCAAGAATTTGATGGCCTATGGCGGATTTGCGATGGATGATGCCAGCACCTCCCACCTGTTTACCGGCGGTTACGTCAAAAATGCCAAATCGACGACGGGATCGGCCTTTGCCACCACGGATATCAGCGAATCCGTCAAACACTCCTGGTATGCCGATCAAACCGAAGGCAAGACCCCCGAGGCGGGTGAGACCTTCCCCGAATATCCCAAAGAAGGGGCCTATTCGTGGCTCAAGGCTCCCCGCCTGTTCGGTAAACCCTTTGAGGTCGGACCGTTGGCGCGCATGTGGGTTAACGGCGATTACCAGAGAGGCATCTCGGTAATGGACCGGCACGTGGCCAGGGCTCAGGAGGCCCTCAAGATCGCCGAGGCAATGACCGGGTGGCTGGATAGCATAACCCCGGGACAAAATGCCTTTGATGCCGGTTTCGAACAGTATTCAGGCGTTGGCGTCGGTTTATTGGAGGCCCCTCGCGGGGCACTGGGCCACTGGGTGGAGATCAGCCAGGGCAAAATCAGCCGTTATCAGGTGATCACTCCGACCTGCTGGAATGCATCCCCTCGTGACGAGGAGGATGTAGCCGGCCCCATGGAGCAGGCCCTGATAGGAACGCCGATCGAGGATCCCAACCAGCCGGTTGAGGCTCTGCGGGTCATCCATTCCTATGACCCGTGTATGTCCTGTGCGGTGCACATCATACGTCCGGATGGGCAACCGGTGGCTGTTCACACCCCCCGCCTTCCCGTGAGGTCCTGATTGGAAACGGTTATTTTAGGGCTTGGCAACGAACTTCTGGGAGATGAAGGCGTGGGAGTGCATGCAGTCCGCCGCCTGCAGCAGGAAAAATTGCCGGGCTTCGTCAAGATTATAGAAGTCGGCACGGCCATCCTCGACGCCCTTCCGCAATTCGAGCAGGCCGACCGGATCATCGTCGTGGACGCGATGAAAAGCGGCGGTCTACCGGGGACGGTTTATAAGATCCCTCTCGACCAGTGCAGCGGATCGGCATGTATTGCCTCGATGCATGGTTTTGATATTTTCCGGGTACTGGCTCTCGCCGAACGGCATGAGCCTCCCCCCGTGACGGTCTTTGGCGTGGAGCCGCAGTCTCTCGGCTGGTCGATGGACCTTTCGCCTCAGGTGGCGGATTCCATGCCTTATCTCATCGAGGCGGTGCTGAAAGAGATACAAACAGGTCAACCCAGCACCTTGAGTATATCCAAAGTTGGGTAAACGCAGGTTACGGCTATGCCTTAAAAACCATATCCTGTTCGGCAAATCATACCGACCGGGGCTGGGACTCCACATTCGATAAGAAATGTTCGGATCGATCATGAAGAGTCGCTATTCTTGGTGGGTAAGAGACTGTTTGAGGTACAAAAAGTCGCGTTTATCAATTCAACCTGAAGGAGGATATCGAACAACTGATGCCTGTCACCGCAGAACCGCTGGCAGCTATCGCATGAAATTTTTACCCCCGGCAACTTTGCAAGCTGGATCGAGGTCTGCCAAATCACCTATTGGCAGCGCCGAAAACGACTGTTGTGCCTTTTATATACAATTGAAGAAACGATACAATCATTTCAAGGAGACTATCTACAAATGAAACAGAAATTCATACGCTGTCTTGCTGCTGCCGCAGGGGCATTGCTGTTGACGGCCACAAACGGTTTTTCCTTTGCCAGTTTCGGCACTGCGGTCAATACTGCCTGCAGCCCCGCTGTTCCCTACACCGGCAACTGTAATTTATGCCACGTTGCCGACAGAGGTACCGTGACCCCGGCTACAACAGCCTCTAAGGCAGGCGGCACCACGCTGACAAATTTTTTCTGCCCCCCGGCACCGCCGACCTGTACCGACAAGGACAACGATACCTTTGCCGTGGAGGGCGGTGATTGCGGACCCGTCGACTGCAACGATGCCAATGCGGCAATCAATCCCGGGGCAACGGAAAATTGCAGCGACAACCTGGACAACAACTGCAACGCCCTGGTCGATGCCCAGGATCCCGTGGCAGTCGGTTGCCTGGTATGCACCGACAGCGACGGTGACAGCTTCGCCGTTGAAGGCGGCGCCTGCGGTCCGATCGACTGTAACGACAAAGTTGCGGCGATCAATCCGAACGCAGCCGATATCGTGAACAACGGCATAGACGAGGATTGCTCGGGTGCCGACACTGTCGATCCCACGGCACTCGATGGGGACGGCGATGGGTATACCCAGGCCGCAGGCGACTGTAACGACACCGATGCATCGATCAATCCCGGAGTTTTCGACGTACCGAACAACGGCATCGATGAAAACTGCGACGGCATCGATAGCCTCGACACCACCTCCATCGACAACGATGGCGACGGTTTCACACCGGCAGCGGGTGACTGCGATGATACGAACGGCAACATCCACCCCAATGCAGTTGAGCTCTGCACGGACTCAATTGATAATAACTGCAACGGCTTTATCGACAGCCAAGATCAAAACGCGGTTGATTGTCCGGTAAACTGCACCGACAGCGATGGCGATAAATATGCAACCGATGGCGGCGAATGCGGGCCGGTCGATTGCAACGACAATGATCCAGCCGTCCATCCGGGTGCAAATGAAATCTGTGCCGATAGCGTGGATAACGATTGCGACGGTTCCATTGATGAAGGCTGTGACGTTACCTGTCCGGATGCTGATGGCGACGGTTATCAGGATGCCGCCTGCGGTGGAAATGACTGCGACGACACTGTTGCGAGCATCAATCCAAGTACCACCGAGGTTTGCGGCAATGCCGTCGATGAGAACTGCAACGGGGCGAGCGACGACACCTGCCTCACCTGCCCCGATGGGTCGGTGCTTGTGATCAGGACAATGAATTATGACCGCGAGGACAGGAGCCTGGTGATCAAAGGCCGGGCGACTGAGGGTACCACGGTATCCATCATCGATACTGACACCGGTACAACTCTTGCCGAGGGAATCAGGGTCAGCAAAGGCTTATGGTCAACCAGGATCGAAGGTGTCGGCAGGACGGTCCGGAGCATCAGCGCCACCTCGTCCAATGGCTGCACGCTCGAAAAATCGATCGAAAGAGGTAGTAGGAAAGGTGACGACGACGATGATGACCGCAGAGGCGATTCTCGTAAAAAAAACCGCTCTGACGACTGATTTGCGGAGTTCTTAAAAAAACAAGGGAGAGGCTGAAAGGCTTCTCCCTTTTTTTTTCTGCAATATCAGCAAAGGACTTCTTTGCGTCCGTCGGTATGGAACTTGACGCAGGAGTACAATGAATGGTGTGTCACCAAGAAAGAAGTGGATGGGCCGGCGGGTCACTCATCAGGTATACTTGAAGCATTTTTCGCTCACAACCCCTATAGAAGAACAATCAAAGCGATACCACCACCGATAACCGCAAGGTTAAAGCCAGCTGATATTCCATGCCATTTTCTGAACTGGACACGAAGTGGGTCGTCTTTTGCAGTAGTTTCAAACGACGGTATTTGCTTTTTTAGGGCGGTTGCCTTGGGTTCAATCACAAATGCCTGGATCGAGGAAATGACAAGCATAACTGCGATGATGAATGCGGCAATGGTCTTATGCCTGATAGATGATGGCACGAAAATGGTGGCGAGAGCAATCACTCCGCAAAGCAACCCCCATTGGAAATATCCTGGAAAGAGAGCTCCAACAATCCCTCCTGCCATATCCCGATCGTATGATTTGAAAATGGTGGGGGTAAGGACAAAAGTAAAGAAAGATGCTCCGCCAATCCAGCAAGCGATAGCGAGACGATATAAAAATGTAGATATTTGCATAAGCTTCATTAATTTCCTCCAGATTGGCTAACTTATTCTTTTTTCCAATGCCTCCAGCATAAATTTACAGCCTTACAAGCCTCGACAATAGGCCACACTCTCAGAACGCTAAAGGTCAAAAAATCCAAGCTGAAACCAGTCAGGCTTCTTAAACCGATTTAAAAAAGCGATTACTTCTTTTCTTTTCTCCGACCACCAGCGGCTAATGCTCTCGGTGTTGTTCATGAAGCCTCCTCCCTCGTGACTTTGATCGGTTCACGGGGATGGAGGCTTCATTGTTTTCCAGGAACTGTCAAACTTTTATTGTCCCCCGGCAAAACCGGGGGTTTTCTCAGAAGAAATAACTGGTATTGGAACAAGGCCGCCAAGACCTTTCCCGCCAGAATCGGGCAATATCCAATAAAATTTTTCTACAGTACATAGTAGGAAGGTAAAGTTGAGATCAATGCCAAATCGGTTGAGATTAGATTTGTCTATCTCAACCCTGAGGGTTCCCGAGCCTCAACGAAAATTGATTGTCAAGAAACATCTCTTCTATCTGTCCAGTTCTCAGGTTATAGTATAATTGTAATGGCTGCTAAAAAGAATCTTTCTAAACTTCCATTATTATCCTGTACATGCAGTATTTTTTATTTTGAGCGTGATGTCCAGAAACTTATAATGATAACTCTAGGTTATTTACCTCCACGGCGGGTTATGCACTAGAGACTTGGTGAATAATATATGGGTGCAGCGAACATTATTCAGAGAATTTTTATTATAGGCTACGTGGTCATTGTTGGTTTTTTCCTGTTCTGCGGGTTTTCCCTTATTGTCATGGCTGGACTGGAACTCTGGCATGGACTCTGGGCTTCCGAACAGGCCTCGCTACGAAACCGATTCGATTCAATATTGGAGAGCATTGGGCTGTTGACTATCGCCGTAGCGGCGCTCGAATTGGGCCAGACTGTTCTCGAGGAGGAGGTCGTACGAAAGGCGGGAATGAGCACGCCGACGCGCGTGCGTCGTTTCCTGTCGCGTTTTATGATTGTGGTTGTCGTGTCACTGTCGATCGAGTGCCTGGTGGCTGTTTTCCAACTCATGCATAAAGAGCCGGCGTTATTACCTCAAGCAGCAATGATAGGGGTGGCAGCTGCAGGGTTGCTGATTGCATGGGGGTTCTTTCTGAGACAGAACACACACGTCGAAGAACTCGAGCCGGAGGCCATGGCTGAGGTGAAAAGTGAGGATCACAAGGTGGAGTAATTAGCAGTATCACCGGTAGCATCTCCATCCTCACCTGCGCCGCATTCCGCTCCACCCGTTCCACCGACCATCTTCCCGGTCGACTGCCAGGCTTTTCTGTCCTGGTCCGGCTTCATCAATAATTTCGGTCCCAAGGCAAGTACCCATTTCGCCTCTTCAATGGGAAATTGACCTGTCGATTCCGGCAGGTCATGGCGGGGCGATGTCTCGCGTGCCGAAAATTCTCTGCTGATCATTTTTCCGCGGTCTCCTTTCAGATCTTCTGCTGGCAAACGAAAAGAAGGTCATATATGACCACAGGTTAAATATGACCCTTTTAAACCGTCTGTTTATGATAACATCATTGTTCATTTGTTTGAAAAAATATATTGAAAATTATATATATATATCCAACTCGACTTCGAGAAATTGATTTCTGGCACAAGAATTGGAAATCATTAAGTGAATGATGGGGAAAGCAGTTTTTTCGGACCAGGCAAACACTTTGTAATCAAGGTACTCTCCAACACCTGCTCCGGTGTTTTCCGGTGAATCTTGCCTATGCCGACAAAAACTACGCAAAAAGCAGGGAAATGCTTGAACCCTGAAAAAAGTGGATGATTATTCATGCGAAGACCGCTGAGACACTGTAATTGCAGTTTTAATTCACACTGAAGGAGAAACGCAAAATGTCAATCAAGCAACATTTTACGCATGAGCAGGTCCGGCAATTTGGTGACGATTTCGGCTTTGATTGGGAAGGAGGTTGCGCCAGTGCGGAGCAACTCATCAGGAAGACGGATATTGACTTGGAGCGTGGCCTGTATTTTCCGGGAGATTACCCGCGGCCGAAGGCGAAAGGCAAGCGCCCCTCTTCACCGATCGAAACGCGCTCGCTCGTCTCACCAAGATTGCCGATTAAACCCAAGCTGAGAAAGGAATGAACGGAGTAATTATTGTGCTCTTGATGAAGGGCCCGATCCCGATGCGTCCCGTGCCAACGAACTGTTTAGATATCGCCACTTTACCACACAATAAGCCGTCGTCAAACAATAACCGTTACGCAGAAATACCTTTCCGGCATAAGGGGCCGTAACGAAATGGTGAAAAATGTAACGGTTATTTCGTAACGGCCCCTGAATGAAGAGACCTGTCAATGACCAGTAAAAATACGTGGCCCGAATCAGCCATTTCTCCCTTGCCAGGCATGATCACTCCGCCGCAAATCGACGTATCCCGGCGGGGAGCGATGCATACAGGCCAGACTCTGCGCAAACAGGCCGAAGAGATATTCCGGGACAAGGTGGTCAGGCCACCTGAAAACCTGGAGGCTCTGTCGATCGAAGAAATTCGGCATGCTTTCCACGAGTTGCAGGTGCATCAGATCGAAATAGAGATGCAGAACGAGGAATTGCAACGAATCCAGGATGAGATTGCGATGGCGCGTTATTTTGACCTGTATGACCTTGCCCCGGTCGGCTATTGCACCATCAGCGAAACAGGGCTGATCCTGGAGGCCAACCTCACTGCCGCTAACCTGCTGGGGGTGGCCCGAGGGGAACTCAGCAAGATGACATGGTCGTCAGTTACTTCAACTCGGCAGCGGAACGGCTGCTTAATCAAAAGCGCCTCGACGTGATCTGACGAAAACTGTTCGATGTTTTCCCTGAGGCAAAGGGGTCAATTTTCGAGGAAAACTACTCCCTGGCTATTCGGACAAAGTCGGCTGTATCGTTCGAAACTGAGTTTAATGTGGCACCATACAAGAATTGGTATGACGTCCGTGTTTAGCCCATTCGTGAGGGGATAACGATCTATTTTCAGGTGATTACCGCGCGTAAACTGGCGGAAGAAGAAAAAACCAGACTCGAATCAGTTAAACGGCAGATCCAGAAGGCCGAAGGCCTGGGTCGCATGGCCGGGGCCATCGCCCATCACTTCAACAACAAACTCCATGCGGTGATGGGTCACCTTGAACTGGTCCTGAATAGTCTCCCGCAAGAGAATGAATCATTTAACAACCTGGCAACCGCTATGCAGTCAGCCGACCAGGCAGCCGAGGTGAGCAGGTTGATGCTCACCTACCTCGGGCAGGCAAACGGTGTCCGGGGGGCGCTGGATCTTTCCGAAACCTGCAGAAGCAGCCTGCCCCTGATTCAGGCCGGCATGCCGAAAAACGTGGTCCTGGAAACCGACCTTCTCTTCCCTGGTCCGCCCATCAAAGCGAATGCGAACCAGATACAGATGATCCTCACTAATTTAATCAGCAATTCCTGGGAGGCCGTCGGTGATGATCAGGGAACCATTCAACTGTCGGCAACAATGGTTTCCTTGGCTGATATCCCGCCATTACACAGGTTCCCCATAAACTGGCAACCAGATGACGAACCTTGTGCCTATACCTGTCTGGAGGTTCGGGACACTGGCTGCGGGTTGCTGGAAAAGGACATCGAGGAGGTTTTCGACCCGTTTTTTTCCACCAAATTCACCGGGCGTGGCCTCGGTTTGTCCGTGGTCCTGGGACTTATCCAAGCGCACGGCGGAGTCGTCACGGTAGAGAGCGCATCGGGCCAGGGGAGTGTCTTCCGTGCCTTTTTCCCGATAGTTGCAAAAGTTTTCCTGGGAAAACCCTATGGATTTAAGGATCTCAAAGACGCGATTGGCCGGGCTTTGGCGTAAAACAAAAAATGAAGAGAATATTGTGCCTTTTTTAATTGATGAGCACGATTGCCTTAGCCGGCACCAGATCTGCCAATCGAGTTACTGTTTTTGCGCCGAAAATTATTTTGGTCGGGTTGTAGAATTCGAAATCGAGTATTTCTTCCTCCCGGAATAATTGGCTGTCCGATTATCAGACAAAAACAGGTTGATGTGGTTGACAAGTTATTATCAATAATTATAAGCTTGGCACTCCGGTATCACTTCTATTTTTTCCCAAATCTTCCCTTGCTTGTTTTGCCAGCTTCTCATAATCGATACGAATTTTGTCGAGGTCCTTCTCGTCTAACTCTTCCAGATCCAAGAGAGCATTATGTGCTCCTTCCATGACCCGGATCAATTCGTCTAATTTTACCTGCAAGGCCAGAGAGTCTCTG
>JANMSX010000082.1:0-21481 GCA_031389785.1 Desulfobulbaceae bacterium | reverse complement strand
ACTTGTCGCATGCCCCCAAGGCCTGTATCAACTGCCATGTGATGAACACCCAGTACGCCACCTGGCAGCACAGTTCGCATGCCCGCCGGGCCACCTGCGTTGACTGCCACCTGCCGACCGAGGGCTTTTTCAGCAAGTATGCCGCAAAAGCCAGGGACGGCTGGAACCATTCCACTGCCTTCACCTTCAATACCTTCAAACAGCGGATTCAGATCAGCGACCACGGCGCCGACCGGGTCCAGGCCAATTGCATTTCCTGCCATGTCAGGGTGGTGTCCCAGATCCGGGAGAACAGCGACCGGTACCATGATTTCAACAAGCTCCGGCAGACTGAGGAAAAACGCTGCTGGGATTGTCATCGACAGGTACCTCACGGCGAAGCGAGGGGTTTAGCGGCAACGCCATATAATCTTGGTGTGAGAGAACTTAAATAAAACGGAGGAGAGAGTGAATACGTCTAAAATAGTACTCGGTTGTTCTCTTTTGGCGATTGCCTCAATGTCCCTGCTGGTGAACTCGATCAACGGCAAACAGGGAGAGCGACAGGCGATCAACACCAGCCCGGTCGTCAAGGAAAAAGGCGTCGAGGCGAAAAACGAGGAGTGGGCCAGGTACTATCCCCGCCAGTACGATTCCTGGAAGCAGACCAGCAAGAGTGAGAAGATCGATGACCTTTTGATTAAAAAACCACAACTCGCCATACTTTGGGCGGGATACGGATTTTCCAAGGATTACAACGCCCCGCGCGGCCATTTTTATGCCCTTCAGGACAATATCAACACCCTGCGTACCGGCGCCCCGGTCAGCCCGGTGACCGGCCCATCGCCCACGGCCTGCTGGAGCTGCAAGTCCCCGGATGTGCCGCGGCTTATCGAAGAGGCCGGCGAAAAGGAATATTTCACCGGCAAATGGGCGAAATACGGCAGTCAGATAGTCAATACCATCGGCTGCGGCGACTGTCATGACAGCAGGACAGGCAACCTCGTCCTGACCAGGCCATGGCTGAAGCGAGGCCTGGAGGCCACCGGCGTCAAACTGGACCAGATCACCCACCAGGAAATGCGCTCTTATGTCTGCGCCCAGTGCCATGCCGAGTACTACTTCAAAAAGTCCGAGGAAAAGGATGACAAGGGAGAGAAAAAAATCATCAATACCGTCACTTTCCCCTGGGCCAACGGCTTCAAAGGTGAAAGCATCGAAGAGTACTACGACGACATGGGTTTTTCCGACTGGACCCACAGCATCAGCAAGGCCCCGATGCTCAAGGCCCAGCATCCCGATTACGAGCTGTTCGCCACCGGCATCCATGCCAGGAGAGGCGTGGCCTGCGCCGACTGCCATATGCCCTACAAACAGGAAGGGGCGGTCAAGTATTCCGATCATCATATCACCAGCCCGCTCGACAACATCGCCAGCACCTGCCTGAACTGTCACCAGGAGAGTGAGACCGAATTCAAGGCGGTGGTCAAGGCCAAGCTCGAACGCAAGGAAGAATTGATGGAGATTGCCATGAACAGCCTGGCCAAGGCCCATCTCGAGGCCGGCAAGGCCTGGGATGTCGGGGCGACCGAAGGCGAAATGAAGGATATCCTCCAGGACATCCGCCATGGCCAGTGGCGTTGGGATTATTCCATCGCCAGCCACGGCAGCTTCTACCACGCCCCGGAAGAAACCCTGCGGCTCCTGGCCCAGGCCAATGAAAAGGCCCAGGAGGCACGGCTGAAACTGGCGGCGGTTCTGGCCAGACACGGGGTGATCGGCTACGCCGCCCCCGATTTCTCGAGCAAGGAAGCGGCTCAACGGCTCGCCGGGGTCGATCTGCAGAAGGATATTGCTGAAAAGCTGCGGTTCAAGGCCACGCTGCTACAGGAATGGAACAAAGAAGCCGTGGAAAAAGGCCGGTTGAACATGGATACACGCAAAGACATGAGCGACCACTCATCCTATTCGACAAAGTGATCACTTTACCTGGCTCCCCGGGTTACGAGACGAAAGGGTCCTGAGGTAATGAATGGGAATTGCCGCTGATATTGCAATCATACTTATCGCCTCCCTGATCGGGGGGCTTATCGCCCAGCGATTGAGGCAGCCCCTCATCCTCGGCTACATCCTCGCTGGAATTGCGGTCGGACCGCACACCGGCGGGGTGACCGTCACCGAGATCCATGACATCGAACTCCTGGCCGAGATCGGTGTCGCCCTCCTGCTCTTCGCCCTCGGCCTCGAATTCTCTCTTCGCGACCTGCAGCCGGTACGCTACGTTGCCCTGATCGGCACGCCGATCCAGATGCTGTTGACTATCGCCTTCGGCTACGGCATCGGTCGCTGGTTAGGTTATGACAGCGTTCCATCGCTGTGGATGGGCGCTATCATGTCCCTGTCAAGCACCATGGTCATCCTCAAGACCCTGATGAACCGGGGGTTGATGGGCACCCTGTCAAGTCGGGTGATGATCGGTATGCTGATTGTCCAGGACCTGGCGATCATTCCCCTGATGATCATCCTGCCCCAGCTCAGCAACCCGCAGGCGGGTCTCCCGCTGGTCGCCTGGGCGGTACTCAAGGCCACTTTTTTCCTCGCTCTCATGATCCTGGTCGGCACAAAGATCATCCCGCGGCTCCTGGCCTACATCACCTCCTGGAACTCCCGTGAGCTGTTCATCCTCTCGATCACCGCCATCGGCCTGGGGGTCGGGTATGCCACCTATCTCTTCGGCCTGTCCTTCGCCTTCGGGGCCTTTGTCGCCGGCATGGTCCTCAGCGAATCCGAATACAGCCATCAGGCCTTGAGCGACATCATCCCGCTGCGCGACATCTTCGGACTGCTGTTCTTTGCCTCGGTGGGAATGCTCCTCGATCCCTCGTTTCTCTTCGCCCACCTCAAAGAGGTCCTTCTGCTGGTGCTGCTGATCATTGCCGGCAAGGGCTTTATCTTCGGGGTTCTGGTGCAGTTCTTCGGCTATGGCAATGTCATCCCCCTGGCCGTCGGACTGGGCCTGTTTCAGATCGGCGAGTTTTCCTTTGTGCTGGCGGGAGTCGGCCTGAGTTCCCAGGCGATCAGCAGTGACCTGTATGCGCTGATGCTCAATACCACCATCTTCACCATGCTCCTCACCCCCGCCATCTCCGGCCTCACCGCACCGCTCTACGCGCTTCGCAAAAAATGGTTCAAACACGAGACGCTGCAGACCATCAACCTGCCGGAAGCCGGCCTGCGCAACCATGTAATCATTGCCGGCGGAGGCCAGACCGGTTCCTACGTCGCCCAGGTCCTGAAGAAACTCGGTATGGCCTTTGTAGTCATCGAGTTTAATACCCTGCAGGTCAATCATTTCAAGGATATGGCCACTCCGCTCGTCTACGGCGATGCCGGTCAGCCCCTGGTCCTCGAGGCCGCGGGGATCGAGAAGGCACGACTACTGATCATCACCACCCCTTCGGCGATCACCACCAGGGCAATTGCCGAGCAGGGCCTGCAGATGAACGAAAAACTGCATGTCCTCGCCCGCAGCAACGGCCGGGACCATATGAGGATACTGCGCAAGATCGGAGTCCACGGGGTCGTCCAGCCGGAGTTTGAGGCAGGTCTGGAAATCACCCGCCAGGCCCTGCTGGCCCTGGATGTCACCGACCATGAAATCCGCCACTTCACCGATCAGGTACGGCAGGAGCTCTATGCCCCGCTCTATCATGACGAGGATGAACTGCTCTCGTAAGGGATTCCAGCCGATCAACGAAAAAGACAGGAATACACTTTTCGACAGGGCCTTCGGGTACATTTCCAGCCTGCCGTGGCACTTGCCGGCAGTTCCGGTTCAGCTCTCCTTGCGCATCTCCCGCAGCAGATGCCTCACCATGAGGGCCAGCAGGCCGACCCCCAGGCAGAGGACCGACCA
Source organism: Desulfobulbaceae bacterium (assembly GCA_031389785.1). Lineage (GTDB taxonomy): Bacteria > Desulfobacterota > Desulfobulbia > Desulfobulbales > Desulfocapsaceae > Desulfoprunum. The sequence goes on along the minus strand of JANMSX010000082.1, from coordinate 17,586 downwards.
GAGCAGCCACTTTTTCCATGGCAGAGACGGCGGCGGCCTGTTGAGCGCGGCCTTGCCGCCAAGCTCGATCCTGTCGCCAAGAGACGCAGGCTTGACAAGCTGCTCAGCCTCCTTGCCGGAGACGGCCTGGAGGATCATGCCCGCGGTCGGCGGCCCCGCATCCTCTTCGAGCCTGCCGCTGCCGAAGGCCAGGGTGAAGGGGGCCGGCCCCCTCGCGACAAAGAGCAGCTCGGCCGACGTCCAGCCCAGTTCGAGGGTCGGAGCCTTGCCGGACTGCTCCAGCCCCAGGCCATCCTCGATGATCTCAAGACGCCAGAGACTGTCACTCGTCCGTCCGAATGAGCAGACTTCATCCGTTATTGTGGCGCCTCCCCTGGCCAGGGAGTAGAACACCGCTGAACACCTGGAAGTCCATGGGCTCTCCGCATCCGGCCGCGACAGCACCGAGGCCCGGATCATGCTGTTCGCCTCGGAAAAACGCAGACTGACCGCATCGGCCGGCAGACGATTGTCCGAGGTGTAATCGATAACGATCCGCTCCCCCTCGTGACCGACCTGGCCCTCGCCGAGAGGCAGCCAGCGCCGCAGTTTTCTCTCGGCCGTTTTCTCAGAAATGGCCGTGACCGTCAGCAGTTCCGGCAGCCTCTCTCCCTCTTGCCCGGTCAGCATCAGGTAACGGAGAGGGCTGACCGGCAGGACGATGTCTTTGCTGGCAACCCTGTGTCCGCCGAATTCGAGATCGACAAGAACCGCACTGTCGACCAGGGGCCGCCAGTGTTGGAGATCGTCGCTTTCTGCCAGACTGACCGTCGCAAAGGAAAGATCGCTGTCCTGCCAGGCAAGTTCGAGTCTGCCGGTCTCCGTTTCTACCCCGCTCAAATCCAGGAGATAGCTCCTTTCACCACTGCCGCCGGCAGCCGCGGCGGGATCCGCCGCGACGCTGATGATCATGCCGTCGGCACTTCTGCTGACATCCACCGCCAGGTTGCCCTGACGTCCTCCTTTCGCTTCCTCTGTAATCGGGAAAAACGGCACATTTTCCCGACTGCGAAGGTCGGTCTCATCTTCTGCCGGCTGCCGCAGGACATGAGGAACCACCTCGTCGTCGGCGTTCAGGACCCGGACATCGCCAAGATCGGCGCGCCGGGCGACACGGTAGACCTCGTCGGGCAGCACCAGCGAATAGATGGCCCCATCCCCTTTGGTGTCCAGCAGAAAACCGTAGGCGAAATCCTCCGCGGTCAGTCCGGCAAAGGCCGGACAGACCGGATACAGGAGAAAAAACACCAGGGTCAGGAATCGTATCATTTTTCCTCCTTCTTATGCGGCGGCAATGGTGAGAAATAGCCGATGACAAGCATCAGACCGCCGACCACCAGGAACGAGACGATCCGGGCGATCGTACCGGTGCCGGAGAGATCGACGGCAAAAAGCTTGAGTACCACCAGGGCCAGGAGCGCAGCCCCGACGCACCAGATCAGACGGTTGCCGTTCTTGGCCGACCAGACCGTGATGACCAGTGCGCTTGTGCCCCAGAGGGCGGCCAGGGCCGCCTGAAAGACCAGCGAATGGTACAGCGCCCATGGCGTGTATACAACCTCGGCGAAGAAATGTACGGTCCTTGCCACCGTGCTGTTCAAAACGAGAAAACCGGTACCGGCGAGCAGCCAGAAGACCAGCCCCGGGGAAAGGCCGGCCGGCAGCCGCCAGCCCTGCCGACCGGTCTCCCGGATCCACAAAAAAAGGACGGTCAGGCTCAGAAACTGACTCAACTCGAGGGGATTGACAAGCGGCAGATAGCTGATCGGGGCAGGGTCGCCGGGCAGGGTCAGACAGGGCAGATTCCAGACGAGCAGCCAGATCCCCGGCACGATACAGCCGATCCCGCGATAATCCTCGATAAATTTCCCGGTTGGCCAGCGCAGCCGTGCGCCCCAGCGACTGAGCCCGAACACCGCCGCAGCCGGCACAAGTCCCCAGCAGATCGCCTGCCAGGTCCCGCCGGGACCGATACCCTGCCGTACCAGCCAGGCCGCCTCATGGCTGAGCAGGAATATCAGCAGCCACAAGCTCCCCTGATGCCAGAGCACGGCCAGCGGCCGCGGCCAGAGATCCTCAACCAGATACAGGAGACGGTAGCCGACGAACAGGGCGACCGGCCAGGCCAATACCCCCCAGCCTGCCAGGAGGTGGGAATCGGGGCCAAGGGCCTGCAGACCGAGCGGCACGAACACGACCATCGCCGGCAGAAAGGCCATCTGAGCCAGAATCAGCCGTTGCCAGGAGAGCCGCCGGGCAACCATGGTCATCAGCATGGTGCCGGCCGAGCAGAAAAGCAGCAGGATATTTGCGAACTGATCGGCGCTAAACTGCCGATCGACCTCGAGCGCACCGCCGAGGTACCACCAGAGCAGCCCCCAGACCAGCAGCGGCAGGGAAAGAAAGTGCTCCCAGCGCCGCAGCCCTGATCGGTATCGATCCAGATAAAAACTGGAAAAAAGCGCGCTCATGGCGATTATGAGGCAGCCCAGGAAATAGTGGTTGATGAAGGCCGAGGCCCCAAAGGGATACCAGGCCCCGTCCAGAAAAAAGACGGCGGCGCCGAGCTGCAGCAGAAGGGCGAAGAGACGGGCCCACAGCCGCTGCTGCCGCACCCCCACCCAGACCATGGCCGCACCTTCCAGGGCCCACGCGGCCGACGACCACTGGCCTTCGACGGCCAGGGGAATCGCCAGGCTGCCGAAGATCACGGCAAGGGCGAGGAAGGCCTCGGTCAGCATCCGCATGCCTTCGGCCAACCTGCGCCAGAGCAGGGTCGCCAGCAGGGCGTAGAACAGGCCGATGACGAGGGCGCTGATCGCCATACCGTACTCCTGGTCCCGCACCAGACAGTACTGCAGGGACGAGACGACGAGCGGCAGCCCGAAGACCAGCGGGCCATCGATAAAACCCCTGAGGTTGAGGGGCTGGCGATGGGCAAAGAGCACCGAGACGGTGACGTAGAGAAGAAAGAAAAAGAGCAGGAAGGGTTCGGTGGTTGAAAAATTCTCCGGCTGGTAGGCGTTGTATCCCCAGACCGTAGCGATGGCGAAGGTGAAGACAAAGCCAAGGAGGTTGAGTTCGCGCCAGCTCTTGAACCAGGCGATGCCGAGAATACCGAGATTGAGCAGGGCATAGTAGGAAAAGAGCAGGACGTGGCTGCCACCGCCCGTCGACATCAGCACCGGGGCGAGAAAACCGCCGACCAGGCCGGCAACGGCCAGTGATTTAGCCTCCTGCAGGACCGCCAGAAAACTCGACAGCACCACCAGGGCGATCATCACCGCCAGCGACAGCGGGAGCGGCAGAAAGTGATACAGCTTGGCCGCCGCATAGACCACCAGATAGAGAATACCGATACCGCCGCCCTGCAGGACAAGGCCGTAGCCAAGCGTCCTCCGCCGCAGCTGCCAGCCGGCTGTAAGAAGCACCAGGCCGCCCAGGGCTACCCCGATCAACCGGAATTCGAGCGGCACCAGATTGCGCTGGGCGGCATACTTGAGAAGAAAGGCGACCCCGAAGAAGAGGATGATGACCCCGATCTTGAGGACCGGATTGCCGCCGGTGAGGAATCGGCTGAGCAGCGTGGAAACCCTGCGTATCCCCTCCCCGAGACCGGCGAAAACGCTATCGAATGGGGTCATTCGGCGTCCATCGGTCTCGTCTGCGGCCGGTGCCGGGCTGGCCGCGGCCGCTTCCCTGGCGGTATCCTCGGCATAGGCCGGCTTCCCTGCCCGGGTTGCCGCTTTTTTGGCGACCTCCAGCGGTTCATCCTCGCCTGCCACCGGCGTGAAAACGACTTCCCCGGGCAATGCCGACAAGAGAGAGCGGGAGAGTTTTTCGAGAGCCGCGATCCGTCGCCTCTGGGCCATGACTTCAGCGACCAGGATGCCGATCACGGCCCCCAGCAGGGCCCCGGACTCGCCACCGGCGGCCAGGCCCAGCAGGCCGCCGAGAATTCCCAGAATGATATGCATGAACTAACCTTTTTCGCTAAGGAATACGGTAAAATAACGTTTCGACCCGGCCCGTCGGCAGGCGGCTCACAACCAGAACCAGCGGCAGAGCTCGGCGAGACTGCCGATGACCCGGGTTTCAGCCGGCAGTCCGGCGGGTGGAGCAGTCGCCAGCAACACGGTAGGCATGCCGAGGTCGTGACAGGGCAGGGTATCGCCCCAGTCGAAGAGCACGACCGAAGTCATCAGCGGATCAGCCGGGCCGCCTCGGCATCCCCCGGCAGGTTGCGCCGCTGCAGATAGCTGCGGAGCATCTCCTTCTCGGCATCGCTTTTCTTCTGGGCCAGATCGCTTTTGCCGGACATAGTCTCGATGCGGACGGCGACCACGGCACAGGCGGCGACCGCCGGCATTTCGGCAGTAATGCCGGTGAAATCCAGGACACCTTCATGTGAGGCCATCAGGGCATTGAGGGCCGCCACCTTTTCGCCAGGTTCAGTGATAATCTCGGCCCGACCGCGAACAATCACCGAGTGGTAGAACTGGTGGACCTGGCAGGCCGGGGCCTGAGGGTCGAAATCGGTACCCTTGTAGGCCAGGGGGATATCGACCTCGAAACAGACCCGGGGATCGCGCAGGAAATTGTCCATCTTCTCGCCCTTGTGGGCGCAGTGAAAATAAACGGAATCCCGCCAATAGACATAATTCAGCGGTGTGATGTAGGGATAGCCGTCGGCCCCGATCGTGGCCAGCCGGCCGATCCGGCAGTGTCCGAGGATTTTCTCCATATTCTTTCTCTCGTTTATCTCGCACTGGCTGCGTCGCATGCCCTTCCCCTCCATTTGTCTCATTTTCAGATCAGATATCAAGACCCGGTGCAGCGGCCAGTTCGAGGCCGACCACCGTTTTGATCGATTCCTTCCAGCGGATCAGCGGGTTATGCCGCAACTGCCGGTAAATTTCAAGAAACATCACCTGGCCGTCATAGAGAGGCCGTACCCTTTCCAACTCTTCTTCAAGGATTTCAGGAGACAGCCACTGAGCGGCGGTGACAAGTTGCCGGCGTTCCACCAAATCATGGCGGGCATAGCAGTAGCGGCAGCCGTGCGAACAGCCACGGCAGCAGTCGACAGTGGCGACGGCCCACTCGGCGGTGCCGCGCACGGGCTTGAGTTTGGGTTTGGGTCTGCGCAAGCTGCTCATCGCTTCTGCGGCAAGCCGGCGATCAATGCCCGCCCTCCCACAAGCGGAAGAGCTCCTTGATGCCCTTGCCGGCCAATTCCGCCATGGCCAGAAAGTGATCATGGGAGAAGGGCACGCCTTCGGCCGTCGACTGGACCTCGATCCACCGGCCATCGCCGGCCATGACGAAATTGGCATCGGCCTCGGCGGCCGAATCCTCGGCATAATCGAGATCGAGCAGGGGCCGGCCGTCGACGATCCCGACCGAGACGGCCGCAACCGGCAGGATTTCCGGGATCGCCGCCAGCCTGCCGTCCCCCGCCAGTTTCTCCAAGGCGGCCCGGACCGCCAGGGCGGCGCCGGTGATCGAGGCGGTGCGGGTGCCGCCGTCGGCATTCAGGGCATCGCAGTCGACCCGCAGGGTGCGCTCGCCGATGCACTTCAGATCCACCATCATCCGCAGACTGCGGCCGATCAGGCGCTGGATCTCCAGGGTCCGACCGGACTGACCGGAGGTTTCCCGACGGTGGCGGGTCGAAGTGGCACAGGGCAGCATACTGTACTCCGCGGTGATCCAGCCCTGCCCCTTGTCCTTCAGAAACGGCGGCACAGTCTCTTCGATGGTGACTGCACAGAGCACATGGGTATTGCCCATGCGGATAAGCACGGAGGCGTCGGCCTGGGGCTGGAAACCCCATTCAATGGATACCGGCCGCAGGCGGTCGGCCGGTCTGTCTGATGTGCGCATATATTCAGTTACATGGTGAAGATTGCCGGCTCCGTGAAAAGCCACTCCGCCGACCTTCCGAGCTTTGCAAGCTACTAATTTTAGGGAGTGTAGTCCAGGCTGGACCGGTTTGTTGGATACTGCCAGGCGGGCGAGGGCACAGCCGATCAGGGTATTCCGCAACGGGATAGAAAGATGGGACAGGATCGGGACAATATCCGTAATTTTCCTTTTTGGGAAGGTTCTCGGCGGAAAACACATCCTGAAAATCCATGCCCGGGAATGGCATCGCTTACCGTTTCGGCAGCGCATCTCCAGAAAAGGGATGAATTCATTCCCCGACCCCGGAAGGTACAGTCACCATTTACCCCCGTAGTTCCCGGACAAGGATCCGGCTATCCCGGCCTTATCAGAACACCCGCTTATCGATGACCCTCTCCCCCTTGCCCTCGAAGCGTTCCAGGGTCCTTTCCTCAACGAGTCTGACCTGCACGCCGATCCCCAACTCCGCGGCCAGGCGGCGCTGGATCGTCTCGATCAGGGCCCGCTGCTTCTTCATCTCGTCGAAGAAGATCGATTCGACCGCCTCGACCATGACGGTCACCTTGTCCTCATTGTTCTCCCGTTCTACGATGAGGCGGTAATGCGGTTCGGTCCCCTCGATGTCAAAGAGTACCGATTCGATCTGAGTCGGGAAGACATTCACCCCCTTGATGATCAGCATATCGTCGGTGCGGCCGAGGATTCGGCCCATGCGGGTGGTAGTCCGGCCGCAGGGGCAGGGTTCGGGCAGCAGCCGGGTGAGATCGCGGGTGCGGTAGCGGATGACCGGAAAGGCCTCCTTGGTAAGGGTGGTGATCACCAGTTCGCCGACCTCGCCCGGGGCCACCGGCTCCAGGGTCGCCGGGTCGAGGACCTCGACCAGGAAATGGTCCTCGTTGATATGCAGGCCGTTACACTCCCGGCATTCACCGGCGACACCCGGGCCCATGACCTCGGAGAGCCCGTAGTTGTCGGTGGCGATGATGCCGAGGCGTTCGTTGATCTCCCGGCGCATCGCCTCTGACCAGGGTTCGGCCCCGAACAGGCCGAACTTGAGCGACAGTCCATGCGGATTGATCCCCATCTCCATCATCACATCGGCGATCTTCAGGGCATAGGAGGGGGTGCAGACCAGGGCCGTAGTCTTGAAGTCCTGCATGATATTGATCTGGCGCCGGGTGTTGCCTGACGAGATCGGGATGACCGAGGCCCCGAGCCGTTCGGCCCCGTAGTGCAGGCCGAATCCACCGGTAAACAGCCCGTAGCCGAAGGCGATCTGGATCACGTCTTCTGCGGTCAGACCGGCGCCGCGGAGAATGCGCGCCACCAGATTCGCCCAGTTCTTGATATCGTTTCTGGTGTAGCCGACCACCGTGGCCATGCCCGTTGTGCCGGATGAGGAATGGATGCGGACCACGTCGCGCAGAGGCACGGCAAAGAGCCCGTAGGGATAGTTGTCCCGCAAGTCCTGCTTCATCGTGAAGGGCAGCCGGCGCAGGTCATCGAGCGAGGTGAAGGTATCGTAGTTGACCTTCAGCTCAGTGAATTTCTGCCGGTAAAAGGGCACATGCGTGCCCACCCGATAGAGAGTGGCCTGCAGCCTCTCAAGCTGGAGCTGCTCCAGATCCTCCCTGGACATACATTCGAATTCCGGTTCCCAATACATAGGATCTTCTCGATAATTTGTTGTAAACGTTTACGTACCCGATAAAACGGGTCGGCAGTCCCTCTTACTCAATCTTCTCCCGGCCCAGATAGGCCCGCTGCACATCCTGGTTGGCCAGCAGATCCTCAGCCGGCCCCTGGATAATGACCTTGCCGGTCTCCAGGACATAGCCGCGGTCGGCGATGGCCAGCGCCGCCCGGGCGTTCTGTTCCACCAGCAGGACGGTATTGCCTTCCTCGCGCAGCCTGACAATAATCCGGAAGATATCCCGGACGATGAGCGGCGCCAGACCGGTCGACGGTTCATCCATCATCACCAGCGATGGCCGGGACATCAGCGCCCTGCCCATCGCCAGCATCTGCTGCTCGCCGCCGGACAGGGTCCCGGCGATCTGGGCCTGCCGCTCCCTGAGGATGGGAAACAGCTCGTACTGGTGCTCGAGCAGGTCCGGCAGGCTGTGCGCGTCGTGCCGGCGCAGGGCGTGGCCACCGAGGAGAAGGTTCTCCTGCACGGTCAGCGAGGCGAAGACCTGCCTGCCTTCGGGCACCATGACGCAGCCCTGGCCGGGGATCTTGTGGGCCGGCAGCCTGGTGATCTCCTGCCCCTGAAAACGGATCGCCCCGGCCGAGGCGCGGATCAGTCCGGCGATCGTCGACAGCAGGGTGGTCTTGCCGGCCCCGTTGGCGCCGATAATGGCGACAATCTCCCCGGCATTGACATGCATCGAGATGTTCTTCAGCACCCGCAGCTTGCCGTATCCTGACTCAAGGTTTCGTATTCTCAGCATCTTCCCATTTTCTCCGGCCTATTCACCAAGATACACCTTGATCACTTCCGGATTGCGCTGGATCACCGCCGGCACGCCCTCGGCGATCTTCTGGCCGAAACTGAGGACCGCGATCTCATCGGAGATGTCCATGACCAGGGACATGTCGTGTTCGACCAGCAGGACCGTGACGCCGAGATCCCTGATCTTGCCGATCAGCCGGCCGACCTCCGCCGTCTCGTAAATATTGAGACCGGCCGCCGGTTCATCGAGGAGCAGCAGTGCCGGCTCAAGGGCCAGGGCCCTGGCCAGTTCAACGGCGCGCTGCTGGCCGAAGGCAAGACTCGTCGCCTCGACCTCGGCGCAGTCGGCGATGCCGAGAAAATCCAGGAGCTCCAGCGATTTCCCGCGGATCGCCCGCTCTTCGGCACGGCACCAGGGCAGGCGGAACATCGAGGCGAGAAAGCCGGCCCTGGATTGCACATGCCGGCCGACCATCACATTCTCCAGGGCCGTCATACCGGCGAACATCTTGATATTCTGAAAGGTCCTGGCAATACCGAGACGGGCGACGCGATACGGGCGCAGTCCCTGGATCGCCTTGCCGCGAAAGCAGACCTCGCCGGAGGTGGGCGCCAGGGCCCCCGATATCAGGTTGAAGAGGGTGGTCTTGCCGGCCCCGTTCGGGCCGATCACCGCCTTGATCGCCCCTTCCCTGAGGGTAAGGCTGACATCGCTGACCGCCTGCAGACCGCCGAATCTCCGGTTGAGGTGCTCTATCCGCAACAGCGCCATCAGGCCCCTCCCCCCTCTTTCCCGCGGCTCGGCAGGCCCGCCCGCCGCCACCACGAAGCCAGGTTGAGACTGAGGATGCCGTTCGGGGCGAAGAGCATGATGAGGATCAGGATGAGTCCGAAGACCGCGTCATCATAGGAGCCGAAGAGGCCGCGCAGCGACAGGAAATTGAGGATCACGCCCATGGCCAGGGCGCCCCAGAGGTTGGCCATGCCGCCGACCGCGACGATGGCGACGTAACGGACCGACTTCATGACACTGGCCTCGGATGGCCCGATCCCGCCGTTATAGTGGGTGAGCAGGACGCCTGCCAGGGCGGCGAAGATCGCCGACAGCACAAAAGTATAGAGCTTGAAGCGGGCGGTATCGACGCCCATGGCGTCCGCCGCCTCGAGCGAACCGTGGATGGCCCGCAGGGCACGGCCCACCCGGGAATCGATGAGATGCCGGAGCAGCAGCAGGGCTGTGAGCAGGACACCCCAGGCGATATAGTAATTCTCCACCCTGGTGGCGAAATCGCCGCTGACGCTCAGGCCCGGCAGCAGGTTGAATCCGGGCACCCCGGAGATGCCGTCGGCCTCGCCGAAATAGCTGCTGGCCAGGACGATCCTGTAGATGATGATCCCGAAGCCGAGGGTCGCCATGGCCAGGTAATGGCCCTTCAGTTTCAGGACCGGGATGCCGAGCAGAAAGGCGATCAGGACCGCCGCGAGGATGGCGATGATGCAGGCGGCCCAGGGCGTCACCACCAGCAGGGGTCCGCCGTAGATATCCTGGCCGGCCGAAAGGCAGCCGGCGGACTCGAGCAGCCGCACCAGGAAATGGTCCTGGTAGGGCACGAGACTGCGGGTGGTCAGGGCCGCCGAGAGGTAGCCGCCGATCGCGAAAAAACCGGCATGGCCCAGCGAGATCTGGCCGGCATAGCCCATCAGCAGACAGAGGCCGATGATCAGCAGCGAATAGTAGGCCGCCATGGTCAGCTGGGTCAGGTAGTAGACGCTGTCGGTCCAGCCGGTCAGCAGCTGCACGATGATGATCGCCCCTGACAGGGGCAGGAGGGCCAGGTTCTTCCGCAGCACGGTTAAAACTCCTTCAGCCCGGCCACGGCGCTCGATCCGAAAAGACCGTGCGGCCGGACAAAGAGGATAACCAGCAGGAAGGCGATGGCGATGGCATCCTGGAAGGCCAGCGGCACAACGGATACCGAAAAGGCCTCGATGAGCCCGAGGAGCAGACCGGCGGCCACCGCTCCCATGGAGTTGCCGAGCCCGCCGAGGATGGCGACGGTGAACCCCTTGATGGCCAGACCGGTGCCGATATCGTACTGGGTGTAGGTGATCGGCGACATCACCGCCCCGGCCAGGGCGCCGATCCCGGCGCTCAGGACAAAGGAGAGGGTGACCATATTCCTGGTGTCGATGCCGCAGAGGATGGCGGCGGTGCGGTTGGCCGCGCAGGCCCGCATTTCCCGGCCCACCGAGGTTGCCTGAAAGAAGATGCTGAGAAAGAGGACCATCAGGCTGCAGGTGCCGATGACCCAGAGGACCTGGGGCGAGACCCTGGCCCCCAGCACCGGGATGCCGGTAATCTCATTGCCGATGAAATAGGGCAGCGCCCGCACGTTATCACCCCAGATATGCAGGGCAGCCTCCCGGATGAGGATGGAGATACCGATGGTGATGATGATCATCCGCAGGACCCCGGGGTTCACCAGCCAGCGGATAAAGACGATCTCGATGACCGCCCCGAAAGCCATTGTCAAGACGACCGCAACGGCAATGGCCAGGGGCAGCGGCAGGAAATTGAGCAGGGTGATGGACAGCATACCACCCAGCATGACGAATTCTCCCTGGGCGAAATTGATGATGCCGGTGGTGTTGTAGATGATGTTGAAACCGATGGCGACAATGGCATAGATACTGCCGTAGGTGATGCCGGCCGCCAGGTACTGGATGAAAAGCTCGATAGTCATGACTAGACGCTGCTGAGAGGGCGTTGTGCTCCGGCAAAAAAGGCCGGGGCGGTGACCGCCCCGGCCCGCTACCAGCCTTTATTTTCCCGTGTAGGGCACGAATTTGCCATCTTTGACGGTCATCATCTCAAAGGCGTCCATGGTCAAGCCATTGTGATCAGCGGCCGAAAAATTATAGATGCCACCAGTCCCCGGCAGATCCTTCAAGCCCTCGATGGCCGTACGGATTTTGGCCTTATCCGGTCCGGCAACCTCGATGGCCTTCGACAATATCAGAAAGGCATCATAGCCATGACCGCCGAAGGTGGAGGCGGTCTCCTTATATTTGCCCTCGTAATCCTTGACATACTTGACCAGCAGGGCCTTCTGCGGATGTCCCTCCGGCAGGAGATCGGCCATCAGCAGGCGGCCGGCCGGAAAGATGACGCCCTCGGCTGCCGCGCCGGCGGCCTCGACATACTTGATATTGCCGAAACCGTGGCTTTGGAAGATCGGTACATCCCAGGCGGCCTGCCGGATATTTTTGACGACGATGGACTGGGCCGGCACGACCGACCAGTTGATGAGGCCCTGGACCGCGGCATTGGCCTTGATCTTGGCCACTACCGCCGAGAGGTCGGTGGCCTTGGCATCGTAGACCTCGGCCTCGACCACCTCGATCTTGTATTCAGGGGCGATCTTCAAGAGTTGCTCCTTGCCGGCCTTGCCGAACCCGGAGTTGTCGACCAGGACGGCGATTTTCTCTATGCCGAGCTTGTTCATCTCGGTGAAGATCTTCCTGGCGGCGAACGAGTCGTTCTGGGGGGTCTTGAAGACCCAGGAGGCCACCGGGTTGACGATCGCCTCGGCGGCGGCGCAGGAGATCAGCGGCGTCTTGGCGTCCTCGAAGATTTTTTTCAGGGCCATGGTCTCGCCCGAACTCGACGGTCCCAGGACCGCCGTGACCTTCTCTTCTTCCAGCAGCTGCTTGGCAAAGGAGATGGCCTTTTCCGGGTTGCCGGCCGTGTCTTTTATGAGCAGTTCGATCTTGTTGCCGTTAATGCCCCCCTTGGCATTGACCTCTTCAACCATCATCTCCAGGGTACGGGCCTCCGGTCCGCCGAGAAACGAGGCGGGACCGGTCACGGCAAGAACGGCCCCGACCTTGATGGTCTCGGCCCAGGCCGAGGCTGACATCAACAGACAGGCGGCGGCCGCCGCACACAGACTCTTGCGCATCAATCCTTTCATGTACATTCCTCCGTTTCGTGAATTAGCTCATCACAGGTTGGGCTCAGCGTCACCGCAGGGCAAGACCTCGGAGTGCAGAGGCAGGCAGCCCCGGCTTCTTCAATCTTTCTGCTGGTAACTTACAGTTAAACTGAATACCTACCATGATCTCATCTTCTTGCAAAGGGCTATAATGCACAGATCTGCTCACCGCTGAGAATGGTGAAACCTTCCCTCTGCAGTGACTCGATGGCCTTGTCCATCTCCTCGAAGCGAAAGATCAGGACGGCGTTCTCTCCCGTCTTGTTGACAAAGGCGTACATGTACTCGACATTGAGACCGGCGGCATGGATGCTTTTCAGGACCGTCGCCAGGCCGCCGGTGCGGTCAGGCACCTCGACCGCCAGGACATTGGTCTTGCCGACGGTGAAACCGTTTTCCTTCAACACCGTCTTGGCCAGTTCGACCTTATCGACGATCAGCCTGAGGATGCCGAAATCGGCGGTATCGGCCACGGAAAGGGCCCTGATGTTGATGCCGTTGTCGGCCAGGATCGAGGTGATCTCAGCCAGTCTTCCGGACCTGTTCTCTAAAAAAACCGCAATCTGTTCTACGCGCATATTGGCCTCCTGCCGTTAAATTTGGCGTTTGTCGATGACCCGCTGGGCCTTGCCCTCACTGCGCTGGATCGTCCTCGGCTCGACCAGTTTCACCGAGCAGGTCACACCAAGCAGGTCCTTGATCTCGACCTGGATTCGCTTGGCCAGGTTCTCAAGGACCCGGACCTCGTCCGAGAAGATATCCTCGCTGACCTCCACCCGCACCTGCATGGTGTCGAGGTTGCCCTCCCGTTCGACGACGATCTGGTAATGGGGTTCGACCCCCTCGATGCCGACCAGGACATGCTCGATCTGGGACGGGAAGACATTGACCCCGCGGATGATCAGCATATCGTCGGTGCGGCCGGTGACCTTCTCCATGCGCACCAGAGTCCTGCCGCAGGTGCAGGTCCCGTAGAAGAGCCGCGAGATGTCCTTGGTGCGGTAGCGGATGATCGGGAAGGCTTCCTTGGTCAGCGTCGTGAACACCAGTTCGCCCTTCTCGCCTGCCGGCAGGACCTCGCCGGTATCGGGATCGATGATCTCCGGCAGAAAATGGTCCTCGAAGTTATGCATGCCGCCCTTGGTCTGCAGGCACTCCATCGCCACCCCCGGTCCGATCACCTCGGAAAGGCCGTAGATGTCCACCGCCTTGATGTTGAGTTTCTTCTCCACCTCCTCCCGCATGTTCTCGCTCCAGGGCTCGGCCCCGAAGATGCCGACCCGCAGCGACAGGCTGGCCGGATCGACGCCCATCGCGTCCATGGTATCGGCGAGATTGAGGGCATAGGAGGGGGTGGACATCAACACCGTCGAACCGAAATCCTGCATGATGGTGATCTGCCGCTTGGTATTGCCGCCGGACACCGGAATGACTGTGGCTCCGAGGCATTCGGCGCCGTAGTGGGCACCCAGCCCGCCGGTGAACAGGCCATAGCCGTAGGCATTATGGACCATATCGCCCTTGTGGGCGCCGGCGCAGGTCAAGGCCCGGGCCATGAGGTTCGCCCAGGTCTCGATATCCTTCCTGGTATAGCCGACGACCGTCGACTTGCCGGTGGTGCCAGACGAGGCATGGATCCGAACAACATCATCGAGCGGCACGGTGAACAGGCCGAAGGGATAGTTGTCGCGCAGATCGTCCTTGTAGGTGAACGGCAGTTTTTGCAGGTCGGCAAGGGTCCGGATATCCTCCGGCTTGACTCCGGCCGCCTCCATCTTCAGCCGATAGGGCTCGACTTTTTCATAGACCCGCGCCACCAGGCGCTGCAGGCGCAGGAGCTGAATGGATTCCAGCCCTGCGCGCGGCAGGGTCTCCATCTCTTCTTCCCAGAATAATGTCTTCATCGCAGCTCATACCTCCATGGAGCCGGCCTTTCTGCCGGCCCGGAACGCTTTCAGGTTAACGTCACGGAATCTCTCGGGCACCCTGGTGGCGATGACTTCTTCGTAGATTGCCGCCGCGACCGGCAGGAAAACCGAGAGGGCTCCCACCATGACCACGTTGGCCGTCCGCGCCTCCCCTACCTCGCGGGCGAGATCGAAGGCGTCGACCTGCACCACCCGAACTCCAACTGCCGTCAGATGGTCGAGGATTTTCTCCGGATAGGCGGTCTGGCCGGTGGCCACCGCCGGCGGCAGGATCCGCTGAGTATTGACGATCACCGTACTGCCCTTGTGCAGCGAGGTGATATAGCGTACCGCCTCCATCATCTCGAAGGCCACCTGGATATCGGCGCAGCCCGGCTCGATCAACGGCGACCAGACCTTTTTGCCGTAGCGCAGCTGGGCCGTTACCGAACCGCCGCGCTGGGCCATGCCGTGCACCTCGCTCTTTTTGGCATCGTAGCCGGCCAGCAGCAGGCTGTAGGCCGTTATCTCGCTGGCCAGCAGGATGCCCTGGCCGCCAACCCCTGAAAAGAGGATGTTTCCCGTCGATTCCATGCCCTATTCCTCCTTCCTGGTGATCGCATTGAATTTACACAGGGACGCGCACTGTCCGCAGTCGTTGCAGATGTTCTCGTCGATCTTCGAGACTCCCTTCTGGTCCTTCTTGTAGCCCAGCCGCTCCGCCTCGCCTTCCTCGAAGGCGGTCCAGCTGATGGCCGGGCAGCCGAGACGGATGCAGGACATGCAGCCGACGCAGTTGTCTTCCTCCTGATCGGTCAGATAGGACACCGATTTGCGCAGTTTCATCTCCGGCAGCAGTACACAGGGAGCCCGGGCGATGACCACCGAAGGTTCGTTCAGTTCCACCGCCTCTTTCAGGACTCGGCGGGTCTCCACCACCTCGTGGGGATTGACGACATAGACATGTTTAACCCCGACCGCCCGGCAGAGTGCCTCGAGATCGAGGGCATGGGCGGGCTCGCCCTTGATGGTCATGCCCGAGGCCGGGTTGGGCTGCTGCCCGGTCATCGCGGTGATCCGGTTGTCGAGGATGATCAGGGTCGAGGCGGAGTTGTTGTAGACGGTGTTGATCAGGCCGGTGATGCCGGAATGGACGAAGGTAGAGTCGCCGATCACCGAGACGATCTTGTTATGGGCCTCCTCACCGAGGGCCTTGGCCATGCCGTGGGCGATCGGCACCGAGGCCCCCATGCAGACGCAGGCGTCCATGGCCGAGAGCGGCGGCAGAAAACCCAGGGTGTAGCAGCCGATATCGCCGGAGACGAAGACCTTCATCCGCGAGAGGTTGAAGAAGATCCCCCGGTGCGGACAACCGGCGCACATGTTCGGCGGCCGCGGCGGCAGTTCGATCGGTGCGAAGAGTTCCCTGGCTGCGCCGGGATCGATGGCATTGCGGACGATGGCGGTATTCAGCTCGCCGATGCTGGGAATAAGATCCTTGCCGTGGGTGCTGATCCCCATGGCCTTGATATGGGTTTCGAGGAATGGATCGAGCTCTTCGATAATAAAAAGTTCATCGACCGAAGCGGCAAATTCGCGGATCAGCTGTTCGGGCAGCGGCCAGCAGATGCCGAGTTTGAGGACCGCGGCCTCCGGGAAGGCCTCCTTGACATAGAGATAGGAGACCCCGGAAGTGATGAAGCCGCGCCTGGTGTCGCCGGCCTCGATCTTGTTGAAAGGAGTGGTCTCCACCAACTCCCGGCATTTTGCCATCCGCTCTTCAACCACCTCACGACGCTTTTTGGCGATGCTCGGCAGCATCACCAGCTTGGCGGGAACCTTGGAGATGCCGCAGCTGGCATGGGAGGCCATCTTCCCGCCGCGGGCCACCACCCCCTTGACGTGGGCGACCCGGGTGGTAATCCTGAACATCACCGGGGTGTCGAGTTCCTCGCTCAGGGTGAAGGCCGCCTTGAGCATCTCCTTGGCCTCCATCGGATCGGAGGGCTCGAACATCGGCACCTTGGCGGCAAAGGCGTAGTTACGGTTATCCTGCTCGTTCTGGGAGGAGTGCATCTCCGGATCGTCGGCGGTGACCAGGACCAGCCCGCCGCAGACCCCGGTGTAGGAGGAGGTGAAGAGCGGGTCGGCGGCGACGTTGACGCCGACGTGCTTCATGGTGGCAAGGGCCCTGACCCCGGCAAAAGAAGCACCGATGGCGACCTCGAGACCGACCTTCTCGTTGGGCGCCCATTCGGTATAGACCCCCTCGTAGGTGGAGAGATTCTCCATGATCTCGGTGGAAGGTGTGCCGGGATAGCCAGAAGCCACCTTCACCCCCGCCTCCCAGGCGCCGAGGGCAATGGCCTCGTTGCCGGACATCCAGAGCGTATCTTTGCTTATATTCGTCACGGTATCTCCTGATGGTTGCATTTCTTCGCTGCAGGCGGACGGCAGAAGACACCGCGCCCCCCCGGACGGTCACACACCTTGAAAGAACAGAGCAAGTTACCCCGAAAGCCTCTTGTGAGGCAAGCCTTTTTTACCCCCGTCCCGGGGCCGCCGCCAGCCCTTGGCGCCGACGCCCCGGCAGGTTCAATTTTTCTCTCCCGGCTGCATTATAACATGGTGCGATCACCCGGATTATGGTATATTTGCGGAAGTAATTACAGCGCCTTACGTCAGTTCCGGATTATTTGTCCAAGGAGACAGCAATGTATATCGGCAGAATCATGCGCACCGACCTGATCACGGTCACCCCGGAGACATCCCTCGCCGATGCCCGGGCCCTCATCGAGGAAAAGAAGATCGATCACCTGCTGGTGGTGGACCAGCAGAAGAAGCTGGCGGGCATCGTCTCCGACCGCGACCTCAAGCAATACTGGGCCTCGCCGGCGACCTCGCTGAGCGTCCACGAACTGAATTACCTGCTGCAGAAGGTCGTGGTCAAGACGATCATGACCAAAGCGGTGGTCACCGTCTCGCCGGATACCACCATCGAGCGCGCCGCCTATATCATGCAGACCCAGGATATCAGCTCACTGCCGGTCATGGAGGGAGAGAACCTGGTGGGTATCGTCACCAGCACCGATGTCATGGCCGTTCTCCTCGAGGCCATCGGCATCAGCGATGACAGCGTCCGTCTCGGCATCTTCGTGCGCGACAGTATCGGGGCGCTGGCCGAGGTCGCGGGCTTGCTCAAGCAGGACGGCATCAACATCCAGAGCCTGTTCTGTTGGCCGGAAAAGAACCATCCCGGCGTCACTCAACTGGTCATACGGGT
>JANMSX010000072.1:0-5669 GCA_031389785.1 Desulfobulbaceae bacterium | reverse complement strand
CAGTGCGGGACAACGTCCTGTTTCACTGACTCTTTATTGACATCCTGGCCACCTTCCTTGCTGGTATCGACTATCTATCTACCACGCTGTCATCTCGACCGCAGGGAGAGATCTCAGTCTTCTTCTGAGATTTTTCCTTGCTGAGATTTGAGATTTCTCCCTTTGGTCGGGATGCCACGGGGGTGGGTTAGAGTGGTGGTGAAAGGCTGAGTGACAGTGTGAGGGCTTTGGTATTTTGAGATTTCTCCCTGCGGTCGAAATGACAAGGGTAGGGTGAAATGACAAGGGTCGGGTGAAATGGCAGGGCAGGATGGCAATGCAGGCCGGAATGGCAAAGTAGGGTGGGATGGCAAAGCAGGGTGGGATGGCAAAGCAGGGTGGGATGGCAGGGCAGGGCAGGATGGCAAAGCAGGATGGGATGGCAGGGCAGGTCGGTGGCAGTGCGGGACAACGTCCTGTTTCACTGACTCTTTATTGACATCCTGGCCACCTCCCTTGCTGGTATCGACTATCTATCTACCACGCTGTCATCTCGACCGCAGGGAGAGATCTCAGATTTCTTCTGAGATTTTTCTTTGCTGGGATTTGAGATTTCTCCCTTTGGTCGGGATGCCACGGGGGTGGGTTGGAGTGACAGGGGCTGGTTGGAGTGGTGGTGAAAGGCTGAGTGACAGTGTGAGGGCTTTGGTATTTTGAGATTTCTCCCTGCGGTCGAAATGACAAGGGTAGGTCGGAATGACAGGGCCGGGTTGGAGTGACAGGGCCGGGTTGGAGTGACAAGGGCCGGGTCGGAGTGGCAGGGGCTGAGTTGGAAAGACAAGGCCAGGTTGGAGTGGTGGTGAGAGGCTGAGTGACAGTGGAAGGCTTCAGCATTTTGAGATTTCTCCCTACGGTCGAAATGACAAGGGCCGGGTCGAAATGACAAGGGTCGGGTCGAAATGACAAGGGCCGGGTCGAAATGACAAAGTGGGTAGAAATGGCAGAAATAGCCCTAAAGTCAGCAAGCGCCAAATGATCAAGAATTGTATAAAAACGGTCTAATGACCGCCCAAACCCAGCCAAAATCCAAATGCAAGCACAATACAAGTATTTACCCACAAATTTCCTACAAATTAGCAGACAAGCTTCCGACAAATCAGCAGACAATCCCTAAATAGAACCTTTTTCAGAGAAAGAACATGGTAGACAACGACAACACGAACAAGAACTATTCGGATGCCGACAACAGCCTGATGATCAGGGAAGAGGCGCAAAAATTCCTTCCCAGTACGGAGGTGCGGGAGCTTGTTCCCGAGCTCAACGACGAGATAGATCTCCGTGAACTGCTGGATACCCTGTTTCGCAGAAAGACGCTGATTCTTTCAGTCATGGCGGTCGTCTTTCTGCTGGCCGGTCTCTATACGTTTCTTGTGACCCCTCAGTTCAAGGCAAAAGGGGTTGTGCGGGCTTCAGCCCAGAACTCGACGGTCACCAAATTCGAGAATCTCGAGAACAATGCCCTGAAATCGCTCGAGTTCCAGCAGACCCAGATCAACCTGCTGAAGAGCGATCAGTTGGCCAACCGGGTCATAGCGAAGCTTGACCTGACCGGCCACCCGGTCTTCAATCCGCAGGTCGCCGAAAAGGACGGAAAAGCCCCGAAAAAATCGCTGCTGGCAGGTTTCACCAGTTTCGTCAGGGCAGACCAGGACAAGGAGCAGATCAGTGTCCTGGACGAGGATGCCCAGACCCAGTTGCGCGACCATAATATCCTCAAGGCAGTGAAAGACAGACTGACCGTGTCGCCGGTCCGCAACAGCGAAATGATCGAGATATCCTTTGTAACTCCCGACCCCGTCCTGACCGCCGGCATCACCAATGCGGCGATGGATGAATTTATCCAGATGCAGATGGATACGAGCCTGGAGGCCTCGAAGACGGCCGGCCTGTTCCTGAGCAAGCAGATCCGGGCTTCCCAGATCAAGCTCGAGGAATCAGAGCTTGAGCTTAATCAATTCGGCAAAAAACTCGGCATCGTCTCCCTCAATCCGGAACACAACCTGGTCATCAAACAGCTCGAGGAAGTCAACAGCACCCTGGCCAAGGCATCTTCCGACCGGATCGCCAAAGAGGCGATGTACAAACAGAATATGCAGCTTGATGATAAATCCCTGGATCAAATCGTCAACAATGAACTGATCAATAACCTAAAAAACCAGTATTCCACCCTCGAGGCCGAATATACCGATCTCGGCGTCACCTTCAAACCGGACTATCCGAAGGTGCGGCAGCTGAAGGCGAAAATGGATGAGATATCAGCCCGTATCGACAAGGAAAAGCAGCAGATCATCAATTCGATCAAGAACAATTATGAGACGGCCCTGAAGACCGAGCAGTACCTGCAGGCAAGTGCCGATGTCCAGAAGGGAAAGGCCCTCGACCTGGAAGAGAAGGCAACGCAGTACAGGATCCTCCAGCGCGAGGTCGAGACCAACAAGTCGATCTACCAGAGTCTGCTGCAGCGCTCAAAGGAGATCGAGGCAACCCTCGGCGCCACCGTCACCAACATTCAGATCATCGACCGGGCCACGCCGCCGCTCTACCCGTTCAAGCCGAGCGTCGCCAAGAACCTCCTGCTTGCCCTCGTCCTGGGTCTGTTCCTCGGCGTCGGGGCGGCATTCACCCTGGAATATTTCGACAATACCATCAAGAACCCGGACGAACTGGCGGACCGTTTCCATATCCCGGTCCTCGGCCTGATTCCCTTCGACAAGGAGGTGGTGGACAACAAACGCAAGATGGCGATGCGCTACTATAACGATCCGCGCTCGCCGGTCGCCGAGGCCTTCCGGACCACGATGACCTCGGTACGGCTGTCGGTTGCCGACAACCCGCCGAAAACAATCCTGATGACCAGTATCCTGCCCGGGGCCGGTAAGAGTTCCATGGCCAGCAACGCCGCCTTCTCCTATCTGGCAAATGAGGAAACCTGCCTGATCATCGATGTCGATCTGCGCAAGCCCAGCCTGCACAAGATCTTCCAGACTTCCCGCAAGAAGGCGGGCCTGAGCAGCGTCCTGAGCGGCATGGCCAAACTCAGCGAGGTCATCACCAAGACCGAGTACCCCGGTCTGGACATCATCGCCAGCGGTCCCCTGCCGCCCAACCCGGCTGAACTGCTCAGTTCCAAGAGGATGCGCGAACTCCTTTCGGTCGTCTCCAAACACTATGATCGGATTATCCTCGACGGTCCCCCGTACCAGGGTTTCGCCGAGATCCTGGTCTTGTCGCACATGGTCGATGGGGTGATCCTTGTCGTTGTCGAAGGTGTGACCCCACGCGAAGGCGTCAAGCATTTCCGGAAATCCGTGCTCAACGTCGGTGGCCGGATACTCGGCACGATCGTCAACAAGGCGGGGAAAAAGAAAGGACTCGGTTCATACGGCAGCTATAAGTACTACACCTATAACTACAAGTACGGCGAGGAGAGCGAAAGCTGATCTTGGCCGAGCTCCCGTCATATATGCGGCATTGGTCTTTCCGGGCCGGCGCCTTCCTGGTGCTGCTGGTTCTGGCGGTCGTGCAGCTGCGCATCGCCATACAGGAACAGGCGGAGTACAGCGGCACCGGCAGTTCCGCGGCGATGATCGACTCCCTGCGCAGCCCGTTCCTGCTCACCTGGCATGGAAAGCGCCTGCACCTGCTCGAAGGTGAGATGGCGGAGGCCGAGGAGCTGTTCAAGAAGGCCCTTGTCCATAACTCCCTGTACGTGCCGGCCTGGCTCGGCCTGGCCGAGCTGCAGAACGACCGGGGCAAGAAGGCCGAGAGCCGGGCCATCCTCGATTATGTCGATCCGCTCAGCGCCGAGATACACCGCTGGCGCTGGGAGAAGGCCCTGCTGACCTACCAGATGGGGAGATACGACATCCTGGCCAAGGATCTCGCCTGGATCATCGAGAAGATGCCCGGCAAATCGCGACAGGACGCCCTGAAGATGGCCTTCTCCCTGTGGGAAAAGCCCAGCGAGCTCCTCAACCGCATCGGCCGGCAGAATATCCTCCATCTGTTCAGCCATGCGTCCCGGACCAAGGAGGTCGACACGGCCCTGGCATACTGGCCGCGGATCGAAGAGATGGGCGTCGATGCCCACCGCCAGGAGGTCCTGGTCTTCCTCGACAGCCTGATCCAGGACGGCAGACTGGCCGAGGCCGCGCCGATCTGGAAGAAGTATTTCAATGACGAACTGCTCCTCTACAACGGCAGTTTCGACAAGGAACCGACCAATATCGCCTTTGACTGGCGGATGGGCAAGCCGAAGGGCAGCACCTGGCGGATCGAGGCCGGCAGCGCCAATGAGGAACAGGCGATGCGCCTGCATTTTTCCGGGACCGACAATATCAGCTATAGCCATCTGTCCCAGATCGTGCCGCTCGAACCCGGCAGAAAGTACCTGCTCAGCGGCCGGGTCAAAACCGACAAACTGACGACCGACCAGCGCCCGTTTCTCGAGGTGGTCGGCTTCCAGTGCACGATTCCGTCGGCAAGAACCAAAATCATGGCCGAAAGCCAACCCTGGACCGCGTTTTCACTTCCCTTCGATGTCCCCGAAGAGTGCCGGGCCGTGCAGGTGCGGGTCCGGCGGGAGCCGAGCGACCATCTGGACAATCTTCTCGCCGGCGATCTCTGGCTGAAAGACATGGCGATTGAGGATACGGGCAAATACCGCTCCGTCGTGGAATCCGGGAAATGATGCAAAAGATCGACAAGGAAAATATCACCCGCCTGCTGAAGCGCCTTGGCCGCGATTCTTCAACAGAAAGCCATATCACCTTCCTGGCCGAGAACAGCGGCATGATTCAGTCCTGCCGCACTGTCCTGGCAGTTGACCGCGAAGGACGGTACGAGGCCATAGCCTGGCTGAAAAGTGAATGCGTCAAACAGGGGTTTTCGTACGGCCATTTTCTCCAGGAAGTACGGAAGATCGTGCAGATCTTCCAGTCCGAGGCAGGCGAAGACGAGCACTATGCCGCGCTCGGTCTGTCTTCTGATGCCACGGAAGAGGAGGTCAAGCGGGCCTATCGTCGCCTGAGCATCCAGTATCACCCCGATACCGCCGAGATACGCAACCAGAAGACCACCGATACTTTCATCCGGATCACCAAGGCCTACCATGCCATCACCGATGGCGATGAGCAGGCCGGACGGGCACAGCAGGCAGCAGACCCGCCACTTCCCTGGAATTACAAAACGAAGAAAAAATCCTTCGCCTTCAGGTTTTCGCCCAGGGCCGGTCTCGGCCTCACATTGCTGGCCGGCGTCCTGGTCATGTCCTGCCTGGTGATCTCGGAGGTGTATTCGCGCAGGGTGATGCTCGCAACCCTGCATGCCGGCGGTGCTGCCTTTGTCCCCCCGGCAGGCAAGAGCGGGGCAGGGGCATCCCAGGAGCCGATGACGTTTGCCGAGAAACTGCGCCTGGCAAGAGAAGCCGATGTCGTCGCAACAGAGAGGGAAGACAAGGGAAAAGAAATCGCTGCGGCTGACCTTCCCCTTGAAGAGTCTCATGCGCAAACGATCACCCCAGCCTCCCAACGGCAGACGAAGATCGTTGATGTCAAGAAACAGGCGGCTTCGGCGGCAGAGACAAAGCCGAGCCATCCTGCCGAAAGCATAGCAGCAAAGGATGAGAAAAA
>JANMSX010000079.1:0-22498 GCA_031389785.1 Desulfobulbaceae bacterium | reverse complement strand
TGATTACGTTCTGGATTGGTGGACGTGAACTGAACGATGCCTGCCAGCTGCTGAAGGATTTGACCGACCGCTGTCAAGGCAAGCCCCTGTTTGTATCGGATGAACTGCCGTATTACGGCACTGTTCACCGGCAAAACCTGGCAGAGTTTCTCGGATATCTGCAGCAGGTCAAGGTCTCTTCCCTCAATCCCAATGAGCAGAAGGCTTACTGGATCAACCTGTACAATGCCCTGATTGTTAAAGTCATTGTCGACCATTATCCGGTAAAGAGCATCATGGACATCGACATTTCGCCCGGCGTATTCAGCAACGGCCCATGGGATGCCAAACTGCTCACCATCGAGGGCGAAAAGGTCAGCCTGAACGACCTCGAACATCGCATCCTGCGGCCGATCTTCAAGGACAACCGGCTTCATTACGCTTTGAACTGCGCCAGTCTGGGCTGCCCCAACCTGCAGCCGGCAGCCTACACCACTGCCAACACCGAAGAATTGCTGGAGGCTGGTGCCAGGGCGTATATCAACAGTCCCAGAGGAGCGCGGATGGAGAAGGGCAGTTTGCGTGTTTCCAGTATCTACAAATGGTTCCAGGTGGATTTCGGTGGCTCCAACGCTGGCGTGGTCAAGCATCTGTTGCAGTATGCCGAAGGAGAGCCGGCCGATGCCTTGAGATCTTACAATAACGGGCTGCAGGATGAGTATGACTGGCGTCTCAATGAAGAGTAGATACAGGCCGGCAAATTCTTCAGAAAGGATAAAGAGTCATGGCAGAAGACTACAAGAATAAAATTATGCAAAAGATAGTTATTGCCTGCATCATCGTTCTGGGGATAGTCGCCTTCCGGTATTTTGATCTGGGGCAGTATCTTACCCTCGAATACATCAAGTCGTCGCAGGCTACATTTCAAGCGCTGTACCTGGAACACCGCTTGCTTGTCATTGCAAGTTACGTCGGCATCTATATCGCGGTTACCGCCTTGTCGCTGCCGGGCGCCGCGGTGCTCACCCTGGCGGGCGGCGGCCTGTTCGGCCTTGTGATCGGCACGCTGGCCGTCTCGTTTGCCAGTACTATCGGTGCTACCCTGGCCTGTCTGGTTTCCCGTTTTTTCCTGCGGGATTGGGTGCAGAGCAGGTTCGGCGACAAACTGGCAACCATCAACAACGGCATCGAAAAGGAGGGGGCATTCTATCTCTTTTCGTTGCGCCTGGTGCCGATCTTCCCTTTCTTCGTGATCAATCTGCTCATGGGGCTCACCAGGATGCGTCTGTCGACCTTTTACTGGGTGTCGCAGATCGGCATGCTTGCCGGAACCATAGTTTATGTAAACGCCGGCAAGGAACTGGCGAAAATCGATTCTCTTTCCGGCATTTTGTCACCGGGCGTAGTAGGTTCATTTGTTGTGCTCGGCCTTTTCCCCCTCACCGTCAAGAAATTGCTGTCTCTCTATAAAGCAAAATTCAAGGTACCCGCGGCGAGCGGGGATACCAATGCATCGTCAAGCAGAAAGGGGAAAGAGCATAGCTGACTAAGGTTATAAGATCGCCAGGGAGAGAAGGTAGATAAAATTCATGATAAATATGTGCGGTACGGAGAAGAAGACGGAAGGTAGAATTACCGCATAGGCACCAACATCGCGGGTTTCCCTCGTGTGACCGATACCCTGGTTTCCTGCGGGAATAGCTGAGCGAACCGATATCTTAAGACAAGGGGAGGACTGAACAATGAGCAAAAAAAATGCCGATGATGAAAAGGTGTCTCTGAAAAACACCGACCTTGATGAGTTAAGGAAATCCGTTCGAAAAATCGTCGATATTCGTGACCGTCAATATGGTTTTCCAGCAAAAACCTATAGGAGTTGCTTTATCGGCAGCGAGGCGGTAGCGCAAATGATTGCGCAGGGATTGGCGGCGGACGAGGATGATGCCGTTCGTCTCGGTAATGTCATGCTGCATGCCGGCATATTTCATCATGTCCAGCGTGCCCATGCCTTTAAAAACGAGTACCTTTTTTATCGTTTTGCCTCGGACGAAGATCATGGCATCATCCCGGATGCCGTCGCCGACGGCGGTTCTGTGAGATGGTCGGACTTTCTCGGTATTCTCACCGCGGCCAGAGGCACCGACGGTTCATTGCAGCCGACCTTGCCGGAACCCGATGCCGAACTGGCAAACATGGATCAGATCGATCTTGAGGCCATCGGCGTCTCTCCCCTCGATGAGCATAATGCCAAGCTTCTCGATAATGTCCATCCCAAAAAATGGCTGGATCCGCTACCGAAACCTTACAATCTGGTGGTGATCGGTGCGGGAGCAGGCGGCCTGGTGTCGGCTGCCGGGGCGGCCGGGGTCGGAGCCCGGGTAGCCCTTATCGAGTCCCATCTTCTTGGCGGCGATTGCCTAAATGTCGGCTGTGTTCCGTCCAAGGCCCTGTTGCGTTGCGCCAAAGCGGCTGCCGCAGTGCGTGATGCCGGCCGGTTTGGGGTGAGGATCGATGGGGAGATTTCCGTTGATTTCGGCTATGTGATGGAGCGTATGCGCCGTTTAAGGGCCCAGATTTCGCCGATCGATTCGGCACAGAGATATTCGGGGCAGCTCGGCGTCGATCTCTTCATGGGCAGAGGGGTTTTTACCGGGAAAAACAGAATCGAGGTCAACCGCGAGACTCTCACCTTTGCCAAAGCGGTGATCGCCACCGGCGGGACTGCCGCCATTCCCAATATTCCGGGTCTGGCCGATGCGCCCTATCTCACCAACAGCTCGATCTTCAATCTGACGGAACTGCCGAGGCGGTTTGGTGTTATCGGCGCCGGACCCATTGGCCTCGAGTTGGCCCAGGCATTTCAACGCCTGGGGTCGAAGGTGACGGTTTTCTCCCGCGACGAACAGATCCTGCCGAAGGAAGAGCCAGAAGCAGTTGCAATAGTAAAAGAGTCGATGGTCAAGGATGGTGTCACCTTTGCCTTCAACTCCACCTACAAACGCATCGAAGGGACGGATAAGAACGGACCGGTGCGCGTCTTCCTGGATGACAATGGTACGGAAAGATTCCTTGAATTCGATGCCCTGCTGATTGCCACCGGCCGAAAACCTTCCGTCGCCGGTCTCGGCCTGGAACATGCCGGAGTGGAATTCGATGCCCGGCTGGGCGTGGTGGTAAACGATAACCTGCAGACGACCAATCCCGATATCTACGCCGTGGGAGATGTCGCAAGTAAATATCAGTTTACCCATATGGCCGATTTCATGGCCCGTATGGTTATTAAAAACGCCCTGTTCTTTGGTCGTGATAAGGTATCCGATCTGCTTATCCCCTGGACAACCTACACCGATCCGGAAGTCGCCCATGTCGGGCTGTATGAGAAAGATCTCAAGGAACGCAATATTCCTTTTGCCACTTTTAAGCGCGAATTCAGCGATGTGGACAGGGGAATCGTCGATGGCATCGCCTCCGGCTATGTCAAAATCCATGTCGCAAAGGGCAAAGACCGGATCCTCGGGGCAACCATCGTCGGCAGCCATGCAGGCGATATGATCAGTGAGATCACCGTGGCCATGCAGGCAGGAATGGGGCTTGGTCGACTCGCCGGGGTGATCCATCCCTATCCGACAACTGCTGAGGCTATCCGGCAATGCGGCGATGCCTATAACCGTGAACGTCTCACTCCGACAGTTAAGAGTATTTTTCATAATTTCATGGCCTTGAGGCGGTAATGCCTATGTGAAGGATGCCTTTCACCGCCATGTGGTCGATGGCGAGCCGGGTGTCGTCAATCCGGCGGGTGAAGGCACAAAAGCCGCCGCCTGGTACAGCTGCCTCATTCCCCCGCAGGGGTTGTGCACGCTGCGACTGCGGCTTGCAGCCACTGCCCTGGATAAGCCCTTTGACGATTTTGCCTGGCATTTTGATCGGCGCGTGGCCGAGGCCGATGCATTTTACGCGGCGGTCCAGCACGATGTCGGTCCTGAGCAAAAAGCGATTCAGCGCCAGGCCTTGGCCGGCATGATCTGGACCAAGCAGTTTTTTTACTACAATGTGGAACAATGGCTGCACGGTGATCCTGGACAGATGGATTTGTCGGCATCGCGAGCGGGTGGACGCAACCACGAGTGGGAACATCTGAACAATTTCGATATCATTTCCATGCCCGACAAGTGGGAATACCCCTGGTATGCCGCCTGGGATCTGGCCTTCCACACCATCCCCCTGGCCTTGGTGGATGCGGATTTTGCAAAACGCCAGCTCGATCTGATGGCCCGTGAATGGTACATGCATCCGAACGGGGCACTGCCGGCCTATGAATGGCAGTTTGGCGATGTCAATCCACCGGTGCATGCCTGGGGCGCCTGGCGGGTCTATAAGATCGACGCCAAGCAGCGGGGCCGGGCCGATACCCATTTCCTGGAAGGAATATTTCACAAACTGCTGATGAATTTCACCTGGTGGGTGAACAAAAAAGACAATGACGGCCGCAATGTCTTCCAGGGCGGGTTCCTCGGGCTGGACAACATCAGTGTGTTCGACCGCAGCGCTCCCCTGCCGACCGGCGGTCACATCGATCAATCCGACGGGACAGCCTGGATGGGCTTTTACAGCCTGATTCTTCTGAAAATTTCCCTCGAACTGGCCAAAAACGATCCCGTTTATCAAGATACTGCCAGCAAATTCTTTGAGCATTTCCTGCGCATCGCCCGGGCCATGACCGGTGATTTCCGAGGGGGTGTAAGCCTTTGGAATGAAGAAGACGGCTTCTTCTACGACACGCTGCACATGCCGGATGGCAGCATTACACCTCTTAAGGTTCGATCCCTGGTGGGTTTGATGCCGCTTCTGGCCGTTGAGACGGTTGAGCATGATCTGGTTGAAAGCCTGCCTGCCTTTAAACGGAGACTGAACTGGTTTTTCGAAAACCGGATTTATCTGCGCGACCAGGGCAATGTCGCCTGCGTTAAATCGCCAGGCGAGAAATCGCGGCGCTTGCTGTCGGTTGTCAATCGTGAACGGTTGGTGAAAGTGTTACGAATCATGCTGGATGAAAAGGAATTCCTGTCTCCTTACGGCATCCGCTCTCTTTCCAAACTGCACCTTGATCAGCCCTACACCTTCTGGGCAGCCGGCCAGGCCCATACCATCGACTACCAGCCAGCCGAATCGCGCAGCGGGCTGTTTGGCGGCAACTCCAACCGGCGCGGCCCCATCTGGTTCCCCATCAACTATCTGCTGATCGAATCCCTGCAGAAGTATCACCATTTCTATGGGGATTCGCTGAAGGTGGAGTGCCCCACCGGCTCGGGGCAGATGATGAATCTCTGTGAGGTGGCAACGGAGCTGTCCCGGCGTCTGATCAAATTATTTCTGCGCGATGGGCACGGTGACCGGCCGATTTACGGTGGAAATCGACTATTCCAGGATGACCCCCACTTTCGGGACCACATTCTCTTCAACGAGTACTTTCACGGGGACAACGGTGCCGGGTTGGGCGCCGGCCATCAGACCGGCTGGACGGGGCTTGTGGCCAAATTGATCCAGCAATCGGGCGGATGGAAAGATGGAAACTAACAAGAAGGCAATGCTATGAATATGGAAATCTTGCCAAATATTGAAATGCCGCATTGTCAGGCGATAAAGCTTCTAGTGGGACAAAAAGCGATGGTTACCGGCGGCAGTTCGGGTATCGGCAAAGCCGTAGCCATTGAACTGGCGAAGGCCGGGGCCCACGTGGTGGTCAATTACACGCGTGGAAAAGACAAAGCCAGAGAGGTGGTCGCCGAGATTGAAAAGAACGGCGGTCGTGCCTATGCCCACCAGGCCGACGTTTCCCGGGAAGATGAGGTCCTGGCGATGTTCGCCAAGATGAAAGCCGAGCTGGGAACAATCGACATTCTGATCAATAACGCCGGCCTGCAGCAGGATGCCCCTCTTACCGAGATGACCCTGGCCCAATGGAATCTGGTCATAAATGTCAACCTGACAGGCCAGTTCCTCTGTGCCCGTGAGGCGGTGCGCGAATTCAAGCGGATTATATCAACGGCATCAGCTTGTTTGTCGACGGCGGCATGACCTTGTACCCCGGCTTTTCTTCAGGCGGATAAACGCGATTTCAACACCTTCCTAGGAGGCTGTCCGAGAATGCCCTTCTCCCCCATATTTTCGTTAAACTCGAATGTAAATATTTCGTCAAATATGCCAACATTGACGGAGGTGGAACCTCAGGAGGTGAAATAGTTCGTTTCCGTCCGGAAACGGCTCTTTTCCCCTGACTCTTCGTTGCTCTCAAAATTTAATCCTCCGGTAAGCGAGGAACGAGACTCCGAGATATTAAGCATATGCCTGCGGTTAAATTCTTCGAGCGCCTCGATTCATGAAAAAATATCTCGTTTCCGGATGGAAACTAGTTCACCTGAAGAGCATTATGGCCCTCTCGGTAAAGGTTTCTGTATTCTTCCCCGAGGTCATTTCCCGATCCCGCGCACTCGTTGATACCATCTGGCAAGCGTGTCTGGAGATACGCCGAGGCTATGACCGCAGACGATAAGTTGGTTGATCAGGGTTGTCCGTGCTATGCCCATATTCTGCCAGCGACGGGCTGATGCGGTTGCCCGCTCAGGGAGGATAACTATCTTTCCTTCTTTTTTAATTTTCTGTATGAAGACGAAATCCTCCATGATCTCTATCTCTGGAAAACCTCCGATGGAATTGAACATGCTGCGGGTAACAAAGAGAGCCTGATCACCGTAGGGAAAGTGAAGGAAGCGGGCGCGCAGATTGGCCAAGCAGGCAATAGTGGCGAGACTTTTTAAGGGACTGTCGATTGCCAGAGAAAAGGCACCGGCGACGAAAGACGCTCGGCTGACAGCATCAAAGATGAGTTGAGGGAAATTTTCTGGAAGCAGGGTATCTGCATGGAGGAAAAGCAGTACGTTGCCAGTCGCTTTCGTAGCGCCGAGGTTCATTTGCCTGCCGCGTCCTTTCGGGCTGGAAATGATTCTGCAGCCGGCATTTCGCGCTAAAGCCAAAGTCTCATCGCTACTGCCTCCGTCGACGACAATCACCTCGCAGTTTTTTTTATCTTGAAGCCGGGTAAGGGTTTTACCAAGAAAATCATTCTCGTTCAGGGTTGGAATAATGATTGATATGTCAATGGTCATAACAAACCTTTTTTTTCTGCAAAAGGTAAGTCCGCAGGAAGATCAATGTCTCTAAGCCTGGGCAGAGTTGCAACATCATACCCTGCCTTTTCAAGGCGATTTATGGTAGTGGAAAAAAGTTTTCCAGTTGACCATCGCATTTCTTCAAAGAGCAGGGGGAGGATCTGTGGAGCCTGATTTGCGCCAAGGCCAATCAAATAATAGCCACCGTCCTGACTGGGACCAATGACAACATCTTTAGTCAACAGGCAGAGAAAAGCCTGCTGTAGAAGATCGGTGGTAATATCCGGGATATCGCTGCCGATAAGAACTGCTGTTTCAATTCCGCCAGCAAAGGTTAGCTCAAAGGCGGAGCGCATCCTTTGACCGAGATCACCGCTCGCCTGTTCAAATAAGTTCATCGCCCCCAGCCAGGAGGTCATCTTTTCCCTGCTGCCCTCTGTATAGTGCACGACAGTTTCAATACCCAAACGCCGCGAAAGCAGGTTTGCCTGCAAGACGACTCTTTCTGTGAGCCGCTTTTGCAGCAGGGCGGCCCCGTCGGCGCCAAGTTTGGAAATGAGTCTGGTCTTGGTACTCCCAGCTACAGGGTATCTTGTGAAAAGCAGCAGTAGGCAGTTGGTCCACATGGTCAGGGAGAAGAGTCAGCTATCATGAAAGTTCAAAAAGGATCGAATAAACTCGGAATACTGGTACTGTAGAAATTTTTGTCAGGTGTCCTTGCGGTGAATTCCTTTATTTCGGTCTGATAGGTGCATATTGTACCATGGATTCGGCATCAACGGCTACCACTACACCAGGACTGAATACCAGCAAGGCGCTCTCGTTTTAATTGTCGAGAAGGAACCAACTTCTTTGCGCTGTCAGTGCTGCAAAGGCATTCTGTAGTGGCCCCCACTTTCTAGACAGTAGTCTGAGCTGTACGTTTCGTGCAATAAACCAGGAAACGTCAAAGTGAGCCCTGCCAGATTGTCCGTACGGCCATGGGTTTCACAAAATCTATTGCCGGTTGATTCTGTGCATTTGTGTGATACAATTGAGCGGTGTCGTTTATATATCAACTTAAAAATGGAGAAAGTACCATCATGACAAGTCTCAAGGGAACCCAGACCGAAAAGAACATCCTGACCGCCTTTTGTGGCGAGTCGCAGGCCCGCAACAAATACACCTATTTTGCCTCCCAGGCAAAAAAAGAAGGCTATGTGCAGATCCAGCACATTTTCGAGGAGACCGCCAATCAGGAGAAAGAGCATGCCAAGCGGCTGTTCAAGCTCCTTGAGGGTGGTGAGGTGGAAATTACCGCTGCCTTTCCGGCCGGGGTGGTCGGCACCACCGTGGAAAATCTGAAAGAGGCTGCCGGCGGTGAGAATTATGAGCGCAGCACCATGTATCCGGATTTTGCCACCACAGCCCGCAGCGAGGGGTTTGCCCATATCGCCATGACCTTTGAGGCCATTGCCGTGGCCGAGAAACAGCATGAGAAACGCTTCAATGCCTTGATGACCAATATCGAGGCCGGCCGGGTCTTTGCCAGGAAGGAAAAAGTTACCTGGCGTTGCCGCAACTGCGGCTATCTGCATGAGGGAGAATCCGCCCCCGAGATGTGTCCGGCCTGCGCCCATGAAAAGGCCCATTTCGAACTACTGGCAGAAAACTGGTAACCGCCTGTAAAGGTGAGGTGCGAGCTTTGAGGGCTTACGGCGGCTCTCAAAGTTCGCCGGGGCATCGCCTTCAGGATATTGTCAACCTGACCCCGGGCCGGCGGGACGGACCCTGTGCCCTGCCTGCAGAGGTGCTGGTTTTCTGCCGTTGGGCTGTTCTGTCCGGTTTGGCGGAAGATGCACTTTTTAGCGGTGTTTCCGGCCCCACCAGATCAGAGCAGTGGAAAAAGGCATACCAGTCGCTTCCCTGTTGCACCTGTTTTTCGGGGGCCGCATCGGCCCTTCTGGTTGATTTCATCGCCACCCCTCCCGCAAGATTTTTTCTCTGCACAATTTCATTCCACCAGGCGTTTATACCCTCCCAGGCAGTCGATACCAGGTGGATGACGCAGATAGTCAGAACACCTATCGAAAAATACTGACTCGGTTCCATAACACAACCCTCCTTGTTCCGGGAGAGTATTGTAGATTCTCTCCCTGTTTCCCGAAGACCCGGAATACTCCGGCTCATGGCATTGTTCTGCCGGCAGCCGGAGATATCCACGGGGAAATAATCAGGCCAGCTCACGGACGCCATTGCTGCCCAGCCTTTTCACCACCAGGGTGGGAAGGAATGAGAGGGCCGCAACCCGCTCCACCACGCTTCCCATCAGGATGCGGCTGAGAGCGGTACGCCCATAGGATCCTAACACAACTAACTGTATTCCCTTTTCCTCGCTGTACTTGACGATATTCTCATACGGAGAACCTTCACGAAGCTCTGTGACCACCGGCACTCCCAACGATTCTCCCTGCTGTGCGAGGACCTGCAGGGCGGTAAAGTTTTTATGGCGGGCCTCATCGAGCACCCCGTAGCGGAGGCTGCGATCTACGGGGATATCGAGAACGGTGAGGGCGTGCACCTCGCCGCCATAGCTCATGGCCAGATCAAGTGCGCGCTGACCGGCATCCATGCTGTATTTAGAGCCATCCACCCCGACCAGGATCCGGGCAAAATTGACCTCGGCATTTTCGGGGATCAGCAACACATCGCACGGGCTCATACCGATGACCTTGGCCGTCGTGCGGCCGAGAAGCACCCGTTCGACGTACGAACGTTTCGGGCAGCCCATGAGCAGGAGGCCGGCCCCTTCTTCTTCCGCCAGGGCGACAATTTCCTCGGCAGGATCACCTACCCTGTGAATTGTGCGCACTGATTGACCGAGAGTTGCCGTTGTCTTAACGGCTTCCTGCAGGCAATTTTTGAAAGGCTGGCTCATCTGTTCGTTCGCATCGGTAATTTTCCACCGATGCATATCCCCCTCATAGCGGGGCGTAACCGAGACGGCGACCAATTTTGCCTGCATCGAGGCCGCCAGTCGAAGGGCCTGGCGGAAGGCCGAGGTACCGGCGGGACTCGGGTCGATGGCTACCAGGATGGTCTTCACTTTATCGGACATGATCAACCCCTTACCGCAATTGCCCGTTCGAGACTTCTGGCCTTGAACAGGTTGACCAGGATGATGGCGGCACCGACCAGCAGCGCAAAGCACATGACGCCAAAGCTGAGTCGGCTCATCAGTACGACACTGCCTTCACTCAAGGAAGTGACATGCAGTTGATTCAAATACTTGGGGATGGCCAGAAAACGACTCACGGCAACGATCAGCATGATGGTGCCCATGACGTATTTGATCATATAATCCTTTACATAGGTGGTGCCGATTGCCCCCAGCTGGACGCCGAACAGTGAGCCGGCGAGGATGATCATGACCAGACGTATATCGACCGTGCCGTAATAGGCCCAGATCAGGGTGCCGCCCAGGCCCATGACGAAAGCGATAACCAGTTCGGAGGCCGAGGCCACGATACTGGTGGCGCCGATGATATACATCAGGCCGGGGACTCCGATAAAACCTCCTACGGCAATGGTGGCGGCCAGCATGCCGGTCGCCAGGGCAACAGGTATAAGAAACCACATGCTTATGCGCAGTTTGGCGGTCTTGAAGGTAAGCATCGGCCAGAGCTCTATTTTCTGCAGGCGCTTGGCGATAGCGGGGGTTTTAGCGCTACCGGTCGAACTTTTCATCTTTATGGCGTCACGCATGACATATGAGCCGACAATGACCAGCACCAGCACAAAGACAAAGCTGACATACAGGTTTGAACCCGCCTCGCCGAACTTTTCCAGGATATGCCGTTGCACCATGATGCCGATCTGGACGCCTAATTCAGCGAAAAGCCCCATGATGAGGCCCAGTTTGATATCTACCTGGCCGTACTTATAGCGCTTGATGGCGCCGACCAGGGCCTTGGGGAACTTGTGGCACATGTTGCTGGCTACCGCCACCGTGCCCGGCACCCCGAGACTCATCATTCCCGGGGTCAGGACAAAGGCCCCGCCGGAACCGATGAAACCGCTTACCAGGCCGCCGATAAAGCCGACGATGAATAAAAAAATGATGGAAAAGGCGTTCAGATCGATAAACTGAAGCACTTCATTAACTGGTCCGTGCATTGTTCTCTCCGCAAGGTTGAAGGTTCTCTGAAATCAAATTGTCAACGCAGCCAAAAGGGCCAAGGTATTCCGACAGCAATGGACGGCTGTCGATGTCCGGTGAAAGGTCAAACCTCGACCCGGGCGCGCGGTCTCGTGTCTTTTCGCGTATCGACGGTATCGCGGACATCCTGACGGACCTCCGCCTGCGTGGCGACAGTGGCTTTGGAGCCCTCAATGCCGAGGGCTGACCAGAATGCACTGGTGAAATTGCCATGCACATAGGAAAGGGCGAAGACCACGGCTACCGGGAGCAGGGCATAGATGCCCCCCTTGGTGAAATAGGTCATGACGAATCCCTGATTGCCGAAGACTGCCGCGTACAACCCGACAGTCAGGGCGCCAAAGACGAAACAGTTTTTTACATGCCGTTTTCTGCTGATGGTAGACATAC
The DNA here is from genome assembly GCA_031389785.1 of Desulfobulbaceae bacterium. Classification (GTDB taxonomy): domain Bacteria; phylum Desulfobacterota; class Desulfobulbia; order Desulfobulbales; family Desulfocapsaceae; genus Desulfoprunum. Next base: position 10,762 of record JANMSX010000079.1, on the reverse strand, counting down.
GTGATACTCCTTTGCTCTGTGGTTTATGGTAAGTGGTCTTATCCAGCAGACCTGCCTTTGCTTGGGTGTAAATGACGCTGAAGACGGGGACCGGTGAGTGTGAACTCACCTCTTCGATACGGATCCCCTGGTCAATGACGACGAATTCGATATGTCTTTCTGCATGGCATAAGCGTTTAACAACCTTGCCTATCTTCCCTGCGTCTCCAAAGTGTTCGATGTGGATCGACCTGGCCTCGGCCTTTTTCCCGAACAGCACGGAACTTTCCTGCATGGCCGAGGCGAAGAGTCTGCTTCGTCTGCCCCCGTCCCGGTAGAATGGCAGGGTATTTATATGGGCGGCAAGTATCGAGTATTTCAGTCGATCTGCAACATTGAGGGCATAATCCATCACCGGTTCGGCCATATGGCCGTTCCGGGTGACCACCAGGATATACGGTGTCTTCTGCTGCCTCGGCGCAGGCAAACAATCGCCGGCCTGGTTGTCGGCGTCTGGTAATTGCCCTGCCGTGATATGTGCGTTTTCCTGTGTCATGAGCATCTCATAGAGATATTGATTGTCTGTCATCTCTCTATTCTCAAGAACTGTGCCAATAAAAACCAATCTGCTAACAGGCTAATATTCAAGGAATTAATATATTAAGGTCGGGCGAAATGGCGGGGATTGTTGCTCTATGCAACATTGCGGTCGGGATTAGGGGAAAAACCTCCCGAAGAGTCGTTGCATATTGCAACTCGCCGGTGCAGGATGCAACACAGCGCCTGGAGGCAGGACGGAAGACCGGGGGCATTAAGCACTTGCGGGATCGCCGAGTCCCGTGCGATGGCGGCAGGGGATACATTCCCCCGCGCTGTTCTCCTGTCGTGCGGAAAAGACGGGAGGGCCTGAGTCAGCGGGAAAGGGGACTGATGCTGCGGCTTCTGCAGATCGGCGGAGAGATTTTCAGTTCAGTTGTGCCAAAGGTCGAAGTGGATTCAATATTGCAATTCAATCCGATCAGTTTCGGGCCTTGCTTTGCGGATGGCGCGTGCTATGCTATATTCTTCCTGATCGGCATAACCAGAAAACCCATCTCGAATAGGGGATCAGCTTTTCAGGGCGACAATGAAAACTGCAAAGGGAAGGCACTATGTTCTTTAAAAAAAAGGCTGAACAGATTGAAGAACCTCCTCAAAACAGGGCGGATACGGTATCCCCTCTGGCCAGGCTGCACGCCCTGATTGACGAGGCGAACCTTCCTCCTCATGTCCTTGAGGCCGTAACCAAGGAGCTTGAGAAGCTGGAGAAAACCGACCCGGGCGTGGCCGAGTATTCGGTTGGCTTCAATTATATCGAACTGGTGCTCTCTCTGCCGTGGAACAAGTCCTCCCAGTGCAAGCTTGAACTGGCCCGGGCCCAGTCCATCCTCGATACCCGGCACTACGGTTTATCCCAGGTCAAGCAGCGGATTCTCGAGTTTCTGGCCGCCAAGACCCTGTGCAGCAAGGCCCAGCAGAATATCCTGATTGTCGACGATGAAGAGATCGCCCGCACCAATATGGAGCATGTCCTGAAAAAGGACGGCTACAGCTGCCGCAGCGCCAATAACGGCCTCGAGGCCCTGGCTGTGCTGGCCGCGGAGAACATCGATCTGGTAATCACCGATCTGAAGATGGAACATATGGACGGTATTGAACTGCTCCAGCAGATCAACCGGATGTCGCCGGAGATTCCCGTCATCATGGTCACCGGCTTCGCTACGGTCAGTTCGGCGGTCGAAGCCTTGAAGAAAGGGGCGGCCAATTATCTCGGCAAGCCGGTCAATCTCGATGAGCTGCGCAAGACCGTCAAGGAGGTGCTCGAAAAGAAAATCTTTGTGGAGATGGGCAGAGGTCCGATCCTCTGCTTCACCGGCCCTCCGGGGACCGGCAAGACCTCTGTGGGCCGGGCGATTGCCGAGGCCCTGCAGCGGCAGTTCGTGCGCATCTCCCTGGCCGGTCTGCGGGATGAGGCCGAGTTGCGCGGCCACCGGCGCACCTATGTGGGGGCCCTGCCTGGCCGTATTATTACGGAACTGCGGCGGGTGGAGGTGAATAATCCGGTGTTCATGCTCGATGAGATAGATAAAATCGGTCAGGATTTTCGCGGCGATCCGGCCTCGGTACTGCTCGAGGTCCTCGATCCCGAGCAGAATGTCCGGTTCACCGACCATTATCTGGATGTCCCGTTCGACCTCTCCCGGATCATGTTTATCGCCACGGCGAACGATATCACAAAAATCCCCGGTCCTCTCCTGGATCGGATGGAACGAATTGAATTTACAGGATACACAGAAAAGGAAAAACTGCAGATCGCCCAAAAGTTCATCGTTCCCAGGCAACTCAAGGCGGCGGGACTGCACCGGGCAGCGATGCATTTTTCCTCCGCTGCCATCAGCCGTGTCATCTCGGACTATACAAGGGAGTCAGGGCTGCGCAACCTGGAGCGTGAACTCGCCGATATCTGTCGGAAAATCGCCCTGCTCTGTCTGAAAGCGGATCGCTATGACCAGGCCGTGGAAATAGATGCCGAGACTGTTGGCAAGCTTCTCGGACCACGGAAGTTTTTCCGGGAGGCGGCCGACGGGGAGGCCCAGGTCGGGATCGCCACGGGACTGGTCTGGGCTGAGACCGGAGGGGAAATCATCAACGTCGAAACGGCCTCAATGCCCGGCTCGGGAAACCTCATTTTGACCGGTTCCCTCGGTGAGGTACTGCAGGAATCGGCCCAGGCGGTCCTCAGTTTTATCCGCAGCAGGACCGGGGAATTCGGCGTCATAGACAATTTCTTCAAAGATACCGACATCCATATTCACTTTCCCTCAGGGGCCATCCCCAAGGATGGACCATCGGCCGGCATCACCATCTTTGCCGCCCTGCTCTCCCTCCTCACCCGGCGCCCGGCTCACCGGGATGTGGCGCTCAGCGGCGAGATGACCCTCAGCGGGCGCATCCTGCCGGTCAGCGGTATCAAGGAAAAAATCCTCGCCGCCAAAAGGGCGGGTGCACGTACCGTGCTCCTGCCACTGGCCAATAAGGCGGAGGTGGAGGCCCTTGAGACCGACGTAACCGAAGGTCTCGAACTGGTGTTGGTGGCGAACGCCGCGGAGGTGGTGGACAAGGTGCTGGAAGCGAAGGCCTACATCCTGGCCCGGTAATGCGGCAGGAAGTCTGACGGCTGACTTGAACACCCGAAGGGTGAGGTGTGCAGAAAGAGCAAAGCCGTCGTCAAACAATAACCGTTACGCAGAAATACCTTTCCGGCATAAGGGGCCGTAACGAAATGGTGAAAAATGTAACGGTTATTTCGTAACGGCCCCTAAGCCCCTCAGGTGTCGGGATGTTCCAGGCCGTAGCGTTTGATCTTGCGCCACAAGGAAACCCTGTCGATGCCGAGGACCTTGGCGGCGGCCGATTTGTTGCCCTCCACCTCGTCCAGGACTTCGAGGATGTACTGCTTTTCATGTTCCTCAAGAGACTGCCAGTTCTGCCTCTCGCCGCGGACGGCAACGGTATTGGTATCGCCCAGATCGGCCATGAGATGCTGGGGCTCGACCACCTCGCTATCGCAATGGATCAGGATGCGCTGGACAATATTCTCCAGTTCCCGGATATTGCCGGGATATTCATAGGACATCAGCCGCTGGGCGGCGGCAACGGACAATCTCGGTACCGTCATACCCTGACGGGTATATTTTGCGAGAAAATGGCTGGCCAGCAGGGGAATATCCTCCCTCCGTTCCGAGAGAGGGGGGACCTTGATGGTCAGGACATCGAGCCGGTAGAAAAGATCAGTCCTGAAGGCACCCTCTTCGGCCTCCTTTTTCAGATCCTTGTTGGTTGCCGCCAGTACTCTGATATCTATAGGAATTTCCTCTGTTCCCCCGACCCGCAGGACAGTCCGTTCCTGCAGAACCCGCAGCAGTTTGACCTGCATCGAAAAGGGCAGTTCACCGATTTCATCAAAGAAAACCGTGCCTTGGGCGGCCATCTCCAAGAGTCCTTTCTTGATCCTGTTCGCCCCGGTGAAGGCCCCGCGCTCATGGCCGAAGAGTTCGTTGGTGATCAGTTCTTCGGTAAAGGCCCCGCAGTTGAAGGCCACAAAACGTTTTGCCGCCCGGGGACTCAAATCGTGGATGGTCCTGGCCACCAGTTCCTTGCCGGTACCGGTTTCGCCCTGGATCAGCACATTGCAGTCGAGTTGCGCGACCTGGTTGATGGTCTCGCGCAACGCCTGCATTTTCGGGCTTTGGCCGATAATCCGCGAGGTCCCGACCTGGCTGTACACCCGTTCCCTGAGCTTCTGAATTTCCTGCCGCAGCAGGGTCTTTTCCAGCGCCTTATCGACCACGGCGCGCAGCTCATTGATTTTGAAGGGCTTGGAAATGTAGTGATAGGCCCCCTGGCGCATGGCCTCGACCGCCGTATCAACACTGGCATAGCCGGTAATGACCACAACCTCGGTGGAAGGCTGGAGCCTTTTGGTCTCGGCAAGAACCGCCATGCCGTCCATCCCTCTCATCCGTAAATCGGTGAGAACGAGGTCGATTTCCTCCTGCTTGAGGATATCAACGGCCTGCTGTCCGTTCTCTGCCAGCAGGGGCGAATATCCATCCTTTCTGAGGATATGGGAGAGATTTTCACGGGCGATTGGCTCATCGTCGACAACAAGGATTTTCCTGATTTTCATGCCCTCACAAGGTATATTTTTTTCAGGACAGGTGACGAAAGAATCGAAATATTTCAAACCGGCTCGTTACAACTCCCCGGCCGGTCCATGCCTATTCAGCGGTACGGTTGTTTCTGCAGACCGTCTCAACCTGTCAACGGGAGGTGGATGAAAAATGAGGCCCCCTCCCCGGGTTTGCTCCGCACCGTAATGCTTCCATGATGTTTTTGAATAATGCCGTAGACCACCGAAAGACCGAGACCGGTTCCCTGGCCCTCTTCCTTGGTCGTATAGAAGGGGTCGAAGAGCTGCCCCTGGATTTCTTCCGGGATACCCTGGCCGTTGTCGCGCACCTCGATGACCACCTCGCCGGCGGTCTCGTCCTTTGTGGCGCAGATGACAATCCGGCCGCTCCCTTTGATGGATTGCGCCGCATTGATGATGAGGTTGAGAAAGACCTCCTGCATGCGCTGCGTATCCATGGGGAGAATGAGGTCCTCCGGGGCTTCCACCTCTATGTCGATATCGGCGGGAACCTGGCTCTGGACAAGCCGTACGGCCCGCCATACCACATCGGAAACCTGCGAAGGCCGCAGGGAAAATTCCTGCACCCGGGAGAACTCCAGGAGTCCCTTGACGACATCCCTGGCCCTGAGCGTTTCCTGGTCGATATTTTTCAGCATGCGCCTGAGCAGTTCGGTATTGGCAGTGGCCAGCTCATCAATGGCGATCTGGCAGGAAGTCGAAATATTGTTCAACGGGTTGTTGAGCTGGTGGGCGACCCCTGCGGTCAGGGTGCCGATGGACGAGAGCTTTTTCGATTGCACCAGCTGGTCCTGCCTGCGCTCCAGTTCGCGGACCATGGTGTTGAAGGCCTCCATGACCTGCTGCATTTCATCTTTGGTGTCGATCACCTCGATGCTGTTGAAGCGGCCAAGGACAATATCTTTGGTGGCGCTCTTGATGATTGACAATGTCTTGAAAATCTTGAAGATCATCAGCTGGGGCAGGACTATTCCAAGCGCCACCGCGACGGCAGACCAGGCAATCAACTGTTTTTTCAGCAGGCTGAGAATCGCATGGATCTGGTAGCGCTCAAACTCGACGAGCTGCTCACTCAGTTCGGTCATCTTCTTGCCCTGGTCGCGGAGTTGCTCGACAATCCGGGCATGTTCGCCGGTCTCGCGGCTTTTCTGTCGAGACAGCTCCGTCATATTTGCCCCATAGGCGATAAGTTGCTCGTCAAGTTTTTGCAGTATCGGCGTTACCTTCAGCTTCCCCCTCCTGGAGAGAATCGCCTTTTCGGTATTCAGGGCCTGGGTAAGGTACCTTTTGTTTTCCTGAAAGGCCTCCGCTTCGTTATACAGAAGGTAATTTTTCTCATACCGTCGCGCCTCGAGGATAATATTGTTGAGACTGTATGCAAGTTCCATGATTTCGACCTTCTCTTCCGTCGTGCGCAGGTCATTGTAGGAAACGAAACCCATGCTCAAGATGCCGAGGATGTAGCATCCAACGATGAACATGATCTTGAATCTGAGATTCAGGTGAAATTTCTTGATCAATGCACAGCTCCGCCAGCGGTTTGAGAATGAGCGTGAAACGCCTTGGCAGCGGGAGTTTCATGCGTGGAGACAGTAGTACCTCTACTCAAAAAACGGGGGAAAGTAAATCGCTACCTCGCCTGACGGGGTCTCGATAGTCGCCGGACGGAGCTGGAACCTGCCGGGCCGTAGGCACTCTGTGGGGAGGCTATTTCTTCTCCCGCAGCAGATCGCGGATTTCGGTCAATAGCTGCTCTTCCTTGGTCGGCTCGGGCGGACTTGCCGGTTTCTCTTCTTCTTTTTTTTTCAGGGTATTGATGGCCTTGATCCCCATGAAAATGGCGATGGCGACGATGGTAAAATCAACCATAGCCTGGATGAATTTGCCGTAACTGAGGACCACGGCCGGGGCCTCGCCGGCAGCGGCCTTAAGGGTGATGGCGAGGTTGGAGAAATCGACCCCGCCGAGCAGGATACCGATCGGCGGGGTGACGACATCGGCGACCAGAGACGAGACGATCTTGCCGAAGGCCGCCCCGATGATGATACCCACCGCCATATCGATGACATTTCCCTTGATTGCGAATTCCTTGAACTCTTTCAATATCTGCATGGTATTTCCTCACTTTGGGCGATTACCTTTCGTTGGCGACATCGGCCGATCAGGAGTTGTCAGGCAAAACCTCCTGTGCCAATGCCGGATCCGGCTTCCACTTTGTCCCTCTCAAGGAGGGATTGAACTGAATCGGCCGCGCTGGGCGGCCCCTCTCAGTCCATTCAGGTACTGTACCGTCGCTGCTCGCTTGCCTTCGCGCACTTATCTTGATTCGGCAATGCAATTTCATTTCCAACCTGTTCGTCCAGGTTCCTTCCGCCGGCCAGGACATGGCGCGAAGTCACGGGTATTCTTGCACGACCCCGTGGGAAATGTTCCTACCTGCCCTTAGTGTACTCCGATTGCCATACCTGTCAAGCCGGGGTAGCGGTTGGAGAGAGTGGTGCTCGCGGAGATTGACGATGCCCGGCACGGCTTGATAAAAGTGGAAAAATAGGAGATAGTGGACAATGGGTGCGGAGGGCAGGGCACCGGCCGCCGAATATGCGGCACACTCCTTCACCAGCAGCAAGAAACTGAAAACTGCCACGGGTCTTTCAACCATGAGGCAGAGATCCCGAAAAGACGGCAGATTTTTCGCAGGTCCTGAAGCCTGAAAGGTGGGGTATGGCAAGAGAAGAACAGGAACAGGGCGACGGCCGGTCGGAGACCGCCGATCCCCAGGCGCTTTTCGCCGAGGCAGTGCAACTGCACCAGCAGAAAGGCTATGGCGAGGCTGAAGGCAGATACATCCAGCTGCTGCAGCTGCTGCCGGGGCATCCCCGGGTGCTTGCCAATCTGGCCCTGCTGTATCGGGAAATCCGGCGTTTCGAGGAGGCAATTCGCTGCTGCCGGCAGGCCCTTCGGGAAACTCCTGATGATCCGCTGCTTCATCTCAATCTGGGCGCGGTCTATGAAGAACAGGGTGATATCCCCGCGGCAATCGCCTCCTTGCGCCAGGCCTTGGATCTTGAACCGGACAATGCCAGGGTTTTAAACAATCTGGGTAAGGTCCTGCACCGACAGGGAGAAGCACTCGAGGGAGAGAAATGCATCCGCAGGGCCCTGCACCTAGCCCCCCAATACCCGCTCGCTCTCAATAATCTCGGGGTGATTCTCAGTGAGGCGGGCAATATCGGGGAGGCCGCGGACTGTTTCAGCAGGGCGTTGCGCCTTGAGCCGGATAATGCAGGGACGCTGTACAACCTGGCGGGCATCCACAACTGCCGGGGTGAAATTGATAAGGCTGTACCCCTCCTGAAGAAAATCCTTGCCCTCGAACCGGGACATACCCTGGCCGGGCACATGCTGGCCGCCCTGGCCGGGGAGACTACCGAAACCGCACCGCGCGCCTATGTCGAAGCAACCTTTGATGCCTATGCCGGCCGCTTTGACCGGCATCTGACGGAAAAGCTCGGCTACACGGCTCCCAAGGTCTTGCGGGAGATGGTCGGGGAACTGGTTCTTCAGGAACACATTTTCTCCTCAACCCTTGACCTGGGCTGCGGCACGGGGCTGGCCGGTGAGGCGTTCCGCGAGGTCTCCCTGCGCCTGGAAGGTGTCGATGTTTCGGCCAATATGCTCGCCAGGGCGGCGGACAAGGGCGTCTATGACCTGCTCAAACGGGAAGACGCCGGGATTTTTCTTGCAGGCTGCCCCGGAACATACGATCTTTTTGTGGCGACAGATGTCTTCGTCTATATCGGCCGTCTTGAACCGATCTTTGCCGGCTTGGCACGGTGCGCGGCGCCTGGCGCCATGCTGGTTTTTTCAGTGGAACGCTGCGCCGGGGAGTCCGAGTACTGCCTGCGACCTTCCGGCCGCTATGGCCAGTCCCGCAGCTATATCGACAGACTGGCCGGAGAGTATGGCTGGGAGATCCTCGGGCATCGTCAACATGGCATCCGCCGGGAAGAAGGGCAATGGATAAACGGAGACCTCTTTGTCCTCAGGCGTAGTTCCTGCGAGGCGTAGCGAGATGAACCTGCTCGTGCTGGGTTTTCTCTGGATTGTCTGGTGTACGATGCACAGCCTTTTGATCGCCCGGTCGGTGACCGGTCTTCTGCAGCAAATGTTGGGCGGCGGCTTCAGATACTACAGGCTGTTCTACAACATTACCGCCATCCTCACCCTCCTGCCGCTGCTTCTGCTGACCTGGGAGATGCGCGGCGGCATGGTCTTTGCTTGGCAGGGATACTGGCAGATCCTGCGATTTCTGCTGCTCGCGACAGCGGGATGGTTGTTCTGGGCCGGCGCCCGCAGGTATGACATGGGTTATTTTCTCGGCATCAGGCAGATCCGTTCCGGCATGGCCCACATCCTGCTCAGCGAGACGGAGGAGTTCTCAACCGCCGGTGTCTTCGGCCTGACCCGGCATCCCTGGTACCTCGGCTCACTCCTGTTGATCTGGTCGATCCTGCCGGGCTATTCAATGGCGGACCTGATCGTCTCGGGCCTTCTCAGCATTTATATCATTATCGGCACCTTTCTCGAAGAGCGCAAACTCCTGGCGGAGTTTGGCGATGCCTATCGCAGGTATCAGCGCCAGGTCCCGATGTTCCTGCCAAGGCTCAAATAAAAAATAGACAGGGCTCTCCCCGGTTCATTCCCTCATTTTAAAACAGGTAGCCGTAGCGGATGCCGAGCGTATCCATGCCCTCGTTAGGGTCAACGGTATAGCCGTTGGAGATATGGTCGGTCATCAGGTAGATTCTGCTGTGCTCCGACAAGGCGTACCCCAGTTCCAGTGAAAAACGCAGCAGGACCCTTGCTCCGAGTTGTTTGCTGTCGAGGGCTGTCGGGTCGTCGATTTCCCCGTCGTGTACCGCCAGACCGGCCCCGAGATCGAGCAGAAACCCGCTCTTCCAGAGGTACTCCCAGACGCCGCCGGCATACACTTTGCTGGTATCCCCCTCGGTGTTGACCGAAAGACCAAGATTCGGCCGGACCTGTCCATGCCAGAGTTCATAGCTCGGTGAGAGTATCAGTTCGGCGTTCACATCGATGCCGCTTTCGCGGGAGAAGCCGCTCCACATGTTATCCGTATCGTGGTCCAATACGCCGAGTCGGAGTTCATGGACCCAGGGACTCCCGTCCCTGGCGTGTGAATCCGTCGGAAAAAGGGGGATAGTGAAGAAGACGAGAAACAAGGCAACTACGGATTGAGAGAGTGATGGTATCACGTTTTCTCCGATGTGGGGATGAACTGGCAGAGAGGGCCTGCTCGATGATGCATGGCCTGTCGGCATCGAGGTGCGAATACATGCAATGTAGCCATTTTGTATGCCCTGTACAAGGAAATTGCCAAGGTAGGCAGCGGAACAGCCGCCGCCGGCAAGTCAGGGGAGGTCTACCGGCGATCGGGGGAAGAGTTTTACGGCGGAAGGTTATCTGGTCAGCGTCCGCCGCACCGCGTCCTGCCAGCCCTTGTACTTGCGGATCCGCAGTTCTTCGTCGAAGGCGGGGGTGAAGCGCCGGTCCCGCTTCCAGTTCCGGGAGAATTCTTCCGGGCCGGGGAAGATGTCCACGTGGAGCCCGGCCAGGTAGGCGGTGCCGACCGCGGTGGTCTCCAGCAGTCTGGGCCGGTCGACCGGCGCGTTGAGGATATCGGCGAGGAACTGCATGGTCCAGTCCGAGGCGGTCATGCCGCCGTCGACCCGCAGCACGGTATCGCCCATATGCTGCCAGTCGCCGCGCATCGCCTCGAGCAGGTCGCGGGTTTGATAGCAGACGGACTCGAGGGCCGCCCGCGACAGTTCGGCCGGACCGGTGGCCCGGGTAATGCCGAAGATGGCGCCGCGGGCATCCGGATCCCAATAGGGGGCGCCGAGACCTGTGAAGGCCGGGACCAGATAGACATCCTGGCTGATATCGGCCTTGCGGGCCAGGTTGCCGGTTTCGGAGGCGGACTCGATCAGGCCCATGGCGTCGCGCATC
>JANMSX010000142.1:0-10741 GCA_031389785.1 Desulfobulbaceae bacterium | reverse complement strand
ATTTTGACAGTTGTGAACTCTCTATTCAATGTAACATTATCTTTTCGTTTTCTATCTTCGGTAATTCCAATTTTAACTATTTCATTGAGGTGTAACTCCAATATCTCGTAGTTCTTTTTTTCAACCGGATATTTGTAAATCGTGTTTAGCCTTGCAGGGATTATTTTTGCTATTGTAACAAATTCATTTTCAATAACATCTTGTGTTATGCTTTTTAACAATCTTTGTTTCCCTAATATTACACTGAATGTTATAAGTGTCCTATATTTATCGTCTCTTGTTTTTGGTGGAATGACTTCATCATTGTTTTCAATTCTATTTTTAAAATAGGTATCAAGATATTTTTCTACAGCTTCCTCAACTGTTATTGAGTTTAGACCATCATCGGTTATATGATTTTTTATAAAGTTTATTCCATTTTTAAGTTCATCATAATGGGTAGAATCACTTAAATTGGAATTATGATGAACTTGATTTCCACTAAATGCATTTCTTGTTTTGATGTTACTATCTATCAGATTTAGACATTTTAATTGGTGTTCAGATAGTGAAGATATGAACCTTGAGGTTTCTTCTGGATTGTTCTGGATTCCTTGATATTGTTCGTAAATGTTCCTTCCAGCACGTATCATTTCATCTTGCTTTTCAATCTCATGTTCGTAACTAAATGGGTCATCGAACATAGCGATTTTCAGACATTCTCTTTCGAATTCAGATAATCGTTGATGGAAATCTTGGGTATCTTCAGGAATATGATTCGGTGAACTTTCAATTTCTTTCAGTCTGTCGAGTAATCTCCGGCCAGTCCACAATGCCTCGTTTTTAATTCTTGTATCATTTTGATAATCATTCTCGGACATAGCAACCCATAGTTTTCTGGCCTTGGTTATTGCTTCTGAATAGTTGGAAGTGTGCAGAGATTTTCTTATCTCGTTTTTGCAAACATTATACTGCAACTTGATGTCGAGGGGAATTCGGCATCTGAAATAGTATATGTTGTTACGGGAAAGAAAGAGGTAGGAAGGGATTCTTCTTGGTTTCATGTGTATCACCGTGTGTGACACCAATGAAACCAAGAAGAAAATACGATTTTTATCTATTTGAAATATAACAGAAAAAAATCAACAATGGTGACCCCAAGGGGACTCGAACCCCTGTTTTCGGCGTGAGAGGCCAACGTCCTGACCACTAGACGATGGGGCCAAAGTGTGAAGGCTTTTTTACCTGACTGCCGGGTCATTGTCAAGACTTTGTTCTGCGAAAAAATATTTATGGCTCTTCCATAAATCAATGGTCTTACGGAGTCTGACTTTCAGTCTGGTCTGCTGTATTTCGTTCCGGTCTGCCGCGGCCAAAGCGTTCCGTCCGTTCCTTCAGGTATTCGGCGACCTGGGAGGTGAGAAATTCCTGGGCGCAGCGCCAACCCCAGTTGCCGGTCGGCAGCCCGGGCGTGTTCATCCGGCAATCGCTGCCGAAACCGAGGACGTCCTGAAGGGGAAAGATCGTCAGTCTGCCGATCGAGGCCAGGGCGAGGTAGATCAGGTCCTCATGGATGCCGACGCCGTCATGCAGCTCCCTGTTGGCCTGACGTTTAATCTGCCGCCGCAGGCCATCGTCGAGCTGCTCGTTGAAAAACCAGCCGACAGTGGTGTCGTTGTCGTGGGTGCCGGTGTAGACCACATAATTTGCCGATTCGTAGTTATAGGGCAGGAAACTGTTGTCGGGGTTGCCGTCAAAGGCGAACTGCAGGACCTTCATGCCGGGAAAGCCGAGGTCGTCGCGGAGCCTGCCGACCTCGGGGGTGATGATCCCCAGGTCTTCGGCGATGATATCGAGGTTTCCTAGCCTTTGGAATAGGCTGGTGAAAAAGGCCTTTCCCGGGCCTGGCCGCCATTCTCCGTCTACCGCGGTCTCGTTTGCCGCCGGTATCGACCAGTATGATTCGAATCCGCGGAAATGATCGATCCTGGCAACATCGACCATGCGAAAGACCGAGGAGACCCTGGCGGTCCACCAGTCGAGAAGCCGTTCTTTTACCGCCGTATCCCGGCTCTCCCAGCGATAGAGCGGATTACCCCAGCGCTGACCGCTTGCGCTGAAATAATCCGGCGGCACACCGGCGACATGGGTCGGTTGCCGGGTCTTTTCGTCGAGGGTGAAGATGGACTGGTTGGTCCAGACATCGACACTGTCGAGGCCGACATAAATGGGGATGTCGCCGAAGAGACGGATGCCGGCCATTTCGGCAGACCGGCGGAGCAGTTGCCACTGCCGGCGGAATTCGAACTGTTCAAAGCGGTAATAGTGAAAACGCCGGCTGTGCTTCTGCCGTATGTCGGCAAGCGCCTGCGGCTCTCTGGTGGCGATTTCGGTAGGCCAGTCGAACCAGCCCCGGTCGCCGAAATGTTCCTTGAGGACCATAAACAGGGCGTAGTCATCAAGCCAGGGTGCCGATTGGGCGAAATCCAGAAAATCCCTGCCGGAAAATCCGGCAAAGTTGTTGTAAGACTCTTCAAGCAGCCTCGTTTTATAAACGGCGACGGCTGCAAAATCGGTATGAAAACGATTGAATTCCGGATGATTGGCCATACTGTCAACGGTGATGAGTCCTTCTGTCAACAGCAGTTCCGGCGAGATGAGCAGGGGAGAGCCGGCAAAGGCCGAGGTGCTCATATAGGGTGAATTGTCAAAGAGCGGGTCGGTTGGGCCGGTCGGCAGGAATTGCCAGTAGCTCTGGCCGGCGGCTGCCAGGAAGTCGAGAAAGGCGTAGCTGGCCGGGCCGATATCACCGATTCCGAAAGGAGAGGGAAGAGAGGTGAAATGGGCGAGGATGCCGCTTGCCCGCTGTGCCGCCTGGAATCTGGTCATGGAATATTTTCCCTCTTCTAAATTTATATAGGTCAGTTATTTTCAATGGTTGAGCCGTATGAGTTAAAATACCCCGGAAAAGGGCCGGCCCGGGCTTGTATCTCAACCGGGGAATGCTATAATATATTATGCAGTATAGGCTACGAGATGTTGGGCTCGAACCCCTATTTATCTGGGGAAAGCGGAGCCCGGTAGTGCTGTCCGCTCAGGTCCTTCACCCTGGCCGATCCACCAGTTTTAATAATTTGCAATTTTTATGGTCGTGGATTAATGTACCAGGCTTTAGTAATTTTTTCAGTGCTAACGAAAGAGATTTCGTCGGCATTTTTTTTGTTGCAAGAGAAAGTATACTCCACCCGCAGGGCCAAGTGTCTAACTCATTGAGACTATTTGCCTTTATCAGGGTAGCATCATTTGCTCCGATAGTCTTTTAAATTCAAGTATGGAGTGGTTTGCCGGTGTTGTCAGAACTCAAAGAAAATCTTCTTAAAGCCGGAAAGTCCGAAGGATGTATCAGCTTCAGCGACTTGAACGAATTGTTGCCGGAAGAGATCAAGGACCCGGGGGCGATCGAAAGTATCTTCAACTTTCTCGGAGCCCACGATATCGAGATTGTCACCATCGAAGAGTCCGGAGAAAAAAGGACGCTTTCCGGTGAGGTCTGGGAGAAAAAGGACGAAGCCTCACTCGATATCGATGACCTCAAGGATGAGATGGTCGGCTCCGGTGGCGAGGACGACGCCCATGAGGCCGAGGAGACGACGACTACCTATCTTCGCGAGATGGGCCGATTCGATCTGCTGACCCCGGAGGAGGAGGCCAAGTACAGCAAGACCATCCGGCAGGGATTTGAATCGATCATCCAGGCGATCAGGGAGGATCAGTCCGGGGTCAAGGAGATGAAACTCCTCACCGAACGCATCGATCTCTGGGAAAAGCGCGACCCGACCCTCAAGCCGAAGAAGCAGCAGTTGAACTTCATGCGCTATTCCGTGGTCAGTTCCGCCAAGAAATATCCGGAGATCCGGGAAATCTTCGAACTGCAGGCGAAACTCGAGGCCTACAGCCGATCGATCGAGATCGCCAAGGATACCATGATCCGGGCCAATCTCCGGCTGGTTGTCTCGATCGCCAAGCGCTACATGCACCAGGGCCTGACCCTGGCCGATCTCATCCAGGAAGGCAACCTCGGCCTGATGCGGGCGGTGTTCCGTTTCGACTACACCAAGGGCAACAAGTTTTCCACCTATGCCAGCTGGTGGATCCGCCAGGCCATCACCCGGGCCATCCTCGACAAGACCAGGACCATCCGCCTGCCCGTGCATTTCCTGGAACTGCGCAGCCAGTTCTTCAAGGCCTTCTACGCCCTGTTCAAGGAACTTGGCCGGGAGCCGACGCCGCTTGAGATCTCCAAGGCCACCAATCTGCCGATGGACAAGATTCTCTCGATCCTCGAGGCCTCCCGTGAACCCATCTCCCTCGAAACGCCGGTCGGCGACGATGATTCCACCCTTGGTGATTTCCTCGAAAACCAGGAATCGCAGTCGCCCTATGACGCGGTGCAGACCAGGGAACTGGCCGGCAGAGTCACCGAGATCCTCTCGACCTTGAGTGAGAGGGAGGAGAAGATTATCCGGCTCCGTTTCGGCATTGGTGAGAAGGCCGAGTATACCCTTGAGGAGATCGGCAAGCGTTTCAATGTCTCCCGCGAACGGATCCGGCAGATCGAAAAGAAGGCGTTGAACCGGCTGCGCCACTCAAGCCGGCGCGAAAAGCTGAAGTTCTTCATCGATTGATTCTCCATAACCACTACCAGTGAGAGCCGGGTTACTGCCCGGCTTTTTTTTATTGCCGTGAAACACTACATCGAAAAAGCCGGTTTTGGGGCCATCCTTGAGAAGGTCGAGGCCGGCGAACGTCTGACACAGGCCGACGGGCTGCAGCTCTTTGCGAGCCCCGAGATCCTGGCCGTCGGTTATCTGGCCGACATGGTCCGCACCCGGCTCAACGGCGACAGGGCCTATTTCATCTATAACCAGCATATCAACTACTCGAATATCTGCACGAATCTCTGTAAATTCTGCGCATTCGGCAAGGAAAAGGGTTCCGAGCTGGCCTACGAGATGACGGTCGAGGAGGTCAGGCAGAAGGTCCGGGACCGTCTCGACGAACCGATCACCGAGGTCCATATGGTCGGCGGCATCCATCCGGATCTGCCTTTCGCCTATTACCTCGATATCCTCAGGGGTATCAAGGAAGTCCGACCGGAGGTGCATATCCAGGCCTTTACCTGTGTCGAGATAGCCCACCTTGCCGCGCTTGCCGGCAAACCTGTCGCCGAAACCCTGGAGATCCTCAAGGAAGCAGGCCTGGGCTCGATCCCGGGGGGCGGGGCCGAGGTCTTCAGTCCGCGCATCCGCCAGCTGACCTGCGAGAAAAAACTCTCTGGGAAAGACTGGCTTGAAATCGCCAAGACCGCACACCGGCAGGGACTGCATACCAATGCCACGATGCTCTACGGCCATATCGAGACCCTCGAGGAGCGGCTCGAGCACCTCAGCGCCCTGCGCGAGGCCCAGGACGAGACCGGCGGTTTTCTGGCCTTCATCCCGCTCGCCTTCCACCCGAAGAACACCGAGATGGCATCGCTGGTCAGGACCACCGGTATCGACGACCTGAAAAATATCGCCGTCGCCCGCCTCTTTCTCGACAATTTTCCGCATATCAAGGCCTACTGGGTGATGATCGGACCGAAACTGGCCCAGATCGCCCTGTCCTTCGGCGCCGACGATATGGACGGCACGGTCAAGGAGGAGGTCATCACCCATATGGCCGGGGCCGATACCGACCAGGCCATCGGCAGCGGCACCCTGGTGCGGCTGATCCAGGAGGCCGGGCGCATTCCCGTCGAACGCGACACCCTTTATAATGTCATCACCGTCCATGAGCAGGAAGGGAGAGGGTAGGGGGATGGTGGAGGAAAGCCGGATTGCGAATATCCATGCAGAGATCCTTGCCGGCGGCAGGATCAGCGATGGCGATTTTCTTCTGCTCGAAAAGAAGGCCGGACTGTACGATCTGGCTTTTCTCGCCAATGCCATCCGCCAGCGCCTGCATCCCGGGGACATGGTCACCTATGTGATCGACCGCAATATCAACTATACCGACATCTGTGTCTCGGCGTGCAAATTCTGCGCCTTTTTCAAGGCCCCGGAAGATGGCGGCGGCTATCTCCTGTCCTTTGCCGAACTGGACCGGAAGATTGCCGAGACCAAGGCCCTCGGCGGCACCCAGGTCCTGCTCCAGGGCGGCCTTCATCCCGACCAGCCCCTCGAGTACTACGAGAAGATGCTCCGGTCCATGAAAAAGTCCGGCATCCACGTCCACGGCTTTTCGCCGCCGGAGGTCCAGCATTTCTCCCAACTCTCCGGCCTCCCCGTCCGGCAGGTGCTGCAGCGGCTGATCGCAGCCGGTCTCGACTCGATTCCCGGCGGCGGCGCCGAGATCCTCAACGAGCGTGTCCGCCAGGCCACCGCTCCCCGCAAATGCACGGCCGACCAGTGGATCGAGGTCATGGAGGAGGCGCACCGGCAGGGCCTGCGGACCACCGCCACAATGATGTTCGGCCATATCGAGACGGCCGAGGAACGTCTCGAGCACCTGCGGCGGCTGCGGCAGTTGCAGGATCGCACCGGCGGCTTCACCGCCTTCATTCCCTGGCCCTTCCAGCCGGACAATACGGTGCTGGCCGATATCGAAAAGACCACTGCTGTTGGCTATCTGCGGATGCTGGCCCTGTCGCGTATCTATCTCGACAACTTCGCCAATGTCCAGGCCTCCTGGGTCACCCAGGGGCCGCAGGTCGCCCAGCTCTCCCTGTTCTTCGGGGCGAATGATTTCGGCAGTACGATGATCGAGGAAAACGTCGTGGCGGCCGCCGGGGTCAGCTTCCGGCTCACCGAGCAGGAGATCCGCAAACTGGTCAGGGATGCCGGTTTTGCACCGCGGCAGCGCCTCATGGATTACACTCTCGTCTGAATTTTCCCTGGTTCGATATTCCCGATTGATGATGGCTCACAGCAAAACTCACGAAACGGGTCCGAAATGCCGGATCGGCATGGTGAACTATATCAATACCGCGCCGATCTATGAAATCTGGAAGAGGACGGTCCGCCACCAGCGCTGGCAGGTGACCGAGGCGGCCCCATCGACCCTGTGCCGGATGCTCGCCGCCGGCGAACTGGATATCGGCGTGGTTTCATGCTACGAATACGGCAGGAGACCGGAACTCTACCGGATTCTCGATGACCTGTCGATCAGCGCCAACGGGCCGGTAGGGTCGGTGTTCCTGTTTTCCCGGCTGCCGATGGCGGAGCTCGACGGGACGCAGGTCCTGCTCAGCAACCAGTCCGAGACCTCGGCCGCCCTGGTCAAGGTCATCCTCGAGGAATTCGTCGGGGTCAGGCCGGTGTACAGCACCGGCGAGGCCTGCGGCGTAGATGGCCGCAATGCCGCAGCGGTTCTGGCGATCGGCGACGATGCCCTGCGGCTTGTCCATGCCGGGCAGTACCCTTTTCAGTATGACCTGGGAGAGATCTGGAAGCAGGAGACCGGACTGCCCTTCGTCTTTGCGGTTTTCGCCGTGCGGGAGGAGTACTGCCGTGATCATGCCCGGGAACTTGCCGAAATCCACCGTGCGTTTCTGCGCTGCCGGGCCAGGGGCAAGGAAGAGCTGTTTTCCATCTGTGAGCAGGTCGCCCCGCGGATACCCATGCCCTGCGAGAACTGCTATGCCTATCTGCGGGCCATCGAGCATGACCTCGGGGCGGAAAAACAACTGGCCCTGGAGAAATTTTTCGGCTATCTGATAGCGAGGGGCGAGGTCTCGAAGGCGGCCCTTCCTCTGAAAATCCAGGAACTGCCGGCTGAACGATGAGCGGATTGAAGGCTCTTTCCATTTTCTAACACCCCACAAGGGGGTATAAGTGCCTTTCGCAGATTATTTTCTTGTTTTTCATAAACGAAAATAATCTGTAAGGCACTAAGGACTGCTGGGATGCAAACGATCGCACCAAAAAAAATCCTGCTCGCTGTCACCGGCGCCAGCGGCATGCTCTATCTTCGCTCTTTCCTGCAGGAGATCGCCGGTCTTGGCCTGGAGGTCCATGGCATTTGCTCGCCGTCCGGGAGAAAGGTCCTGGAGATGGAACAGCGGCTGACTCCCGAGGAACTGCCCGGTGTCAGCAGGTGGTTCGGCCATGACGATTTCACCGCGCCTCCCGCCTCCGGGTCGAGCAACTACGCGGCGATGACCGTACTACCCTGTTCGATGGGGACCCTTGCGGCAATTGCCTCGGGGCTCTCGATCAATCTCATCCACCGTGCCGCCGATGTCATGCTGAAGGAGAGGAAACGGCTGGTCCTGGCCGTGCGCGAGACCCCCTTCAACCGCACGCATCTCCAAAATATGCTGCAGGCCCACGACGCGGGGGCGGTGATCTGCCCGCCGATGCCGGGACATTATCTCAATCCCGCCACCCTTGAAGAAGCGGCGGCGACCTATGCCTGGCGGCTGGCCGACCAGATGGGGATCGAGGTGGCAAGGAGGAAACGCTGGGGGGACGATCCTGCATGCTGAAAAAGATCGCCATCCTGCTGGAGATGATCAAGTTCAAGCTGACCGTTTTCGCCATGCCCTTCGCCTTTACCGGGGCCTTCCTCGCCGCCGGCGGCCTGCCTGAACTGCGGGTGCTCCTCTGGGTGGTGCTGGCCATGGTCGGGGCCAGGACCTGCGCGATGGGCTTCAACCGGATTGTCGACTGGCGCTTTGACAAGGCCAATCCCCGTACCGCGGACCGGGCCATTCCGGCAGGGGAGATCCGCATGGCGGAGGCCTGGGGGATGGTCATCGTCTCGGCCATCCTGTTCTTTTTCGCCTGTTCCCGGCTCAACACCCTGACCCTGCAGCTTGCCCCGATCGCCCTATCTCTGACCCTGATCTACTCGTATACCAAGAGGTTCACCAGCTTCTGTCATGTTGTCCTCGGGGTAGCCCTGGCCTTCTCCCCGCTCGGCGGCTGGGTGGCGGTATCCGGCAGTCTTGCCGGTTTCCCATGGGTCCTTGCGGCCGGGGTCCTGTTCTGGGTGGCCGGGTTTGACACTATCTATGCCTGCCTCGATGTGGATTTCGACAGGGCCAGCGGCTTGTTTTCCCTGCCTTCGCGATTCGGCCGGAAAAACGCCTTTCGCATGGCGGTATTCTTCCATGTCCTGGCCTTCCTGCTCTTTACCGCCACCGGCATCCAGACCGGTCTCAACTACTGGTACTATATCGGTCTGCTGTTGACGGCCGCAGCCCTCTTTTACCAGCACCTGATCGTCAATCCCCGTGATTTTTCCAGGATTCAGGCCTCGTTTTTTTCGATGAACGGTTTCATCAGCCTGGCTCTTTTTTTCGCCACATGGCTGTCACTTTTGACCATGGAAAACTGAAATGAAACTTCTACTTGTCATATTTACTATTGTGGCCGCCTTTTCGCTGGCTGTGGCGGCGGAGGAGGGGGCACAACAAGGGCCCGCCGACAAACAGCTCTCGTATGGGGTGATCGATCCGCAGCTGCTGAAGACGGCCTATAGCGATGGGGAGAGGATGCGTTACGATGTCACCTGGACCGGCGGCGTAAAGATCGGCGAATTGACCCTGGAGATCAGGCGGATCAAAGGTCAGGAGACGGCGACCCACCAGGTCAAGGCCGTCATCTCCACCGAAAACGGAGCCATCCATGGGATTTATCCGGTCAGGGATGTCCATGTCACGACCGTGCTCGGCCACGAGCGCCTGCCGTCCCGCTATGAGGTCAGGCAGAAGGAGGGGTACAACTATGAGGCCCATCGCCTGACCAGGTATAATCAGGAGAGCGGCAGG
This sequence comes from Desulfobulbaceae bacterium, assembly GCA_031389785.1. Classification (GTDB taxonomy): domain Bacteria; phylum Desulfobacterota; class Desulfobulbia; order Desulfobulbales; family Desulfocapsaceae; genus Desulfoprunum. The sequence continues at coordinate 948 of JANMSX010000142.1, read as the reverse complement.
ATCGCCTACAGGAAAAATGACAACCCCGACGAGGTCAGTTGGGTGAAAACGCCGATACACAACGAGTTTTCGGCCTTTCTCAGCAGCCGGGTCATGCCTTTTACCGTCGGCGGGGCCTTTCTCGTTCCGACCTTTGCCGACAAGAAACGCAATGAGGTCAAGGTACAGGTCATGGCCAGGGAGACCCTGGCGAAAACGGTTCTGGGCCAGGTCGAGACCATGAAGGTCACGCCCGTCCTCGAATTCAAGGGGCTGTACGACAAGAGCGGGGATACGGTCATCTGGTATACCGACGATGCCTGTCGTGTGCCGGTGCAGATCAATTCCAGATTGAAGATCGGTTCGTTGACCATGTTACTGGTTTCCTACGAAAACGAAAAATGTCCGCAATATCACGGCAGGTCGGCGATACCAGGCGGACTGGCCGGAAAGAAAAAAACACAGCCCGCCGCCACCGTGACCGGCAATAAGGTTGCGGGCAGCGCTGCATTGCCGGGAGGCATCGAAAAAAATGACTGAAGCAACCGTTAAGAAAACCGATTTTACCGACCTCACCCTCGTCCATCGGGGCAAGGTCAGGGACATGTATGCCCTGCCGGGCCATGAGGACATGCTGCTGATGGTGGCGACGGACAGGATATCGGCCTATGACGTGGTGATGGATGACGCCATCCCCGGCAAGGGCGAGATCCTCACCCGGCTTTCCCTGTTCTGGTTCGATCTCCTCGGGGATATTGTCGAAAACCACCTGATCACCGCCGATGTCGAGGCCTATCCGGCGATCTGCCGCCCCTATGTCGACCAATTGCGGGGCCGTTCGATGCTGGTGAAGAAGACCAAGCCGCTTGCCATCGAGTGCATCGTCAGGGGCTATATCTCCGGCTCCTTCTGGAGCGCCTACAAAAAGGACACCAATGTCTGCGGATTTACCCTGCCGGTCGGGATGCG
>JANMSX010000088.1:0-11801 GCA_031389785.1 Desulfobulbaceae bacterium | reverse complement strand
TGCAATAATCGAATGTTCGCTGTTCTGCATATCATCCGGATTGGAAGGGTTCACAATTTTTGGAGAACTTCATATGATGCAAATCCCTGGTGTAGTCCCGGTACGTTTCGAGGCGTGCCTTGAAATTGCCAGGCCGAACCTCAACAAATTTGGTATCTGCCTTAGCTTCAAATATCTACTGTACATCAGAACCCGGAAGAAAACCTGGTAGTGGCCACTATGAATAGGCGCTGCCGCGCAGCAAAGCGGATCAGGCAGCTGATGAAAGGATTCTATGCCCCCAGCCGCCAAACTGCGCGGAGCGAAATCATCAGCTCCGGCCCCCGAGCCGGAAATTGGCCTCGAAATTCCCAAGCAGATCGAAATATTGTTCCAGCAACCTGCTCATAAGGAAATTCTGCTTTAAGGTTTCCTTGGCGCTACTGTCAATTTCCCGGCGCAATCCTGCATCCCGCAGCAAGGTAACGATGCGCGCGGCCGCCTCTTCTTCGTTTTCCACGAGAAAACCGTTGTATCCGTCACGAATATGTAGGGGGATGCCTCCGCAAAAATACAAGGAAATCATACCTATTTATCTGATTTCTTCTTACAACCCGATTTCATTGGCTTGGCGGCCCGCTGCAGGTTGTTTCCCGACAAGTCGAGAAAGTTGTCCTCTCCCGGTACCAGTCCCGTCCGCTCATGCCCGCGGATCTTGTTTGCATCCTCTTCGTCCGGATCCGAGAGAAACAATTTCCAATCACCGATCAACTCCAGCAAAGGCAGACCTTGATCCGCAGGTCGTCATTCCCTTCGGCATGTGCCCGGGCGCTGCTCCATGATCAGGCATGGGGGTCGGCAACAAGTTGTGCCCGAACCGGATCTGACGGTGGGTGAAACAGCCGGAGCGGGCCCGCCGTCAGGCAAACAATCATGGAAGATTGATTAGTAGGGGCAGGATATTTATTTTTGAGATAAACAGCTGGACGATTACCGACCTCTTACCGGTGCCGGTCATAAGAATTTAAAAATCCTGTCGCATCTGTCATGGGGGATGATCCTGCCGATATGTCCTGTCGCAGCTCATTCAGTCACCGAACCACAATAACCGGGAGGTACAGGTATGATCTTGAGATGCAATGCATTTGCAGATAATGCTTATATTCCGGAAAAATACAGTTGCAAAGGTGAAGACATCAACCCGTGTCTGGATTGGGATAATGTCCCGGATGAAACGAAAAGCTTTGCCCTGAGTGTCAAGGATCCGGATGCGCCAAGGGGGACATTTGTCCACTGGCTGGTGTATGATATAGAGAAAACCGCGCGAAAAATTGAGGAGAATTCCATTCCCGGCAAACAGGTGAAAAACAGTTTCGGCAAGGAAGGATACGGCGGCCCATGCCCTCCATCGGGGATTCACCGCTATTATTTCAGGTTATTCGCCCTGGACAGCGAATCTCTCGGAGCCATCCACAGCATGGCTGAATTTGACCGGAAAGTGCAGCAGCATACTATCGAAGAAGCAGAATTAATGGGAAAATTTCAAAAATAATAGTTGATAATTTATGGAACAATGGCCGATGACAGCCCTGTACGTTGTCGCCGGCCAGCCAGACGGCAGCAATTGTCTCATCGCACGGAACAGGTTATGAAAGACAAAGAAATCACTTCCACGGTAAACGGGCCCGGAGCACTCCGGGAAAGGTCATCTTCCAGCGAGATAGCCTCTTTTCTCAAGGCTGCCGGGGAGGCGAACCCTGCCCTCGGCGGCAGATTGATCTTTGCCCTGGATGCGACCATGAGCCGGCAACCCACCTGGGACAGGGCGGTGACAATCCAGTCTTCGATGTTCGATGCGGTGGGCAAGGCGGGTGGTTTGTCGGTGCAGCTGGTATATTTTCGCGGCCTGGATGAATGCTGTGCCTCGAAGTGGGTCATCAATGCCGCCGCCCTGCGTGACCTGATGCTTGGTCTCCGCTGTCTGGGTGGTCAGACCCAGATTGCCAGGATCCTTGACCACGCCTCCCGTGAAACGGCGAAAGCAAAGGTCTCGGCCCTGGTTTTCATCGGCGATGCGCTGGAGGAGAGCATTGACCTGCTCTGCCGGCGGGCAGGTGAACTCGGTCTGAAAGGGGTGCGCTGTTTTTTCTTTCAGGAGGGCAATGACCTGACGGCTGAGAGGGGCTTTCGGGAAATGGCCCGGCTTACCGGCGGCGCTTATTTTCGGCTTGGGCCTGATTCGGCGAAGGAACTGGCCGACCTTCTCGGTGCGGTTGCCGTTTATGCGAGGGGGGGATTGAAGGCCCTCGCCTGTTCCGGCAGACGCGAGGCGCATTTACTCCTCGAACAGATGAGAAAATGATTTCCAGCCACCCTTTTAGTACCTTAGAAATTCATTTCTTGTTTTTGAGGAATGAATTTTGTGAAGGTACTTATACCTCCTTGTGGGGTGTTCGACTGGATACCTGAATGGTCTTTTATCTTATCCTGCTGGTCCTGGTGGTGATCTGCCTGTACCTGCTTATCACCTCGCCAGCCGAGCAAAGTGCGGCTGCGCTGGCTGGTGCCGGGCCGCCTGTTCTCATCGTGGCGGGAGTTCTGCTGACCCTTTTCCAGCGCGGGGCGATAGGGATTCCCTTGATTGTTCTCGGGTTCTCATGGTGGCAGCGCAATCGCGCGAGGAAACCGGTCAACCCTGGCGGTGGTCGCAAATCAACGGTCCGCTCGGCAAGCCTCGAGATGGAACTCGATCATGATACCGGGGAAATGGACGGCTGGGTGTTGACCGGTCGGATGAGGGGGGCCAGGCTTTCTTCGCTGGATGAGGATGAGCTGCTGTGGCTCTACCGGGAAATTCAGTCCGATGCCGACAGTGCCGCCCTGCTCGAATCTTTTCTCGATCGCTACCACCCCGCCTGGCGGGACCGGGTCAACTCCGATTTTTCCGGAAACCAGGAAGGCGCATCAGGTTTTGCCGGGATGACGCGGCAGGAAGCCTACCAGATTCTCGGCCTTGAGCCCGGTGCCTCGCAGGAGGAGATCCACCAGGCCTGGCGGCGGCTTATAAAGGGCGTCCACCCCGATAGCGGGGGCTCGGAATTTCTGGCGGCCAAGATCAACGCCGCGAGGGATGTGCTCCTCGATTTCCTCCGGAATCCGGACAGAGGAGGATGAGCCGGTGATAAACCTGGCGGCCCATGCGGTTCGGTTGCTCGACCGCGCGGTCATCCGGATGGCCCGGCTGCGCCTGGAGTGGCGGATGGCAGGGGAGGGCGGTCCGCCAATCTCGATTTCTTCGGAGCGCATGACTTTACCTGTGCCTCGCCGATGGCAGGCGTAGCTCCGGAATGCCGCCGGCAAGCCCTGACCGGTTGGCTCAAGCGGCAAGGCTGCGGTCCCATCGGCGTCTGGGGTATTTCCCTCGGGGCCTGGCTGGCAGGATTGCTCGCCTGCAACGATGACCGTTTGTCATTCGCGGTGTTGATGACGCCTATCGTCCGCATGGATCGCGCGATTGCCGAACTCGAATTCTGCGCCCCGATCCGCCGCAGCCTCGCCGGCCGGGATATCCCCTTTCGAAGCCTCAATCTCCTCGATCATCGGCCGCTGATGGATCGGCAAAACATCCTGCTGGTGGAAGGAAGCCATGATCTGTTCGCGCCCCCGGCCCGGGTGGAGGAACTCTGGGAGGCCTGGGGGCGCCCCCCGATCGCGCGGTTGGGTCACGGCCATATCAGTATGCTGGTTTCAGTGGAGGCCATGAGGCGGGCGTTGCGGTTTGTTCAGGAACGAGCGGAACAATGGGATTGCCAGAAATGATGGATGATAACGATTTCAGGGAATTGCTGGAGTATTTGCAGAGACCCTGGCAGGGTTACCGGAAGGTGCGAAAAGGGGTGATCAAACGGCTCCGCCGGCATATGACCGCGCTTGGCTGTACCACTCTCGGCTGCTATCTCGCTGTTCTCGGGCAGGATCGGTCGGCATATCAAATGTGCCAGGCCCACCTGCGGGTAACCATCAGTTTATCATCGGTGCCCATGAAAAACTGCCCGACCTGTCTCTTCCTCTCCTCCGTAACCCTTCCTGCCCCTTGATTTTTCATCGGTTATTATCCTGAAACCAGGAGTCTCGCACCTTTGTGAAATCCTTTCAATCGGGGTAATCGGGGTGGGGTTGATTTCTCCAATTTGGCGTTTACTATTTAAAAAACCGCGGGGCAGTTGCAGCTTTCCTTATCAGCAACGAAAAATTTATGCAAACCTGCATAGTTTTTACTTTCATCGGATTTGCGGTTTTTAGATAAAAGAGGTTGGCATGGGAATTCTATCGTGGATAGTAATGGGATTGATAGTAGGTGTGGTTGCAAAATTCTTCATGCCAGGCAGGGACCCTGGAGGAATTTTCGTTACTATCTTATTGGGGATAGGAGGGGCTTTCACCGGCGGGTATATCGGCTCCTTTCTGGGAATCGGGACATTTACAGGGTTTAATTTCGGGAGTTTCGTGTTGGCTACAGGCGGAGCCATCGTCCTGTTAATTCTCTATCGTATGATCAGAAGATAAGGCTATTGCGAGGTCTGACTATCGGCATTTTTTAAGTTTTCTTTCAGTTCCGAGTAAGCCTTGGCAACGGATACCTGACCGCTTTGACCGGAGTAGAAAACAATACCCATAATTCTATCAAGAAACATGACCCGGCTGCTCCGGGTTATACATCTAAAACCACTCTCTGACCTTTCTTTTTGTGAAATTTTTCGCTAGACCGGGACGAGGCTCACCTCGGGACCTCTATGCCGGTATTCTCCAGGAACTGCCCGGCAACTTTTTTTCTTACGGCCTTGACTTCTTCCATCCCCTTCGCAGCCGAAACCGTAAAAATCCGGATGTTCAATGGCTTGCATAAGAGGCTGGTGGTGCCGAGTAAAACGCTGAATCGCTCGGATCTCATATAGTGGTCGAGGTGCCGGCGGGTTTTCCATTCCGAAATCAGGTTGAATACGTTCTCGTTCTCGATATCAGCGAAGACGCCGAAGCTCAGACATCCCCTCTCCTCCTCCGGGCGCTCGGTCAATGACAGAAGTGTTTGCCGGACCTCTTTCTGTTTTTCCGGAAGAACGTTCATGATTGTTCTGATTATGATCATCATCGCTCTGATCTTCTCTGGCAGAGATTTGTCTCTTGTCTTACGGCTCTAGACACTCTGATGCAGCCGTACCTTCTACCCGGGGGACCTCGGGGGCCGCGTCGAAATACCCGGGCCATTTCCGGGTATTTCCTTACGGCTCCTGAGCTCGGTCATGACATCGCCGGGAACGGTCATTCCAATCCCGGTGCCGGCGTTCGGGTTGTCGGCTGAATCCGCCGGCTCCCTCTGCTATTTTTTGTCATGCCCCTTGCCCTGGTTGCCATGGTTGCCCTGATTTCCCTTTTCCTTCTGCTGATGCTGCGGCTTGATCACTTTACGGGAATGCGGGGCTGCCTCCCGGTACTGTTGCTGCCGCTGTGGCTTGACCTCTTTTTTCTGCTGGCGAATCTGTTTCGGCTTGAAATTCCGGACGCCCCAGGACTCCTGCTTCTCCCAGTATCTGTTCTTTTCCCAGTCTCGCCAGTTGCGTTGCACCTGCTGGTGCTGTATGCGCCGGCTTTTCCATTCTTTTCCCCGCCAGCGACGTTCCCGATAGTCATTCCGCCAGTCTGAGGGTATCTGCCGGTAGAAAGTCGGCTCGCTCCGATGGTATCCCCACCCTGAACTGTAGTCCCGCGAGCGATACCATCTCCCTTCCCAGGTCCGCCACCACCAGCCCTCGTGGAAGAAGATGTCCACCTGCAGGTCCGGGACGACGTACACATAGGTCCCCGGCAGCACTATCACCTCCGGAGGTGCGTCAAAGACGATGGGCGGCGGCAGAGCGATTCGGACATCGACGTCAGCCTCTGACCTTTCAGATCGCTGGAATCCCCGGACGTCCCAGGAATGTTCCCGCTCCCAATACCTGCGCTCCTGCCAGTCCCGCCAGTTCCGTTGCACCTCGTTGTGAGGTATGCGCCGATATTCCCATTCCTGACCTCGCCAGCGACGCTCCCGGTAGTAATTCCGCCAGTCGGAAGGGACCTCACGATAGAAGGAGGGGACGTTTTCATAGTATCCCCAGCCTGAACTGTAATCCCGCGAACGGTACCAGCGACCGTCCCAGGTCCGCCACCACCAACCGTCGTAGAAGAAGATATCCTCCTCCGCGTCCGGGACGGCGTAGACATAGGTCCCGGGCAGCACGACCAACTGCGGCGGTTCGACAAAGACGACCGGCGGCGGCAGAGAAATACTGATGCCGACCTCTACCCTGGCCATCGTCTGAGGCGGACAGGCCAGCGCCAGCGCCAAAAGCAATGTCCCCGAAAGTAACTTTTTCATTTTATGGCCTCATTTTCTCTCATTGTTTTTCTCTCTCCGGCCTTCCCCGGCTTCCATGACCCGCTGCACGATGCCTGTCGACCAGCGGATTCTCCAGCCTCGAACGATACTGACCAGCACGGCCGTAACCGCGATCACCGGCAGGATATGGATAAATCCCCCCAGCGACTGCCGGTCCATAGAAGAATGCTGATAGCCACTCCTTTTTTTAAGCAATCTTTGTGCCAAGTCTCGATGACTCTCCAGTAAGTGATCCATCATGCTGTTTATGCATGATAATTTGCCGAAAATGCATCCTTCCGGCGGGCGCCGGTAATCATAGAAAAAAGGTTATATTTGAATAGTGGTTATATGCGACCCTTAGCTGGTCCCTTGTTCCATCGTCAGATCATCCGAAATTGGTCAAAGACCTGGGCCGGTGCTAGCCGGAGGCCTCGATTGCCTTCCTCACCCTCTCCCGTGTCATGGGGAGCCTGAATACCCTTGCGCCGCATGCATCGAAGATGGCGTTGGCCAGGGCTCCACCCATGGTGATGATGGCAGGTTCACCGCCGCCCTGCGGGGCCGCCTCGACGTTGTCGATGATGATCGTTTCGATCTTTGGCAGCCAGGAGAACCGCGGGATATCGTAGGTGTCGAAGTTGCGGTCGAATATCTCGCCGCCGGCAAAGCGGACCTCCTCGGAGAGGGCGTAGCCGAGCCCCATGGTTATGCAGCCTTCCATCTGCAGGACGGCGCCGGCGGGATTGACACATAGCCCCATGTCCTGGGCGCAGACCACACGCTTCACCGTGACGGCCCCCGTTTTCTTATCCACCCCGACCTCGGCCATGGTGGCCACCCAGGTGCCCGCGTCGATCCCGCAGGCGATCCCGCGTCCCAGGCCGCTCGGTGCTGGCTTGCTCTGCCAGCCGAAAAGTTCGGCTGCCGCTTCGAGCACTCTCTTCATCCTTTGGTCGCCAAGATTCATGAGGCGAAAGGCCAGCGGATCGATGCCGGCCTTCGCCGCCATCATGTCGATCTGCGATTCGCGGGCGAAAGTATTGGTATTGTTGGCGGGAGCGCGCCAGGGGCCCACCGCGAAGGGGTGGACATCGGGCGAAACGCCCCGGATCCCGCCGTGGGAGACGGTGCGGTGGTTCGCTATATCGTAGAATTGCTCCGCCCCCCGGTCGCCGGCGAAATAGACATGATAGTCCCAGGCAGTGATACGTCCCTCGCCGTCCACGCCGGAGCGGACCTTGACCACCGCCGCCGGCCGGAAGGAGTCGTGGAAGAATTCATCCGCCCGGCTCCAGGCCACCTGGACCGGTTTTCCGGTCAGTTTGGCCAGCCGGGCGGCTTCCCCCACCTGGAGATTGCGGCTCTTGCCGCCGAAACCGCCGCCGAGATAGGGCGAAATCACATGCACCTTCGCCGGAGGAATGCCGAGCACCCGCGCGGTCTCATCCTTGGCGGGAAACGGCGTCTGGCTTGACGGCCAGACCGTAGCCCGATCGCCTTCGAGGCGCACCGTGGCCGTGTGGGGCTCCATGGGCGCATGGGCGACGTAGCCGTCAAAATATGTTGAATCCACCAGGGACCCGGCGCGCTTTTCCCCTGCTTCGATGGATCCGCCCTCGGCGATACTCGATCCCGGGGGAGCGATGTTCACAAGGTGGTCGAATATCGACTCGGTATCCACCTTCGCTTCGGGCCGCTCGAAGGTTGCCTTCACCGTGCGCAGTGCTTTGTCGGCGATGTCCCACTTCTCATGCAGCACGGCGATCATCTCACCGTCGCGGACAACGTGCACGCCTTCGATTTTCTCGGCCTCACTTGTGTCGACTGACAGCAGTCGTGACCCATGTGCCGGAGGCCGGAGAATGCGGGCGCAGAGCATACCCGGCAACTGGATGTCGCCGGCGTATTTAGCCTTTCCGGTAACCTTTTCCAGGGCGTCGGCACGCAGTTTGGGGCGGTTCATGAGCCTGAACCCGGCAGGACCCTTGGTCTCCACATTGCCCTGCACATAATGCTCGATGCGTTTTCCCCGGGTGAGTTCGCCATAGGAGACGCGGTTTCCCGGGTGGTCTTTGTGGTAAATCTCGCCCTGGTCCGCGGCCAGTTTTTCCAGGGGGACATCGAGGTGGGCGGCGGCGAGCTTGAGGAGCACCGCCCTGGCCTCGGCCCCAGCCCGGCGCAGCGCCGGGCCGAAGACCCGGGTGGTCAGGCTGCCGAAGGTCCCCCGGTCGTAGGGGCAGAGATCAGTATCACCCATGACCATGTCGACGCTGGCGAAGGCCATATCGAGCTCGTCGGCGAGCATCTGTGCAAGGGAGGTGACCACACCCTGGCCCATCTCGATCTTGCCGGTATAGCACGCGACCCGGCCGTCCTCAGCGATTCTGAGAAAGGCGTTGAAATCGGAGGGCAGCACGGCCCCTTCGGCCTCGCCGGTGAAAAGGGAGAGATCTCCGGCGGTGAAGAAGACGAACAGGCCGGTGGCGCTCAATTTCAGGAATTCGCGCCGGGAGACCGTGAGCGGGATGGGGTGGATTTCATGTTCGATTGTCATCTCAGTCACCTCCCTTCATATTTGCCGCGGCGGTCTCGATGGCCTTGATGATACGGTCGTGGGCGCCGCAGCGGCACAGGTTCCCGTCCATGGCCTCGACAATGTCAGCCCGGTCAGGCGCGGGGTTGCGGCGCAGGAAGGCGGTCGCCTCCATGATCATGCCAGGCGTGCAGTAGCCGCACTGCAGGGCGTCGTGCTCGATGAAGGCCTGCTGCACCGGGTGCAGTCTGTCCCCGGCGGCCAGGCCCTCGATGGTCACCACTTCCTTATTCCGGACATCCCGCACCGGCGTATGGCAGGAACGCACGGCTTCGCCATTTACCAGCACCGTGCAGGTGCCGCACAAGCCTTCACCGCAGCCATATTTCGTGCCGGTAAGCCCCAGGTCCTGGCGGATGACCCATAAAAGCGGGCGGTCCCCTTCCACTGTGATGGTCCGGCGCTCGCCGTTAAGGGTAAAACGGATCTCTTCATTCATGGCGGTCTCTCTTGTCTTGGGTCGGTTGGATGAAGCCGTGAGCCGGAAGGATGTGGCATCGCAAATACTCGTTAGGATCTACTCGTTAGGATCTGCTATGAGTATCTGGCATGGATGATGATTGTTCAAGTTTTCATTGCAGAAGGTCGGAAAAAAATTGCATTTCAGCCGGACGGATGGTTTCCAGCGGCTATTTTCGGACTCTTTCCAGCAAAGGCTCGACCTTGACCAGCAGATCGTCATTCCCTTCGGCATGTGGCCGGGCGCTGCTCCATGGCCAGGCATAGGGATCGACAACAAGCCGTGCCCGAACCGGATTCGCCGGTGGGTGAAACAGCCGGCGGGCCCGCCGTCAGGCAAACAATCATCGAAGATTGATTAGTAGGGACAGGATATTTATTTTTGAGATAAACAACTGGACGATTACCGATCTCTTACCGGTGCCGGTCATAAAAATTTAAAAATCTTGTCACAGCTGTCATGGGGGATGATCCTGCCGATATGTCCTGTCGCAGCTCATCCAGTCGCCGAACCACAACAACTGGGAGGTGCAGGTATGATCTTGAGATGTAATGCATTTGCAGATAATGCGTATATTCCGGAAAAATACAGTTGCAAAGGTGAAGACATCAATCCGTGTCTGAACTGGGATAATGTCCCGGAAGAAACGAAAAGCTTTGCCCTGAGTGTCAAGGATCCGGATGCGCCAAGGGGGACATTTGTCCACTGGCTGGTTTATGATATAGAGAAAACCGCGCGAAAAATTGAGGAGAATTCCATTCCAGGCAAACAGGTGAAAAACAGTTAACAGGATATGAAAGACAAAGAAATCACCTCCACGGAAAAAGGGCCCGGAGCACTCCGGGAAAGGTCATCCTCCAGCGAGATTGCCTCTTTTCTCAAGGCTGCCGGGGAGGCGAACCCGGCCCTCGGCGGCAGATTGATTTTTGCCCTGGATGAGACCATGAGCCGGCAGCCAACCTGGGACAGGGCGGTGACAATCCAGTCTTCGATGTTCGATGCGGTGGGCAAGGCGGGTGGTTTGTCGGTGCAGCTGGTATATTTTCGCGGCCTGGATGAATGTCGTGCCTCGAAGTGGGTCATCAATGCCGCCGCCCTGCGTGACCTGATGCTTGGCATCCACTGTCTGGGTGGTCAGACCCAGATTGCCAGGGTCCTTGACCACGCCTCCCATGAAACGGCGAAAGCAAAGGTCTCGGCCCTGGTTTTCATCGGCGATGCGCTGGAGGAGGGCATTGAACTGCTCTGCCGGCGAGCAGATGAGAAAATGATTTCCCGCCACTTTTTTTGACTGGATACCTGAATGGTCTTTTATCTTATCCTGCTGGTGCTGGTGGTGATCTGCCTGTACTTGCTTATCACCTCGCCAGCCAAGCAAAGTGCGGCTGCGCTGGCCGGTGCCGGGCCGCCTATTCTCATCGTGGCGGGAGTTCTGCTGACCCTTTTCCAGCGCGGGGTGATAGGGATTCCCTTGATTATTTTCGGGTTCTCATGGTGGCAGCGCAATCGCGCGAGGAGACCGGTCACCTCTGCCGGTGGCCGCAAATCAACGGTCCGCTCGGCAAGCCTTGAGATGGAACTCGATCATGATACCGGGGAAATGGACGGCCGGGTGTTGACCGGTCGTATGAGGGGAGCCAGTCTTTCTTCGCTGAATGAGGAGGAGGTGCTGTCGCTCTACCGGGAAATTCAGTTCGATGCCGACAGTGCCGCCCTGCTCGAATCTTTTCTCGACCGCTACCACCCCGCCTGGCGGGAACGGGTCGAAGCTGATTCTTTCGGGAAACGGGACGATGCATCCGGTTTTGCCAAGATGACGCGGCAGGAAGCCTACCAGATTCTCGGCCTTGAGCCCGGTGCCTCGCAGGAAGAGATCCACCAGGCCTGGCGGCGACTTATAAAGGGGGTCCATCCCGATAGCGGAGGCTCGGCGTTTCTGGCGGCCAAGATCAACGCCGCGAGGGATGTGCTCCGCGATTAGGGCCTGTCTTGCAAACGGATGAGCAATTTGCAAAATGACGAAATCACACAGTACGTCCCACTCGCATCTCGGATGGCCGAGATAATTTATGTTGTCATTTCGAACGATAGCGAGAAATCTTGGTTTTCAAGACGATGAGATTTCTCCCTCCGGTCGAAATGACAGAACCTGCAACTGGTCATTTTGCAAGAGGCTCAATAGAAAAAATAATTCAATGGAGAGCTTTTAGTGCTCAATCAAAAAAATCCTCAAAATCAAGCCCAAATTGTCTATTTCTCCCACGGAGGAGGCCCGTTGCCAATCCTCGGAGATGCCAGCCACAAAGCGATGGTGAATTTTATGCTGCAGCTTCCTTCTCGGCTGAGAAAAC
>JANMSX010000063.1:0-1926 GCA_031389785.1 Desulfobulbaceae bacterium | reverse complement strand
AGGAACAGGCCATTCTCAAGGAATTCAAGAAACGCGCTGAAGAAGCGGCTAAAGGCAAATAATCGGTCACTACAAGGAGGAATCCGATATGAAAGTAGAATTTTGGGGTCAGGAATTTCAGGTCAATATGGTGGTCGGCTGTTTTGGTGGCTTTTTCATCGCCATTATATCGTCGATGTTCGGCTTCGGTGGCGGACCGTTTATGGTGCCGCTGATGACCGTAGCCCTGCGCCTGCCCATGTACCTTGTTGTCGGCAGTTCACTGCTGGCCATCTTTTTCAACACCTCGGTCAGCACGATGCGGCATTATCAGTTCGGTAATTTCGATCTGATTTTTTTCCTCGCCATGTTCCCGGCAGCCCTGCTGGGCGGTTATATCGCTCCGCAGATCGCCAAACGGGTGAGCCCGCTGGTCGTCAAACGCGTAGCCTGTGTCGGTCTTACCCTGCTGGCCGGCAACCTGTTGGGTCTCTATTAATACCTCCTCTCGGGAGCAATAACTCCGGTGGTATCAAGACCTCAAGTCGAAGGGATGAAATGAGGTTTCATGCCTTCGACTTCACCTGTCGTGCCGCATGCAGGTCGCGAAAAGAACAAAACGGCAGCGGGAAGAAACCGATTCAAGATGCATCATCTTCCCGTCTGCCGTGTTTGTCGATCAGTATGGTACTGTCGTGTTGTCAGATTATCCGACGATGCAGAGTGACTGCTCCTATGCCAGTTGGGGCGAAAATAATTGCAAGACCTATGTTGGGAAAGGACTTATGATACATCGGATCGGATGGCTCTTCATTGGAAAGGGCTTTTTTAGGAGCTCCGAAGAAAGCACCTACCTATTACCCCCTATCACACCTCACTGACCTTGAAGACGACCTATGGATTTTAATAACCTGACCGCCATCATCGATTTCGCCATCTCCCAGGAACAAGAGGCCGCCGACTTTTATCGCAGGGTTGGCGAAAAAGAAGTCCGGGAAGGAAAAAAGCACTTCTTTTTTCAGCTCGCCAGTGAAGAAGACCAGCACCGCCGGATTCTCGAAAACCTCAAAAGCGGCGACGCAGGCAGTGCCCTGGACGACTATCGGTTCACCTGGATCACCGACATCAAGCGCAGCAACTATGTGGCGGACCTCGCCTACACTCCGGGCATGCCTTACCGCGACATCCTCATGCTCGCCGCCCAACGGGAGGAAAAGGCACTGGCTCTCTATAATCTCCTGCTCGCTAGGGCCGAAGACGAGGGAGCTCGAAAGGTCTTCAAGATGCTTTGCCAGGAGGAGGCGAAACATAAACTCGCCCTTGAGGGCACCCTCGACGCCTATATGGCCGAGATGGGTGACTGAGGACTGCGGCAAATAAATTGCCCCAGCCCCTGAAATTTTATTGTTCCCTTTCTTTTCATGCATATATTATGCCCATACGAATGATTGTAAGCGAAACACCGGATTGCAAGCGAAACACCGATGTTGCGCCGGGAGGCAGACAACGATATTCTTGCCGAAACATTCCCCTTCCCATGCCCGAAGAGGCTGCCACCCGCAGCTCGTTTACTCCGGACGCATTGCTCTTTTCCCAAATCTGCGGAAAGTGGATGACCCGTTCAGGGAAACCGCCCTGGTACGGAACTTACTATTTCGCGGCCCAGATCTCATTGGGACTCATCCCATGTTGTGTTGAACTTTTGCCTAAAGGAGAATTTTCATGAGCCGGTACCATCTCGCCCAGGATACCCGCAAATGCATTGGCTGCCATGCCTGCGAAATCCAATGCAAGTCCAATAAAAGTCTGCCGCCGGGCCCGCGTTTGTGTCAGATCGTCGATGTTGGCCCGAAACTGATCGGCGGTCTGCCGCGAACCGCCTTCGTCTTCATGCTCTGCTTTCATTGCGAGAACCCCTGGTGCGTCGCCGCCTGTCCCACCGGCGCC
>JANMSX010000062.1:0-2303 GCA_031389785.1 Desulfobulbaceae bacterium | reverse complement strand
AAGACTCCCATGCTCAAGAACCTCGCTTCCCTGGGCTATACCGAAATGACGCCGATTCAGGCCCACAGCCTGCCGCTGATCCTTGCCGGCAAGGACGTGATCGCCAAGGCGAAGACCGGCAGCGGCAAGACCGCCGCCTTCGGAATCGGCCTCCTGTCCCGCATGGTGGTGACCTCCTCCGCTGTGCAGGCGCTGGTAGTTTGCCCCACCCGAGAACTGGCGGATCAGGTTGGCAAGGAACTGCGGCGCCTCGCCCGATTCACCGACAACATCAAGGTCTTGACCCTCTGCGGCGGCGTTCCTTTCGGCCCGCAACTCGGCTCGCTGGAACATGGCGCCCATGTCGTGGTCGGTACGCCCGGCCGCCTCCTCGATCACCTGCGTCGCGGAAGTCTCAACCTGGCCGGCCTGCAAACGCTTGTCCTCGACGAAGCCGACCGCATGCTCGATATGGGGTTTCAGGAAGAGATCAGCGCGCTGATTGCCGCCACACCGAAAAAAAAGCAGACCCTGTTCTTCTCTGCCACCTACCCGGAGGCGATAGCCGCCATGAGTGCTGCGATCCAGCATGAACCGGTCGAGGTCAGTGTCGATGAGTCACATGACGACGGTGCTATCGAGCAGGTTCTCTACGAGGTAGATCAGTATGAGCGGATCGGAGCAGTCGAACGAATCCTCGGTCACTATCGCCCGGAATCGACGCTGGTCTTCTGCAACACCAGAAAAGAGTGCCAGGAGGTGGCCGAGGCCCTGGTCAAGCGGGGCTTGTCGGCGCTGGCCATCCATGGCGAGCTGGAACAGCGTGAGCGCGATCAGGTGCTGGTGCGATTTGCCAACAAGAGCACTTCGGTACTGGTGGCAACCGATGTGGCTGCCCGCGGGCTTGATATAAAAGAGCTCTCAGCGGTCATAAACTACGAACTGCCCCGCGATCCGGAAATTCATATCCACCGCATCGGCCGCACCGGACGAGCCGGAGAACAGGGACTGGCGATCAGTCTGATGACGGCGCAGGAAAGCCGGCGGGTACAGGCGATCGAATATGCTCTGGGCGCTACCATTGCCCGGGGGGAAATTGAGTCGCTGGTCATTGCTGCGGGCGCGCCCCTTGCGCCCCCCATGGTGACACTGTGCATCGACGGAGGGCGCAAAAACAAGATGCGCCCCGGCGACATCCTCGGTGCGCTGACCGGTGAGGCGGGAATTGCGGGGAGTGAGGTCGGCAAGATCGATGTCTTCGATTTCCACACCTACGTGGCGATCATACGGGCAAGTGCGGGCCAGGCCCTCTCCTGCCTGAGCGTAAATAAAATAAAAGGGCGATTCTTCAAGGTACGAAAGATAAGCTGATGGGGTTAATTTTGGCCTCATAGTAATAAAAACGGACCTGTCACCAATGAGTGCTATAATGAAGGTCATATCACGCATGCATCGCAACCCCAATCATAAGGAGCTAAAATCATGAGCAAAGGCCAGGACACCAAGAAAGATTCCAAAAAAGAACCCGCTAAAACCCCTAAGGAAAAAAAGGCCGACAAAAAGATCAAAAAGGATGAAAAGAAGAAATAGACCCGGAACTGGAGTTGCAATCATGGATAAGCGTACAGAATACGTCGAAAATCTCTCTGCACAGATGGTCGAGTGGGATAGGCAGATAGACCTGTTCAAGTACAAGGCAGAAGACGCCACGCCTGAGGCAAAGTTGGAACTTTATAAAGCAATCGCGGACTTGCAGTTCAAGCGGGATGAGGCCGCGGTAAAGCTGCAAGGGATATCTGCCGCCAGCGATGATGAATGGGAGGACCTCAAAGCCGGAACAGAACAAGTCTGGGGCGAGGTCAGGACTATCTTACACGACGCTATCATGAAGATTAAATGAGCGAGTCAGCTGAAAACTGATCCTGCCATTTAACCGGCCAAACCATTTCACACGAAAACAATATAAAAAAAGGCCGCTTCCGTAGGGGCGGCCTTTTTGTCATCAAACAGATCAGTTATTACTTTATCAGGCAACGTCCGTATAATAATCCGAAAAACATTTATTAAGACCCAACTGCTTGATAGCCTGTTGCATGCCTTCGGGCAGATTGATCAGCTCAGGCTTTACACCACGCAGACTGACGCACTGCATCCAGACATAGAGGAGCTGCAGTCCGCTCATGTCGACGCTGCTGATCTCACTGCAATCGATGCGATAATTATTTTCCAGATCAGATTCCAGTTGATGTAATTTGGATAGTGACTCTATTTGTCGAACCACTCCGGAGAGGTTCCAGTGTCCCGACAAGTTAATCCCTGTTCCA
>JANMSX010000133.1:0-2301 GCA_031389785.1 Desulfobulbaceae bacterium | reverse complement strand
GCCATCAAAGGCCCCGGACGTGTCGATATCTTTCTCGGCGACAGTCACGAGGCCCGCCTCGCCGCCGGCCTGATGAGGGAGAAAGGCTCCCTGTATGTCCTGCTTAAAAAGTGACCGCAGGAGAAACGAGGGACTTAGGGGCCGTTACGAAATAACCGTTACATTTTTCACCATTTCGTTACGGCCCCTTATGCCGGAAAGGTATTTCTGCGTAACGGTTATTGTTTGACGACGGCATAGTGAACCTCGCCCGGATGATGTCCTCTTTATCCTCTCAAGAAATACGGTGAAAGCAAAATGGCCGCCCCGATCATCACCCTGACCACGGATTTTGGCCTCCTCGACGAATATGTCGGGGCCCTGAAAGGCGTCCTCCTCTCGTATCACCGCGAAACCAGGATCATCGACATCACCCATGGCATCGCGCCCCAGGACATCCTGGGGGCGTCAATGGTCCTCGCCCATGCCGCGGTGTTCTTCCCGGATTCCACCGTCCACCTCGCCGTGGTCGACCCGGGGGTCGGCTCCGGCAGACCCATCCTGGCCGTAAGAACGGCACGGTACATCTTCGTCGGTCCGGATAACGGCATCCTCAGCCCGTTTCTCCGGGCGGATCCCGTCGCTGTGCACCAGGTAACCAACAGCGGGCTCTTTCGTTCCCCGGTAAGCTCCACCTTCCATGGACGGGATATCATGGCGCCGGTTGCCGCGCGGCTTGCAGTCGGGATGGACATAAGCCAGGTGGGCCCCGCCGTGTCGGTCGAAACCTGCCACCTTCTTGCCACCCCCGAACCGCAACTCGTCGGTGATCAGCTGGTCGGCCGGATCGTCTCACGAGACCATTTCGGCAACCTGCGCAGCAATATATCAGCACATGATATCGGGAGATTGCCTGGCGAAGGAGAGATCGTGCTGCAGGCAACCGGCATAACGATCTACGGCCTGAACACGGCCTATGCGGAAAAAAATCCAGGCGAACCCATCGCCGTCATCGACAGCAGCGGTTTCATCGAGATTGCAGTTGTCAGTGGAAATGCCGGGGATGCAACAAAAATAGGCCTTGGCGGGACTGTCATCCTCTCCCGCCAAGACCTTGGGTAGCTGAAAGACTGCGTTCCCCCGGCCGTCGGCCGAAGGGGGATGTGTCTATAGCAGGCAGCACATGGCCATCAACTGCCGACCTTTAAGGTTCCGCCCTTGACCTTCTGGGCCTGGTAGTTTTTCAATGCCTTGACCATCTGGTTGAACGAGTCGGCAAAGGCTGCGGCCAGAATCTTGCCCTCCGGTGTCTTTTCATAACCGCCGAGTCCGACACCGCCGCTGCCGCTGAAGATCCGGCCCAGAAGGCCGAAATCGAAATTCGAGGCGTTCCCTTCAGCCGCCTCTATCAGCACACCGGAGCGATTATCCACGAGGGTCAGTATGGTGCTCGCCTCCTTCTTCTTCACGCCGTCGACCGCACCGACCGCAGTGCCGGCGCTGTCGTCGAGTGGCCTCGGCCGGGTACCGACAGCCGCACCTATACTGCCGGGGTCATGACTGCTGAATATTACGCTCGGCGTCAGGGTATAATCTGCGCTATCAATCTGCCCTTTGCCAAAACTGCTGTCCTGCAGCGCCCTTTCCTTTTCCATCGCCTTCATACCCTGGCGAACCTGTTCGACCACCACGAAACAGTTGGATTGCTGGGCCATCAGGCGAAGCAGTTTTGAGGCCGGGGGAAGCCCGTATTCATCGATGATGACGGAGTGCCAGTCCTCATCCTGCTCTTCAGACAGGGCCAGGGTTCCAAAGGATTCGGTACATCGCTCGAAGGAGATACCGGCCTTCTGGGGCGTGCCCCCGCCCGCCGCTCCCGTTACTACCGGTTTCGGGCCTGGAGGCACCATCTGGACAGGGGCGCAGGATGCCAGTAGCAATGATACAACGACCAAAAAAGCAATTCGCATAGTTTTCTCCATGAATGAATCCACCTAGGACAACGGACACGATTCCCTGCACGGCTTACCATTGTCCAAGATGAGCGATGGTCTCCATGTTGCCGACGACAAAAATACCGAAATCATGGAATTTCTCCATTGAATATGTTGAGTTAAATAACCTGCATAGACAAGTGCCTGGCATTTTCCTACCGCTCTCGAGGGCGGCAGGAGTCGGATCGCCAATCAGGCCAGAAGGGCGAACCGCTGCCAGAAGTCGGGGAAGGATTTGGCAACGCATGTCTCGCCGGTGATCCGCACCCCCGGAACTTTCAGGCCGGCCACCGCAAAACTCATCGCCATCCGGTGATCCCTGTAGGTC
>JANMSX010000125.1:0-54296 GCA_031389785.1 Desulfobulbaceae bacterium | reverse complement strand
GCCAACGCCAGCAGGCTCAGGAGGCCCAGCAGCGGCAGCAGCAGCAGGTAGAGAGCCAACGCCAGCAGGCTCAGGAGGCCCAGCGGCGGCAGCAGGTGGAGGGCCAGCGTCGCCAGGAACAGGAGGTGCGGCGGCAGCAGCAGGAAAGGGTTCAGGAGCCGCAGGTACAGCAGCAACCAGAGAAGAAAAGGAAGAGAACCCCGCAAGAACAGGAAGAATGGGAGAAACAGCAACAAATCGAAAGGGGGCAGGGGAAACAGCGTTCCGGCAAGAATTAATTTACTTCAGGCAGTCCTCCGGTTCTGCCGGGGGACTGCCTGGAACTTGACATATCCGGGCAAGTAAGTATCCACCGGCAAAACCGGTGGATACTTACTCAAAGGTGTTGAAAAGTATCTTGCCAAACGCAATTTTCATCTTTCCCAAGATGCCAAAAGTGGCATTTTTCCGGTTCTCACGCCGTAGTTGCCTGTCGAGATATTTTATGGCCTTGAGCAATTCGGCTCGGAACAGATTCTTCATCCTTGAGGTATAAAGTAGAACGCTTGTACCTGCTGAATTGTATGATTCTGCCGCTCTCTACCCTTTCAATATATTGTGCCATCTTGTCGAGTGAAAAAATACCCTTGGCGGGAGCCTGTTCTCAATGCCAAGCAACTTTTTCTTATGCATATCAATAGGTTGGTTGAAATGTTTCAACACCTTATTCCTGTGCAGCCGGGAAATTTTTGCGGTCATACGGTATTTGCAAGGCTCGGCTGCCCGCTCAGAAAAACAAAACTTTCTTTCGTCGGCTGCGCTGAGCGATAGGGAGTTGACACCTTGGATTGGACGGCTATTGCCAGACCCCTTGTTTCGCGACCTGGTCTTTGATGGCATCGACGTCCAGTTTTTCGATGTAGCGTAGCAGGTTCTGCCACATCGGGTGGAAGCCGAAGCTTCCATTGATCATCTCTTCCGTGGCCTGGGCCTTGGTCCAGCCCTCGAAGGCGATCCGATAGATTGCCACCATCGTCCCGGTGCGGTCCGAGCCGTGCTGACAATGCACGAGCACTGGCTGCAGCGCGGGAGAGGTTGCAATGCGAAGGAATTTGACCACATCCTCATCCTCGGGGTGCCACGTTTTGAACCAGATCTGCTCGAGGCGCAATCCTGAGCCTGTTGGAACAAGGGAGGCGTCATCGTGGAAGGCGCGTAACGTGACAATGGTTTTGATCGGGCGATCGGCATTTGCAAGGCTCGGCCTCCCGCTCAGAAACACAAAACCCTCTTTCGTCGGCTGCGCTGAGCGATAGAGCGTTGAGTTGACGCGATGAAGATTTGGCAGTCCAGGGTTTGCTGCAACCGGACTTGCCCAATTCTCCGGCCTCTGGCCAGCTGCAGCTGTTGAGCACCAGCCGACGAGCATCAATACGCATGCAAGTGCGAAGACGGCAACCTTACATCGATACCTCTGAACAGCATGCTCAATACTCATAGGCACTCCTGGCGTGTTTTAAGGCGCAGTTCGCTCCAGCCGCCTGTGTAGCGGTTCAGGTGCTGACCGGAATCGCGAAGGGCAGCGCGGAGCGCGAAGGGCGGTCGCCTGCGACCGGGAGTTAGGCCGCCCCGACTGGTTTGTGAACAAGATCGGGAATGATCACGGCTCTTCATTTGTCTTGAACGGAGCATCTCCAACAGCTGATTGCCCTGGATGCTGTGCTGGTGGTTTTGGCAGCGGGGTTTCAACGTTGGTTAGGCTCATATCATCCCCTGAAGCAGGGTCGTTGAGCGACTCCAGGTGCGTAAACACGATGGCACTCGGCAATGTGCGGCGGATGTCGGTTTCTATGTTTTCTAAAAGCTGATGACCCCGCTGAACCGCCCATAGGCCGGGAACCAGCACATGAAAAGACACAAACTGCCGCGCCCCTGATTGGCGTGTGCGCAGCGCGTGATACTGGATTCCGCTCTGGACATACGGCTCCAAAATTTTTTGTATTCTTTTTTGATCCTCGATCGGCAAGGCCGTGTCCATCAATCCGGATACGGATTTGCGCACGATACCAACTCCTGACCAAACAATATTCGCCGCCACCAGGCAGGCCACTACGGGGTCGAGTCGTACCAAACCGGTCAGTGCCACCGCGCCGACCCCCACCAACACACCCACCGATGTCCAAACATCCGTCATCAAGTGATGGGCATTGGCTTCAAGAGTTATCGAGTGATGTTGTTTGCCAGCCCGCAGGAGGACCCGCGCGACAAACAGGTTGACGAGGGAGGCCGCAACCGAAACCCCTAATCCGAGCCCTACCTGCTCAAGCGGCCTTGGGTGAATCAGCCGTGGAATAGCCGTCGCAGCGATACTGACGGCAGCGAGCAGAATCAATGTTCCTTCAACGCCACTTGAAAAGTATTCTGCCTTGCTATGTCCATAGGCGTGGTCTTCATCGGCTGGGCGAGCGGCTATTGTCAACATCGCTAATGCCATCAGCGCGCCGACAAGGTTGACGAACGACTCCATCGCATCGGAAAGGAGACCGACCGAGCCTGTCAGTAAATAGGCAATGGCTTTTAAGGAAATAGTGAGAATTGCGGCGGCAATAGATAGCCAGGCAAAGCGTGTAAGAGACGAGCGGTGTGGAGTGTCGGTCTTCATGGTTTGACCTGTATGGCAAGCGGAAGCGGCCTACCTGAGCATCTCACCGGTTGGAGCCGAACAGTTTGCCGAGCAAAGCCGGCAACCCCAGTCTAACGCCGGTCCGCATGCCTCGATTCCATCCTATCCAGAATATGTCCATTGGGTCGGACAAGACGTACTCGAGGGCCTCTTCCAGGTTCATGACCATGCCGCCGAAATCGCCAATGTGCTCCCATTTGTCACGAGAACTCCACCAAAGCACCTCGAACAGGTTCGACTCGCCGGCCTCCGGCCGGAATCGTGCGACAGGCTCGCCGGATTCGTGGATGATGGAATAGCCTTTGTTGAGCCGCTTGACTGTGACAGGTGCACCTTTCTCGGCAAAATATTCGGTCATCCTGTCGAGAACACTATCGGTCTTTGCCATGATCCGTTTCTTGTTTGTGGTTTGATTTCAAGGCCATAACGACAGAAATCAGGGACGGATAAATATGTTTGCCGCTTCAGCGCCCCTGAGCTCGTTCCCGTCGCCTGGATTTATTTGGTAGCGTATCTTCTGTTTGTACTTTTTTGAGTAATTTCCTAATTTGAAGCACAAAATCATGTGTATCAAGAAAGTAATTGGGATAAGCCTTTTTCAATGCTTCAACAGGTCCAGCAGATACCAGAACTGCTTCGATAGACTCTCCTTTTTGGCCGCGTTCTTCAACTTTTGCGTACTCAATATTTGCTCGCTCTAACTGAGTCTTTGGGAATGGCATAATTGAAACACTACGATTCGAAGAATCTAAAATAACAAGGTGGTAACTACCAGCGCCTCTAGTAGCAATAATTTTGTTTGCAGCGATAGAAAATCCCTGTAGCTTATTCAATACATGAAGGTTATTTTCAGTCTCATCTAAGCGGGACAATATTTCAATACTTGACAATGAATTATACGCCGGTATAGACTCTGTCCCTTCAACATGAGTGAATGCAGCGCTTGCAATTTCAAAAAATTCTCTCCATGGCCGCTCTCCCTGTCCAGATTTCAGGGCTTGCCCAAGAAAAGTTCCCATTGTCTCGACGGCAGTCGCCCAAGAGTGTTGCAGTCTTGTTCTTAATTGTATTTCAAGCAGCAATTCATTGAAATTTGGTGAATGGCTATTGAAATACTTATAAACAAGGTGGATGCTTCGGTATCCATCTTCTTTTGGGTTAGAAATATAGTCTTTTGACGAAACAAGCTGATGCTTAAAATTGCTATTTCGATACAGATTTTCAAGTTTTCTAACTGTAGAAATAGTATCTACAACTGCTCTAAGGCCTCCAATGTCTTGCATTTGTACAAGTTTCATTGAGTTCAATCTTTGAAGTTTTGCTACAACAGACGGCGCTCTTTTTAAACGTTGTGCAACTATACCATTTTTACAAAGTTCTTTTACTCGTTTTCTCAACAAAGCCTGAAATGTATTAATAGGATATCCGTGACAAGCACGCCAATTAGCTAGGACCTCATATGCCCAAAGCCAATCATCTATGTTCAGGCTTTCAATATCAGAAGATAATTATACAGCAGCGGCATATCAGGGGGTTTTTGTTCGTGAAAGACCGGTTCGGGTCGCGAAAAGGCAGGGGAAATGCCAATGTTATGAGGCTTTCCGGCAAATATCACCTGATCTGCCGCATCGGCAGGAAGTGGAGAATAACAGATTTGGTCTGAGAAATCGCCGCTCTTCCCCGGGGAGTCGCATGTTTCCGGCAGTTGCCGGGTATTGGCAGGCACGTCAAGCCGATCAGGCGGCACAGTCCTATTTTATCGATTTCCTCGCTGCGTTTTCGCATATGAAAGGCCCGGATTCAGGGATCTTGCCTCCGGCCTTCCTCGTAATGAGGTTGCTGTTCAAAAGGGATCACCCTGCCTTGGGATTGATTTGGCTGACTTCGCCAGGCAAGTCGCCGCTGACTGGAGAAATCTTTGTCAAAGCTTGTCGAGATGCTGTATGCCGGGAAACTGTGCAGTTTCACAAGGGGCTGGGGGGATCCGCCACGGTGGAGCAGGAGGGAGGGGAGTTGCTGCAGAGGAATCTATTGACCGGGGCGGATGGAGATGGCGGCGATGTCGTCATGGCACTTGAAGCGGGGATAGCGCCGGCAGTGGGGGTCTTTTTTTTCCAGTTCGCGGATATGTTCCTTGAGTCCCTGCAGGCCAAGACGGAGGTAGAGTTCAACCAGGAGATCAAAATTTTTTTCCTTTTCGGGGACCTCGACGGGGATATTGAGTCCGTCGGTGAAGATCAGGATCTCCCGTACATCGTCAAGAAACTCGAGGCCTGAGCGCAGGAAGCGGACCGCCTCCCGTTCCCCGTTGAGAACGCCGTAGGATCTGTTCATGCCGTCCCGGGTCTTTTGTATCTGCTCTTTGAGTGCCTCATGGATCAAATAGGAGGAATTCTCCGCTTCCTTTTTCCAGATCGACAGGGTTTCGTAGTCATGATCGGCCAGTTCGCCCAGGACCTTATAGGAGTTGTCGTTATAGATCAGGATGATGAAGGAATCGCCCGTCTGGATCCATTCGATTCCTTTTTCTTTTATCCGCACCACGGCCGCGCTGGTGCTCCAGTAGCCTTCCCGTGCCGAGAGATTGACGCCATGGGCAAACATCTCCTCATATATGGCCTTGTTTGCGCCCTCGGCAAGCTCGATGAGGGGGTGACAATTCCTGGAAAAGACTGAGCAGGCAATTGACGAAGCGATCATCCCGCCGGTCCTGTTCCGGCTCCTGCCAAAACGGGCGCCGTTGAGGCTGGTCGCGCCGTCGAACACGCCGAAGATATTTTCCCCCAGCAGCAGCGTGTCTTCGTTGACCTCTCTCGACCCTTTGACCAGGATATGCTCAGTTTCCATGCTGTCCAGCTTGTGTGTTGTGATGTAAAATAGGTTCTCGCCTCGTGGAACAACCAGAGGGAATTATAACCTCGGTGCTGATGATGTCAAAATGCTTGTTTCTATAGGTATGGCGGGAGGTATTGGTCGAGCCGATGCGTGAAGGGAGGGGAGACTGATTCTAGATGGCCGGTTCCGGCCTGATGAGGATTTTCCGTATGTCGGGCGGGGGGGTGAGTCGAAAGATTGCCGAGCCGTTATCCTTTCGGATAAGCTCTGCCTGCGCCCCGGAGACCTGTACACCTGGCAGGTCGGCGGGTGTCAGTTCGACCAGGAAGGATTGGTCTATCTGGTGGTGCGGCAGGCTGTGCTTCCAGCCCAGGTCGATGGAGATTTTGCCATTTTCAGCGTGGATGGTGGAGAATTCCCTGTGGAGGTACTGGGTCAGGCAGGAACGCATATCGGGGGCGAGAATGAGGCCATGCCGTGCTGCTCCATCACGAAGGAAATACGCCCACTTCCGGACGATATCGATATTTTTTCGAGGATCCTGGTGGAGGATATTGGCCCAGTGCAGAGTGAGGAAAGGCCGGTCGAAGGCGAATACCGGCTCGCAGGCGATATCGTTCCAGGCGCAGGCGGCCTGGCCACGGTCCACCAGCAGCACCTTGCTCTCCCAGGTAATGCGGGGATGCAGCGGCCTGGAAAATTGCCTAGCCTTGTCGAAGCGGGTGGTCACAGAGCTGATGCCGAACTCGCTCAGCAGCTTCTGGAACCCTTCTTCACCGTTGCCGAAGCTGTGTTTCAGGGCCGGAGGAATGAAGGTGCCTGGCGGCGGACCGAGGTCGTATTGCTCCATGAGCTGGAAAAAGCCTTCCAGGTGCCGGCGTATTTCGTCCCGGTCCCGCATCTCGCAGTCGTTGTTGTGAAACTCGGCCCGCTCCATCCGGCCGTCGACCCAGAATTCATGCCCGATGCCGTGCAGGGCGATCTCGATTGCAGCCCGCTCGCTTCTGATAATCTCGGCGGCCCGCTCCTTGTTCTCGCTCCTGATTCCGGCATTGTCCCAGTCTCCGCCCATCCAGGTGGCCGACGGCAGTTTTTTCAACAGATTCGTCTTGTCCCATTCGCAGAGGACAAAACCGGCGAGAATCCGCGTGCCGAGTTCCTTGCCGAGCGCCGCCAGGGCCAGGTAGTCCTCCGGCTGGTGATCCCTGCCGATGCCGGTCCTGTAGGGCTGGTTGTATTGCGAGCCATCCATCCCCGACCACCAGCCCACGTCGTCGACGATGATCTGCAGGGGCATCGGGATGGTCAGTTGCATATCCGACGTCATCTCCGCCTCCGTTACAGGGAAATATGCCGGCGTACCAGCGGTCCCAGGAGATTGGCAGCGAACACCGGCAGCCTCCGCCAGGCCGGGTAGACCAGGGTCTCCGGCCGTTCGTCCGCTTCCTGACCAGCAGGAGACCAGCTGTACCAGAACAGCGGTCTTTCCTCGGGTCCCCACTGCTGTTTGAAGCGATATGTCGAGGCCCCGCGCGAGGATCTGCCCATATCGAAACAGTGCATCCCCTCATCGCAGGCAAAACGGATCATCGCCCAGTACAGCAGCATATTGGTGTTGAGGTGGCGGTATTTCCGCAGCGAGGAGGCCCAGGGATTCTTGATCTCGTTTTTGAACCGGAACATGAAGCCGGCGGCCACGGGTCGCTTCTCATAAGTCACCAGGCAGATATAGGCATCCTGACGGAAATATTTGAAAATAGCCTGGAAGTATTTCTTTGAGTGGACGGGCGAGCCGAGATCCCGCATGTTCCGGCTGAAGACCTGATAAAACGGTTCGAGCAGTTCCTCCCTGCCGATCCGGGTCTCCAGACCGTTTTTCATGCCTTTGTTTATCTGGCTCCGCAGCTTGGCCTTGAATCCCCACAGCATCTCGTCCTGGCTTTGGCCGAGCCGCAGTTTCAACGATACCTTCAGGGTCGACAGTCTGGAGTTGAACCCCTCAGCGCCCTGGCCTTGGCAATAACGGGCGGGGGCGGCCTGACGGATTTCCAGGCCGGCCCCGTCCCTGTCGCGTAGCAGGTCCAGGCCAGCCTGAAAGAGCAGGGCCTCGGTCTGCCTGTCGTCGGCCAGGGGACCGGCCTGATCGAAGAAGGGGAGGGAGACGAGTTTCAGCCTGCTCAACAGAGGGTTGAACCGGAAGAGGGGCAGGATGCCGCGGATGGCCCCGCCAGGCGCGCTGCCTGACCCTGCAGCTACCACCGCAAGATAGTGCGGTCTGTGCCGATACACCTCCGCGATCACCCTGCTCCAGTTAAAGAGATGGCCATGGTCCGCCGCCGGATGGGCATGGACAAAGGCATCCCAGGCGCCGGCGTCATCTGATTGAACGACGATTGTCCTGACTGGATTTCCCATCACAGGATTCGGGTCGGCGGCTAGGCCGCCTTCGCCTTGCCGTTCCCGTTTCCCCATTTCTTGCGGCCCGGCATGACGATATCCTTTTTCGTGAAGGAGCAGGCCTTGTAGCCAAGGACCTCCTCGATACGGTCGGTCAATTCCCGGCAGGGTTTGATGGTCAGATCCTTTACGACCTCGACGTCTACTTCCCCTTTCTGGGCGAAATGGAGGGTGAGCAAAACCTGGCAGGGACCGTGGAACTGGAAGAGGACCTTTTTCAGGGCCTCGAGTTTCTGCCGGCTGATCTTGTCCGAATCGAGGCGGATGCGCATCGAGTTCGTATACTTTTCCCTGGCCGCCGGCAAAGGGTCGATGGCATCGGCGATGATCTTCACCCCCCGCTCGTCTTTCTGGATGACGCCCTGAATGATCACCGGTTCGGTCATTTCAAGCACCTCGGCGCAGCGGCTGTAGGTCTCGGGAAAGACCACGACCTCGACGGCCTCGAAGATATCCTCAAGGGTCAGAAAGGCCATCGGGTCGCCCTTTTTGCTCTTGTGCCGCTTGAAGTTGCGGATCAGGCCGCCGACCCGCACCGATTGATCGTCGCCAAAGGTGGCGAGGTTATGGATATCGCTGTCGATGACCGTGCGGATTTCGGCCAGGGTGTCGTCGAGCGGGTGGCCGGTGAGGTAGAAGCCGACGGTCTCCTTTTCAAAGGCCAGCCGTTTCTGCTCGTTCCACTCGGGGATATCGGGCATCTGGATGTCGGTGATCTCCTTGGCCTGCGGTCCGGCCGCCGGGGCGCCGAAGAGCGACAACTGGCCGCTCTGCAGGTCCCGCTGCACGGCCTTGGCCTGCTCCATGGCCCGGTCGAGCACGGCCATGACCTGGGACCGCCGGTAGCCGAGAGAATCGAAAGAACCGGACTTGATCAGGCTCTCGATGACCCGCGAGTTGACCCGCCGGCTGTCCACCCGGTTGCAGAAGTTGGAGAGCGAGGTGTATCGGCCGTTTTTCTGCCGTTCCTCGATGATTGATTCCAGGGCCGATTCGCCGACATTCTTGACCGCCGCCAGGCCGAAGCGGATGCGGTCGTTGATCACCGAAAAACCGGTGACGCTCTCGTTGATATCGGGCGGCAGCACCTCGATATCGTGTTCCCTGCAGTCGTTGATATAGAGCACCACCTTGTCGGTGTTGGCCATATCGCAGGACAGCAGGGCGGTCATGAACTGGGCCGGGTAGTGAGCCTTGAGGTAGGCGGTCTGGTAGAGGATCAGGGCATAAGCGGCGGAGTGCGACTTGTTGAAGCCGTAGCCGGCGAACTTGGCCATCAGGTCGAAGACATACTCGGCCTTGTCCTCGGGGATCTTGTTGAGTTTTGCCCCGGCCATGAACTTGACCTTCTCGCCCTGCATGACCTCGGGGATCTTCTTGCCCATGGCCCGGCGCAGGGAGTCGGCATCGCCCAGCGTGTAGTTCGCCAGGATGTTGGCGATCTGCATGACCTGCTCCTGGTAGACGATGACGCCGTAAGTCTCCTCGAGCACGCCTTTGAGCTGGGGTAGGGGGTAGTTGGCGGCGGCCCGGCCGTGCTTGGTCTCGACGAAGTCGTTAACCATGCCGGATTCGAGCGGGCCGGGCCGGTAGAGGGCCACCAGGGCGATGAGGTCGGTGAACTGGGTTGGCGCCATCTTCACCAGCAGCTCGCGCATGCCGGAACTCTCCAGCTGGAAGATGCCCAGGGTGTCGCCGGCGCAGAGCAGGTCGAAGGTCTTGAGGTCATCCATCGGCAGGGTCTCGATGTCGAGGTCCTTGCCGATATCGGCCTTGATGTGTTTGAGGGCCTTGTCGATGACGGTCAGGGTCTTCAGGCCGAGAAAGTCGAATTTGATCAATCCGGTCATCTCGGTATGCTTCATGTCGTACTGGGTCAGGGTCTCTTCGTTCGATCCCCGGCAGACCGGCAGGTACTGGACCATCGGACCGGGCGAGACCACCACGCCGGCGGCATGGGTGGAGGTGTGGCGGGCCAGTCCCTCGAGGGTCTTCGAGATCGACAGCAGCTCCTCGATCTGGGGGTCCTTGGCGGCCATCTCCTTGAGCTTGGGTTCCTCCTCGATCGCCTTCTTGATGGTCATCTTCAGCTGCTCGGGCACCAGCTTGGCGATCTTGTCCACCTCGGCGAACGGGATGTCCAGCGCCCGGCCGACATCGCGGATGACGCCCCGGGCCTTCATGGTGCCATAGGTGACGATCTGGGCGACGTGCGAGTCTCCGCCGTATTTGCTGCGGACATAATCGATCACCTCGCCGCGCCGGTCCTGGCAGAAATCGACGTCGAAGTCGGGCATCGACTTGCGCTCGATATTGAGGAAGCGCTCGAAGAGCAGGCCGTAGGGAAGCGGGTCGATATTGGTGATGCGCATGCAGTAGGCGGCCAGGCTGCCGGCCCCCGAACCGCGGCCCGGGCCGACCGGGATATCATGATTCTTGGCCCAGTTGATGAAATCGGCGACGATCAGGAAGTAGCCGGGAAAACCCATGGTGGTGATTACCTCGATCTCGTATTCCAGCCGCTCACTGTAGCATTTCTCGACCTCTGCGCTGAAGGTGCCGATCTTGCGCATGGTGGCGAAGCGTTCCTTCAGCCCTTCCCGGCAGATCCTGGCGAACATCGAGTTGAGGGTCTCGCCCTCCGGCACCGGGAAGTTGGGGAAGTGGTACTCGCCGAAAACGATCTCGAGATTGCAGCGATCGGCCACCTCGAGGGTGTTGGCGATCGCCTCAGGGCAGTAGGCGAAGCTCTTTTTCATAATCTCCGGCGACTTGAAATACAGCTCGTCGGTGGAGAAACGGAAGCGTTTGGGATCGTTGATTGTCCTGCCGGTCTGGATGCAGAGCAGGACCTCGTGGGCATAGGCCTCCTCGCGGTTGAGGTAGTGGCAGTCGTTGGTCGCCACCACCTTGACCCCCATTTCCCGGCCGATGGCGATCAGCCCGTCGTTGACCGTCTGCTGCTCGCTCATGCCGTTTTCCTGCAGCTCGAAATAGAGCCGGTCGCCGAAGATCCCCTGGAGTTCGGCGGTCTTCTTCTTGGCCCCGACCATATCCTTCTGCAGGATCAGCCAGGGAACCCAGCCGTGCAGGCAGGCGGTCATGGCGATCAGGCCGGCGTTGTACTGTTTCAGGACCTCCATGTCGATCCGGGGCTTGTAGTAAAAGCCCTCGAACTGGGCGATACTGGCCAGCTTCATCAGGTTCTGGTAGCCTTCGATATCCATGGCCAGGAGGATGATATGGAAGGCGGTAGTGCCGTCGACGGCCTTTTTTTCCTTGCGGTCGCCGGGGGCGATATAGAATTCGCAGCCGACGATCGGCTTGACGCCGGCTTTTTTGGCCTTGGTGTAGAACTCCAGAGCCCCGTGCATGGCGCCGTGATCGGTGATGGCGACGCTGTCCATCCCGTATTCCTTGCACTTGGCCAGCAGGTCCGAGACCCGGATCGCGCCGTCCAGCAGGCTGTGCTGGGTGTGGACGTGGAGATGTACAAATCCTGCGCTCATAATTATTTCTTCAGTCCCGTGACGCCTTCGAGGTGGGCGCCCTGCAGTTGGATGCCGTCGGTCATTGCCCCGGTGAAATTGGCCTTGATGAGATTGGCGCCGCTGAGGTTGGCGTTGCTCATATTACAGTTGGCGAGGTTGGCCCCCGGCAGGTTGGTGTTGACCATGATCGCCCCGGCCAGATTTGCCCCGGCCAGATTGGCCCGGCGCAGGTTGGCGCGACTGAGGTCGGCCCCGGCCAGATTGGCGCCGGCGAGGTTGGCGGTGATCAGCTCGGCCCCTTTGAGATCGGCCCCGGCCAGGTTGCAGTTCGGGCAGTTTTTGGCCATCTCGGCCAGGGTGTGACGCAGCTCCTCGGGAGGCGGAGGGGGAGAGGGGATTTCCCGGGGCGGCGACACCTGTTCCGAGCCGGCCGCAACATGGGCGGCAGGGGCTGGGGTGATCGCGGAGGCGGCGGATTTGCCGCCGGCTATCTTCTCGCGGAGATAGGTTTTACCTTTTTTCCGGCCGGCTGCGGCCAGCTTCTGCGAATCGCCGCTGATCGCGGTGGCCGAATAGGCACGGGCGCCGTTGGTGGTGAACAGGACATAGTCGTCGCCGCCGGTGGCAACCAGGCTGTAGCACTTTTCATCACCGTAATACCAGGTCTCGAATTCCAGGCAGAGCCGGTTGTCGCTGTTGATGTCCCAGGCCCCGGTATCACGGAGATTGTTCCTGTTCTTGGCGGACATCCGGCCATTTTCGAGAAAGTGGACCCAGGCATTGAAATCGATCGATTCGAGATGCAGGGTATTACCGGAGACCAGTTGAAAGAGCTGTTCGGCGGTGAGCTGGGTCTTGCCTCCCTTGAGCAGCCGGTTCTGGTTGCCGGGGGCGCAGGCGGAGAGCAGCAGGAGCATGCCAAGGATACAGACGGTTGATGTTCGCAGAATCACGGAGTCCTCCTGGGGGATGAAGAAGCGGGGGCCGAGCCTCCCTGTGGTTCGCCTTCAGGATCAACTAATAGCATAGAAGAGTCAATTTTGCACACCATAAAGGTCGCCGGAATTGTACGCTTAAAATGTGCAATATCAGCAAGATAATCGTTTGGCTATGGAGATGTTCCAGGGGTTTCAGGCCCTGCCGGAGTTCCTCGCCGCCTTTTCGTATAGGCGCAGTAGCCGGGGCGGGGGCCGATCTGCGGGTGGTTGCGGCAGGTATCGGGACGCCTGTCATAGATGAATAATTGAGCTTGGTCCGGCATACGTTCTGGGCCGGGAGATTCTGCCGGACCGGCTTCAATACCACATCGGGGGCGATTCCGCCAGCCTTTGCCGGCCAGGAGGGGAAAATCGCCTCACGTCGCCGGCTCGCCGTATATCTGTCGATATTTTTCCAGAAAGAGGGTGGGGACCCTGGCCACCTTGCGGGCCTGGTAGTCGAAGGCCAGGAGCAGGGTCGTACCGGTCAGCACCGTCTTTCCGTCACTCTTGCGCACCACCTCATACTGAAAGGGCAGGCGGGGACCTTCGCATCCGATCAGCCGGACCCGGGTCTCGAGGTGGTCGTGGACGAAGACCTCCTGGAGGAAGCGGATGCCGGCCTCGACCATGATGACGCCTCTGCCTTTGCCGATATCCTGTTCGGAAAAGCCGAGGCTTTGCAGAAACCTGAGCCTGGCGTCATGAAAGATGACCAGGGATTTGTCATTGCCCAGATGGCCGCCGTAATTGATATCTCCGATCGTGACGATGTATTCCGCGGTAAAAACCCTGTCCATAAACTCCTCGTAAGATTGCTGAGCCGGAAGTGGAAAAGCCGGGCGGCAACGGGAAATACCCGGAAATCAGGGGCGCTGTCAGATCCCGATGAGCCGGCCGTCCTCGTCGAGGTACCTGAGGGCCTGCCAGAGATCCTCCGGCGTGTGAGGTTCGAGGGTGATGAGCGGGTGACAGTCGTTTCGCCTGAGATAATCAAAGAGGCCCGGAAAATCGAAGGTCCCACGTCCCGGGGCGAGATGCTGGTCCTTTTCGCCGGCATTGTCATGGAGATGCAGCTGGCCGAGCCATGGCAGCATGGCCGGCAGCCAGTCGCTCCAGGAGGCCTTGGCGAAGACGCCGAGGTGGCCGACATCGAGGCAGAATCCCACTGCCGGAGTCTGCAGTTCGGCCAGTATCGACTGGTGGACTCCGGGGGCGGTCTCGTAGGTGTTTTCCAGCATGATCGGCACCCCGTATGCCGCCGCCCGCTCGGCCAGCTGCAGCCAGGTGGCGATGGCGGTGGCTCGCCAGCGCTCGAAGACGTAGCCATGCTTGTTTTCCTCGTACTGCAGGTGGCAGACGATCGATTTCGGCCGGAAAATAGCGGCGAGATCTATCGCCCTGAACAGTTTTTCCCGGCTTTTTTCAAGGATATGGGGATCGAGTGAGCCGGGCGCGAGATCGAAGAACGGAGCATGCAGCGTACACTCCAGGCCGTTCTTTTCGAGGATCTCGTGAATCTTCCTGAATTCGCCGATATCCTCGTCGTAGAGACAATTGCCCTCAAGGCCGATCTCCGGCTGCAGGCCGTATTCCAATATCGTATCGAGGAGTTTGTCCTTCAGGTCATACCAGGGGGCGTTGATGAAGCACCTGCGAATCACCGCTGCATGAGGCGACGCGGTCATGTTCAGCCCTCTGCCGCCGACGAAGAGAGGACGGCCTCTCTGAAGGTCTCAATGCCGATCCGCTCGATGAAGCGGGCCGTACGTTCCTTTTTTTTCGCGTGCAGGCAGTAGTAGTCGAGACAGCGCCGAATCAGTTCGACGATCTCCGCTTCGCTGACCTCCTCGGCAATGACGTCGCCGATCCTCGCGTTTCTGCCGGAATTGCCGCCGAAAGACAGGGTCCAGCCCTTCTTTTTGCCCATCACGCCGATATCGCGGACAAGGCCCTCGGCGCAGGAGAACGGGCAGCCGGAGACCCCGACCTTGAGCTTGGCCGGCAATTCCCTGCCGGCGAACGACTTCTCGAGGACAACGCCGAAGCCCAGGGAATCCTGAATGCCGAATTTGCATACCTCGGTGCCGGGGCAGGCCTGGACGTAATGGAGGCAGAGTTCGGTGGCCTGGCCTGGTTCCATGTCGAGGTCGGCGTAGATGTCATTGATCTTGTCCGCTTTCATGCCGACCAGGGCAATACGGTGGCCGGAGGTCAGCTTGACAATGGGAATGTCGTATTTTTCCACGACATGGCTTATGTTCTTCAGCTGCTTCCTGCTGAGCAGACCGCAGGGGACGCGGGGAACGATGGCGTAGGTCTCTTTGTCGCGCTGCAAAATAGCTCCTTTCGGGGCCTCATCTATTGGCATGATCGAATCTCCTTGGCATTGTCGTGTCTGTAACGGGTACTTCCCGAACTTTTGCCGCATTGTACCACATTCCCGCCTCAATGCACCGCCGATTTCCGGCCGTGGGGTAAAAAGGGACACTCCCCGTAATCATCGTCCGGCCTTGACGCTGTCCCGGCGGCGGGGCGGCCCGGGCCCGGTATCTTTTTCTGGTTGCAAAGAGGGAAATGGGCGGGAGAGCGGAACTGAACCGGTTAGAATCAGGGGTTTTCAGCCGGCGATCGGCCGCGAGGCGGTGGGCTTGCGCAGCAGGTGCCGGATCAGGATCCTCTTCAGTTCCTCCCGGTCTATCGGCTTGCTGAGATAGTCATCCATGCCGGACCGCAGGCATTTTTCCCGGTCCTGGCCGCGGGCATGGGCGGTCAGGGCGACAATCGGAATGGCGGCCAGGGCGGCGGGCAGCAGGCGGATCCGGCGGGTCGCCTCAAAACCATCCATTTCCGGCATCTGCAGATCCATGAGCACCAGGTCGAATGTTTTTTCCCCGTGGATCATTGCCAGGGCGGCAGCGCCGTTGGTGACGGCGGTCACCTGCACCCCCAGCTGCTTGAGCAGGGCGGTGGCCAGTACCTGATTGATCGGCTCATCCTCGGCGAGCAGGATCCTGACCCCTGCCAGGACCGGCTCATCGCTCTGCTGCAGAAGGGCCTGTGTGTGCCGGTCTTCGGCGTGTACGCGGGAATAGGCGGTCTTGCCGAGGACGCAGATGAACCAGAAGGTCGACCCCTGTCCCGGCGTACTCTCAACGTAGATCTTACTGCCCATGAGGGCGGCGAGTTGCGAGGAAATGGCCAGCCCCAGCCCGGTCCCGCCGTATTTGCGGGTAGTCGAGGTGTCGGCCTGGTTGAAGGATTCGAAAATCAGGTGCTGTTTCTCGACCGGGATGCCGATACCGGTGTCAATGACCCTGAACCGGAGGCAGACCTCTTCCGCCGAGGGAATCGTCATAGGGTTGACCTCCAGGCGTACCTCCCCGTTTTCGGTAAATTTGATGGCGTTGTTGAGCAGGTTGATGAGGATCTGGGTGAGCCGGTTCGGGTCTCCATGCACCCGCTCGGGCACTGCCTCGTCGATTCGGCAGGCAAGGGTGATATTCTTCTGGCTGGCCGGCAGTTCGAGCATGCGTACACAGTTTTCCAGGGCCTCGCGCAGGTCGAAATCGACGGGGTCAAGGTGCAGCTTGCCGGACTCGATCTTTGAAAA
Organism: Desulfobulbaceae bacterium; assembly: GCA_031389785.1. Lineage (GTDB taxonomy): Bacteria > Desulfobacterota > Desulfobulbia > Desulfobulbales > Desulfocapsaceae > Desulfoprunum. Next base: position 38,261 of record JANMSX010000125.1, on the reverse strand, counting down.
ATCAAGGATATCATTGATCACCGTGAGCAGCCGGCCCGCCGATTTCTGCACCATCTCGAGGTAGCGTCTCTGCTGCGCCGAGAGCTCGGTCGACAGCATGAGGTCGGTCATGCCGATGATGCCGTTCATCGGGGTGCGGATTTCATGGCTCATATTGGCAAGAAAATCGCTTTTCGCCGAGTTGGCGGTTTCCGCCTCCAGGCGGGCGACGGACATCTCCTCCCGGAGTTTCTGTTCGCTTTTCACCCGCTGGTCGAGCTCTTTCAGGATGATGTCGAGTTTTTCGAACTGTTTGGCCACCAGTTCGGCGGTGATTGAGGCCGCTTCACGCGCCACCCGCAACTCGGTGAGCAGGACCTCGTTCTCATGCTGGAGATGGCGGACGGTGTCTGCAGGGTCAGCGGTCTGCATGAGGTCCTCTCGTCATGTCGGCCGGCAGGGGGCCCTGATCATTGCTCCACCCGGTCCTGATCAGGGCCAGGCAGAGCACACACCTATGGATCGGAATCGCCGGCATCAGCGTTTATGGTTCCGCACTAGATGGACGGAACATACCTGGCAGGCATCGAAGGAACGGATAACGTGGCCGATCTCCACCGGGTTTTCAGGATCCGGCACAGGCGTGCCGATCAGCGCCTCCTCCCAGGGGCCGCGGACCCCGTTGTGGTCGCGGGGCGAGCCGTTCCAGGCGGTCGGGGTGATGATCTGGTAGTGAAAGATCTCCTGGTTCCTGACCTCCAGCCAGTGACCCAACGCTCCCCGGCTGGCGTCGGTCAGGCCGTGGCCACGGCCATCCGGGATCTCCGGCACCGGGGTGTAAAACGGCGCCGCTGGATCGATTTCCTCCGCCCAGGCCTTCATCACCGGCAGGAGTTCCGCCGGTCTGACCAGTCGCGCCAGTTCCCTGATATAGGCGTTTGGGCCGCTGCGGCCGACCAGGTCGCGGAAGAGGGATTGGGCGTTGGTCAGCATCTGCGCCAGGGGACCGGTTTCGGCCGGCAGGTTGGTATAGCGCGGGGCCTTGCAGAACGAGTACTTGATGATCTCGTAGGGTGAGACGCTGGGCCGGGTCAGTCCCTCGTAAGGATGCCGGCCGCCGGGATAATCCTCGAAATGCGAGTAGGCCACGTGTTCGGAGATGGCGTTCTGGTCAAAGGCAACCGAGGCCCCGCCGGAGATGAACCCCGGCGCGAAGAGCCGGTAGGCCGATGAACGGCCCCGGACCGCGGTGCCATCCGGCAGGTCGAGCTGGCCGAAACTGAGAAAATTGCCGTGCCCCCTGCCGAGATTGCCGAGGCCGATGAGGTGGGCAAACCGGATATAGAAACCGAGATCACTATTGCGGTGCGATTCCTTTTCGTTCATCCACTCCTGCAGGTCCTGTTCGCTTTCCACCTCCTGCCAGCGCGTGATCGAACAGCCGAGGATCTGTTCCTCATACCAGGTGATAAACAGCCCGATGATGTATTTGCAGCTGACGATGTCGTTGAAGGTCGGCACGCTGGCCACCCCGCCGGGGACCATGAACGATGAGTTGGGCCACTGGCCGCCGAGAATGGCGACGATCTCGAGAATCTTCTTGGTCATCCGGATGGTCCCAATCACCGATCGGCCCTTGAAGGTCTCGTATCGCTCGACTGCCTCCCGGTACAGGGGCAGATCGGCGTAGGAGGGGTTGAGAAAGTCCTGCATGAACATCAGGACGCCGTGGCGCAGGTCGCTTTGCACATGCTCCGCCATCAGGGTGAGATTGCGCACCAGGACGGCGTTGGCCGGCAGGGGGGCGGCGCAGATCATGTCGAGGGCCTTGGCCGCGGCCAGGAGGTGGGCAGTGCCGCAGATCCCGCAGACCCTGGGCGTCAGGACCAGGCCGTCCCGGGCGCCGCGGCCCTTGAGCATGTTTTCAAAACCCCGGTACATAATGCCCCGGCTCCAGGCATTGGTGACCACCCCGTCTTCGTACTCGATATTCAGTACGAGATCTCCCTCGACGCGGTTGATCGGCACTTGGATTGTCTTCTTGCTGTTCTCGGACATTTCAGACCTTGGGCATGCGGTGTTTCAGTCTCTCCGGGGCGGCCGCTGCGGCCATGCCTTTGTAGGCGAGATAGTGGGGGCGGTCGACACCGTCCGGCAGGTTGATCGGCAGGCCGACGATATTGGGGGTCTCGAAAAAGGGGGTATCCTGAGGAAAGTCGGGTTCGGTGCAGCCGAAACAGGGGACGCCGCTGCGGGTCTTGCAGCTGCGGTTGTTCCACAGAAACTTGTTGCAGGGGCCGTGGGCCAGCGGGCCCTGGCAGCCCATGTGGAAGAAGAGGCAGCCTTTCTGGCCGAAATCGGTCTCTTCGATCTGGTACTCGTGGTATTCGTTGCGGGTGCAGCCCTGGTGCACCAGCATGTTGTAGTATTCGAGCGGGGCGTTGCGTTCGTTGAGTTCCAGGTGATTGCCGACGGAAAACGCGCTGAGGGTGCCGATGATGACCATGGGATGGACCGGGCAGCCGGGCAGGTTGATGACCGGCAGATTGTCCCTGGTTCGGAAGTTCTCCCCGAGGAAACCGCCCGGCTCCTTGCCGGAAAACTGCAGGCCTACCGCATCGACCTCGCAGGCCCGACTGACCCCGCCGAAGGCGGCGCAGGTGCCGATGGCCAGGATCAGGCCGGCCTTTTCGGCCAGCCGCCTGATCAGATCCTTCTTGGCCCTGCCGTCGAAGGTATCGAACATTCCGGAATTATCCGGTCCCCTGATCACCGCCCCTTCGACGCAGAGGATGTCGAGGCGACGGGATCCGCTGATCAGGTCATCAACCAGGCGCAGTTGGTCCGCCAAGGTCAGCGCGGAGAAGGAGGGGTGGTAGAGCACGTCAAGGTCGAGCGAGCTTTTCGCTTCGACGATATTCGGCGAATCGGCATTGAGCATCGACATGGTATCGCCGCCGCAGCCGCCGGCCTGCAGCCAATAGAGCTGTGGTCTCATAATCCTCCCGAGGAATGTCCGCGGCCTGGAGGAGGGCTGCCGCCTGATCCCTAGAAAACCGGTTTATAGTCGAAAAAGTGCCGTGTCTCGAGCTTGCGGTAGGTCCTGGTTTCCGCCCGGGCGATGAACGAGGTGGTGATGGCGCCGTTCGAGGTGAAACGTACGCCCTCGAGAAATTCCCCGTCCGTCACCCCGGTGGCGGCAATTGCCACCTCTTTGCTGCGCAGCAGGTCCTCGACCCGGAAGATCATGTCGAGGTCCTCGATGCCGTGTTCAATGGCCTGGGCCCGCTCATGGTCGTTGCCGTAGAAAATTTTTCCCTCGAAGTAGCCGCCGAGACAGCTGATCGCCGCCGCCACCAGGGCACCTTCCGGGGCGAAGCCGTAGCCCATGTAGATATCGGCCTTTTCGCCGGTGATGGCGGCCAGGCAGCCGGCTATCTCGCCTTCGTCGATGAGCTTGATGCGGGCTCCGCAGCTGCGCACCTCGCTGATCAGCTGCTGGTGCCGGGTCTGATTGAGGATGAGGACGGTGACGTTCTCGGTGTATTTGCCAAGCGCCCTGGCCACCCGTTTGACGTTGATGATCGGCGGCTGGTTGATGTCGATGACCTCGCCGACATCCGGTCCGACCACCAGCTTGTACATGTTCAGGTTCGGCACCGACTGGATCGAGCCTTCCCTGGCGATGACGGCAATGGAGGTGGCGTTGTTGCGGCCGTCGGCGGCGGAGTGATAAGCCTCAAGGGCCACCACCATCAGGTCCATCTTCTGGCCGCCCCGGCCGATGCTCTGCGGCAGCTGAAAAATCTCCGGCCGGCCGGTGAAGCGGTCATTGACGACGGCGCCTTCGATGGCCAGGCGGTTGAGGGTCTTGGTGATCGCCTCCCGGGTATCGTTAAGTATGCCGACATGGTTACCGAGCCCCTGCAATCGTGCGGCGGTCAGGGCGGCGATCTCGGTCGCCCTGACGATTTCCATTCCGTAGTTGATATCCATTCGCTCAGCTGCCTGCATAGGTGTGGAGGTGGGCGTTCAGCCCGTTCTGTTTCGCCAGTTCCCTGATCTGCCGCATGATCTCGTCACGCTGCTTCTGCAGCGACCGGCCTTCGATGGTATCCTTGATCTTCATCGGTTGGCGGAATTCATCGATCAGTTCGATATCGAGCGGCGCCGATTCGAGTTTACGCTCGGCCTCGCGGATCTCGTCCGGGGTCGGCAGGATAATGCCATAGAGCTGATAGGGGGTGTGGACCAGCGAGTGGCCGCGATTGTAGTAGGCCTCGGCGAAACCGCCGTCGACGTTGATGGCGACCCCATCCCGGCTGGCCATCTGCAGGCCCTTTTTGTAATCGACCGGGGTATGGCCGTAGACCACGCGCTGGACGCCGAACTCCTGCTGCATCTTCTTCTTGAAGGCCTCGGTCTGCATATTGTCCTTCCAGAACAGGGACCGCTCTTTATGGGTCTCTTTGTCGAGGAGGAAATAACGCTCGAAGGTCTTCATGGCGTGTTTGCCGAAAAATGGCGATTTGGGGCCGCACCAGAGGTAGAAGAAGAGGGCTTGGTCCTCCGGACGCTGCTTCCTGCCGGCCAGGTAATTCGAGCCGACCCGCTCGATCGTCTGCTGGATGAAGTCGAGGAGGTCCTTGCCGCGGCGACCGAGGAATTCCTCGAACTCACCTTCTGCCGTCGACGGGACCAGTGCGTGGATATTCAGGAAATTGTTGTGGATATGATATGTCTGGCCGCTGCTGAAGAAGAATTCCAGGAGTCGTTTGAGCCGTCTGTTGGTGGCGAACTGGCGGGAGAGGTCGTCGATGATTTCCTGTTCCTCGGGCAGCAGGGTGCCGGGGCTGTCGGGGTCGATGGTCGGGAAACTGGTGTCGTTGAGTCCGTCCGTCTCGCCGCTTTTCAGCATCTGCGCCAGGCGGTCGAGCCACAGGCGGGAGGACATTTCGTATTCCGGGTAGTCCCGGATGGTCTGCTCCTCGAGCTTGAACTGGATGATCGCCAGGGCCTTCTCCATGGCCCGGCCGCGGGTGGTCTTGGCCTTGAAATTGCCGGTGATCCGCTCGACCGGGTAGGTGCGCTCGGCAAATTCGGCGAGATGGGCGGTGTCGAAACGCAGGCGCTCCATCAGGGCGAAATGGTCGTATCGGCAGGTGATCCGGATGGTCTCGGCAATCAGCGAACGGTTGCCGGAGGCGGCCCCCATCCACAGGATATCGTGATTGCCGAAGACGTAGTCAACCATGTGCCGGTAGGCGGTCGAGGCGAGAATCCTGATGATCTTGTCCGGCTGCGGGCCGCGGTCGAAGATATCGCCCAGGACCTCGATGCGGTCGAGCAGGACCTGGCGGATGGTATGGGAGAGATGGGTGATCAGGCGCAGAGAGATGACCTCCTCCTCGAAGATCGGGTTGGGTACCGGCAGGCCGGAGAGCAGGCGGCTGATGGTGTCGCTGAATTCCGGCAGGAAGATCTCGCTGTTCTTGTAGCCGACATTGGTCAGTTTGTATTTGAGGATCTGGACCAGGCAGAAGATGACGTTCTGCATGTCCATCACCACGCTCTCATCGCGGATGTATTGCTTGCGGCGGATGATCCTGACCAGGTACTGAATCTTGTCGGGGCTGAAGGTATTGGGCAGGGCCTCCCGGCAGGTCTGGTAGAGCATGCCGAAACGGCCGCGAAGGATCGATTTGAAGCGGTCTCCTTCGCCGTGCAGATCGCTGATCCACAGGGTGGTCGGTATGTTGGCGTTGAGCTGGTTTTCCAGTCGCAGGAGTTGGTGGGCGAGTTTATCGATCGCCCCGACCTGGACCTGCTCATCGAGTTTGGCGGAGAGGCCGTCTTCCGGTGCGGCGGTGAATCCAGGACGCATGCATGCTCCGTAACGGTCTTGGGAGGAAAAGTTCTCTGTCTCGGGACGAAAAGAGTCTTCCTGAGGCAGAGACCAGTCGAGTATGCTATAATCCGTCAGTGCCTTGTCATGGATTGACGGATGCCTGCGATTGCATACATTACATGATGTTGTCAAAGGGAAAACCAATGTATTGTAGCATTCGGGGGGCTGCGAAGCAAATTGAATATGCACGACCGTTGCCACCCGCTGAGCGGCCGGCAGAACCTGGTCCCAGCTTCTCTCCCGGCGGCAGGAAGGCATCTCTACAAAAAAAAAAATGAGGCTGGAAGTCAGGGGACAGGCGATACCTATTCCCAATTGGTCCTGACCAGTTCCCTGGCCGGGGCGGTATCGGCTCATTCTGAGGGAAAAGGCATGGATCGACGGCAGGCGGATATCGAGGATTTCTGGAGGAACGGTTTCGTTTTCGGGACCTTTTCCGGAACAGGCGGGGTGCGCTTGAACTATGCCGCGCACCGGCCTCATGAAAGGCCCGGGGCCCTGGTGGTGGTCAGCGGCCGCACCGAGTTCAAGGAAAAGTATGCCGAACTTTTCTATGACCTGCGGGACATCGGCCAGTCGTTCTATATCTATGACCACCGAGGCCAGGGAAGTTCCGAACGACTGCTGGCGGATGGTGAAAAAGGCCATGTCGAGTCCTTCTCCGATTATGTCCGGGACCTGGAACTGTTCATCGAGACGGTGGTCATGCCGCGGCAGCATCAGGCAGTCTTTCTGCTGGCGCACAGCATGGGCGGCACGGTCTCGCTCCTCTATGCCTGCCGGTATCACCAGTATCTCAAAGGGTTGATCCTCTCGTCGCCGATGCTGTCGATCAACACCAGCCCATTTCCGAACGCTCTCGCCCGGCGCATCAGCCGCGGCGCGGTGATGATCGGCAAGGGGAAGGACTATGTCTTCGGCGTCGGTCCCTATAAAAAGAAAGCGCCCTTTGCCGGCAATGTCCTCACCGGCAGCAGGATGCGCTATGAGTTGAACCGTGATCTGATAGAGGAAAATCCGCACCTGGCGGTCGGCGGTCCGACCTTCGCCTGGCTCGACGAATCCTTTGCCGCAGCCAGGGAACTGATGCGTCCGGATATCGGCCTGCGCCTGCCCGTTCTGCTGCTGCGGGGCGAAGATGACCGGGTGGTAGGGAAAGAAGAACAGGATGAGTTCTGCGGACGCCTTGAACATTGTCGTCTGGTCGGTTTTCCGGGAGCCCGGCATGAGGTGCTGATGGAAAAGGACGAGATCCGCGCCCAGGCCCTGCAGCACATCCGCACCTTTATCGAGGCGGCGGCGAAGGAATGAGGATACGGCTTGTCGGGTCTTCCTCAGGTACATGTGCGCAGGGTATTCCGCTGCCGGATCAGGACGACTACCTGCCTGGATGACGTGGCATAGAGGGGTGAAAGCGCTAAAGAGGAATGGAGGCGGGCATATGCGGAATTTTTCTGAAACGGTCGATCTGCCCTGTCATCTGGCCCTCGGCGGGGATCCCCCGGCCATCCTGAACGGCAATCTCCTGCTCGACTCCCTGCTCGGCGCCGTGATCCACTGGTGCGGGGACAGCCGCAAGGGCGAGGATATTCCGAAAATCTGCGGGGGACTGCGGCGGCAGGGTCTGCGCCCCTACGTTATTCCCTATGGCGGTTCAAATGTCACCGGTGCGGCCGGTTTTGTCGAGGCCGTGCGGGAGATGGCGGTCCAGCTCGGCCCGGAGGCCAAAACTCTCTCCCATGTCGTCTTCGCCTCGAGTTCGGGCGGCACCCACGCCGGTCTTCTGCTCGGCAGGAGAAAGTACCACCTGGATTTTCAGGCCATCGGCATTAATATTGACAAAGCTGGCATACCGGCGGCAGTCCGGTGCTTTTTGCCTATGCCGGGAAGCTTATCTGTTGACCGTCTGCCGCCACCCCTTTTTTATAAAAATCAGATTTGATTGCCTTGTTCATTTATTTTCTTTATGATACAAGTGTCTGTCCGGAAATGTGATCCCCGCCCCTCTATCGAGGCCCGCGATGGCCTTGGCCGCAGGGCTGAAGGGGAAACTCCGAGGGTGAACTTTCAAGGGCAGAAAAGAGCCTTCGGTAAAGGCTGTTTGAGACCGAACCTTCAATAAAGTAGCGGATGCGGTTGTCTTCCGATCGTCTTGTCCTGACTGCCGGAAACGACGGCATCGCTGCCGGTCGCCGTGTATTCAGGGAAGCCCCATCCTACCAATCCACCCAGCAAAGAGAGCCTGTCCCGTGAAGAAAAGAATACTTGTCGCAAACAGAGGCGAAATAGCCATCCGGCTGATCCGGGCCATCCAGGAGCTCGATTATGAGGCGATAGCGGTCTATGAAAGTCCGGATATGAATTCCCGGCATCTGCGGGCCGCCGATGAGGCTATCTGGATCGGCGACGGTCCGCGCAAGGATTATCTCGATGTCGAAAAGATCATCGGCACGGCCCTGCGGTCCGGGGTCACAGCTATCCATCCCGGATACGGTTTTCTCGCGGAAAACCCCGATCTGGCCAGGGCATGTGAAAACGCCGGCCTGATCTTTATCGGTCCGCCCTCCAAGGTCATCGAAGACCTCGGCAGCAAGGTGATGGCTAGAAAGATCATGGCCGAGGCCGGCATCGCCATGGTCCCGGGAACCGAAAATCTTTCGCCCGGCGCAAAGGGGATTGACGAGGCCATGACCTTTGTTGCGCAATACGGTTTTCCGATCATGCTCAAGGCCACCTCCGGCGGCGGCGGCCGTGGCATCCGCCGGATTGAAAACGAGAGTCAGCTTCGCGAGCAGTATCCGACCGCCCGGGCGGAGGCCAAAGCGGCCTTCAACGACGATTCGGTCTATCTCGAAAAGGTGGTGATCAACCCCCGCCATGTCGAGGTGCAGATACTTGCCGACAGGTCAGGCAACACCGTCCATCTGGGGACCCGCGACTGCTCGATCCAGCGCCGCAACCAGAAGCTGGTCGAGATCGCCCCAGCCTTTCAGATCAGCCATGAACTGCGCGAAGAGATCTGCCGGACCGCGGTCACCGCCGCCAAGGCCTCCGGCTATTTCAATGCAGGCACCGTCGAGTTCCTTCTGGATAGCGACGACAAGTACTACTTCATGGAGATCAATACCCGCCTGCAGGTCGAGCATACCGTCTCGGAGATGATCACCGGCATCGATATTGTCCGCAGCCAGATCAACCTGGCCATGGGCCAGGACCTCGATTTCCGGCAGGAGGACGTGAAGACCCGCGGCCATGCCATCGAGATGCGGATCAATGCCGAGGACCCTCAGAACAATTTCATGCCGGAGGGAGGCAAGACCATCTCCGTCTACCGTTCACCCGGCGGCTATGGCGTCCGCCTCGACGGTTTCTGCTACCAGGGCTTCACCATCCCCGAGGTCTATGACTCGCTGCTGGTCAAACTGACGGTGTTCGGCTGGTCCTGGAAGGAGACGGTCGACCGCCTGCGCCGCTGCCTGCTGAACTATGTCATTACCGGGCCGAAGACGACGATTCCCTTTTACCTGAACCTGGTCGACGACCCTGATTTCCAGAAAGGCGAGTTCGATACCTCCTATCTCGAGACCCATCCGCATCTCTTCGTGTACAAGGAGGACAATTCCGAGGTCAATAAGCTGGCGCGATTGATTGCCGAAATCCACTACCGGGGTGAAAACAGGTACGCCAAATAAACCGGCCCCGGATTTTCACAACTCCCAGTCCCTCAAACGACACTACCACGGATACCGATATGAGCCGAATCACCCAGAACACCGGAGCTGCCGCCGCCCTCGAAACCCTGCGCCGGGCTGACGGCTATTACATCACCAACACGGCGCGCGACCTTTCCCAGTCTGACTATAAGAACCGCATCCTGCTGCACACCGACCTGATGGCGGCCAAGGGCCGCGAGGCCGCCGGCTATTTCTCCCTGGAGATCACCGGCGGCGCCTCGATCCATGTCGATATGCTGCGCAAGCAGGTCAACCCCTTCGTCAAACTGGAACTGCTGCGCAAGCAGATGCCGAAGACCATGTTCCAGACCCTCTGCCGCGGCACCAATCTCTTCGGCTACCGCCCTTATCCCCAGAACGTCATCCGCCTGACCGTCAGGGAATTTGCCAAGTATGTCGACGTCTGGCGGACCTTTGATTTTCTCAACCATGTCCCCAACATGCAGGCGATTTTCGAAGAGGTAGCCCTGGCCGGCAAGATCAACGAGCCCTGTATCTGCTTTTCCACCGGCCCGGAGCATACCGACGCCTATTATGTCGGCAAGGTCGCCGAGATCCTCGCCGTCACCGGCCGAGACATCATCCTCTGCATCAAGAACCACGGCGGCCTGGGTACGCCTAAGCGGATCGGCGAACTGGTCGATGCCCTCAAGCAGGCCTACCCGGACCTGATCATCCATTACCACGGTCACAATACCGACGGCAACGACATCGGCCGGATAACCGAGGCGATCCTGCACGGGGCGACCATCGTCGATGCCGCCGACCATGCATTCACCGGTTTTTACGGCCCGCCGCCGGTACTCTCCGTCATCCAGGCCATGAAGGAGTACGGCAAGACCGCGATCGGCATCAATGAGGATGCGGTCATCGAGACCTCCGACACCATCCGCGACCAGCGTCGCTACTACGCCCAGTTCGAATCGCAGATCAAGGGCTTCCAGCCCACCGTGCAGATCCACAAACTTCCCGGCGGGGCCATGGGATCGAGCTTGGAGCAGGCCGCCAAGGGCGGCTTCCTCGACAAGATGGCCGATATCCTCCACAAGGAGCTGCCGCGGGTGCAGAAGGAGCTCGGCAATTACTGGAGCGTCACCCCGGGCTCGCAGATCCTCTGGACGACCGCGGTCTCGAATGTCCTGGACGGCGAGCGCTACGGCAATCCTTCCGGCGACCTGAAAAATCTCCTGCTCGGCAAGTACGGCCCTTTCCCGTTCTATCGGCCGGCCGACTGGATCTACAGGAAGGCCTTCGGGCCGGACTGGAAGCGGATAGTCGAGGAGGAGGCGGGAATGCCCGGGATCGAGGATGTCGATATCGAGGAGGAACGCAAGGCCCTGGCGGCGAAGCTCGGTGCGGAACCGACGGAGCAACAGCTCGTTCTCTACCTGCAGCACCCCAACGATGCGGTCGATTTTTTCAAGTTCGAGGAGACCTTCGGCCGGGCCCATGTCCTGCCGCCGGCCATCTTCTTTCACGAGGGGCCGTTCTCCCTGGGCGAGCGGCTGACCTTCAAGGACAATGCCGGTAAGGAACATGTCATCGAGATCGGTCCCACCCAGAAGACCGAACTGGGCGAGACCAACGTCTATCTCAACGTCGATCACGACCAGCGACTCTATCTTTTTGACCCGGATGTGCCTAAGGGTGCGCAGGCGGCGGTCAAGCTGACGAAGGAGGAGATTGTCGAACTGGCCGGAATGGGGGATATCCGTGCCCCCTTTGCCGGTACCGTCTGTGCGGTCAGCGTCGAGATCGGCGATGAGATCGCAGCCGGTACCCAGGTTGCCGTGATCGAGGCGATGAAGATGCAGACCCCGATTGTCAGTGAGGTCGCCGGGGTGGTCAATGCCGTCTCGGCGAAGGTCGGGCAGATGGTGCAGGCCGGCGACAGGATCATCAAGATCGACCTGCTCGACGCCTGAATCTGCTGATTGGCAGTAGTCCTGCGATCGGTGTGCCGCGAAGGCCGGGAGGTCAGCGCGTCCTTGCGGTGATCAGCGTGCCCTCGCGGTGAAAACCGCACGAGGCGGTGGTGTTAGGCATCAGGATGCAGTTCCGGGCCAGGAGCGTGCCGGGGTTGGTCACCGAATTGCAGCCGGTCTGGGCGTTGTCGCCGAGGATGGCCCCAAGTTTTCTGCGGCCGGTATCGATCCGCTCATCGTTGACCTGGATGACGACGTTGCCCGGCAGGAACCTGAGGTTGGCGAACTTGGTGCCGGCGCCGAGATTGACGGCGGTACCGAGGATGGAGTCGCCGAGATAGGCGAAATGACCGGCCTTGGCATCATCGAAAAAAATGCTGTGCTTGACTTCCGTCGCATGTCCGAGTATGCAGCGTCTGCCGGCAAGACAGCAGCCCCTGAGGTAGGCGCCCTGACGGACCTCGCACATATCGCCGATGATCGCCGGCGATTTGATCATGGCGCCGCTTTCCACCAGGACCCTTCTGCCCAGCTCGATTTCCCTGCCGAGGAGAACCGCCCCGGCCATGATCACCGTCGCCCCCTCCAGGATCCCCCCGTCCTCCCTGACGATCAAGCCGCCCTTGGTGGTGTCGCCGAAATGGATATCCAGGCCATCGGCGGCAAGGATTCTGTCTTCGTGCAGGACCACTGCCCCGGGCAGCGGCACGCCTGACGGAAGCAGGGGGCTGTCGAGGGCGGGATAGGCATAGTCGTTCATATACCCCTTGAGGCGGTTGAGGGCATACCAGACATGTTCGCCTTGCGGGAACAACTCCGGGTGCCGGAACGAGGACAGGTCAAAAAAACTGGCGGCAGAGAGCATCATTTCTCCATAATGGGCGTGATCAGCAGGTACAGGGGAACAATCTCCCGGAATATGGCCAGTATGGTGGAAAACAGCGAGGATTTCAAGAAAATTCAGCTTTTTGAGAGGATGCGCAAAGTTCCCCGTTCCCCTTTCCGGGGCGCTGCGGGAGACGGCGTGCGGCGACTGGGGCAGGCCGGAGGCCGAAAGAACGTCTAGCCGACGGCATCGAGCCGACCATATCGGAGCGCCGGCCTTTTTTTTCGAGACCGGGCTGCCTTGACTTCATGAAAGTCATGTTTAGTTTTTCACAGGTTTTTTGATTAATTATAGTTTTTAAGTAGAATAGAAATAGAAAAAAGGTCCGAAAAAGTGGGGTGAGACGCTTTTTCTTCATCATAGAGGGCATGGCGAAAACAATCGCCGCCCCACAGTCCTGTTGGAGGTGTGTGTGGAATTTAATGATTCGCTGAGCATTGGAATGGACGATTTTTCCAACAACGAGGAGATGGAAATCCCCGAGGTGCTGCCGATGATGGCGGTACGGGATGTAGTGATCTTCAACTACATGATCATCCCTCTCTTCGTCGGTCGTCCCGGTTCCGTTGAGGCCGTCAACGAGGCCCTCGGCTCGAACAAACTGTTGATGCTGGTCACCCAGAAGGACGCGACGAAGGACAATCCCAAGTCCGACGACCTCTATACGGTCGGCATGGTCTGCATGGTCATGCGCACTCTGAAACTGCCGGACGGCAGGCTGAAGGTCCTGGTCCAGGCCATGTCCAAGGCCAAGGTCAGGGATTTTGTGCGGACCGAGCCCTTCTATCAGGTGACCGTCGATGTCATCGAGGAGGCCGAGGTCAAAGAGATCACCGTCGAGATCGAGGCCCTGATGCGGACCGTCCGGGAGCAGACCGAAAAGATCATGTCCCTGCGCGGCATCCTCTCCGCCGACTTGATGATGATCATTAATAATATCGAGGAGCCGGGCCGGCTGGCCGATCTGGTCGGCTCCAACCTGCGCCTGAAGATCGCCGAATCGCAGTCCATTCTCGAAGAGACCGATCCGGTCAGGCGTCTCAAGCTGGTCAACGATCTGCTGTCGAAGGAACTCGAGGTCTCGACCGTCCAGGCGAAGATCCAGAATGACGCCAAGGAGGAGATGAGCAAGTCCCAGCGCGAGTATTTCCTGCGCGAACAGATGCATGCCCTGCAGAAGGAACTCGGCGACACCGACGACCGGCTGCAGGAGATAGAGGACCTCGAGCGCAAGCTGAAAAAGACCAAGATGCCGAAGGAAGTGCGCAAGGAGGCGAAAAAACAGCTGAGCCGCATGGAGATGATGCACCCGGACTCCTCCGAGGCCACCATCATCAGGACCTACATCGACTGGATCCTCGATGTCCCGTGGAAAAAAGGCACCGTCGACCGCCTCGATCTCAAGGAGGCCAGGCAGGTCCTCGATGATGACCATTACGGCCTTGAGAAGATCAAGGAACGCATCCTCGAATATCTGGCCGTGCGTAAGCTCAACCCCTCGACCAAGGGACCGATCCTTTGCTTCGTCGGCCCCCCCGGCGTCGGCAAGACCTCCCTCGGCCAGTCCATCGCCCGGGCCATGGGCCGCAAGTTCCACCGCATCTCACTGGGCGGCATGCGCGACGAGGCGGAGATCCGCGGTCATCGCCGCACCTATATCGGGGCGATGCCGGGACGGATCATCCAGGGGTTGAAGACCGTCGAGTCCAACAACCCGATTTTCATGATGGACGAGATCGACAAGATCGGTTCGGATTACCGGGGAGATCCCTCTTCGGCTCTCCTTGAGGTCCTCGATCCGGAGCAGAATTTCGAGTTCTCCGACCACTATCTCAACATGCCCTTCGATCTGTCGAAGGTGATGTTCATCACCACGGCCAATATGACCGACACCATCCCCAGTCCGCTGATGGACAGGATGGAGGTGATCCGTCTCTCGGGTTATACCCTCGAGGAGAAAATCGTCATTGCCAGGAAATACCTGCTGCCTCGCCAGATTAAGGAGAACGGCATCAAGCCCACTCATATCCGCCTGACCGATGAGACCCTCGAGTATATCATCAGTCATTACACCTACGAGGCCGGCCTGCGGAATCTTGAACGCGAGATCGGCAAGGTCTGCCGCAAGATCGCCCGCAAGATCGCCGAGGGCGGCAAGGGGCCGTATACCATAAATTCCACAACGATCGATCGCTACCTCGGTCCGCCGAAAAACATCCCCGAGTCGGAACTGGAAAAACTGGAACAGCCCGGTCTGGTCACCGGTCTGGCCTGGACCGAGATCGGCGGCGAGATCCTGCAGATCGAGGTCAACCTGATGCCCGGCAAGGGCAAACTGACCCTGACCGGTCAGCTCGGCGATGTCATGAAGGAATCGGCGCAGGCTGCCCTGACCTACTGCCGTAGCCGTTCCGAGGAGTTGGGCGTCGAGGCGGGTTATTTCGAAAAGACCGATATCCACATCCACGTCCCGGCCGGGGCCATCCCCAAGGACGGACCATCCGCCGGCATCACCATGGCCACGGCCCTCTATTCGGCCATCACCGACAAGAAGGTGATCAATCGTCTGGCGATGACCGGCGAGGTCACCCTGCGCGGCCGCGTCCTGCCGATCGGCGGTCTGAAGGAAAAGGCCCTGGCGGCGTTGCGGGCCGATATCGACAAGGTCATCATCCCCGAGCTGAACAAGAAGGACCTGATCGAGATCCCGCAGGATATAAGAGACAAGATGCACTTTTACCCGGTCAAGGACATGGATGAGGTCGTCCGGATCGCCTTCGGCAAATTGGGAAAAGGCGGCATGGTCAAAAAGGAATAGAAAAGGGTAGTCTTTGCAGTGACCGATTCTCTCAAGAACGCATCAGAAAGTCAGGAACCCAAGGAAAGTCAGAAGGTTGCAATAAAAAGGGTGGCCCGCAGGGTCACCCTTTTGCTCTTTGGCTGCCTTTTTCTGGCATCAGCATGGCTGGCAGTCTACGCCTTGCGCTCGGGTCCGGAGACAGCTGCCGGGTCGGCCATCGTCACCATCCCCAAGGGCACCTCGCTCAAAGGCATGACCGGCATCCTTGCTGCGGCCGGATTGCTGAAGGAGGATATCCGCTTTCCTCTGCTCGCCAAGATACTGGGCTATTCCGGCCGGCTCAGGGCCGGTGAATTCAAGCTGAGCACCGGCAGGACACCGCTGCAGGTCCTCCGGCAGCTGGTCGTGGCCCTGCCTGTCGTGCATGCCGTGACCATTCCGGAAGGTCTGCGGATCAAGGAGATCGGCAGGATCTTTGCCGAGGGCGGCTGGTGCGACGAGGCGAGGTTTCTGCGATTGACCAGCGACAAGGCCTTCCTGGCGGAACTCGGCTTCGGCACTTTGAACAGCCTCGAAGGATACCTCTTTCCCGACACCTATCATCTGATCCGGGACATCCACGGCGAAAAGGAGCTTATCGGGCTGATGACCAGGCGCTTCCGCGAGGTATGGGGGCAGGTCGCCCCGTCGCCCGACAGCGCCGCCAGGCTCCACGAGGTGGTCATCCTGGCATCGATGGTGGAAAAGGAGGCGGCCCACCCCGAAGAGCGGCCGCTCATCGCCGGGGTCTTTCATAACCGGCTGAACAAAGGGATGCGTCTCCAGTCCGATCCCACGGTGATTTACGGGATTGAGGATTTTACCGGCAACATCACTAAAAAACACCTGCAGACCCCGACGCGCTACAACACCTACACTATCTCGGGACTGCCCGCCGGGCCGATCAGCAACCCGGGCAAGGCCGCCCTGCAGGCAGCCCTCAATCCGGCCCCGACCGACTATCTCTACTTTGTCGGCAAGAATGACGGCACCCACCAGTTTTCCCGAACCCTGGAGGAACACAACCAGGCCGTAATGAAATATCAGCGGAAAAAAACCGGGAAAAACGGTAAAGGTTGAAGAAGAGGAACCGCAACCGGTCGAAGGCGGCCGGTGGGAGCACGGTGTGTATTCGTTTCAGCGGGGTGGCAGACGGCATGCCCCGGAGTATCAGCTGCTGGGAGAAAAGGTGAAGATAGCCCTCGTTCAGATCAATCCGATAATCGGCGACTTTCAGATTAATTGCGGCAAGATCCTTGCCCGGGCCGAGGAGGCGCTGGAAAAGGGCTGCAGTCTCGTCATATTCCCGGAACTGGTGGTCTCCGGCTATCCGCCGCAGGACCTCCTGGAGCGCCGCTCCTTTCTTGACGACCAGGATCGGGCGGTGGCGCGTCTGCTGGCCGACCTGCCGGCCATCGACGTGCTGTTCGGTTGTATCGAACGACGCCAGGGGGAGCGGGGCAAAAAACTGCATAATGCCGCTGTGGCGGCAAGAGGGGGAGAGGTTGTCTTCCGCGCCCGCAAGCAGCTGCTGCCGTCCTATGATGTCTTTGACGAGACGCGTTATTTCGAACCGGGGCCGCCTTCCGGCCTCTACCAGGTCGGCGGCCTGAACCTGGCTGTGACCATCTGCGAAGATGTCTGGCATCACGAGATCGGCGAATATGACGTGGCCCCGGTCGATGAGCTGTTCGCCGCCGCCGGCGCGGTCGGGACAACCATCGATGCCCTGATCAACCTCTCGGCCTCGCCGTTTCAGCGGGGCAAGGAGAAGACGAGGAAATCGATCTTCTCGGAGATCTGCCGCACCTACGGGGTGCCGTTTCTCTATGCCAACCAGGTCGGCGGCCAGGATTCCCTGCTCTTTGACGGCCGCAGCCATGCCCTTGACAGCCGCGGCGAGACGGTAGCCCAGGCCCTCGGTTTTGCCGAGGATCTGCTGGTCCTCGACACCTCCGGCTGGCAGGGCGCGATGCATGCCCCGGCCGAGGTGGAAGAACTCGCCTCGGTCTATGACGGCCTGGTCATGGGGGTCAGGGACTATGTCCGCAAGTGCGGCTTCTCTTCGGTCGTTCTCGGGCTTTCCGGCGGTATCGATTCCGCCCTGACCGCGGCCATTGCCGTCGAGGCCCTCGGCCCAGATAATGTCCTCGGTGTCGCCATGCCCTCGGTCTACAGCGCCGACGCGTCCCTGGTCGATGCCCGCCAGCTCGCGGAGCGCCTCGGCTGCCGCTTTGAGGTGATACCGATCAGGGGGCTCTTTGACACCTTCCGCCAGACCCTGGCGCCGCAGTTTCAGGACCTGGCCGAGGACCTGACCGAACAGAATCTCCAGGCCAGGATCCGCGGCAACCTGCTCATGGCCTTGTCCAACAAGTTCGGCCACCTGCTCCTCACCACCGGCAACAAGAGCGAGATGGCGGTCGGTTACTGCACCCTTTACGGCGATATGAGCGGCGGCCTGGCCGTCATCTCGGACGTGCCGAAGCAACTGGTCTACCAGCTCGCCCGCCATGTCAACCGGGACGACGAGATCGTTCCGGAACGGACCCTGGTCAGGGCCCCGACGGCCGAGCTGAAACCCGATCAACGCGATCAGGACGACCTGCCGCCCTATGATATACTCGACCAGATCCTCGAACTGCACCTGGAAAAGGGGCTAGGGCTGGCCGATATCGTCGGCCGCGGTTTTGAGGCCGGGGTGGTGCGCGATATCCTGCGGCGGATCCGACTCAACGAGTACAAACGCAAACAGGCGCCGATGGGCCTCAAGGTGACCAGCAAGGCCTTCGGCTACGGACGGCGCTATCCCAACGTCCAGAACTACCGCGAATAAGGGTTACCGGTGATGGAGGGAAAAGCAAAGAGCAAACGAGCGTATCTCCTCCAGGCCCTGGTCCTGATCCTGGTCCTTGGCTCCTGCGGCTGGCTGATCTTCCATGAGATCCGGCTCAAGCGGCCGCAGCAACTGCATACGACCCTGGCCGGGACGGTGGACATGTGCCTGTCCTGCCATGGCGACCTCAAGCTCGACGAGGCCCACGACCCGACCGTTATCGGCTGCGCCCCCTGTCATCTCGGCGATCCGCTGGCGATAACCGAGAAAGAGGCACACCGGGGCATGGTCCTCAACCCGGGCGACCTCAGGCATGTCGAGAAGACCTGTTCGGTCGAGGGCTGTCATCCGAAGGACGCCCACAAGGTCAAGAATTCGCTGATGGCCACCAACCGGGGCATCCTCGGCACCCTGCTCTATTACTGGGGGGAATCGGAGAGCCAGGATACCTCGCTGACCGTCGAAGAGCTTCTCGCCAGCGGCAAGACCTCCCTGGCCCTCGACTATTTCCGCAAACTCTGCGCCACCTGTCATCTCTGGAAACAGAAGAACGATCTGCCCACCGAGGCGGCTTTCTTCAACGAGAAGGGCGGCGGTTGTTCCGCCTGCCATTTTATCCAGCCGCCGGGGGTGCCGGTCAGGGACATCCGCTTTGCCGGCGACGACCAGAATGAACCCGCCGTCCCCGCCGATCCCGCCAAAAAGAAGATTCATCCGCTGATCAAGGCCGCCATCCCGAGCGCCAACTGCATCAGGTGCCATAACCGTTCCGGGCGTATCGGCCTGTCGTATATCGGTATATATGAATCGGAGGGTTACGGCACCCCCTTCGAGGAGGGCGGGATGACAAAGAAACAACTGCCGGGCGCCCGCTTCTACCTCGAGATCGCCGACGACATCCACCATGCCAGGGGGATGGAGTGCATCGACTGCCACACCCGCAACGAGATCATGGGCGACGGCACCAGCTACGCCCACTACGAGGACCAGCTGGAGATATCCTGCGAGATCTGCCACCAGGCGGTGCCGGCCAAGACCCGTAAGGGCGACCCGCTCAACAATGTCATCGAGACCGATGACGGCTGGCGGCTGGAGGGCAAGATCGACAAGGCCCTGCGGCCTCTCAAGCACCTGCGCGAAGGGGTCTGCAATTATGCCGGTCATACCCGGCTGAGCTGCGAGGCCTGTCATTCCACCTGGGTGCCGCAGTGCTACGGCTGCCACGCCAAGCGCGACGCCCGGGCCAAGCATCTCGACAAGCTCTCTCTCAAGGAGACCGAAGGCCTGTGGGAGGAGGGGCGCTCCTACATCCGCTATGAGCGGCCGATGCTGGCGGTCTGGAAGGATGAGATCGTCATCGTCACCCCGGGCTGTCAGGACATCGTCACGGTGATCGACAAGGCGGGCGAGATCGACAAGGCCTTCAACAACTTCACAATGGCCGCCATCAATCCCCACACCACCCAGGCAAAAGGCCGCTCCTGCGTGGACTGCCATGCCTCGCCGAAGACGGTAGGCCTTGGAGAAGGTACGGTCACGGTGGAGGACGGCCGGCTGGTCTTTACCGGCATTGATCGGG
This sequence comes from Desulfobulbaceae bacterium, assembly GCA_031389785.1. Classification (GTDB taxonomy): domain Bacteria; phylum Desulfobacterota; class Desulfobulbia; order Desulfobulbales; family Desulfocapsaceae; genus Desulfoprunum. The sequence continues at coordinate 18,575 of JANMSX010000125.1, read as the reverse complement.
GGGTGGACACGGCGGTCGGAAGGACCACGCCCTTCGACGCCTTTGTCAGCATCGACGGCACCCCCCTGCAGAAGGGCTCGCGAAAAGACCTGCGTCCCTTCAACGGCGAGGAACTGCGGCGTATCCTGCGGGTCGGGATCTGCGCCGGCTGCCATGATGGGGCGGACATGAAGATCTGGAAAAATTACAAGGAGGACAGCGTCTGCCGGCGGCCGGGAGCCGCCGAAGACCTCCTGCCTCAGGCGATCAGCCAGGAAAAGAAGGTGCTGCCATAGGAAATCTCACCGGTAATCTAGAAGGCCTGAAGAAAAACCAGCTGAAGCTGCTCGAACGCCTGGCCGGTAAAAAGATCAGCCGTGATCTGATCATCTCGGCGGAGATCGCCAGGACCATCTGTGAACTGTCGCTTGAGACCAACCGGCAGATCGGCCTCTTGATCCACCGCTCGGGGCAGATCGAAACGGTCATCGTCGGCACCTTTTCCGGGCTGATGATCCCGCAGCTGAACGCCATCCGCAGTTCCGGCGGCCGGCTCAGGGGGCTGCGTCTGGTCCATACCCATCCCGGCGGCGAGGACATCAGCGACGAGGACCTGATGGACCTGCTCTTCCTGCGCCTCGACCTCCTGTCGGTCCTCAAGATCACCGTCGAAGGTCTGCCGGAACGGCTCTACTCCGTGCACCTGCTGCCGGACAACGGCAGCGGCCAGGGTTGGGCCTTCCTGCCGCCGGTGCACCCTGCCAACCAGACCGAATCCTGCGAGGATCTGATCGCCGCCCTGGAGGGGGAGTTCTCGCGGACTCAGGCCCTGAAAAAGGTCGATCGGCGGGAGGACCGGGCCATCCTGGTCAGTGTCAGTACCGAACCGAAGATCCTGGCGGAGGAATCGCTGGCCGAACTGGTGGAGCTGGCCCGTTCCGACGATATCGGCGTCCTCGACACCGTCCTGCAGCGGCAGCGCAAAGTCAACCCCCGGCTGATCGTCGGCAAGGGCAAGCTGGCCGAGATCATGATCCGGGCCCTGCAGCTCGATGCCAACCTGCTCATCTTCAACCAGGAGCTCAATCCCTCGCAGATCCGGTCGATCACCGATTTTACCGATCTCAGGGTCATCGACCGGACCCAGCTGATCCTCGACATCTTCGCGCACCGGGCGATGAGCCGCGAAGGCAAGCTGCAGGTCGAGATGGCTCAGCTCAAATACCTGCTGCCGCGGCTGTCCACCCGTGACGACGCCCTTTCCCGCCTGACCGGCGGCATCGGCGCCAGGGGGCCCGGCGAGACCAAGCTGGAGATCGACCGGCGCCGGATCAACGACCGCCTGACCCGACTGGCGAAGGAATTGCAGGCCGTCGGCCGCGAGCGCTACCGCCGCAGGTCGAAGCGGCGGAAGAAGGAGCTGCCGGTGATCTCGCTGGTCGGCTACACCAATGCCGGCAAATCGACCCTGCTCAATACCCTGACGAACAGCGATATCGTCGCCGAGGACAAGCTCTTCGCCACCCTTGACCCGACCAGCCGCAGGCTGCGCTTCCCGACGGAGATGGAGGTGATCATCACCGATACGGTCGGCTTCATCAGGAATCTGCCGGAGACCCTGCTGCAGGCCTTCAAGGCCACCCTCGAGGAACTGCGGGAGGCGGATCTCCTGGTCCACGTCATCGACCTGGCCAATCCCGCCTTCCGAGAACAGATGCAGGTCGTCGAGAGCCTCCTGGTCGAACTGGAGCTGAATGAAATTCCCTGCCTGAAGGTATTCAATAAGATCGACAGGGCCGCCTATCCTGTGCAGGCGAGAGTCGAGGCGGAGAAAGATGGCGGGGTGGTGATCAGCGCCCTTGATCCCTCCACCCTGCCGCCTTTTCTCGAGCAGGCGGAGAGGATGATGGGCAAGGTCCTGGCCTCGTACTGATCAGAAATACAGGTAGAAGCCCAGGTCCTTTTCGAAGGCCTGGTCCCCCGGTGGAATTCGACGCCGATCACCTGGCCCTGCACAGATCTGATGGTGACCTGTTTATTGATCTGGGTCTTCTTCCGGTCATCGAGGGTGAAGGTGAGCATGGCCTTCAGGCCGACCCTGATATCATGGATACCGGTTACCTCGAAGCAGAGACCGGTGAGGGAAAGGTTTTTGATCTTCACCTGGCCGGCGCCGGATGCCGGCGGGATCATGGCGTAGGCGCCGCTGAGATCGGTCGGTTTGCGATAACTCTTGCGGAATTCGAACATGACCTGGAAAGTGTTGTCGCACCTGCATTTCACGGTGACGGTGTGCCGGACGTTGCGAAATTTGCTGACGGTGCTGCTTTTGACGGCGAGGCAGGCCGGACAGACGATCCTCGCCATATCGTCGTCATTGACGGGTGTTCTTCTCTGGAGGGGCGGTCCTTCCTGCATAGGTCTCGATTGTGGTTATGCGTGGTATGTCAAACCTGAGTCAAGCGATATTGCATGTTGCGTGCGCTGCGCGCCCGCCTTGCCGATTCCAGGTTCCGCCTTGGTCTGGGAGTGGCATCAATCGTAGATGATGGCGGTGTATTTTTCCAGGATCTCTTCGGTTTCCCGGTCCAGGTCGCCGGCTACTTCATGGATCTGGTATTCCTGCTTGCAGCCGGTGCAGCGCATGCGCACCCTGCGGCACATCCGGTGGACTTCGAGTTTTGCCGAACATTTTTTACATTTCATCTGGTCAGCAGCTCCGCCCGGGTAAATATCGCCTTCAGCGGGTAGCCGGCTGCGGCCAGAACCTCGACGCCTCCCTCCTGGCGTTCGACCACGGTTGCCACCAGGCCCACCTTGAATCCCTGGGCCTCAACCCGTTCGATGACCTTGAGCAGGGTGCCGCCGGTGGTAACCACATCCTCGATGAGGGCCACCGTGCAGCCTTCCGGCATGTTCTTCAGGCCCTCGATGTAGTTGCCGGTGCCGTGGCCCTTGGCCTCCTTGCGGACGATAAAGGCCGGAATCGGGGCCTTCTCGAGGAAGCTGACGATCGACACGGCGGTCACCAGGGGATCGGCGCCCAGGGTCATGCCGCCGACCGCCTGGATCGGTGTATCCGCCGTGCGGATCAGCTCGAAGAGGAGCCTGCCGCAGAGATAGGCGCCTTCCGCCGACAGGGTCGTCTGTTTGCCGTCAATGTAGAAGTCGGAGTTCTTGCCCGAGGTGAGGGTGAAGGTGCCCTGGCGGTAGGATTTTTCCAGGAGGATTTCTTGCAGCCGTTTTCTTTCGTCCATCTATGAATACCTGAAGTGGGTGAAGGGGTTGTGGCAAGGGTATGATTGATAAGTTTGGCTGTTGATATTACTCATTTTTCAGCGAAGTGGAAAGAAAAAACTCGCATTGCAGGAAAATGTCATGTTATTCTCCGATTTTATCGGAAGGGCCTGGCGGTTCTGTCAGGTTGCAGCGTTTCGCCTCGACCTCATTGGATTTTTTTTACGAAGGAGCTGGTTATGTGTGGTATCGTTGGATATTCCGGACCCCGTCGGGTTGTTCCGGTTCTTTTGGAAGGGCTCAGGCGCCTTGAGTACCGCGGCTATGATTCGGCCGGTATTGTCTACCTCGAAGAAGGCCGACTCATCAAGCATCGTTGCCAGGGCAAACTCGCCAACCTCGAGGCTTTGATCGATGAGGCCATCGTTGCCCCGGCACACTGCGGTCTCGGCCATACCCGTTGGGCCACGCACGGCGCCCCGACGACCGCCAACGCCCATCCGCACTCCGACTGCACCGGTGATCTGGTGGTGATCCACAACGGAATCATCGAGAATTATCACTCTCTGCGTGAGGAATTGAAGGCCAAGGGGCATACGTTCAGTTCCGAGACAGATACCGAGGTCCTGGCTCATCTTATAGAAGAGTATCTGGAGAAGGATCTCTATGCAGCGGTGTGTAAGGCCCTGGCCAGGGTCGAGGGTTCCTATGCCCTGGGTGTGCTCTGGGCAGGAATGCCGGGAACCCTGATTGCCGCCCGCAACCAGAGCCCTCTGGTCCTTGGTCTGCATGCTGAAGGTGGATCATTCATGGCCTCTGATATCCCGGCGCTGTTGCCCTTTACGGATCAGGTCATCTTTCTGGAGGATATGGAGATCTCCGTACTGACCGAGAACAGCCGGCAGATCTTTTCGCTTACCACCGGCCTGCCGGTCGAAAGAGAGGCACAGACGATTCTCTGGAATGCTGCCATGGCCGAAAAGGCCGGTTTCAAGCATTTCATGCTCAAGGAGATCTTCGAACAGCCCCAGGCCATCACCAATACCCTCAGCGGCCGGATCAATCCGGAGAACGGCGAAGTGAGCCTGCCCGAGGTCAACCTGACGGCCCAGGATCTCGCAGGGATAGATCGGATTTGTCTGGTGGCCTGCGGGACCTCCTGGCATGCCGCCCTGGTGGCCAAATACTGGATCGAGCGATATGCCAGGATCCCGGTCGAGGTCGATATCGCCTCTGAGTTCCGCTACCGGCATCTGCTCATCAACGAAAAGGTCCTGACCATTGCCATCTCCCAGTCAGGCGAAACCGCCGACACCCTGGCCGGAGTCCGTATCGCCAAAAAGCTGGGTTCGAAGGTGATCACCATCTGCAACGTTGTCGGTTCCACCATGACCCGGGAGGCGGGCGGGGTGGTGTATACCCATGCCGGACCGGAGATCGGGGTGGCCTCCACCAAGGCCTTCATCTCGCAGCTCGCGGCCCTTTTTCTCTTCACCATCTATCTGGCCCAGGAGAAGAACACGATAACCAGGGAAAAACAGCTGGAATTAAGTCAGGCCCTGGTCAGTATTGCCGCCATTATCCAACAACAGCTGCCGCTGATTCAGGCCCAGATAAGCGGCCTGATAGAGAGTTTCTACGACTGCCGCGATTTTCTCTTCGTCGGCCGGGGGCTGAGCTACCCAATCGCCCTCGAGGGCGCCCTGAAGCTCAAGGAAATCTCCTATATCCACGCCGAGGGCTATGCCTCGGGCGAACTGAAACACGGCCCGATCGCCCTGATCGACAAGGAGATGCCGATCCTGGCCATGGTTCCCCAGGATGATGTCTACCAGAAGAGTATCTCAAACGTCGAGGAGATCAGGGCCCGGCAGGGACGCCTGATCCTCTTCGGCAGCGAGGGGGATGCCCACCTCCGGACGATCAGCGACGATGTCGTCTATCTGCCGAAAATCCATGAGGACATGAACCCGATCCTGTATACGGTGCCGGCCCAGCTGCTGGCCTACGAGATCGCCACCCGCCGCGGCTGCGATGTCGACCAGCCGCGCAACCTCGCCAAGAGCGTGACGGTGGAATAGCCGCCGGCGGAGAGCTTGAAAACGCGGGGAAAGGCCGTAGATGCCGATCCGCCACCTTTTCTATCTTCTTGGGAAACTTACGCTGTCAAAATTCCCTGCCCCCGCAGCCTGGTGCTGCCGGGGCATTTTTTTTCCTGCCCGCAGTCGATGCCCTTGCCGGGATGCCGGCAAATGTACGGCACGACCGGCTCTTTCTCCCGGATTTCTCACCAGCCGAGGTTGCCGCGTATGCGAGGCGCGAAGCAAGGTGCCAGCGTAACGGGCGGCAGTATCGGAAAATTGCCGGAGTTCCTGCATACCGAGGAGCCTTTTGCAAAATGACAAAATCACACAGAATGTCCCACCCGCATCTCGGATAGTCGAGATAATTTATGTTGTCATTTCGGACGATAGCGAGAAAACTCAGTTTTCAAGACGATGAGATTTCTCCCTCCGGTCGAAATGACAAGGGTGGGTCGAAATGACAGAATCTGCAACTGGTCATTTTGCAAGAGGCTCTGAGATCAGGGGATTCCCCTCGACAGGTATATTATGCGGCCGCCGATGATTTTCGATTGACAGCTTATTAATATTAGGTAAAAGTAAATATTAACTTATAACAAAAATTAACAAACAGGGATTCCCCGTTTTTCCCTTTTCAGAATCGATATGAATATAGGAACATTGCTCAGGAAATACCGGAAGGAACAAAAACTGACCTTGAAGGCTGTGGCCGAGAAGGCCTCCATTTCCGAAGGCTTCCTGAGCCAGGTGGAAAATGATGTCAATTCACCGTCGGTCGATACCCTGATGCGCATCTGCAATGCCATCGGCGTAAACGCCGGGGATCTCCTCTCCCGAGTAAGCAAGCGGGAAAAGTCTGTCATGATCAGGAGAGCGGAGTGGGAGGAGTTCGATCTCTCCCATACCGGTTTCGTCACCCGCCGCTTTTTCCCGCCGGAGTACAGGACGGTCATCGATTCCGCCATCCTCGTCATCGAGCCGGGAAAATCAATCCCGGCGCGGAAGAATATCAAGAACGGCCAGGAGGTCCTCTGTGTGCTGAAGGGTTCGATCGAACTGATGCTCATCGATGAGACGGTCGTCATGGGGGAAGGGGATTCGGTCCATTTCGTGTCGAATCCCGGAAGACAGAAGATTACCAACCGCAGTGCCACACGCAGTTTCGTTTTATGGGTGGGGACAATGTAGCGGCAGTTACGAAAGGATCATCACGTTCCTGGCTGCTTGGTTACACCACTTACGTTGGACAAAGCATTTCGATGTTGCGGTGAGTTGAAAACGGCTTCATTCAATGTTTGATATGGAAAAGCTACAGACAAAGGAGACGCAGGCATGATCACATTCAGCAAACAGCAGTTGAAAATCCCCAAAATGCAGAGACCCGTGTACCTGGTGACGGCCGGCCAATCGAAGTTCGACCGGGCCGTTCCGGATAAACGCACCGAGGAACTATGCATTGATTCCTTCACGATGGCGGCCAGGCTGCTCGACATCTCGCCGGCCGAATTGAAGAGCTATATACATAGCTGCTATTACGGGCATTTTGCCGATCATTTCGGCGATCAGCTGCTGGGGGAATCGGTCATCCATGATCGACTCGGCCTCGATCCGCTGGGCAACGTCGGAGTGAAGACGGGCGGCGCCACCGGCGGTTCGACCCTCTGGGAGGGCGCGAAAGCGGTGGCCTCTGGCTACTCGGACTGCGTGCTGGTTATGGGCTGGGAGCGGATGGACGAGGTCCCGACCGATGAGGGCAATTTTCTCATCTCCTGCGCGGCCGACAAGGACTGGGAGTCGCCGCTCGGCCATATCTATACCGGCTATTACGCGGTCATGGCCCAACGCTACTGGCAGATCTTCGGCAAATCCGAGGAATCTTTCCGCAAGACCCTGGCCGAGATCTCGGTCAAGCATCACGGCTACGCCCGTTTCAACCCCTTTGCCCAGTCGCCGATGAAGATCACCGTCGAGGATGTGCTCAAGTCGCCGATCGTGGCCTATCCGCTGCGGGCGCTCGACTGCTGCCTGATGAGCGTCGGCGCCGCCTGCGCCATCCTTTGCGATGAGGATACCGCCTTCAAGCTGACCAGGAATTCCAAAAACAAACCCCTGCGCATCTGGGTTGCCGCAGGATCGCACACCCTGCGTCCCGCCGACCGGCGCGATATGGCCATCCCGCTGCTGCCCAATGAGACCGCCGATCAGTATAAGGATCTGGGCGAGCGTTTCCCAGGCGGCGAGAGGTATCCGGGCTTCACAGGCTTTCTCGCAGCCAGGATGGCGGCCTACTACGGTTACGGCATGGCAGGTGTCCAAGACCCGATGGAGGATCTCGATGTCGTCGAACTCCATGACGCCTTCACCATCAGCGACGTCCAGACCTACGAGGATATCGGCCTGCGACCCTACGGCTACGGCCGGGATTATGTCGAATCGGGCGACTGTTACCACACCAACCCGCATACCGGCAAACCCGGCAAACTGCCGTCCAATCTCTCCGGCGGCTTGATCGGCTGCATGCATGCGGTCGGCGCCACCGGCATCATGCAGACCTTCGAGATCGCCAGCCACATCTGGAACAGGTGGGCCGAGATCCATGGCGACCAGAAACTCTGGGACCAGTTCAACCGGCAAAAACCTGATGACTGGACCGATCTGCAGGTGAAGGGCGCCAAAAGGGCGATGGCGATCAGCCATGCCGGTGTCGGCTCCCACGTCACCTCCACCATCCTGATGGATCCGGATCATCTGTTGAAAAAAGACGCGTAAAGGAGATATATCATGAGCATGTTTGGACAGGTTTCCGTCAAAAACAACCAGTATAAATTGAAAGGGGCCTTTCACCATATGACCCCCAGTACCCCGATCCGCAACGCCGACGACGGCTGGAAACTCCTGGGGGTGACCAACCCGAGGGACATGACCTATATCCATTCGTACGGGGGAGAGGCGATTTTTTTCGAATCCCTCAGCCAGGGCAAGCTGCTGGCCACCCGCTGCGACAGCAAAAGCTGCGAAACCGAAGGGACGATCTATATCCCGTTCCGCATCCACTGCCCCGAATGCCTGGGCAAAAACACGGTGATCGACCTCACCGATATCGCCAAGAAGACGGCCAGGGTCCATACCTTTATGACCTGCGCCCGGTCAGGGGCCTTTAATCTGCTCGATAAACCGATCCGCTTCATCAATATCGAATTTGACGGCGTCGCGACCATCCTGATGAGCTACCTGTCGGTTGGCGACCCGGCAATCGGCATGAAGGTGGTGCCGATTTTCAAAACCAGCGGTCCTACCTTCACGATCCTCGACCTGTCATGGGTGCCGGAAGGTACCGACCGGAAACAGTTGCCGGAGGGTTTCAGTTTTTAGAGGCCGTTACGAAATAACCGTTACCTTTTTCACCATTTCGTTACGGCCCCTTATGCCGGAAAGGTATTTCTGCGTAACGGTTATTGTTTGACGACGGCTTAGCCCCTGAACACAAATGAGTTTTACCCGGCGGAACGCGGCAGGGAAGGGAGGCATCCTTGCCGTGTTCCCGCCGGGAGTTTTTACCTGAGAGATATCACAGCACGTATTTTCACTTTTAACAGAAGGGGATCCATATGAAGAAACCCGATATTAAAGTGGGTAAAACGACCATCGGTAACGTTGTAGATATTCTGGCTGAAAACTTCGGAGACAATATTGGCCTGGAGTACCACGCCCTGGGCATCAGGCAGAGTTTCAGGCAACTCAGGGAGCAGTTCGATGCCGTCGCCAAGGGGCTGATGGCGCTTGGCGTCGACCGGGGCGATAAGGTCGCTATCTGGGCCAACAATGTGCCCGAATGGGTGTACACCCAGTTCGGCAGTGCGAGGATGGGAGCGGTCCTGGTTACGGTCAATACCAATTACCGCAGCAAGGAGCTTGAGTACCTCCTGCAGCAATCCGACGCCACAACCCTTATTCTCGTCGGCGGCATCCGGGAGCCCGACGAGTATCTCAAGGTCCTGGACAAAGTCTGTCCGATAATCAAGGACAGCGAGCCGGGAAAACTCAACTGCGAAAAACTCCCTTTCCTGAAAAACATCGTCTACCTGGGCAAAGAGAAGATGGCCGGGATGTTCAACTGGGACGATATGCTGGAGATGGGCAGGTCGGTATCGGATCAGGCCCTGCAGACCCGGCTGAATTCGCTTAAACCCGACGATGTCATCAACATGCAGTACACCTCCGGCACCACCGGCTTCCCGAAGGGCGTCATGCTTTCCCACACCAACCTGATCGGCAATGCCCTGAGCATGGCCGAATGCATGAAGCTGACCCCCGACGATGCGATGTGCATCCCGGTGCCGTTCTTCCACTGCTTCGGCTGCGTAATCGGCACGTTGTGCTGCATGGTCTCCGGCACCACCATGGCCCCGGTGATTTCGTTCACCGCCGCGGGCGTACTGAAGACCGTCGAAGCCTCAAAATGCAATGCCCTGCTCGGAGTCCCGACCATGTTCATCGCTGAATTCGAGGAGATGGACAAGAACAGCTATGACACTTCAAGCCTGCGAACCGGCGTCATGGCCGGTTCGACCTGTCCGGTCGAGGTTATGAAGCGGGTGATCAAGGATATGGGGGCAAACGAGATGACCATCGTCTACGGACAGACCGAGGCCTCCCCCGGCATCACCCAGACCCGTGACCAGGATTCCCTGGAGCTGAAGACATCCACGGTCGGCAGAGCCCTGCCCAACGTCGAGGTGAAGATCGTCGACCCGGCGACCGGCGCTGAGATGCCGATCGGCGAGCAGGGCGAGCTCTGCTCCCGGGGCTATCATGTGATGAAGGGCTACTACAAGATGCCCGATGCAACGGCCAGGGCGGTCGACATGGACGGCTGGCTGCACACCGGCGACCTGGCGATCATGGACAAAAACGGCTATTGCAAGATCACCGGCCGAATCAAGGACATGATCATCCGCGGCGGTGAAAACATCTACCCGCGGGAGATCGAGGAATTCCTCTACTCCTACCCGAAGGTCAAGGATATTCAGGTCGTCGGGGTCCCCAGTGAGAAATACGGTGAGGAGGTGGCCGCCTTCGTCCAGCTCAAGACCGGGGAAGTGGCGACGGCTGAGGAGATAATCGATTTCTGCAAGGATCAGATCTCCTATCACAAGATTCCCAAATATGTCTATTTTGTAGATGAGTACCCGACCACAGCCAGCGGCAAGATCCAGAAATATAAACTGAGGGAGTTGGCAAGCACGCAACAGGCCAAAGGTTGATCGAGCAACCTGGATTTCAGCGGAGAGGCAGGTTATGGCAGAACCTTTATGGAAGCCGTCGGAACAACGCATCAAGGATTCCAATATGTACCGGTTCATGCAGGATGTGAACCGCACCCATGGAACGAACTGTATCGATTACGACGATCTGTACCAGTGGTCCGTGGATAATATCGCCGCCTTCTGGGCCGAGATGTGGCGTTTTGCCGGGATCAAGGCCTCGAAAACCTATGAAACGGTGATCGACGATCCCACCCTGATGCCGGGGGCGAAGTGGTTCACCGGCAGCCGGCTGAACTTTGCCGAAAACCTCCTGCGTTATCGGGACGACAGGCCTGCCCTGGTCTTCAGGGGCGAGGACCAGGTGCGTCGGACCCTGACCCACCGTGAACTCTACAGGGCGACTGCCAGGGCGGCCAGGGCCCTGAAGGAGGCGGGGATACAGCCGGGGGATAGGGTGGTCGGCTTCCTGCCGAACATGCCCGAGGCGATCGTCGCCATGCTGGCTGCCGTCAGCCTCGGGGCGACCTGGTCCTCCTGTTCGCCCGATTTCGGAGTCAAGGGCGTCCTCGACAGGTTCGGCCAGACCCGGCCGAGGATCCTCTTTACCGCCGACGGCTATTTCTTCAAGGGCAAGGCCCTTGACAGCCTGGCGAAGATCGCCGGCATCGTCAGGGAGATACCGTCAATCGAAAAGGTGGTGGTCGTACCCTATACCCGGGAAAGAGCGCCCCTTACCGATCTGCCGAACGGCGTGCATTACCAGGACTTCTGCGCCAATGACGCCGAGGAGATCGACTTTGCCCAGCTGCCCTTCGAGCATCCGCTGTATATCATGTACTCCTCCGGCACCACCGGCCTGCCGAAATGCATGGTGCAGAGTGCCGGCGGAGTCCTGCTCCATCAACTCAAGGAGCTGATCCTCCATACCGACCTGAAACGAGAGGACACCATCTTCTACTTCACCACCTGCGGCTGGATGATGTGGAACTGGCTCACCACCTCGCTTGCCGTCGGCGCCACCCTGCTGCTCTACGACGGGAATCCCTTCCACCCCGGACCGGAGGCCCTGTGGCGGATGGCCGAGGAAGAAAAGATCACCGTCTTCGGCACCAGCGCCGGTTATATCGCCGCCCTCAAGCAGGCCGGGGTGAGACCGGGCAGCCGGTTCGACCTGGGTTCGCTGCGGGCCCTGCTCTCCACCGGCTCGCCGCTATCGAAAGAGGATTTTCACTTTATCTATGACGAGGTGAAGGCCGATGTGCAGCTGGCCTCAATCTCGGGGGGCTCGGATTTGAACGGCTGCTTTGCCCTGGGCAACCCGATGGGGCCGGTCTATGAGGGCGAACTGCAGTGTCGGGGCCTCGGCATGAAGGTCTTCGCCTATGACGAGAACGGCGTGCCGGTTGTCGGCCGGCAGGGCGAGCTGGTCTGCACCGCACCGTTCCCGTCGATGCCGATTCATTTCTGGGATGACGAAGGCGGCAAAAAATATCAGGCGGCATATTTCAATGAGTTTCCCGGCGTCTGGACCCATGGCGATTTCATCGAGATCACCGAACGGGGTGGGGTCATCATGTACGGCCGATCCGACGCCACACTCAATCCCGGCGGGGTCAGGATCGGCACGGCCGAGATCTACCGGATCATCGAACGGATCGGGGAGATCGAGGACAGCGTGGTCGTCGGCCAGGAATGGCAGGGCGATGTGCGGATCATCCTCTTTGTCAAGATGAAGACCGGCTGTGAACTTACCGACGATTTGAAGAACAGGATCAGGGCGGACATCCGGACCGGCGCCTCGCCCCGGCATGTCCCGACCAAGATCATCATGACGCCGGATATCCCCTATACCCTCAATATGAAAAAGGTCGAACTGGCCGTCAAGAAGATGATCCATGGCCGTGAAGTCAAGAACAAGGATGCCTTGAAAAATCCGGAAGCCCTGGATTTTTTCGCCCACATTGACGAACTGCAAAGCTGAACGCTGAAAAGGAGAAGCCATGAAGACATTTCCGCTGTTGGATTTCGGCCTGGGAGAGACCGCGAAGCTCCTGCGGGAGACAGTGCAGGATTTCGTTGCCGACGAAATCGCCCCGTTGGCTGCGGAGATTGACCGCAATGACCATTTTCCGCCCGAACTCTGGCAGAAGATGGGCGACCTGGGGCTCCTCGGCGTCACCGTGCCGGAACAATACGGCGGGGCGGGCATGGGCTACCTCGACCACGTCATTGCCATGGAGGAGATCAGCCGGGGTTCAGCCTCGGTTGGCCTGGCCTACGGTGCCCATTCCAACCTCTGTGTCAACCAGATCAAACTGAACGGCACCGAGGAACAGAAGCAGCGTTATCTCCCCGACCTGGTCTCCGGCCGGCATATCGGCGCGCTCGCCATGAGCGAGGCGGGATCGGGTTCCGATGTGGTCAGCATGCGGCTTACGGCGGTCGAGTCGGGCGACGGCTTTGTCCTGAACGGCACCAAGATGTGGATTACCAACGGCCCCAACGCCGATGTCCTGGTGGTCTACGCCAAGACCTCGCCCGAGAAGAAGCAGCACGGCATCACTGCCTTTCTGGTGGAGAAGACCTATCCCGGTTTTTCCACCAGCCCCAAGCTTGACAAGCTGGGCATGCGCGGTTCACCCACCTGCGAGCTGGTCTTTCAGGATTGCCGGGTGCCGAGAAGCAATATCCTCGGGCAGCTCAACCAGGGCGTCGAGGTCCTGATGCGCGGCCTCGACTTCGAACGCCTGGTCCTGGCGGGCGGTCCATTAGGCATCATGTCGGCCTGCATGGATGTGGTGCTGCCCTATGTCCACGAGCGTCGCCAGTTCGGCCGGGCGATCGGCGAATTCCAGCTGATGCAGGGCAAACTGGCCGATATGTACGCGACCTGGAACGCCTGCAGATCCTATGTCTACACGGTCGCCAAGGCGGCGGATAGCGGCGGCACGATCAGAAAAGACGCCGCCGCAGTCATCCTCTTTGCTGCCGAACGGGCCACCTGGATGGCCCTGGAGGCGATCCAGTGCCTCGGCGGCAATGGCTATATCAACGACTTTCCGGCGGGGAGGCTCTTGCGGGATGCCAAGTTGTACGAGATCGGCGCCGGCACCAGCGAAATCCGCCGCATGCTGATCGGCCGGGAACTCTTCAAGGATACCGAATAGACCGCCGAGACTTGGCCGTCCGGCTTCAGTGCATTCCGGTCCAGGCGCAGATCCGCCGCTCCAGTCGATCGAGGATGAGGTAGAGGCTGAAGCCGAGGGCGGCCATGCAGGAGATGCCGGTATACAGGGCCACATAATCGGCCCGGCCCCAGGAATCCATGATGATGTAGCCCAGGCCGGTGGTGGTGGCGAAGGACTCGACAAAGAACAGGATGGCCACCGCCGTGCCGATGGAAATGCGCATGGCCGTCATGATCTTGGGAACGGTGGCCGGCAGGATGACATGCCGGTACATCTGCCACCGGGAGGCCCCCAGGCTCTGCATCGAGAAGAAATAATTACGGTGGATGTTCTTGGCGGCATCCCTGGTGGTGACCAGGATCTGGAAAAAGACGATCAGGGCGATGAGGAATATCTTCGAGAAATTGCCGATCCCGAAGAGGATGATGATCAGCGGCAGCAGCACGACGTGCGGCACCGGGTAGAGCAGGTAGATAAAGGGCGAGAGCCGCCGGCGCAGGCCATCCTCGGCGCCGATCGCCAGGCCGAGCGGCACGGCCGTGGCGAGGGCCAGGAAAATTCCCAGCAGGGCCCGAAGCGAGCTGATCGCCAGGTCATCGAGCAGGCTGCCGTCGGCTATTTTCCGCGAGGTGTCGAGAAACACCAGCCACGGTTCGGGCAGGGCCATGGAGTCCAGCAGCAGGGCCGAGACCTCCCATATCCCGAGGAGGATCAGGGCGGCGATGAAGATATCACGTTTCCTGCCCATCATACTCCCCTTTAAGTATTTCCCGTAACTCAGTGCATTGGTGAAAAAAATGGTCGCTCAGCCGGTAATCGGCGCTGCCGACCTGCGGGTTTTCGACGATGCGTAGGACCCGGCCGGGCCGCCTGCTCAGGACGATGATCCTGCGGCCGAGGAACACCGCCTCCTCGATCGAGTGGGTGACGAGGATCGTGGTGATTTTCTTGGCCTGCCAGATATCGAGGATCAGGTTTTGCAGCCGTTCGCGGGTCAGGGCGTCGAGTGAGGACAGGGGTTCGTCCATGAACAGGATCTGCGGCTCAACGGCCAGGGCCCGGGCGATGGCCACCCGCTGCTGCATGCCGCCGGAGAGCTGGCCGGGGTAATGCTCGCCGAAACCGCTCAGCCCCATTTCCGCCAGCAGGTCCTCGACCCGCCTGCGGATGCTGACCTTCGCCTCGCCCCGCAGGACAAGGCCGAGGGCGATATTCTGCGATACCGTTTTCCAGGGAAACAGGCCGAAATTTTGCAGAATGGTGCCGCTGCGGGGATTCCCGGCGATGGCGATATCGCCGCTGTCAGGCTGCAGCAGACCCGCCAGGAGAAACAGCAGCGAGGTCTTGCCGCAGCCGGAAGGGCCGATGATGGCGCAGCTGCCGTGCGCCTCGACCGTAAAAGAAATATCCTGCAGCACCGGGTTGACCGTGCCGCCATGGGCAAAGCCGAGACTTGCCGAACGAACCCTGATCATCCTCAGTCCTGTTCCTTCATGAAATCGGTGGCGACCATGGTCTCATAGGGGATCCTGGCGGCCAGGCCTTTTGTCGCCAGCCAGTCGATAATCGGCTGGTACAGGGCCGTGCTGAAGGGGGCCGGCTGTGGGTAGGATGGAATCGGGTAGGTCTTGGCAAGAAATGGGGGAATACGCCCTTTGTCGACGAAGAGATCACGGTATTTTTCGGGATCGCCGTTGATGGCCTTGACCGCCCCGGCATAGGCCCGGAAGAAGCCGGCGACCTCGGCCTTCCGGCCGGCCAGCACCTCGGAGCGAAAGACGATGACGGTCTGGGAGAGGCTGACATCGCTGTCCGCATCGCTGATCAGCACCTTCGCCCCCTTGCCGACCGCGATCGAGGCCAGCGGTTCCGGCAGGGTCGCCGCCCTGACGGCGTCCGAGAGCAGCATCTGCATGCGGATCGGCATCTTGACGACTTCGATCTTCTTCACTTCCTCGGGCCTGAATCCCTGTTGCGCGAGCATCCGGTCGGTGACGTATTCGATGATGGTCGAATTGGAGACGGCGATCTCGACATTCTTCAGGTCGTCCACGGTCTTGAGACCGGAGCCGGGTGCGGCAAGGATGGCGAAGACACCTTCGGTCGGTTTCTCACCCAGACAAAGGGAGGTGATTTTCAGCCGTCCCTGGCCCTTGTCGAACAGGATTGCCCCGACCGGGTCGTCGATGGCCCCGTCGATGGCCTTCGCGGCCAGGGCGCTGTCCCGCTCAATGGCGCTGAGAAATGGGATCAGCTCAACCTGCAGACCTTCCCGGGCATACAGCTTTTCCTGTTCCGCCACATAAAAGGGCACCGAGTCCTCGATCTGCAGCACCCCGATTTTCAGGGGCTCCGCCGCCAGGGCAGGGATGGCGGCCAGCATGGCCACCGCAACAAACAGTAATCTCATCATCTTATATTCACCATTTGGGAGTGGGGAGGCGGCTGCAGACACCTGCCTCAGGTCAGGGGCAATACCTCGGAATCGGACAACAACCTGTATGTTATACCGTTTCGTAGCAGGCCAAAATCTCGCCGAAATAGAGGGTGTGGAAATCCTTGTTCGGGTACAGCTTTCCCATGGCAGGGTCGAGAAAGGCCTGATCCATCGCCGACTTGTAGACGATGCTGCATTCGTAGTGGACGCCGGCGATATCGATGACCGGCGATGCGGTGTGGATGGCTTTTTTCTGCTGCAGACCGCACTGGCTGAATTTGTCGAAATCCCGGCCCGATTTTGTGCCGCAGAAGGTCAGGGCCTTGTCGTAGTCGCCGTAGGTCGGGACGGTGACGGTGAAATTGTCGGTTTTCTCAAGCAGGGTAAAGGTATGGCGTGAATCCCTGACCGCGATCATCAGCACCGGCCGCTGCCAGATAAAGCCGATGGTGGCCCAGCCGATGGTCATGGTGTTGACCTCCCCGTCGGCCATGACGGTCAGAAATGCCCCTTTTTTGATCCGTTCCATCAACTCCCCGGCCTGGGCGAGATAGTCCCGTTCTCTCATATGCGATGTCCTCTGTTTTAAGGTAATCTTTTCTGAAGGGGCGACGCCCCTCGCTTTTTCCTCTGTGAAGCTACATAACTTGCGGCGACAGTGCAAGAATGGAATTATATGATCGCTCCGTCCTTCCTGCAAGGCAGTCGGTACCTTGAGGATGTTTTTTAGGTCGGGCACAATCTCAACTTGTGCCTATATTTTTCCTGAACGCTCGGCAAAGCAGGTTAAAAACCGGCAATCCCACAATAAAACGATCAGGAGGTGCACCATGACGCATGCAGTCAAGATCAGTAAAACCGGCGGACCTGAGGTCCTGTCCTGGGAAGAGGATGATCCGGGGATGCCGGGCGCCGGTGAGGTGAGGATCATCCACGAGGTCATCGGTCTCAATTTCATTGACGTCTATCATCGGACCGGCCTCTATCCATTGCCGGCCCTGCCTGCCATCCTTGGGCTTGAGGGGGCCGGTCGGGTAGACGTGGTGGGGGATGGCGTCACCGAATTCGCCGAAGGCGATCGGGTCGCCTACGCCGGTGTCCCGCCCGGGGCCTATGCCGAGGTGCGTTGCCTGCCGGCCCACCGGCTGGTCAGGCTGCCTGACGGCATTTCCAGCCGCGATGCAGCCGGCATGATGCTGCAGGGGATGACTGCACGGTATCTGTTGAAAGGCTGTTTCCCGGTCAAGAACGGCACGACAATCCTCATCCACGCCGCCTCGGGCGGGGTCGGATCGATCGTCTGCCAGTGGGCCAGGCATCTCGGGGCGACGACGATCGGCACGGTCGGCAGCCCGGAAAAAGCCATACTGGCCCGGGAAAACGGCTGCACCCACACCGTTCTCTATCGGGAAGAGGATTTTGAGGCCGCGGTCAGGGCGATAACCAAAGGGCGAGGGGTGGATGTGGTCTATGACTCGGTCGGCCAGGCGACCTTCATGAAGTCCCTGGGATGCCTGCGACCGATGGGGGTGATGGTCTCCTTCGGCCAGTCGTCTGGGCCGGTGCCCCTGTTTGATCCCGGTGTCCTGGCGGCAAAAGGATCACTTTTTCTGACCCGACCCAGCCTGATGCACTATACGGCCAAGCGGGAAGACCTTCTCGCCCATGCCCATGACCTCTTTGCGGTGATGACCTCCGGGGCGGTCAAGGCGAACATCCGCCAGGAGTATACCTTAAAGGATGCCGCCAGGGCTCATCGCGATCTCGAGGGGAGGAAGACCACCGGCAGCTCGATCCTTCTTCCCTGATCACCCAGGCACGGCTGTGAAGCCGATCCTGTCCGCCGAACGGATCAACCTGATTGCCGGCTGGCATGGGGACCCGGCGCTGCGGATGCCCGGCAAGGGAACCGTTGCCCCGGATCCGCCAATGCGCCAAGCGGTCCAGGAAAATTCCCTAGAGTGGTGGGACATTTCCATATATACTCAAGGTGAGAAGGTTTGAATCATCGTTGCTTGCGGCTCCGAAGGAGTTCATACTTCGTTATGGAGGGCTTTACGATATGCAGCCCGACGCCCGTCCGGAAGACCGTGCCGCCGTCTATCGGCAGATCGGCGTAAGCCGTCCGCCTCTCGAGGTCGTGGATCTGCCGACCCCGGAGGAGGTGTTCGCGGTCAAACGTATCGGTCTGGAGGAAATGATCCTCTTCGTCCTCGGTCCGAGCATGGTACTCCTGGGAACCTCTGTCGGCAGCGGAGAATGGCTGCTCGGCCCGCTGGTGATCGGCAAGTACGGATTCACCGTTATCGGCTGGGTCATCCTGATGTCAGTCGTTCTCCAGGTCTTCTACAACGTCGAGCTGGCCCGCTTCACTCTGGCCACC
>JANMSX010000095.1:0-7238 GCA_031389785.1 Desulfobulbaceae bacterium | reverse complement strand
CTTCAAAAAAGGCGTCTAGATATCTGCGGTGGCGGTCTGTTAAGTCATCGAAGATCACTGCATATGACAGAAACGTGACGTCTTCTTGAAATTCATCCAGCATTCGCTGCAGCACTCCTTGTTCTTGCAGGAATCCTTTTTCCAGAAGAGTTCGCGCGGCATGGAGGCCGCTTACAATTCGTGCTAACTTTTGAACGATGGCTTGGTGAATCGTTTTTTCTGTGTACCGAAAAACGAAGGAATCCATAACTGGTATACGCGTCGGTGGAGGAAGGCGCCTCACCAGATCATGTAAAATAACTTCCATGTTTTTGAGTGCCTGGAGATATAGTGTGTCCATCCTTTTGATACCTAACGTAGAGCGTTTTATCAGTCGTCCCGCCAACGCTAACCTTTGATCATCGCCAGTGTTCCGGAACTGTGGGTCTGCACCGTAAGACGGCTATCTGAGCGGGATGATTGATAAAACGTTGTTGAACTGAACCGCAGGCCTTGAAGGATATGTTTTGCCCTCTATGGGGTTAGTTTATAACCTACTGAAACGCTGAAGTAAAATATTTTGTCAGGATATTTGCTTGCCCGGGCGAAGTGGAAGGAGGCGTTTGTCACTGGAGTAGCTGATTACGAAGGATGTTTCACAAGAGGTGACCCTCTGCGATTTTTATCCCTGGATTAAATTTTTACTGTTGCTTGGCAAGAAAGGCCGACAACAAGGCGCACCTGTCCATCATATCCGGCAGATGTCGCAAAACCAGTCAGACAGTAGAAACAGAATCAAAAGTATCACTGCGAAGAAAATGAAAACCAACCAAGCCGTCTGTTTCATCAACTGCGTCAGCAATTTTTCCAAGTACGGATTTTGCTTCACTGCAGGTGACATCTCGAGTCAGCCTGAGAAACAAAACTTGTTGAGATGTTTCATCGAGAAGTGATTGTTTGCTACCTGGGCAGGAGCAACGAAACCTGTCGAGTGAACTTTCTTTCCTTTTCGAAGAAAGTATATTGCCGGCATAGACTGAATCGAATTTGCCCTGGTTATGATGAATTGTTGCGAATGGTGATTGACTGAACTTACAGAAACCAGGTTGAAAACACCGGAACTGTCAACTATTGGCCTGAATTTGCTCATCAACTTTTCGCTCATATAGCCTCCACTAAACAGGTAAAGATTAAGAGAGACAAATGGTTGGGTGCCAGGGCAATCCATTTGATTCTCCATCATGATGCTTCCACAATCGAGGCCACATGGATCGGTATCCCATCAAATCTTTTTCAATACCGCTCCTGGCTCTTCATAATTTATAGCAGGTGTGATAGGACAAATAGTGACCGACCAAAACAAGGGGATAAAAATAATGGCGAAATACAAACCGCAACATGCACGGTTGCTGTTCATTGATCGGGAGATAAACACCGGCAGGTATCCGAACTGCGGGAAACTGGCGAAAGACTACGAGGTCAGCAACAAAACGATCCAGCGGGATCTTGACTACATGCGGTATCAGCTTGATGCGCCGATAGAATACTCGGCCCGGCATCGAGGGTATTATTACACTGAGCCGAATTACAAACTCCCGGCCATCGACATCAAGGAAAGCGATCTGTTCGCCGTTTACCTCGCGGACAAACTCCTCATCCAATATGAAGGCACTGCGATCTACGACAGCCTCTGCTCAGTCTTTAAAAAGATCGAAGATTCTTTGCCAAACAAAATCTCCCTTGACCCCGGCAATGAGCAATCTCGATTTACAGTCTTCCCGCCTTCCAACACCATCATCAAGCCTGATATATGGGAGACGGTTACCGGCGCCATACGCTTATCGCGTAGAATTGAAACACGTTACCAAACGCCTGGAAGTGAACCGTCGATCCGCGTACTGGATCCTTACCATGGTGTTCGTTTTGAAGGTGACTGGTACGTAGTGGCCTTCTGTCATCTACGCAAAGGGATCCGGACCTTCAGCCTGGCAAGGATGATCAGCGCGAAGATGTTGCAAGACACCTTCGGGATTCCAGCCGGTTTTGATTTTCATAAATTGATGGGCAGCCACTTCGGTGTCCATTGGAGCGATGATGAGATTGAGGTAAAAATCAGGTTCGACAAGGCGGTCGCCGGGTACCTCAAAGAACGAAAATGGCATCCTTCCCAGGAAATTGAAGAGCACTCGGATGGATCGCTGGTTCTGTCGATGACAGTGAATCATCTGCTTGAATTGAAACGGTGGATTCTGTCATGGGGGAGTATGGCACAAATACTGGAACCACAGAGTTTTGTTGACGATATTGAACAGACCATTGATGATATGAAGAGTAGATATCAGAACTTCAGGATTTTTCAGTAGTATCGATTTGCTGTTGTTGCTGCGGAAATTTCATCCAGATTTCCAGCTCGCCCTCTCTTGCCGTGATCTTTGCATCGGGAAAATATTTCTGGAAGAGATGGAGCATCGATTTGTTTTCCGCCAGGGTCGTGGCAATAAAGCCATCGTAGCCGTTCGCCGAGGCGATTTTTTGTAATTCCATTAAGATATAACCGCCAATGCCCAGGTTATGAAAATCCTCGCTGACGACAAAAGCGACCTCGGCCCTCTTGTCATCGATCCTGGCGTAAGTACCGATCGCCACGATTTCCTTATTGCCCCTGTTCTGGACGATGCCGATCAGTGAAATATTCTTGCGATAATCCATACTGGCCCAGTGTTCCTGCGCCATTTTCCGGGAAAAAATTTTAACCGTATGGAAAAATCGCAGATAGATGGTTTCTGCCTGCAACGAATAAAAGAAATTGCGATAGGCGATTTCATCCGACGGCAGAAGCGGGCGAACCAACATGGTCTTGCCGTTTTTCAGGTTTGTTCGACTTTTGTACTCCTCGATGAAGATGAGATCTTCGGCCAGCGGCGGCAGTTGATCGGGGAAGATGTAATGATTCTTTTTGGCGTCCTCAACCAGGCTCTCCCGGTAATCGGGATGGGCTATCTGACACAGCTCGATGACCCGCTGACTGATGCTTTTGCCTTTCAGCTGGGCGATGCCGAACTCGGTGACGACAAAATTGACATCGGCGCGGAGCGTCGACACTCCGGCCCCGGCACTCAGGTTGGCGACTATGCGGGAAACCTGGCCGCCTTTGGCGGTCGAGGGAAGAGCGATGATCGAAAAGCCGCCTTTCGACAGGGTTGCCCCGCGGATGAAGTTGACCTGGTCGCCGGTGCCGCTGAAAAATTGACGGCCGACCGAATCGGAACAGACCTGGCCGGTCAGATCGACCTCCAGGGCGGAACTGATGGAAATAAAATTATCGTTTTTACCGATTATGCCCGGGGTATTCACCCAGTCCGCCGTACCGAAATAGAACTGGATATTGTTGTCGATATAATCATAGGCAAGCCTCGACCCCATGCAGAAGGTCGCCACGGCCCGGTCGGTCATGAAATTTTTATGCTTGTTGGTGATGATCCCTTGTTTTATCAGTGGGATGAACGCGTCGGAGATCATATGGGTATGGATGCCGAGGTCGTTTTTGTCGTCGAAATAGCGCAGCAGGGCATAAGGCATATGGCCGTAGCCAACCTGCAGGGTGCTACCGTCATCGACAAGCTCTTCGACATATTGGGCGATCCGGCCGGCCGTTTCTTCATCGACCGTTTCCTGATCGATACAGATCAATTCCTCCTCAAAGGGAATGAGGTAGTCGATATCGTTGATATGAAGAAATCCGTCGCCATGGGTCCGGGGCATCCGCGGGTTGATCTGGGCAATGACCGTTTTGGCGTTTCTGACGGCTTCCAGGGTGACATCGACGGAGACGCCGAGACTGGCAATGCCGAAGCAGTCGGGAGGGCTTATCTGGATAAGCACCGTGTCGATGCCGATCTGTTTATTGCGAAATAACTGCGGCAGCTGAGAAAGGTAGGTGGGAATGTAATCGACCTTCCCCTCGAATGCCGCCTGCTGCATTGCAATCGGCACAAAAAAGAGTTTGACCGAAAAGCGCTCAAGAAAAGATTTATCATCAAGATAATCGGCCAGGGTATGCGCCAGCATCTGGAAGACCATGATGTCGTCCAGATTGCGATTGCCCACCAGAGTATGGATGAGATGCTGGGGTTCGCCGCAGCCCGAACCGATAAAGATCCGGCTGCCGTTCTTAATGGTCGAGATCGCCTCGTCGGCCGTGACCACCTTGCCTTTGAATCCTTTATCCTTTGCCATCTTCTCCAATCCCTCCCCATTCCCGTTAACATGTCATCATCCCGGCTTTTGCCCTGCTCGATATGATACACCCAAGATCTGCAAGAAAGCAAAATTGATCCTCCGCCAACGTCTGCGACCGCCAGTCTGCGCTCCACGTGAAGAGCGGCAACTATGCCTGCACCCTCTTCTCTCATGGTTATGCCCAGCCACCGTTCAAACTGCCGTTATGGCTGAAGTCGATGATGCTTTCGGATTCAGATCATGCCGCGGACCTGACAGACGACAATACCACGTAATCATTGCCACGGAACATGAAACCGGCGACCTCACGCATTCCCATCTTTGCATGGGCGCGCATTGATGCCGGATTGTCGCGCCGGACGAAGAGAATATATTCCCGTTCCGGTTCCAACCGCCTCAATTCCGCGAACATGGCCTGGGCCAGGCCCTTTCCCCGTTGTTCCGCTTCGACGCATATCGGTCCGTACACATGGGACGCGGATGCACTGGAATATGCGGCCAGCATCGCGTCGATAATGGGGATGTCGGCGTTCATTTCCCTGGTGCTGGTCACAAGATAGCCGATTACAAAGCCACCGAGGCGCGACACAATCACCGGCGTATCACGCATGATTTCAGCTATTAAGTTACGCGGAAAGCTGGCCGACAGTCTGCCGCCGCGCCCGGGCTGATTTTCCGCCTGCAGCGCCATGATGCCATCCAGGTCTTCCTCGGTCGCCCGACCAATTTCGGCGAGGTTTTCGATCATGATTCATTTCTCCAGTGACCAACGGATTCTCGAGCGACAGGAATTATCGCATACCCTCATGTTGAGGCTCAAATCATAGTCGATGGGCGATGTCTCTTGCAAGAGACTCGATACACCAGGGATAATGGCAGCGAGGTCTGGCTGCCACCATTAGCGATCGTCTTTTTCCCTTCAAACCGGCGGATCAAGCCGGCCCGGGATCAAGTCGTGAACATGTGGTTTTTTGCTGAGTATTTCCTGAAAAGGCATGTATATACCGCCATTCACCATCACAGGGTATACAGCTCGATATGATTTCATTGTATACTGTCGCCGTCGGTGGCGGCAATCCCGGCGCTGATGCAGGATCGAACTCTACCGGGATTGTTGCCGATCTATGCCGCTCATGGCACCGACACCTGAGGCGCAGAGCACTTCGACGGACCCCGATATGGTTAACAGGAGATTGAAATTACAATGATAAACGATATAAATGACGATATATGGGTGCGACTTCCCAGGTTGGACAAGGATTGTTTCGGCTGCGGCTCGGAAAACCATTCCGGCCTACGGATGACCTTCGAAACAAACGGGAGCCAGATCCGCTCCAGACTTACAGTCTCTTCCCAATTTCGAGGCTGGAGCAAATTGGTGCATGGCGGTGTGATTTCAACCATTCTGGATGAGACCATGAGTTGGGCGGCGATCATCCTCACGAAAAGATTCATACTGACCAAAAAAATGACCATACAGTTTCATCGACCGATTTTCGTCGAATCGACCTTGTGCGGTATTGGTTCTATATAAGAAATCGATTTCTTCGGAGCTCCTAAAAAAGCCCTTTCCAATGAAGAGCCGCCTGATCCAATGCATAAATTCATAGAAGAACCTTTCAAGACAACTACCTGCCCTCATACCTTGTATCTGGGAGAGTCGGCACCAGGTGAGACCTGCGAATTTGCTAAAAACAGAAGGAGAATCTGTGTTCGCGGCATTTCCCCTGGGACAAGGCCTTAGCTGCGCTCGAACCGCCCGAGAGGCTCGCTCCTTCTTCCTCCTTTGGATGCCCCGGCATCATTCAGTTCGGTTGAAATGTCAGAAGCGATGAATGATTTGATCAGGAAGAAAGTGGTAGAGAAATTGAGGGAATATGGAGTACATGTATTAGCGATTGGATAATTTCTTTATCACCTGAAACCCTGCCCGCCTGGCTACGGGATTTTATATTTTTATACGAACACATGCCACATAACGCCCTTAAAAACATAGAACAAATCGAGTCGGATCTCTGGGGAGCGGCCGACAATCTTCGCGCCAACTCCAAGTTGACATCCAGCGAGTACTGCATGCCCGTACTCGGCGTCATTTTTCTCCGTCATGCCGGCAACCGTTACGAGAAGGCCCTGGGGCAGATCAAGGCCGACCAGGCCTCCGGCAAGATGCCCAACCGGCCGCTGGTAAAGGGCGATTTTATCAAGCGCCGTGCCCTGCTGCTGCCGGAGAATGCCCGGTACGACTACCTGCTCAAACTCCCCTCGGGTGCCAGTCTCGGCGCCGCACTGGTTGAGGCGATGAATGCTATCGAGAACGCGTTTGAACCTCTCCGAGGCCAGCTTCCCAAAGAATATGCCCAGTTTGACGACACGCTGCTGGAAAATATCCTGCGCACCTTCGATTCGGAGGTGATACGTACCGCCAGCGGCGATCTCTTTGGGCGTATCTACGAATACTTCCTGATGAAGTTCGCCATGCAGGGGGCGCAGGACAACGGCGAATTCTTCACCCCGCCGTCCCTGGTGCAGACCATCGTCAACGTCATCGAGCCGGATCATGGGATAGTCTTTGACCCCGCCAGCGGCTCCGGCGGCATGTTCGTGCAGAGCAGCCACTTCATCGAGAGTAAGGGCCTGGATACCAGCCATAAGGTTACCTTCTACGGCCAGGAAAAGACCGGCACCACCATCCGCCTGGCCAAAATGAACCTGGCGGTGCACGGGCTGGAAGGAGACATCCGCGAGGCCAACACCTTCTACGAAGATGTGCATCCGATCTTCGGCCAGTGCGACTTTGTCATGGCCAATCCTCCGTTCAACGTCGATATGGTCGATGCCGAACGGGTCAAGGATGATCGTCGCCTTCCCTTCGGGCTGCCGGGGGTCAACAAGGCCAAGAAGGTCAGCAACGGCAATTACCTGTGGATCTCTTATTTCCACAGCTACCTGGGCGACAAAGGCCGGGCCGGCTTCGTTATGTCCTCCCAGGCGTCCAGCGGCGGACATGGCGAGGCCGAGGT
>JANMSX010000060.1:0-37113 GCA_031389785.1 Desulfobulbaceae bacterium | reverse complement strand
TCCCTCTGGTCGAAACGACAAGGGTGGTTGAGATGAGTTGGGTGGGGGGAATGGTTGGGGGCTGGATCCGTGCTGGTTCTGGGAAAGACTGAGATTTCTCCCTCTGGTCGAAATGACAAGGGTAGTGGAAATGACAAGGGCGGTTGCGATGTCAAGGCGGTTAAGATGAGTTGGGCGGGGGGAATGGTTGGGGGCTGGATGACTGCTGGCTGGGGGAAAAGCTGAGATTTCTCCCTTCGGTCGAAATGACAACGGCAGTCGAAATGACAACGGCGGTCGAATTGACAAGGGCGGTTGAGATGGCTGAGGCGGTGGAAAGGCTGCGTATGGTTTCCCGCCTGCGGAGAGAACGGCTCGAGAGGAGAGGGAAGTCAGGAAATCAGGGCCGGGCAGAACCACGCGGAGCTATTCGTCCCTGACCGTGTAGGCGCTGCAGGCGTAGCGGATCTTGGCAGCATTCCGGTCGTTTCGATGGTAGTTCAGGATGAATTCGTCACTCTTTTCTATATATTTCTCGACGGATTGCGCCATCAGTTCGTGGACTTGGTATGGCGGCCGTTCGAAAAAATTGAAATCGATGATGGCATGTCCCAGCTCGTGGGCGATGACCCCCAGGCTGGCATCCGTCGCCGAGATGTAGACCGTATCCTCGGAAAGGGAATAGTAGGCGATCTGCTCCTCCTTCTTGCCGTATTTCTGCGTAAACACCGCTGAGCATTCCTGACTGGTCGGCAGGATAACCACATTGACGTGCATATTCTTCGGGTACATATTGAGGACGATCTTCGCCCGCTCGATAATCGCATCGAGCTTGGCCGCCACCTGTTCCTCGACCGGCACCTCATCCTCGGTCGCCACCGCTTCGCAGGGTATCGGACCGAGATCGAGCCTCTGATTGAATTCCCGGAGGATCTCCTCGCTGGTGCAATGCAGCGTCACATTGCTGTTCTTGTGTTCGGCATGGAGATGCGCCGGCAGGAAAAGAACATCCAGCAGGAGCAGGACCAGGAAGGAGAAGAGGTATGTATTCATTTCCGCGTCTACCGGATGAGCGAACTTCGTCGCTTTGGGCGGTACGTTCGCCCGACCTGCCGTTGAAAAACCGCCTCACCGGCATCTTCGAACGGCACAGCCGGAAAAACACGCCCCAAAAAAACCAAGGGCGAGTGGATTGCCTCGCTGTCGCTAACAGGCCCGCATTCCCTCGCCCCCTTCTTCTGTACTGCCGGCATTCGTTACCCTGAAACCGAAACCGGGGTTCCAGGCGCCAGGATCAGCCTTGCTCTCGTTTGCTTTTTACCTGAGAGCTTCCTCAGATACAATGAAACCAGAATTCTCGCTGTCCCATACATAATTGGCCGGGCCCTCAGACTCAATCGGTGGCCGTGAATATCCCTGGTAATCATCCTTGTACATTTTCGAGCAACCGACCACGGACATGGAAAGAGCAAACACAGCAACGATGGCGAATACTTTAGCAATACTATTTTTCATGATGGTACCTCCCAATTTTCAGTGATGGAGGATGAGACGATTCCATCCTCATTCATTGGATAGTAAGACCTCTTTTTAAAGGCAGTTTAAAGCTCATGTAACGATTCGGTAAAGATCGGGTGATGCGGCGGGATTCCGGCCAGGTGGCGCATCATACACCCTTTCCCCGTGCCCTTTTTCTCAGCGAACCGCCTCGGCAGGCGTAACATCCAGAACCTTCCGCTCCTGGCCGCGGAGGATGACGAGGTCGATCGGGTTACCCAGGCCGTGCTCGGTGAGGGTGCGGTGGAGGTCGTCGACGTTCTCCGTCTTTTTCCCTGCGATGGCAACGATGATGTCCCCTTTCCGGATGCCGGCCCGCGCCGACGGCCCGTCCGGGTTTATGCCGACCACCTCGACGCCGTAGCCGTTCTGCAGGTTGTGCAAGCGGGCCAGGCGGCGATCGAGCTGCCGCTGCTGGGCGGCGAGCCCCAGGTATGCCCGGCGCACCCGTCCATGGACAAGTATTTCCGAGATTACCCAGACCGCGGTGTCGGCGGGGACGGAAAAGCCGATCCCCTGGGCGATGGCGATGATGGCGGTATTTATGCCGACCACCCTCCCCCTGGAATCGACCAGCGGACCGCCGGAGTTGCCCGGATTGAGGGGGGCGGTATGCTGGATGATGTTCTCGATCAGCCGCCCGTCCCTGCTCCGCAGGGCGCGGCCGAGCGCGCTCACCACACCGGTGGATACCGTGGAATTGAAGCCGAAGGGGTTGCCGATGGCGATCACCAGTTGGCCGGCCTTCAACTTGCCCGATTCCCCGAGCACCGCGTAGGGGAGATCCGATCCGCCGGCCCTGATGACCGCCAGATCGGTGGCCGGGTCGGTGCCGACCAGCACCGCCTCGAGGGTGACGCCGTCCTGCTTGGTCACCGATAGCGCCTCCGCCCCTTCCACCACATGGTTGTTGGTGAGGATATAGCCATCCGGCGCGATAATCACCCCGGAGCCCGCCCCTTCCTGCCCGGACGAGTTGCCGCCGCCCGATTTTCGCCGCGAAACCATCAGGACCGCCGGTCCCACCGCATCGACCACGGTGATGACCGCCCGGGAGTAGGAGTCGAGCAATTCCACTTCCGTCACGTCCCCGTTCTTGATCCTGCAACTCCCGTTCTGGAAAGTACCGGCGGCATTTCCCGCCAGGTACTGCAAGGCCTTCCGGCAGTGCTCATCCATAGTTCACCTCTGTTTCTCATGTCCGAAAGGACGACGGATCGATCCTCGTCAAAAGTTCAGGCGGACGACGATCTTACCGATATTCAGGTTGTGCTTCATTCTCGCATGGGCTTCGTTTATATCTGTCACGTCATAAATCGAATCTATCTTCGCTTGCAGCCGCCCATCGCTGAACATCGGCAGGAACTGTTCGGTAAAAGCCCTGACAATTGCTGTTTTCCTTGCCACGGTCAAGGCCCGCAGGGTGCTGCCGATCAGTTGCCAGCGTCGTGACAGCAGCCTGCGCAGGTCCAGGTTGGGGATGGTGTGGCCCCCCATCAGCGCGATGCAGATCAATCTCCCTTCCAGGGCGAGACACTGCAGGTTCTGTTCGAAATAGGAGGCTCCCACCGGATCCAGGATCACGTTGACCCCTTCGCCCTCAGTAAAGGTCATGACCCTGGCCGCAAAGTCATCGACCAGGGCGTTTACCGCCAAATCCGCGCCGAAACCCAGGCAGGCGGCGGCCTTTTTGTTCGACCGGACGGTGGCGATGACCTTCGCCCCGAACTGCTTGACCAACTGGATCGCCGCCGGCCCGACGCCGCCGCCGGCGGCATGGACGAGCACCGTCTGGCCCGGCCGCAGCCCTCCGAGCATGAAGATATTCAGGTAGGCCGTCAGGAAGACCTCGGGGATGGCTGCGGCCTCTTCAAAGGAAAGCCGATCGGGGATCCGCATGGCGAGACCGGCCGGCACCCTCACCTTCGCCGCATATCCCCCGCCCGGCAGCAGGGCGCATACCCTGTCGCCGACAGCCCACTGCTTTACGGCCGGGCCGACCGCTTCGACGACCCCGGCGACCTCCAGCCCCAATATCGTTGATTCGCCCGGCGGCGGCGGGTATTTGCCGATTTTCTGCAGCAGGTCGGCGCGATTGAGGGCAGTCGCCCTGCCGCCGATCAGGATATCGACTTCAGCCGGTACAGGGTCCTGCCAGTCGCCGATCGAGAGCCGCTGTCCATCCTGCTCCACCAATACGGCCTTCATTTCCCTCCCCCGCTCGCCTTATCGGCTCGTGCAAACAGCTCCAGACTGATCAGGTCGTGCACCAGGTGCATGCCGAGCCGCTCGAAAAGCCTGGTCGAGCCGTAGCTGACGTTCCAGAGGGTGCGGTCGAGGTCGAATGCCGCATAGATCTTGATGCCGCCATCCTGCTGGGGGGCGACGACGGCCGGGAAACAGACCGACCGGGTGACGTCCTTGATGGTCAGGTCGCCGGTGCCGACCCCGCAATGCGCCTCCGGGCAGGTTCCACCCTGCTCCTCCCAGCCGGTCAGGGTCAGCGATGCGGTTGGAAAGCGCTCCACCGCAAAGAAATCATCCGACTTCAGGTGACTGACCAGCATGTAGCGGTAGCCCGGGTCCTCCAGGTCCGCATTGCTGATCGAGTGCATATCGAGGACGATGCTGCCGGCGGAAGGTCTGCCGTCGGCAATGACCATGTCTCCCTTGAGGATGGCGATCTGGCCGATGTGCCGGTTGTTGAGGTTGCGGCCGGTCCACTCAAGCCGGCTGTTTTCCGGGTCCAGGCGATAGGCGCCATCCTCCAGTGCCGCCTCGAACGGGGCCGGTTCCGCACCGGTCTCAACCGGCATCCCCGCCTGCCGCCAGGCTGAAAGGCCGCCGGCCAGGACCGAAACCCTGTGGTATCCCGCCTCGATCAGCCTTTCCCGGGCAAGCTCGGCAGTCCTGGTCGTACCGGTGGCGTCATAGACGATCAGCTCGGTGTCCTGGTCGGGGACGGCCTCGGAGATCCGGGGCAGAAAGACCATCTCATAGATGCAGGCGTTTTTGGCGCCGGGCACATGGCAGGCGGCATAGTCCTCCGGTGTCATCACATCGATCACCACAGCGCCCTGGTCGACGCGTTGCTTCAGTTCAGTATTGGGCAGAATAGATTTCATGACGATTCATCTCCTTTTATCCGTCCTTGCCGGGCGGGCTCAAAATGCGAAACAGGTACAGCCTATTCCCCAGCTGCCGGTCCTGCCGAGTACGGTATGGGTGTGCCGGTGCAGCGGGCTGGCGCACGAACGGGGGGATGCCGGCAAAGGGCCGGGTGCAGCCGCATGGCCGTGACGGTAGCTGCCGCCATAAACCCCGGTCGGCGCCCAATCCGGCGAAACCGGCGGCAGCGGCGGCGCCAGGCCTGCGAACTCGGCGCCGCCGTGCACCACTCTGCCGCCCATGACGGTCAACACCGATTCGATATTCCTGATCTCCCCTTCCGGCACGGTAAAGTAGTCGGCCGAGAGCACGGCGAGGTCGGCCAGCTGGCCGGCCGCGATCCGTCCCTTCCTGCCGTCGTCGCCGGAAAACCAGGAACTGCCCTCGGTGTAGAGGCGTAGGGCCGTGCTGCGGTCCAACCGGTTCTTTTCACCGTACAGCACCAGCCCCCCTGTCGTCTTACCGCTTGTCAGCCAGTACAGCGACAGCCATGGGTTGTAGCTGGAAACCCTGGTCGCGTCGGTGCCGGCGCCGACCGGAATCCCAAGTTCCAGCATGCGGCTGATCGGCGGCGTCCGTTGCGCTGCCGCCGCGCCATAGCGCGCCACAAAGTATTCGCCCTGGAATGCCATGCGGTCCTGGATGGCGATGCCGCCCCCCAGCCTCTTCACCCGCTCCATGCTCCGCTCCGAGATGGTCTCGGCATGGTCGAAGAACCAGCGCAGGCCGGCGAAGGGGATTTCCCGGTCGATCTCCTCGAATACCGTGAGAAAACGGGCGATGGACTCGTCGTAGGTGGCGTGCAGGCGGAACGGCCAGCGTTTCTCCGCCAGCAGGCCGACCACCTTCCTCAGCTCCGCCTCCATGACCGGCTGCAACTCAGGGCGGGGTTCCAGGAAATCCTCGAAGTCGGCGGCCGAAAAAACCAGCATCTCGCCGGCGCCGTTCATCCTGTAGACATCGCTGCCGTGTCCGGGCGAGACAATCTCCGCCCAACCTGCGAAATCGTCGTACTCCTGCTTCGGGCGTTGGGTGAACAGGTTGTAGGCGATACGCAGGGTCATCTGATCCCGCTCCACCAGATCCTCGACGACCCGGTAATCTTCGGGGTAGTTCTGGAAGCCCCCGCCGGCGTCGATGCAGCTGGTGACTCCCAGGCGGTTCAGTTCCCGCATGAAATGCCGGGTGGAGTTGACCTGGTCGACGAATGTCAGCTTCGGCCCCATGGCCAGGCTGGCGTAGAGGATCAGGGCGTTGGGCTTGGCGATGAGCAGGCCGGTGGGGTTGCCGTTCCTGTCGCGCTCGATAACACCGCCGGCGGGATCGGGGGTGTCGCGATTGTAGCCCAGGACCCGCAGGGCGGCCCGGTTGACCATGGCCCGGTCGTAGAGATGGAGGACGAAGACCGGGGTGTCCGGGGAAACGGCGTTGATCTCGGACAAGGTCGGCAGCCGTTTTTCGCTGAACTGGAATTCCGACCAGCCCCCAACGACGCGCACCCATTGCGGAGCCGGGGTGCGGCGGGCCTGATCCCTGAGCATCTGCAAGGCGATGGCCAGGGAGGGCACCCCGTCCCAGCGCAGCTCCATATTATAGTTCAGGCCGCCGCGGATGACGTGGATGTGGGAATCGTTCAGCCCCGGGATGACCGTGCGGCCAAGCAGATCGATCGTCTTGGTGGCGGGGCCTGCGTGGGCATGCACCGCGCGGTCATCGCCGACCGCGAGGAAACGGCCATCCCGGATGGCGACGGCGCTCGCCTCGGGAGAGAGCGGGTCAAGGGTGGCGAAGCGACCGTTGACCAGGAGAGTATCCGCATACGAAGCGTTCATCACTGTACCTCCTCTACAGCAGGAAAAGCTGGCGCGACGGCAGATTGAAGGCGATGCCGCCGTTCGGCTGCACCCTCAGCCGGTTGTATCCTCCAGGAGACTGCGGCCAGGGAGCGGCCGGTAGCCGCCCGTCCCGGCATGCGGCATCGCGTCTCCCGCAGATCCTATTTTCCTGTTGTCCCGGTCCGGCTGGCGGGCGCGCCGTGCACCATGGTGTAGGCGTACTCCACGCCCTGGCCGTAGGCCCCGCAGTACTCTTTGACAACCTTGATGACCTCGTTGTAGGTCTCCTTGTGCGCCCAATCTCGCTGGAACTCGAGCATCACCTGCAGGGAGGTAACCGGCACGGCGCCCGCCTGTTCAATGCGGCGCATGGCGGCGTTGTGGGCCACAACGCTGGTGCCGCCCGAGGCATCCTCCACCGCGTAAACCTCGTAGCCGGCCTTGATCGCTTCCAGGGCCGGGAATGCCAGGCAGACTTCGGTCCAGAGCGCGGCAATTATCAGTTTCTTCCTGCCGGCTGCCTGCACTGCCGCGACAAATTTTTCATCCTCCCATGAGTTCATGGAAGTGCGCTCAATCGGCGCCTGATCAGGAAAGATGTCTAAAAGCTGCGGCCACATGTTGCCGGAGAAGCTGTTCGTCTCGACTGTGGTCAGGATGGTCGGCACCTTGAAAATCCTGGCGGCCCTGGCGAGCAGCAACACGTTGCTGAACAGGGTCTGGCGGTCGATATTGGCAACGCCGAAGGTCATCTGCGGCTGGTGATCGATAAAGATGACGGCGCTGTTCTGCGGGTTGAGAAGTTCGGTTATCATGGCATGCCTCCATAAAAAGACGGTATGAATCTTGCCTGAGCCTCCTGCAGATATTGCCCATATTGCTGTTCCGGCAGGCCTTGAATCCGGATCAAGACTTCAGGCACCTGGAAAACGGGGCCTCCGATCGAGTATGCGGGGATGCCTGGCAATCTGCAAAAGACTCGTTTGAATAAAAATAAGGAATGTTTCCCAACACGCTAGTAACTCTTTTTGCTGCCTGGCAAATGTACGCCCGCAGGACATGAGAGGCATGGCTTTCCCG
Organism: Desulfobulbaceae bacterium; assembly: GCA_031389785.1. GTDB lineage: Bacteria > Desulfobacterota > Desulfobulbia > Desulfobulbales > Desulfocapsaceae > Desulfoprunum. Next base: position 29,494 of record JANMSX010000060.1, on the reverse strand, counting down.
GCGGCAACGCTTCACCGTCGCGGTAAAAAATTTCAACCGGCTTTGCCATTCCGACGCCTTTGTCATTTTCACCGCTTTTGTCATTTCGACCAAAGGGAGAAATCTCCAATTCCCTCGCAGGACTGAACCGGAATCCGCTCTATCGTTTAGTGCGGATGCGCTCGACGAAGCCGGTCATGAGCTCCAGGGTCGGTTCAGCTGCCTCCAGGTGGGGGGAATGGGCGCACGCCTCAAGGAGCAGCGAGGTGGCCTCGCCCGCCGATCCGCCGGCGATGGCCTCCACCTGGGCGGGACTGCCGTACTGGTCGTCACGCCCCTGGAGGACCAGCAGTGGCACCTCGATCGAGGGCAGGAGATATTCGATGTTCCAGGCGGCGAACCCGCGGCTCAGCCAGGTCACCGACCAGGCCCTGAACAGGTCCTCGGTCTTGTCGCCGTGGTAGCGGGCGAGACCGGCCAGCCTGCCCTGGGCGAAGGCCTCCGCGGCCTTGCGGATGGCGGCGATGGTGATCTCCTCGACAAAGACGTGGGCCGCCTCGGTGATGACGCCCAGGAGGCGGGACGGTTGCCCGGCGGCAAAGATGAGGCTGATGCTGCCGCCATCGGAATGGCCGACCAGCAGAAATGGCCGGTCCGGCAACAGGGCATCGATGACCCGGGGCAGCTCGAACAGCCCGTACTCGTGGAAATAATGGATGGTGAAAGTCCGTTTGAGCGGGGAAGACCGGCCGTAGCCGAGCCGGTCGTAGACCAGCCCCGGACAACCGGTGCGTGCGCAGAGCTGTCGCGGGAAATCCTTCCACTGGCAGACGGAACCCAATCCTTCGTGCAGGAAGACTAGGCAGGGCCGGTCCGGCGAGCCTTCGATCCGCTGATAGTGGATGTGATGCCGGGAATCCAGTTCGAGGAAAGGCATGGGCTGGTGTTGGGCGGAAAATGGCGGGAATGATCGCGGTTGCAGGCCGTCCGCTGCCGATCTGCCCCCTGGCGGTTATCAGCGGCACAATCAAACATGCCGCCGACTCTAGGAATTACCCGGAGCCACCGGAAAATGCAACCACCAATGGAAAACCGATCCTCACAGAAAAAAACTGCGCCGGCTCGTCGATGAGCAACAGGGTTTCATCCCGATACCGTTTGCCGAATGTCCCCGACTCTCCCGGCGGGTCCGGGTCCGGCCTGGCCGATCGGGAGTCGGGCCGAGGACAATACCGCAGGTCCTGAAATCTCTTCCCTCTGCGAGGGGCACCACCGGGGAGGAACAGCAAAGCAAGAAACGCTTGCCTGAATCAAACGAAAAGGATAGTGTTTTGAACATTGAAAAACGCGGCCCTGGGGAGAGAACCGGTTTTTCTGGTTGGTTTTCATTGAAAAGCGAACTCGCAGCATCTGAAAAGTGAGAGTGCATGTCCCAGCAACGTATGGTTCTGATTGTCGACGATGAGGAAATATGTCTGTCCATCACCTCAAAAATGGTCGAGAAGATCGGGCTGCCCGTCATGACGGCTCACGATGGGATCGAAGCGCTGGAGATCTATCAGCAGCACAGCCACGAAATCGGCTGTGTCCTGCTGGACATCCAGATGCCGCGCATGAACGGCATTGAGGCGTTTCGTCGGATGAAAAGCATCTGCGGGGACGTCCAGGTGGTCATCGCCTCCGGCTATCTGTACACCGCCAATCAGGGTCAGATCGAACCGCTCAATCCGGCGGGATACCTGAAAAAACCGATTACCTACGATGCCCTCTCCGTTATCCTGGCGAAGTGTCTGGAGGCTGCCGAGCAGCTCGGTCGGGCGAAGAAGACGTCACAATCGCCCGGGCCGGCTGCCGCTGACGGCAAAAGCCATTGATCGTCGTGCTGGCCGTTGTTTTCCCGAAGCGCGCAGCGGCTATCCTGCCGCCGCCCGGGGACGCGAACCGTATCTTCAGACTCTCGGCTTGATAAATTCCGGATAGTGCTTCTTCGCACAGTCAGGACAGATGCTGTGGCTGAATTCCACCTCCAGGTGCCTGGAGATATACTCCTCAACGCAATTCCAATACCCCCGGTCGTCACGGATATTCTTGCAGATCGCGCATATCGGCAGCATCTCCTGAAGCTGTTTGACATGGTCGAGGGCCCTTGTCAATTCCGTGGTCAGATGCTGGCGTTCAATGGCGTAGCGGATGCTGCGAACGATGGCGGATGACAGCTCTCCCTTGAACAGGAAGTCCTGGGCGCCCCTGCGGACGGCCTCGAAGGCCATCTCCTGGTCCCTGGCCCCGGTCATGATGATCGTCGGTATCAGCGGGAACCTCTCATGAAAGGAAACAAAGGTTTTGAGGCCGAAGCTGTCCGGAAGGGAAAGGTCGATGATCGCCACATCGATCTCCTGGTTCCCGGCGGCGAACAGGGCTCCCTCAAGCCGGCTCTCCTGGAAAAGTATGGCTTCAAATCCTTCAGACGATTCAATGACCTCTTTCAGGATGAAGTAATCGTCGGGACAGTCTTCTACGATCAATACATTGAGCTTTTGTTTCATCTGCCATTCCGTCTGTGCGGAAGTTTGACGAGCTGCAGCCAGAACCCTTCGACCTGTCGGATGATTTCCGTGAAATGGCCGAAATCGACCGGTTTTGCTATGTAGCAATTGGCGTGCAGTGCATAGGCTCTGTGGATGTCCCCCTCGTCCTCGGAGGTCGTCAGCACCACCACCGGGATATCGGTGAGATCCGGGTCCTCTCTGATCTCCTTCAATACCTCTCGCCCGTCCATCAGGGGCAGGTTCAAATCGAGCAGGATCAGGTCCGGCCGGGGTTTTTCGCTGTATTTCCCCTCACGGCGCAGAAAGGCCAGGGCGGACAGGCCATCCGAGACCACGTCGATCTCCACCTTGAGCTTTGAATCCTTCAGGGCCTCCAGGGTCAGCTCGACATCGTCTTCGTTGTCCTCGACCAGGAGCACGTTTGCCGGACTAAGTGTATTGATATTATTCACGATATTTGATTATCCTTTGGTAATGTAAAATGAAAGGTCGATCCTTCCTGCGGTCTGGATTCGACCCAAATCGTCCCGCCGTGCCGTTCAACAATCTTTTTGCAGAGCGCCAGCCCCAGACCCGTGCCCGGATACTCCCCCGCCGTGTGCAGCCTTTGGAATACCACAAAAATTCTTTGGTGAAACTGGGGGGCTATGCCAAGGCCGTTGTCTTTCACGTAGAAATGACAGGCGCTGTCCTCCTCTTCAAAGCCGATCTCGATGCGAGGTGCGGGGCTTTCATTGTATTGCACGGCATTCATGATGAGGTTCTGGAACAGACCGCGGATCTGGCCGGCATCGACCTTCAGGTTCGGCAGCCTGCCGCAGGTGATCGTAGCATTTTTTCCCCTGATTATCGCCTGGAGGTTGTCCAGGGCATTTTGCACCAGCGGGTTGAGATCAGTGGCCGCAAAGGTGGTGCCTTTGCTGTTCACCCGGGAGAGGGTCAACAGTTCCCTGATCAGCGTCTGCATCCGATGCCCCGCTCTGACGGCCCGCTCGATGAAGTGGCGGCCCTTGTCGTCGAGCTGGCCGTCATAACGGGCCTGGAGCAGCTGAAGAAATCCGACGATTGCCCGCAATGGCTCCTGTAGATCGTGGGAGGCGACATAGGCAAACTGTTCCAGCTCGCGATTGGACTGTTCCAGATCGGCCTGGGCCTTTACGCGGTCGGTTAAGTCAACCGCGTAGATGTTGACGTAGGTCTCCCCCGGCGGCTGCAAAGCGGTGATGCCGAAGGTGCGGCCGGCCGGATTGGTGATTTCGGTTAAGATCGCAGGGTCCCGGCGATGAGCTTCATGGGCTTTGAGCACGATCTCGCGCACCGGGGCCGGCAGGCTGCCGTCGATCGCCTGCTCAAACGTCGCCAGCCACTGCCGTGCCGGCGCATTGGCGTAGAGGATTTTCCCGCCGGTGCTGCAGCGGATTACGGGGTTGGGATTCTCCTCCGGGAAATGCGACAGTTGCCGCATTTCCTCTTCGGCCTGTTTACGCTCGGTGATATCGAGCACCATTCCCAGCGAACGGAAGATCTGGCCGTCCGCATTGCGCACGTGCCGGCATTTCTCGTGGACCCAGCGGATCTCTCCGGTCCTGCTGCGAACCACCCGATGCTCGATCTCGTACTCGTCCCTTCTGTCCCGAATCGAATCCGAATAGGCCGCATTCACTGCGCCGTGGTCTTGCGGATGGACATGCGCCAGGAAGGCCTCGTAGGTGGCGCCGAACTCCTGGGGTTCCAGGCCGAAGATGCGGTACACCTCGTCGGACCAGGTCAGATCGTTGTTGATCAGGTCCAGTTCCCAACTGCCCAGGTGAGCGATCTCCTGGGCCCGGTTGAGCATTTCCTGGCTCTCCAGCAGGGCCTCCTCCGCCTGCTTGCGTTCGGTGATATCGGTGAAGATCGTGGCGCATTGACCGTGTTTCGGCTGATAGGCGAAGACCTCATACCAGCGGCGGAGTGTCGTGCTGTAGTATTGAAGATGCGCCGGTTCGCCGGTGAGCGCCACCTTGCCGTAATATTCAATCCAGCGCTTGCCGCCGGTTGTTTCCAGCGCCGTTTTCCCGACCACTGCCCCCCGGCTCAGGCCGATGATGCATTCGAAGGCCGGATTGACCTCCAGAAACCGGTAATTGGCGGGTCTGCCGTCTGCGTCGGTAATAATCTCGCGGAGGGCAAAGCCCCCGGGCATGCTGTTGAAGAGGGAGCGATAACGGGTTTCGCTTTCCTGCAGTTTCACAGTGCGATCGGCCACACTCTGCTCCGGAGGTTTGTTGATTTGATCGAAACCTTCTTCGACCCTTTCCTCACGGCCGCCCTCCGGCTTCGGAGAAACAGTCGGGCGCAACGGGCCAAACAGGAATACGAAAAAACCAATGGATGATGAGGTTGACGATGAAAAATGTCTTTTAAAGGAGGCCCAAACATCAGCCCCTCCTGGCTGATCCTGTAATGAGGAAAAACTATCGTTTCTCCCGGTTTTTGGCAAGATTTTTCTGCCCTGAATGTTTTTGGGGAACCCGGACGGGTTGATCTGCCTTCCTAGTTGCTCAGTCCAAGGTCACCCATGCTTTCGCCTCATCAAGTTGATCGAAAGGGAAATGTTTGATCGTTGCCGCCACAAAATGCGAGGCGATGTGCTCGGCGGCATCGCCGAGAGGCGAGTCGGTGACGACTGCGACTTTTCTGATCTTCCGGTGGTGATCCCGGACGAATTGGAAGTGGCGAATGGCCGCTGCCGTATTTGCCCAACCGGGAAAATGCGCTACTTCCAGAAGCAGGCCATTGAGTCCGCCGGTTCGTTCGATGAAAGGATCCACTTTCCGGGAAAGAGCCTCGAAATCATCTCTCCGCAATGGACTCGTAGGTCGAACGTGGAGCACGGAGCTGGTTTCGTCGAGTGTGAATTCAATCATCTTTTTCTCTCCTCATGAGCCAACCGTTTAATTGGCGCCCCTGGTCTCAGGGACCCTTGAATTTACAGGTTCGGCAGAAAATACCGATGTTTTTGCCCGCACCGGGAATACAGACAGGCCCATCAAGAACAAAGCCCACCCGAACCTCGGCATCGCTACACCCAATACATTTCCCATGCATTTGAATTATGCCATAAAAAAAGAGCGATTTGTACCAGATACCTGGCATTGACTCAGCGGCAAGATTTCCATGGCCGCGAGTCGCGGGGATCGGAAAGTCGCCGGGGAGTGTATTTATAAGGGCGGCAAATATTGCTTATCTGCAATAGATGATACATACTCTCATTAGGAATATATGGCTATTCTGCCTGGATTCTGCGTACAGGTGCCGCCATGCCTGGAAAAACGATAAGAACGCTCTCCATTAAGACCTCGCGCCGCATAGTCTTGCCGGCCTTGCTCACCATCCTGCTGTACGTTCTCACTATTTTTTTCATCCTGCTGCCGCAGCTTGAAGAAAGTTTTCTCAGCAGAAAACAGGAAATGATCCGTGAGCTGACAGAGACCGTCTGGAGCCTGCTTGAGACCTACCATGAACGGGAAATGTCCGGTGAATTGTCCCACGCCGAAGCCCAGAAGCGAGCCATCCTGCGCATTCAAAATCTCCGCTACGGCCCGGAGAAAAAAGATTATTTCTGGATCAACGACATGACGCCGCGGATGATCATGCACCCGTACCGCACCGACCTGAACGGCCAGGATGTATCCGACTTCCAGGATTCACACGGCAAGCACCTTTTCAATGAATTTGTCCAGGTCGTCAAACAGCAGGGGGCCGGCTTTGTTGCCTACATGTGGCAGTGGAAGGACGACCCCGTAAAGATTGCTCCGAAGATGTCCTATATCAAGGGATTTGAGCCATGGGGATGGGTAGTCGGCACCGGCATATATATAGATGATGTCCATGCTGAAATCACCGCGATCCGCAACAAACTCACGGTAATTTCCACGGGGATTTTATTGGTCGTCTCCCTGCTGGCTCTCTACACTATCCGCCAGTCCATAAAGGGCGACCAGGAACGGTGGCGTATTTTTCTCGAACGGGAAGGACTCATGAAGTCTCTGCGGGAGAGTAAGGAGCGATTTCGCAACCTGCTCGAGACAACGAGTGACTGGATATGGGAAACGGATGCTGACGGCAAATATACCTATTCCAGCCCCAGGGTTTACGACCTGCTCGGCTATCAGCCGGAAGAAATCTTAAACAAGACCCTGGTGGATATCGCCATGCCGCAGCAGGCGGAAAATTTAGGCCTGACCTATGAAAAACTGCTTCAGGCCAAAGAGCCTTTCAACAGCCTGGAACACGACTGCCTGACCAAGAGCGGCCAGGTCGTGGTGATTGAAAACAATGCGGTGCCGATCTTCGGCGAGCAGGGAGATTTGCTGGGCTACCGCGGTATCGCCCGGGACATTACGGACCGGAAATTTACCATGGAGACCCTGAAGAAAAGCCGTGACGACCTGCACACCAGCCTGGTCGAAACAGTGGCATCACTGGCCTCCACCGCCGAAAAACGGGATCCCTACACCGCCGGTCACCAGCAGCGGGTTGACCGTCTGGCGTGTGCGATTGCCCGGGAACTGGGCCTTCCCGACCAGCAGATCGAGGGGCTGCATTTCGCGGCACTGCTGCATGATATCGGCAAGATTACCGTACCGTCCGAATATCTCACCAAACCGACCAGGTTGTCTGTGGAAGAAAAGACCATCATCCGCTGCCACCCCCTGGTCGGCTATGAAATATTGAAAAACATTCATTTCCCCTGGCCGGTGGCGGAAATCGTCTACCAGCACCATGAACACCTGGATGGCTCGGGCTATCCCCAGGGTCTGACCGATAAAGACATTCTCCTGGAGGCAAAGATCCTGACGGTGGCGGATGTGGTGGAGGCCATGTCGTCTAACCGGCCCTACCGGCCATCGATGGGTATAACGCCAGCCCTCGATGAAATCCGCACAGGCAAAGGCTCCCGCTATCACGCCCAGAGTGTGGACGCCTGTCTGCAGCTCATTTTAGACAAGAAGTTCGAGTTGTGTGCCGATGACTGGTGCCCGGTTTTTCTCTAGCATCGTCGGCGATCATTCTTACCGTGTTGCTGAATGGGGGGGCACCGGCACGGGAATGCGCCGGCGAAGGTTGCACTGGTCTCGTTCAGGTAAATTTTTTACTTGAAAAACCGGATGTATAACGAAAATTCTGGAGCAACCACAATTATTGGAGGATCATCATGCATAAATCTTTGCTTGCTGCCACCCTGATGGTGTTGGTTTCCTGCCTGTCGGCAGCCGCCGCGCCGTCCTTGACCGGGACCAGTGAGGGCATGCCGTATCGGGTCGAGATGGTTGCGGACCAGCTCGATATCCCCTGGGGGATGACCTTCCTCGGACCGAACGAACTGATATTCACCGAAAAGAATGGCCGGATCAGTTTGCTCGATACGGGCACGGGCAAGGTGAAATATCTGCAGATAACGGTGCAGGTCCATAACGAGGGCCAGGGAGGCCTGCTCGATGTCGCCGTCCCGCCGGGATACCAGGCCGGCGACTGGATATATTTCACCTACAGTAAACCGCAGGGTAAAAAGGCGGTCACCGCCCTTGCCCGGGCACGCCTCTCCGCCGGGCGCCTGACCGACTGGCAGGACCTGCTGGTCACCCGCTCCGAGACCGACCAGGATCACCATTTCGGCAGTCGGATCGCCTTCGACGGACAGGGGCATCTGTTTTTTTCCATCGGTGACCGCGGTGACCGGCAAAACGGCCAGAACCTCGCCACCCACGCCGGATCGATCCTTCGCCTGCGGCTGGACGGCACGGTGCCGGAGGACAATCCCTTCGCCGCCGGCGGCGGCCTCGCCGGAATCTGGAGCTACGGCCATCGCAACCCCCAGGGGCTGTTCTATGATTCCGCCCACGGGCGGCTGTGGAGCATCGAACACGGGCCGCGGGGCGGCGATGAGATCAACCTGATCGAGCCGGGGAAGAACTACGGATGGCCGGTGGTCTCGCACGGCATGGAATACTGGGGGCCGGTTGCGGTGGGGGAGGCCACCCAGAAGGAGGGAATGGTCGATCCGATCAAGGTGTATATCCCTTCGATCGCCCCGGGCAGCCTGCTGGTCTATGGCGGTGCGGCCTTTCCGGCGTGGCGGGGCAATCTTTTTGCCGGCGCCCTGAAACTGCAGCATCTCAACCGGGTCGTGCTGGACGACGCCCCCGCCCCGGTGCGGGAGGAGCGACTCCTCCTCAAACTTGAAGAACGGATCAGGGCCCTCGCCGAAAGCCCGGAGGGATGGATCTATTTTTCTACCGACAGCGGCAGGATCTATCGCATCCGACCTGCCGACTCCGCCGAGTAATGCGGCCCGGTTGGCGGCTGCACAATAAGGCGATCTCCATCTCGCTGAAGTCATCGTCATCCACGGCTCGGCCCTCATCGACAGGACGGCGAGCAGCTTCGACCTGCGCGAACGCCTTGGCCTGAACATCCTGGCGGTTGCCCGCCAGGGGCATCGACTGCGGGAACGGCTCAGCCACATTCATTTCATCGCGGGGGATATCCTGCTGGTACAGGGAGAAAAGGAAGCCCTGCAATCGGCCTTGGCCGAGATCGGCTGTCTCCCCCTTGCCTCGCGCGGCTTGCGCATCGGCAAACCGCAAAAAATCCTTCTCGTCACCAGCATATTCGTCGGCACGCTGGCGTTGATCATCTTCGGTCTGGTGCCGGCAGCCACCGCCCTGGTCGGCGGCGCAGTCATCATGGTGCAGACCCGATTGATCTCGCCCGCCGAGGTATACAAAAGCATCGATATGCCGATCATCGTCCTGCTTGCCGCCTTGCTGCCCGTCGGCAAGGCCCTGGAAACTACCGGTGGAGCTCGACTGATAGCCGCAGGTTTGTTGGAAATCGCCCAATCCGCCCCGCCGGCAGCAATGCTCGCCCTGGTCATGGGCGCCACCATACTGTTGACGAATCTGGTCAATAATTCAGCTGCCGCAATTCTCGTGGCGCCCATCGCCCTGGACCTGGCACGAGGCATGGAGGTTTCTGCCGCCCCTCTGCTGATGGCGGTGGCCATCGGGGCTTCCTGCGCCTTTCTCACACCGATCGGCCATCAATCGAACACGCTCGTGCTGGAACCGGGCGGCTACAGGTTCGGCGACTACTGGCGGATGGGGCTGCCGCTTTCCTTGCTGGTTGTGGCGACTACCGTGCCGGTGATCATGTGGGTCTGGCCCCTGTGAGTTCCAGGAAACCGGGACGGAACTCTCCCCCGTGATCTTGGGAGACCTGGGCCGGCTCAGTCGTCGGAAACTCAACTACGGCTGTCGGAGTGAAACAAGATGGAGAAAAGGATCACTGCCGGCGCGAAAGAGATATCGAGGTCAGGCAACTCCTAACCGAGAGCGGTACCTCACCCCTTGGCGTCGCATTGTGCGGCAAGGTCCTTGAGATTTTCAACATTTGCGCCGAAGGGTTCGGAAGAGATCTTTTCCTGTTCGGCAAAGATCAAGGTGGCTGCCAGTTCAGCGGCATCGGAGATGATTTCCCGGCAATGCAGGGCGTGGTCCCGGCAGAGCCACTGCTCCTGCCACTGGGCGGTGATCTCCCGGCAGAGGGTGTGGCCGTATTTTTCCTTCAGCCTGTTCGGAATCTGATTGAAGATCCGGTACAATCCAGGTCTGCCGTACAGTTGGCGGGCGGCTGCCTGCATGGCGGCCTTGCGGTCTTCGTCCTGCGGCAGTTCGCTGCGGCCGTACACCGCACCGACGGCAAGGACAGCCCCGCTGATCGCACCGCAGGTATCGCCAAATAGACCGACGCCGCCGCCGAAGCCGGTTGCCATTCTCAGGGTTTCCCTGGGGAGACCGGTTTCGACATGTTCCAGGACTGCCTGCAGAACGCATTCAGCGCAGTTGTAACCCCTGGAGAAATTCTTTCTCGCCCCTTCCCGTATTGATTCTATCCTGCTTGCTGTCATGGCTTGCCCCGTCTCCTGTTTTGGTATCCAGTGCATCAACATAATCCAATCTCCTGATTGTCAGGAATGATTATCGAGCCTGCTATCGGTGATATGAAATCACGTTTTCAGGAATCCTGTAATATATCAGGCTTTCCTGGCCTTTCCTCGTTTTCAAACTCAGCCAACCCTAGCCGATCAATGCCATCGAGGCAACTTTTTTCCTTATAATCCAAATGGCTGCACCGGAGAGGAGCAGACAGGCGGGGAAACCCCCTGCCGGATCAGGCTCCATTGCCGGCTGCGCCATGCGGCTCTTCGCAGAACCTGAAGGTAGTGTCGCGTCGCCACCCGCCTGGTCTTCACGTTCGCAGAATGGTCCCCGTCAGCGTTTCGGCTGGAGAGAGATGCTCGACTGCATCGTCTTCGGCGAGGCGACGCAGAGGATGGGGTCGGTCCTGCTCTGCTGATAATCGAAGGCGAATGCATCCTTGGTGAACAGCTCAAGGCAGCTGTCGACGGCATCGCTGTCATAGAGGGTGCCCCGGTACTGCCTGATCTCATCAAGGGCCGCCTCAATGCCGAGGGCCGGCCGGTAGGGGCGGAAGGAGCTTTTGGCCTCGGTCACATCGGCGACCGACAGGATCTTCGCTTCAAGCAGTATCTCATGATCCTTCAGGCCCAGGGGATAGCCGGAACCGTCAAGACGCTCGTGGTGCTGGAAGACCATGTGGGCCACCGGCCAGGGAAAAGGGATATTCTTGAGGATTTCAAAGCTGATCTGGGGATGGATCTTGATGACGTCGAGCTCGGCCTCGAGCAGTTGTCCGGCCCGGCTCAGGATCGACACGGGGATGCGGATCTTGCCGACATCATGGAGCAGGCCGGCGATCCGGATTCCTTCGATGTTATGCGCCGACAGCCCCATCTTCACCGCGATCGCGCAGGCCAGCTGGGCCACCCGCTGCTGGTGTCCGGCCGTGTAGGGATCGCGGATTTCCACCATCTGGGCCATGCTGCTGATACTGGCGTTCAGCATTTCCTGGAGCTCGACGGCCTTGACCAGCACCTTCTGCTCAAGCAGGACGTTCTGCTGCCGCAGCTGCTCCTTCATCTCCTCGAGCGAAATATGGGTCTGTATCCGGGCCTTGACCTCAGCGGCGTGGAACGGTTTGGTGATGTAATCGACGGCTCCCAGCTCAAAGCCCCTGGTCTTGTTGATCGTGTCCTGCATCGCCGTGATGAAGATGACCGGGATGGAGCTGGTCTCCGCATTGGCCTTCAGCCGGGAGCACACCTCATAGCCATCCATCTCCGGCATCATGATATCGAGGAGGATCAGGGCGGGATGGAATTTTTCGGCATATTCAAGGGCGACGGTGCCTTTCTTGGCGATGCCGAGCCGATAGTCGTCCTTCAGGCTGCCGACCAGAATATCGATATTGATGGCATTGTCATCGACAATAAGGACAAGCGGACGGTCCTGGCTCATGGTGCTGCCTCTGTGTGCTGTTGCATCTGCTGCAGGGTTGATTTGGCCTGGTCGTAGTCGTAGCGGTCGATCTGATGCTCGAGGACCGGCAGCAGATCGGTCCTGGGCAGGTTGCCCGCCGACGCCTGCTGCCGGAGCCTGGCCAGGGCCTCCCCGATCGCCTGCGGATCGGCGCGGTCGATTGCCTCCGCCATCATCAGGAACAGCGCCCCGGCTTCCTCCTGCGACTGCGGTGGCGGTTCGGCCAGGGGAGCATTTTTCCGACCCGCCAGGAGCCGAAGCGAATCGAGGACCAGATGCAGTGCCTCCATGAGCTGCTGCACCTGATCTCCAAGCAGCGGCGGCTCGCTCTCGGGCTCCCAGCCCATCAGGCAGGTGGCCTCAAGTGCGGCCGCTGCGTCCCGCAGGGCAAAGGCCCCGATATTGCCGGCGCTGCCCTTGAGACTGTGGCTGAGCTGAAGGAGAGATTCAGTCCGCTTGTCCCTGGCCGCCCTGGCGATGAGGGCCGTGGTTTCGATATTGTCATGATAAAAACCGCTGAGGATGGCATCGAAGGTCTTCCGGTCAAGCCCCGAGGACTCCATGGCCGACTGGATATCGATGCCGGGCAGTTCTTCTGCCGGCAGGGTCAGTTCTTCATCTCCGGCAATCTCCTCGCCGGTGTCCGCCGGGCCGGCCGGAACGCTGCCCCCCCCTTTCGCGCCGCTCAGCCTCGCATCAGCCACCCTCCTCTGCCCTCGCAGGAGGTGCGAGAGCGTGGAGAAGAGGCGGTCCTGGTTGATCGGCTTGGCGATATAGCCGTCCATCCCCGCATCCAGACATTTTTCCTCATCCCCCTTCATGGCATGAGCGGTCATCGCGATAATCGGCAGGGTGGCGCAGCCGGGCAGCGCCCGAATCCGCCGGGTCGCCTCATAACCGTTCATCTTCGGCATCTGGATATCCATCAGCACGCCGTCGAAGCTCTTTTCCTGCACCGCCTGCACCGCCAGTTCACCGTTTTCGACCACGGTGACCTCGATCTCGGCCTTTTCGAGAATGGCGACGGCCACCAGCTGGTTGGTGAGATTGTCTTCCGCCAGCAGCAGCTTGACTCCCTTGAGCTGCTTTCGGTACAGGCCGGCCCGGGTGGTGAAATCCTGCCGTGCCCCCACCCCTTTTGCCGCCTGTTTGCCGAAGGCATCCATGATCGCATCAAAGAGGGTGGACTGGAAGATCGGTTTGGTGAGAAAACCGTTGGTTCCGGCCAGTTCGGCATCGGCGCGGTGCAGATCCTTGGCGAAGGCCGTCATGATGATGATCGGCAGGGTCAGGTGCAGTTCCTCCCTGATCCGTTTGGAGGTCTCGATCCCGTCAAGTCCCGGCATACTCCAGTCCATCAGGATGAGATCCACCGGTTTTTCCTTCATCCGATACGAAGACAGCCGCTTCAGCGCCTCAACCCCCGAAGAGAGGGCCTCGACCCTGAATCCGAGAGACTGCAGGATCTTGCCCATGATCGCCCTGCTGACGGCCAGATCATCGACCACCAGGACATTCAAGCCATGGATATCCGGAGGCAGGACGTGCTGTGTCATGGGCAGGTTCCCGGCCCGGCCGAGCCGGACGGTGAAGAAGAAGGTGCTGCCCTTGCCGAGGCTGCTCTCCAGGCCGATCGTACCGTTCATCATGGTCACGAACTTGCTGCAGATGCTGAGCCCAAGACCGGTCCCCTCGTATTTCCTGGTCGAGGAGGAATCGCCCTGGGTGAAAGGCGCGAAGATCGACGGCAGATAGTCCGGCGAGATCCCCGCCCCGGTATCCTTGACGGCAAAAGCCAGCACGACCTGATCGGCCGGCAGATCGGTCCGCGTCGAACTGGCATCGTGAGCGCTGACCAGGATACTGCCGCCGGGAGAGGTGAACTTGACGGCGTTGCTGATAAGGTTGGTGAGGATCTGCTGCAGTCGCAGGGAGTCGCCGAGCAGCAGGCGGGGGGTATCCTTGTCGATGTCGACCAGGAGTTCGATACCCTTATCTCCCGCCTGGTGAGCAAAGACATCCATGACACGGTCAAACATCTCATCAAGCCGGAATATTCTCTCATTGAGCTCCATCTGACCGGCCTCGATTTTCGAGAAGTCAAGGATATCGTTGATGATTCCAAGCAGGGAATAGGCCGAGTTCTGGACGATATGCAGGTAGTTTTCAATGGCCTTCGGCACCTGTTCACCTAAGGCCAGGTCAATGGCGGCGATGATGCCGTTCATCGGGGTGCGGATTTCATGGCTCATATTTGCCAGGAATTCACTCTTCGCACGGGTTGCCGCTTCGGCTAGTTCCTTGGCCTTCTGCAGTTCTTCATCGAGCTGTTTATGCTGTTCGATCTCCTGCATCAGGGAGATCTGCGAGGTCTTGATCCGGCGATTGAGTTTCAGGACCAGACCGGTAAAGACAATCGACAGGGTAAAAAGCAGGCCCAGCGGGACCAGCCAGGGAGCGTAGGCCCGCAGGACGTCAGCGATGGTGATCCGCCCGAGATCCTTGTACGGGCCGAGGCGCAGGATCTTGAGGAGGTCATGGACCGGCTGGTAATTGAGGGGAATGGTCCAGCCGGCGCATTCGGCCGCCCGGGCGGCCGGTGAGTCGGGCTGCATCCGCAGGAGGGCCACCACCACCTTTTCCGCCAGTTCATCCGGGGTCTGCCTGACCTTGGCCATCGGCCAGTCCGGATATTCGCGGGTGCTGACCAGATACGGAGCTGCGATGTTTCCGTCGCGAACTCGGGGGAAGACATAAAAATCGTCAAGCGAGATCTTGCCCTCGGCCGCCATCTGCTCCAGGGTATTGGTTCTGACCGTCCCCGCATCGACCTGGCCGCCCAGTACCGCCAGGACCACCTCGTCATGGGTCTCGCCGAAACGCAGATCGCGGAAATCCCGGTAAGGGTCGATGCCGTTTTCCAACAGCTCGCGCCAGGCCATCTGCCAGCCGCCCAAGGATGTTTCCGACACCGCCATGAAGACCTTGCCGCCCAGATCGATGAGCCTGTGGATATCGCCGCGGTCCCTGCGGCAGAAGATCACGCTGCCGTATCTGGAATACGTCCCTCCCAATCGCCGTTCCTTGAGGGTGGCGATACGATTCGCGCCGTAGAGGTATTCGAGTTCCACATAGGAAGATGAGTTGGTGAGGATGAAATCCACCTCGCCTTTCTCGACAGTGGTATTGATCTCGGTGTGGCTGAGGGGGATGATGACGAAGCTGGTGCCGGGGATGCTGCTGCCGAGGTAATCCGCCGTGGGCTGCCAGCTCTTCAGACACTGCTCCTTGCCGCGTATGGCCAACACACCGATCTTCAGAGGGGTGTCAGGGGTGTCGGTCGTCGCTGTACCGATCACGGGCAGGGTCAGGGCGAGCAGGCAGCAGAAGAACAGGGACAATCGCGCCAGGCGGCCGGATCGTCCGTCCTGGTCTGTATTCAGTCGAACCCTCTCCCCTCTCTTGATAGCTGCGGCAATATCAGATACCGGAGGAGATTCGCTCATGTTCAGTTCCCGGCCTTTTCTCGATTCTGCAGCGAGGCAAACCACTTGCCCATGCAGAGCACGGACAGAGAGCCGACGATACCCGCGAAGTAGACGGTAGGCTGGGGAACCTTGCTGATCCTGAAGTTGTCGGCAAGGGCCGAGACCAGGGCGGGGTCGCTCATCGCCATCTCGCCGGCAATCCAGCCAAGAAGCATGCCGCCCAGGGTGATGACGATCGGGAAGCGGTCCATGAGCCTGACCACCAGCTGGCTGCCCCAGACGATGATGGGGATGCTCACCAGCAGGCCGAAGATTACCAGCGTCATCTTGTGATCGCCGCCCGCCCCTTCGGCCGAACCGGCGATAGCGATGACATTGTCGAGGCTCATGACGAAATCGGCAACGATCACGGTCTTGACCGCCGCCCACAGCCGTTCGCTGCTCTGCAGGCTGCCGTGTTTGTCGTCCTCTTCCGGCAGCAGCAGCTTGATGCCGATCCACACCAGCAGCAGGGCCCCGATAAGCTTCAGATAAGGGATGGCGAGCAGGCTCAGGGCAAAGAAAATCAGCACGACCCTCAGGACAATGGCGCCGCCCGTGCCCCAGAGGATGCCGAGCAGCCGCTGCCTGGCCGGGAGTTTACGGCAGGCCAGGGCGATGACCACCGCATTGTCGCCGCCCAGCAGGATGTCGATCATGATGATCTGGCCGACGGCGAACCAGAATTCAGGCTGAAAGGTAAATTCCATTGGGTTTCCTATGGGCAGAATATAAAAGCACGCTGCCGGCATTCTAATGCAAACGCCCACTTCAGGCAATATACTTCAGGAGAGTGGAGCAGGTTCTTCCACTCCAATCTCTTACCCGTTCCGACCCTTGCCTCGTGGATTCGACAAAGGCTTGCCAGGAAAAGGGCACTCGGTTAGACTGGCCTTTGCTGCGCCGGAAACTCCTGGCGAACCACATACCTTCTCCGAAAAAATGCCCCTTGCGGAACCGGCCCCCGATCCGCCCAGAAGATGCTCACCACACGCCTCTGCCTGCTGCTCCTCTGCCTCATGACCCTGCCGGTCGACCTTCCGGCCGCCTTGACTGCAGGGCGGGCAGACCCGGTCTTTCTCACCTTTTTCGATGTCGGTCAGGGAGATGCCCTGCTGATCCATCAGCCGGACAGCTGTGCGGTCCTGGTCGACTCCGGCCCTCCCGGCAGCGGCCGGGATATTGGCGCCTCTCTGGCGAAAAAGGGGATATCCCGCCTCGACCGACTGATCATTACCCACCCGCATCAAGACCATTTCGGCGGGGTGCTGGGCCTGCCCGCCGACCTGCAGATAGGAGAGGTCCTTGACAACGGCGTCGACAACAACCTGGAAAGGAATTACCTCTCCTATCAAACCTGGCGGGCCGCACATTTCTCCCGGAGCCTGCGACACGGCGAGGCCTGGCAGTGCGGGTCGATCCGCTTCACTGTCCTCGGGCCGGCACCGGCGTCATTGGCCGCCGCGACCATCAACGACAGTTCCCTGGTTCTGCGGGTCGATATCGGCCCGGTCAGCCTGCTGCTGCCGGGCGATCTCGAAACCCGCGGCTGGCAGTCTCTCGACCTCAATCCGGCATCCCTCGATGTCGAGATTTTCAAGGTCCCTCATCATGGGGCGGCAGACAGGCGCCTGGGGGAGTGGCTGGCGGGCATCAGTCCGGAGCTCTCCGTGATCAGCGTCGGCCGGGACAACCTCATCGGCGCCCCTGACCGGCAGAGCCTGGAGGTCATCAGGCAGCACAGCCGGCAGGTCTGGCGGACCGACCTGCAGGGATGCCTGGAGATCAGAATCGACGGGCAGGGGTGGCACCATGTCGGACAATAACCGCGCCGTCCTCCTCTCCCTCGCCTATGTCCTGACAATCTACGGGACCTCCGGACAGATGCGCGCCCTGTCGACCCTGCTGCGGCAGGCCGCGGGGGAATGGCTGGGCGGCCTGGTGACCGTCGGCCTCGTCCTCATCCTCGGCGGGGCCCTGTTCCTCTGCCGGCATGCCTTCAACCGCAACCGGGGCCTGCCGCTGATGCCGGTACTCCTTGGCTACGGCCTCGCCCTGTGGTGGCTGACGATCCCTGAAGAGCGTTTTCACCTCCTCCAGTACGGCATTCTGGCGGTCATCTGTTCCCAGGCACTGCCTGCCGGCATCCAGGGGATATCCCGGCACCTGCTGGTGGTCGTGCTGGTGACCCTGGCCGGTATCGGCGATGAACTGATTCAGTGGATCCGCCCCGAAAGGGTCGGCGATGTCCGTGACGTGCTGATCAATTTCGTGGCTGCCCTGCTCGCCCAGTCCCTGATCGCCATCATCGCGCCGGCCCGTGCCGCCCCGGGGGCGGCCGCCGACAGCAAGAATTAGCTCCGGGCGTCATTCCCCCGCTGTATCCCCCGGCTCCCGGGCCCGACAGCCGGCTCAGCCCCCGTGCCGGCTGCCGGCAAAAAAGAAGGGGAGAAAGGGCTTCCTGCGAATCCCTTTCTCCCCTCTTTCCCACCTGGCCGGAGCCTCTTGTGTCCCTAGATATCGGTCTTCTCGTTGACCATATTGCATTTTTCCATGATATGAAAGATCAGGGAGAGGAGCATGCCGACCACCGTCGCCAGCGCCATGCCCTTCAGCTGGACGTCGCCCAGCTTCACCGCCGCCCCGCTTATCCCGACGATCAGCACGATGGCCGTCAGGATGAGATTGACCGGTTTCGAATAATCGACCTTGGACTCAACCAGCATCCTCACGCCCGAGGCGGCGATGACCCCGAACAGGAGGATGGAAACACCGCCCATGACCGGGGCGGGGATTGACTGGATGCCCGCCGACAGCTTGCCGATAAAGGCCAGAAAGATCGAAATCACCGCCGCCCCGCCGATGACCCAGACCGAATAGACCCTGGTGATGGCCATCACCCCGATATTTTCGCCGTAGGTCGTGGTCGGCACCGAACCGCAGAAGCCGGAAAGGACCGTCGACACCCCATCGCCCATCAGGGAACGGTGCAGGCCCGGGTCCTTGGTGAGCTGGCGGCCGACAATCTTGCCGGTCACCACCAGATGGCCGATATGCTCCGAGATGACCACCAGTGAAGCGGGAATGATGATGAGGATCATGTGGATGTCGAATTTCGGCGTGTAGAACCTGGGCAGGGCTATAATGGAGGCCGCCGACACCCCGTCGAAACTGACCATCCCCATGGAGACCGCAACGACATAGCCGACCGCAATGCCGATCAGCACTGGGATGATCGCCATGAAGCCCCTGAACAGCATGGCCCCGAAGACGACGGTCAGGAGGGTGGCGAGGGAGACCACGACGGCATCGAAGTTATAGGCGCCCTTGTCGTCCGGCAGGATGCCGGCCATGCCGGCGGCGATCCCGGCAAGTTCCAGGCCGATGAGCATGACGATCGGCCCCATGGTGGCCGGCGGCAGGACGAAATTGATCCATCCCGAGCCGAATTTCCAGATGATCAGGGCGACGGCGATGAAGATGCAGCCGGAGACGATGAAGCCGCCCAGGGCGTAGGAGTAATTGCCGGCCCACAGTTCCTGGTTGGCCCCGAGGACCACAAAAACGGGGGAAAGGAAGGCGAAACTCGAGCCGAGGAAGGCGGGGGACCTGCCCTTGCAGAGGACGAGATAGATGAGGGTGCCGATGCCGTTCATCAGGAGGACGATGGCCGGATCGATCCTGAACAGTGTCGGCACCAGCACGGAGGCCCCAAACATCGCAAATAGGTGCTGGAGGCTCAAGGGGATGCCCTGGAGCAGCGGTACCTTTTCTTCCACTTGAATCGTCTTTCGCATCATCTCTGCACGCTCCTCAACGCTGTCGGTTATGTCCTTCCTTCTCCGGGAGTACGCCTGTATCCTGCCGGTAGAAAGGAAATATTCGGTTTTCAGGAAGCGCCGCGCAGGCGGTACCTCCTCTGCGGAAAAAATAATCCCCCTCCCGTAACACATCGGGCCTCCTCCCGGCAAGATAATGTTGCGGAAGCGAGAAGATCGGCAACACCCCGCTCACCTACGCCCAGGGCGCCAGAGCCTATCCGGCGGCGGAGATGACCATCGCCTTTTCTTCCGGCTCCGGTCTGTCAATCGATGCCCTGCCGGAAAAAACTTGACAGAATCCAGCGACAGAGGTAAATGGGGACTGAACGTTCACTCCGCATAACATCTTCAGCAAATCAACACATATGAAAAAAGAAGTCGTCGACAAGCGCAGGGCCATACTGACAGCCGCCCTGGAACTCATCGCCGCAAACGGTTTCCATGGCGCGCCGACGGCAATGATCGCCGACGCGGCCGGGGTCGGCACGGGTACCATCTACCGCTACTTCGCCGACAAAGAGGGATTGATCGAGGAGGTCTTCAAGGATGTCGAGACCCAGTTGAATGAAACGCTGATGGACAATTACCCAGTCGATCAGACGGTCCGGCGGCGTCTTGACCATTACTATACCGGCATGATCCGTTTCTTTATCGACAACCCGATGAAATTCAAATTTCTCGGTCAGTACTACGACTCGCCGTACGGCGTCGCCCTGCGCCGGGACAAAATTTTTGCCCAGAAGGATAATGGGGAGCGCTGCGAGACCATGAAAAACCTTTTCGAACAGGGAATTGCCGAAGGGGTGATCAAGGACCTGCCGATCCCGGTCCTCTTCGCGCTGTTTATCGGCACCCTGATCTCGGTCGCCCGCGATCACATTCTCGGTTTCATCGTGCTTGACAAGCAGCTCATCCGGCGGACGGCAGATGCCAGCTGGGACGCGATAAAGCGATAATCGGCCGTCCGGACAGGCAATTTATCGACATTTTACGGGCAATTACTCGTTTGTGTTTTGCCCGCCCATACTCATTTAAGGATAGGTATTATGAAGAATTTGAGGATAAAAACACCGTTTGTTGTGGTTGTCCTTGCTGCAGGCCTGCTGTTGGGAGCATGCAAGGACAGCAAGCAGGGGTCTCCTCCGTCCGCCGCCGGCCCGGTTGAAGTCGGCGCCGTCACGCTCAGCTCGCAGATGGTCAATCTCAGCGTCGAATTGCCGGGCCGGACGGCCGCCTTTCGTATTGCCGAAGTGCGTCCCCAGGTCAGCGGCATCGTCCTGCAACGATTGTTCACTGAAGGCAGCGAGGTCAAGGCCGGTGAACTGCTGTACCAGATAAACCCTGCAACCTACCAGGCCGCCTTTGACAGTGCCAAGGCGGCCCTCGCCAGGATCGAAGCGATGGAGTATTCAGCCCGCCTGAAGGCCAATCGCTACCGGTTGCTGGTCCGCACCAAGGCCGTGAGCGATCAGGAGCAGATTGAGGTGGAGGCCGGCTGGAAGCAGTCCGTAGCCGAGGTTGCAGCCGCCAGGGCGGCGCTGGAAAATGCCCGGATCAACCTCGATTATACCAAGATAACCGCGCCGATCAGCGGCCGCATCGGCAAGTCACTGATCTCGGAAGGGGCACTGGTCACAGCCCAGCAGGCCACCGCCCTTGCCATCATCCAGCAACTGGATCCCCTCTACATTGATGTCAGTCAATCCTCCAACGACCTCCTGCAGCTGAAAAAGAAACTCGCCGCCCAGGGACCGCAGACCGACGCGCAAGCGACAACCGATGTCAAGGTTCTCCTGCCGAATAACTCCGAATACAGCGAAATCGGTATCCTGGAATTTTCCGATGTCACGGTTGACCAGTCGACGGGCACGGTCACGATGCGTGCCACTGTCGCCAACCCGAGGCATGAACTGCTGCCGGGCATGTTCGTCCGGGCCCGCCTGACCAAGAAGCAGGAACAGCAGGCCATCCTGGTGCCGCAGGCAAGCATTGTCCGCAATAACCGCGGCGAGGCTCTGGTGATGCTGATTAACGACAAATCTGAAGTCGAGGCCCGCCCCGTCCAGACAGGCCAGAACCTCGGCGATAAGATTGTCATCACCGAAGGATTGCACGACGGGGAACGGCTGATCGTCGAGGGGCTGCAGAAGATTAAACCGGGTGTGCCGGTGAGCGTCGCTGCCCGGCAGCCTGGAGTTCAGGCACAGGCGGCTCCGGTTGCCCAAACACCTGCAAAAAAGGCGGAATAAGTTATGGCCAGATTTTTCATCGATCGCCCCATTTTTGCCTGGGTTATCGCTATCGTCATCATGCTGGCAGGGGCCATGTCGGTCATCAACCTGCCGGTTTCCCAGTATCCCGAGATCGCGCCGCCGTCGGTGCGGATCACTACGAGGTATCCCGGAGCCTCCGCCCAGACCCTCGAAAACAGCGTTACCCAGATCATCGAGCAGAGCATGACCGGTCTGGATAATTTCCTCTATATGAAATCCGAGAGCTCCTCCTCGGGCAACGTCACGATCACGCTGACCTTCGATGCCGGCACCGATGCCGATATCGCGCAGGTGCAGGTCCAGAACAAGCTGCAGCAGGCTCTTGCCCTGCTCCCTCAGGAGGTCCAGCAGGAAGGGATCCAGGTCAATAAGTCGAGTTCCACCTTTCTGATGATCGTCGGTCTGATCTCCAGCGACGGCAGCATGGCCAATTTCGACCTGGGCGACTACCTGGTCACTACCCTCCGGGACCCCTTGAGCCGGACGCCGGGCGTGGGCAGCATCCAGATCTTCGGTGCCCAGTACGCCATGCGCATCTGGCTTGACCCGGACAAGCTCAACAGTTACCAGCTGACGCCGGGAGATGTGACAGCCGCCATCAGGGTCCAGAATCATCAGGTCGCTGTCGGCAATCTCGGCGGCACGCCCGCGGTCGCCGGCCAGCAGGTAAGCGCCACGATGATGGCCAGGACCATGATGAGTTCGCCGACCGAGTTTGCCGAGATCCTCCTGAAGGTGAACAGCGATGGTTCGCAAATCCGCCTGAAGGATGTCGCCCGGGTCGAGGTCGGCGCCGAGAATTACGCCACGCTCAATACCTTCAATGACCAGCCCGCCGCCGGCATGGCCATCATGCTGGCCACCGGGGCCAATGCCCTGGCCACCGCGGATGCGGTCAAGGCCAAGATAGCCGAGCTCGAGCCCTATTTCCCGGCTGGTATCAAAGTTGTCTATCCCTATGATACAACGACCTTTATCAAGATATCGATCCAGGAAGTGGTAAAGACCCTGATCGAGGCGATCATCCTGGTCTTCCTGGTCATGTATCTCTTCCTCCAGAATTTCCGGGCGACCCTCATCCCGACCATCGCCGTGCCCGTCGTCCTGCTCGGCACCTTCGGCGTCATGGCGGTGTTCGGCTACTCGATCAACACCATGACCATGTTCGGCCTGGTCCTCGCCATCGGCCTTCTCGTCGATGACGCCATCGTCGTCGTCGAAAATGTCGAGCGGATCATGTTCGAGGAAGGACTCTCGCCCCTCGAGGCGACCCGGAAATCCATGGACCAGATCACCGGCGCCCTGATCGGCATCGCCTTGGTTCTTTCCGCCGTCTTTGTGCCGATGGCCTTTTTCGGCGGCTCGACCGGCGCCATCTATCGACAGTTCTCTCTGACCATCGTCTCGGCCATGGTGCTTTCGGTCCTGGTGGCCCTGATCCTTACCCCGGCCCTCTGCGCCACCCTGCTGAAGCCGGTCAAAAAGGGGGAACATGTCAAGAAGGGAGGCTTTTTCGGCTGGTTCAACCGCTTTTTTGAACGCAACGCCGACCGGTACCGCGGCGGTGTCGGCTATATCCTCAA
Organism: Desulfobulbaceae bacterium; assembly: GCA_031389785.1. Lineage (GTDB taxonomy): Bacteria > Desulfobacterota > Desulfobulbia > Desulfobulbales > Desulfocapsaceae > Desulfoprunum. The sequence goes on along the minus strand of JANMSX010000060.1, from coordinate 6,316 downwards.
GCGCGCCGGTCGTTTCAGCCTGGTATATCTCCTTTTGATCGGCGCCATGGCCTTTTTCTTCACCAAGCTGCCGACCTCCTTTATCCCGGAGGAGGACCAGGGCGTTTTTCTGACTATGGTCCAGCTTCCCGCCGGCGCCACCCTGGAACGCACCCAGGAGGTGCTCAATAAGGTCCGCGATCATTATCTCACCGCCGAAAAAGCCAATGTCAAATCCGCCTTCGCGGTGGCCGGATTCAGTTTCGCGGGCCAGGGCCAGAATACCGGCATGGTGTTTGCGCAGCTGCATGACTGGAAGGATCGGAAAGATCCGCAGCAATCGGTGAAGGCGATCATCGGCCGGGCGATGGGCTCCTTTTCCCGGATCAAGGAGGCGATGGTCTTCGCTTTCAACATCCCGGCCATTCCGGCCCTGGGCACCTCGACGGGTTTTAACTTCTTCCTGCAGGACCGGGGAGGCCTCGGTCATGACAAGCTGCTTGAGGCCCGCAATCAATTGCTCGGCATGGCCGCCCAGAATCCCGGCCTCACCCGGGTCCGTCCCAACGGCATGGAGGACACCCCGCAGTACAATCTCGATATCGACTATGAAAAGGCCATGGCCCTCGGCGTCAGTATCAGCGACCTCAACTCCACCCTTTCCTCGGCATGGGGTTCAAGCTACGTGAATGACTTCATCCATCAGGGCAAGGTAAAAAAGGTCTATCTGCAGGCCGATGCCCCTTTCCGGATGCAGCCTGAAGATCTTGGTCTCTGGTATGTCCGGAACAATAAAGGCGAGATGGTGCCGTTTTCGACGATTTCCAAGGGCAACTGGAGTTTCGGCTCGCCACGCCTGGAACGTTATAACGGTAATCCTGCCATCGAGATTGTCGGCGAGGCTGCCCCCGGCAAATCCAGCGGCGACGCCATGGCCCTGATAGGGGACCTGGTAGCGAAGCTTCCTGCCGGCATCAGTTATGAATGGACCGGGGCCTCCTTTCAGGAACAGCAGGCGGGGACCCAGGCGCCGATCCTGTACGCCATTTCCCTGCTGGTGGTTTTTCTCTCGCTGGCCGCCCTCTACGAAAGCTGGTCGGTGCCTGTCTCGGTGATGCTGGCGGTGCCCATCGGGGTGCTCGGCGCCCTGCTGGCCGCCTATAGCCGCGGCATGGAGAACGATGTGTATTTCCAGGTCGGCCTGCTGACCACCATCGGCCTGTCGGCAAAAAACGCCATCTTGATCGTCGAATTCGCCAAGAGGCGCTACGATCGGGGCAAGGATCTCGTCGAGGCCACCGTCAAGGCCTGCCGCCAGCGGCTCCGCCCGATCCTGATGACCTCGCTGGCCTTCATGCTGGGCGTCCTGCCGCTGGCCCAGAGTACCGGCGCCGGGGCCAACAGCCGGCACGCCATCGGCACCGGCGTGCTCGGCGGCATGCTGTCGGCAACTGTACTGGCCATTTTCTTTATTCCACTTTTCTTTGTAGTGGTGATTCGTCTGTTCACAAAACGCCGGGACAGCCATACGACTGTCCCACCGGTTCAGGAGTAATCATGCCATGTATTTGAAAGCACAAACCATTGCCGCCGGCCTCCTTTGCCTTTTCCTGCAAAGCTGCGCCCTGGCTCCCGAATACCAGCGGCCGGCCATGCCGGTGGCAAACACCCTGCCAACCCAACAGGCCGGACAGGCAAATGGAACAGATGGCAGTCGCATGGCAATTCAAGCTGCCGAAACGGGCTGGCACGATTATTTCCCCGATCCGGCCCTGCAACAGCTGATCAAGACGGCGCTCGACAACAACCGTGACCTGCGGGTATCGGCCCTGGCGGTCGAAACCTTTCAGGCCCAGTACCGCATTCAGCGGGCTGCTTTATTCCCGTCCGTCAGTGGCGCAGGGTCCGCTGCCAAACAGCGTACCTTCCAGGCCGGAAACCATGTCACCGCGGAGAGCTATTCGCTTTCGGCAGGGATTACGGCCTATGAGCTCGACCTTTTCGGCCGGGTGAAAAATCTCAAGGAAGATGCCCTGGAACAGTATCTGGCCACCGAAGAAACCCACAGAAGCGCCCGGATCAGCCTGGTCGCCGAAGTGGCCAATGCCTATCTGACCCTGCTCGCCGACCGCGAGCTGCTGACCATCACCGAGGACACCTTCCGCAACGAGGAGGAATCGTACCGGATTATCGAGCAGCGCGTCACGGAAGGAATCGCCAACCAGCTGGATCTGGCTCAGGCCCGCACCAGCCTTGAGACCGCCAGGGCAAACCTGGCGCTGTTTCGCCGCCTGATAGGCCAGGATATCAATAATCTCACGCTGCTTACAGGCGGGGCGACATTGCCGGAAAACGGCCGTGGCGAAAAGTCGTTGAGCGACCAGACACCTTTTGCCGACCTGCCGGCGGCAATGTCCTCACAGGTGCTTCTCCAGCGGCCGGACATCATGGCCGCGGAACACGAGTTGAAAGGCGCGCATGCCAACATCGGGGTGGCGAGAGCGGCCTTCTTCCCGAGCATCAGCCTCACCGCCACCGCCGGGGTGATAAGCCCCGACCTGTCCGGTCTCTTTGACGGCAACTCAGGCACCTGGCTCTTCTCCCCGGCCATCAACCTGCCGATATTTACCGCCGGAAGACTCCAGGCCCAGCTCGATGTCGCCAAAATCCGCCGGGAGATCTCCATTGCCCGCTATGAGAGGGCCATCCAGGCCGCCTTTCGCGAAGTGGCTGATGCGCTGGTCGCAAGGGATAATTATGGCGAACAGCTGGCGGCCCAAAAGGCCAATCTGGAAGCCAGCCAGACCTATTACATTCTCGCCAGGGAACGTTACCAGCAAGGGCTGGACAGTTTCCTCACCCTGCTCGACGCCCAACGTTCGCTGTACATTGCCAGGCTGAGCTATGTCACGGTGCAGCTGGCTCAGCTGGGCAATCAGGTTAATCTGTACAAGGCGCTGGGCGGAGGCTGGAAGGAGCGCAGCTGACCGACTTTTCAATTAAGAATAGCCATTCCAGTTTGAATAACGTTCAATTCGGCGTGGTACGCTTCCTCTCTTGGCTGAAGTTAATTTTCAGCAAGCGAGCATTGTTTTAGGTACATTGAGTGGTGTTTATCCGGGGATAACACTCATGGTGTTGCGAATATTCCAATCAATTTGATTTAAGTATAGGGGCAAGGAAACAAATACTCCAGAGAAAGATTTCTCACAAAAAGGGGCAGCATTGTGAAGTAAATTTCACAACAGCATCCTAACAAATTGGATTAAAGAGAAATTCTTTTTGAAAGAATCTGCAGGCAATCGATAATTTTTTCACCTTGCGAGGTCAGGCGGTAGGTTTTTTCCCGGTTCTGGCTGATCGGGTTGGACAGGCAGGTAAGGGCTTCATCCATGCCGGGCTCGAACTCCTGTTGGCTGAACTTCAGCTCCTCCAGCACCCGTCGCACCGCGACGAGGAGCTCATCCCTCTTGAAGGGTTTGGCGAGATAATCGTCGGCCCCGCTGCGCATTGCCGCCACGGCGTTGTCAACGGTTGAAAAAGCGGTGATCATGATGATTTTGGTGGCGGGGTAATCTTTTTTGATCAGCGGAATAAGGGCCATGCCGCCCATCCCCGGCATCATGTTGTCCACCAGGGCGAGACAGGGGACGTCGTCCTTCATCGCCTGCAATGCGGCCTCCGCCGTTGCCCGGGACGTGATCGCATAGCCGTAATCCTCGAGAATTTCAACGATACTCTCGCGCAGGTCCTGATCGTCATCAATGACCATTATGGTTTCAGTTATCATCGCCGGCTCCCGGAAAAGAGATGGTTACCTTCGTTCCGCCCTGTTCACTGCTCGTCAATTGGATGTCACCGCCATGCTGCCGGATGATATTGTAACATACCGACAGACCCAGACCGGTGCCTTTGCCGATTTCCTTGTTGGTGAAAAAAGGGTCGAAAAGAGCGGCTGGTGTTTGAGAAGATTTTTCACACTTGCGAGGACCTTGTTGAGATCGGTGGCTTCCAGCGCCGTTTCCTTTTCCCTTGAGAAATGCAGGAGTTCCCTGGCGATCCGCGAGGCACGGTCGATATTTCGCTCAATGGCCGCCACCTTTCTGGCAATCTTTTCATCTTCGCCCAGCAGGTCCTTGAGCATTTCCACATTGAGCGAGATATTGAGGAGAGGGTCATGCCCTGTTCCGGTCTTCCAGCGCCCTTTTCACCCAGCTGAAGCCGATCCGCTCCTGTTCAAGCCGCAGCTGATCGGCCAGGCGGTTCAGCCGCAAATCATCGTACAGGACGGCCTCTTCGGCGTTCAAACGGGCCAGCTGCCGTTTTTCCGGTTGGGATTCCCACCCCCACTGCGGCTGATGCGCGAGCAGAGTCTTTCGGTCCATCAAAAAGGAGTGTGCGGCGGGCAGATGGAAACGCAGCTGATCGAGGATAGCAAAGCCGTGGGTATCGATGTCGCCCCAGTAATGGATGCCGGTACGGTGCAGCCAGCGGGCTTCGGCCAGCATCTCAAAGCCGTAGCCAGCCCCGAAGATGACCATGCTCCGCGGCAGTGGGGGAAAGGCCAGAAAATTGATCTCGTTCTCGGTGATAAAGACCCTCTCCACCGGCAGTTCGAGCCGGGCAAAGGTTTCCGCCGAAACAGCGATATCCTGATCCGTGCCGGTGGCAAACGGGGCGATGGTCGGATCAAGGAGACGGAAGCGCAGGCGCAGCGGTTTATCGCGAAAGCCGTAGCGGCGGCAGAAACCGGCCAGCCCGCCGGCACCTGGATCGATCGCCCCGGGCAGGAGGACCAGATCGAAAAGCTCCGCCAGTACGGCGCGATGGCCCTCGATGAATTTGCTGTGCACCCCGGCGATGTCAACCTGCCGCAGATAAACCCCGGGCCGGGGCTGCTGCTGCAGCCAGGCCACGATCGCCAGGAGCCGCGGCCAGTCATCGGCCAGGTCCAGGGCCTGCAGCGGCCGTTTCAGTAACCAGCTGCGCAGACCTGGCAGGCTCTCCCCGGTCAGGGCCACCAGCGCGGCAAAGCGATCAGCCTCGCGTCGCTTGCCGATCAGCCCGAGGCCATCCTCCAGACTGTCAATCCAGACCTCGGCCGGCACGGAATTGGCGCCCAATATGCGGTGATTGACATTGCGCCAGACCAGACGATAGTGTTTCGCCTCGCGGTCAAGGCCGGCAATCCAGCCGCGCACCTCATTGAATCGTTCCGCCAGTTCGGTCGAGGATGGGCCCTTCAGGTGCAAACGCCGGGGAAAGAGCGAGGGCTCTCCGGCCACCTCGGCCAGGAGCGTCCCCCTGTTCCACATCCTCAGCACCTGCAGGCGCAGCTCGGCCACGGTAGTCCAGGTCATGGCGACAGCCTCTGTTTCTCGGCACGGTACTCCTCGATAGAAAGATTGCGGAGCGAGGAGGTTCGCCCGCTCTGGTTGTGGACAAACCCGACGCCGGCGACGAAGGGTTCGATGATGTGGATCTTCTGCAGGGGCGTGACGATCAGCAGCTGCAGGTTCAGCTGTTGGAAGAGCTCCAGCCCGTACTGGGCCGATTCGTCCGAGCCGCGGCCGAAGGCCTCGTCGATGACCACGAAACGGAAGGAGCGCGAGCGCACCGCCCCCCACTCCAGGCCGAACTGATAGGCCAGGCTGGCGGCCAGCACGGTGTAGGCCAGTTTCTCCTTCTGGCCGCCGGATTTGCCGCCGGAATCGGCATAGTGCTCGTACTCGCCGCCATCCTCGCGCCAGCGCTCACTGGCGGCAAAGACGAACCAGCTGCGCACATCCGTGACCTTGGCCGTCCAGCGACGATCCAGCTCGGCCTGCCCCTCGCGTCCCCGGAAGCGCTCGATGATCCGGTGGACCTGGAGAAATTTCGCCTCGGAATACTGGTTATCGTCCGAGCCGGTGAGCGCCCCTTCGGTACAGGCCCGCAGTTCCGACTGAAAGTCGCGGATGTCGGCGTCGCCTGCGGCCTGCGCCTCCAGCACGATATAACGGCCGGGATTGTAGTCGATCTGGTTGAGGGACTCGTTGATCCGGCCGATGCGTTCCCTGATGGTTTCCTTTTCCCGCAGCAGCTGGGAATGGAAACCGAGCACCTCGCGGATGGTGTTCTCGTTCAGCAATTCCTTGAAGCGCGCCTCAAAACGCGGCAGATCGTCGGCACGCAGCCTCTCAAGCCAGAGGCGGTAGTCGCCGGCGGCCTCCACCGCGACATCCACCTCCTGGGTTTCGAGGGGGTAGCTCGTGCTGAAGGAGCGCATCGCGTCGATGATCCGGTCGCGCAGGCGGGAAAGCTTTTTGTCCTCGGCATCGATCTTTGCCTGGAGCCA
>JANMSX010000058.1:0-36094 GCA_031389785.1 Desulfobulbaceae bacterium | reverse complement strand
GGCCTCTCGCCGGGCGATCCACAAGGTCTGGTGGAAGGTCTTCGGGACCTTTCTGATTATGGGGTTCATTTACCTGGTTTCGCTGATTCCCCTGGGAATCGGCCTGATCTGGACGGTCCCGATGTTTGTCGTACTTGTCGGCGTGATCTATCGGTATCTTTTCGGGAGCCGGACAGAGAACAGCCGGGGCCAGGCCGGATCCATGAATTGATAGGAAATGAGGGATTTCATCTTGTCCTCTCCCATTAAGCCCCGAGGATTGCCATGCACTTTTTAACCCCCAGTCTCATCCGGCTGCTGGCCCCAGTCCTGGCCGGAACCAGGGAAGTACGGTATGAAAAGGCCTGAACCTGCCGCAGCCGGTAAGATCTCTGAGAAGGACAGGCGGATGGTGGAAGATGGGCGAAGTGCGCGAGGAGACGGGACCAGGCACTCGCAGGCCTATATCCACCTGCTGATGGTGCTCTGTGCGGCCCTGGTCTCGACCTCGTTCACCGTCGGCGCCGCGATCACCGCCGGACTCGATCCGGCGGTGCTGACCCTTGTCCGTTTCATCGTCGCGGCCTGTCTTCTCGGCCCCTATGTCGCCTACCGTTACGGTCTGCAGTTTTCATGGTCCCTTTTCCGGCGGTCGGCGACGATCAGCCTCTGTCTCGTCATCTTCTTCTGGTCCATGTTTCTGGCACTTCGCTCCACCACCGCCCTCAACACCAGCGTCATCTTTACCCTCGTACCCTCGATCGCAGGCATCTATGCGGTTTTCCTGGTGCGTGAGCGGCTGGCGCCGAGACAGCTTGTCGCCCTGGTCTTCGGCATGGCCGGGGCGATCTGGGTCATTTTCCGGGGCGACCTGTCGCTTCTTCTGGCCATGGCCTGGAATCAGGGCGACGCGATCTTCTTCGCCGGCTGTCTGGCCATGGGCCTCTATACGCCGCTGGTACGCCTGCTGCACCGTGGCGAATCGATGGTGGTCATGACCTTCTGGATCCTGGTGACCGGCAGCCTCTGGCTGCTCCTGGTCGCCGGCGGCCGGCTGTCGCAGCTCGCCTGGGGGGAAGTGCCGCTTCTTGTCTGGGCCGGCGTCGGTTATCTGGCCCTCTTCACCACGGTGATCACCTTTTTCCTCACCCAGTATGCCATCGCCTATCTCGGTCCGACCAGGGTGATGGCCTATTCCTATCTCTATCCGGGGATGGTCCTGATCCTTGATCTGCTCTTTGGCCACGGTCTGCCTGAACCGATGGTTCTGCCCGGTGTCTTTATCGTGCTTGCCGCCATGCTGGTCCTGCAGTACGAAAGATGAATACCGTGGCTTTCCTGCTCGGAGAATTTATTTTTTGATTACCTGGACTTGCATGTAAGCTGGCCGACAGGCTCGAGACCGGGATGAGTATCTGTCTGCCGGTCGGCTTCCCGGGGCAGCGGCGGAGCGGTAAAGATTCGGCCGGTCAACCGGCGAGACGATAGCAACCCTCTACCTTGTGCTCGGCGCCCTGTGAGGTGAGCCTGCTCGAATAGAGGCTGAAGCACTGGACCTCGAAGGGCCCTGTGGCAAAGGCGGCATGTCGCTCGAGGAACTCACGGAGTGCCGCCGGAGAGGGATGTTTCAGCCGGGCGATAGTGATATGCGGGGAATAATCGCGTCTCTCCCGGGCTATACCGAGAGGTTCAAGGACCTCTTCGAGGGCGGAGAAAAGCTGTTGGAGCCGTGATTCCGCCCTGCAGCCGGCCCAGACGATGCGGGCCGGCCCCCTGGCCGGGAAACGGCCGAAACCCTGCAGGGCGAGGCTGAAGGGAGCGGCCGATACTGCCGCCATGGCCTCCCGGATGGACTGCAGCATGTCCTCCGGCACCTCGCCGATGAACTTGAGGGTGAGGTGCAGCTGCTGCCGGGGGACCGACCGAGCCCCGCTGATTTCCCGGCCCATATCGTATAGGCAGTCCTGGATGCCGGCGGGGATGTCCAAGGCTGTGAACAAACGGATCATCGTCATGCCTCCTCGCAGATAAGCGCATCTTCTTCGGCAAGTTGGAGGATGGCCCGATTGGCGATGACCAGGCCGAAGATCCCGGTCAAAGTCGGCAGGCTGCCGAGGATTCGTCTCTGCCGGCCACGGCCCTGACAGGGCGCTGGTCCCGCCGGCGTTTCCTCCTCAGGTTCCCGGTAGTCGAAATTCACCTCCTCGGACGAAAACACACAGCTTATGCCCCTGCCGACCCCGTGGTTCCTGAGCCTTTTGCGCAGTCTCCTGGCCAGGGGGCATTTTTTCGTGTCAAAGAGATCGGCGCAGCGGATGAGTGCCGGATCGCTGCGCAGGGCCGCACCCATCGAGGAGATGATCGGCAGGCCAAGACCGTACGCCGCGGTAAGCAGCTGGACTTTCGGGTTGAGGGAATCGATGGCGTCGATCAGCAGGTCCGGGAAAGGCTTGAGGATCTGTTCCGCCGTATCGCTGTCGGCGAAGAGCTGCAGGGCCTCGATTCGGCAGTCCGGGTTGATGGCGAGCACCCTCTCCCTTGCCACTTCGACCTTGGGACGGCCGATGGTCTCGGTCAGGGCCAGGATCTGCCGGTTGAGATTGGAGGGTTGGACCGTATCGAAATCGACAAGACGGAGATGTTCGATGCCCGCCCGGGCCAGGGCCTCGACGACGTAGCCGCCGACCGCGCCAAGACCCACCACCGTCACACTGCGGGTCTGCAGTCTCTTGAAACGTTCCTCACCGAGAAAGCATTGAATCCGTGTAAAGCGTTCCATTCTGCCAGACCTGTCTGCAGAAATCCTGCAGATCCATATGGTGGAGGTTTGCGGCAAACCGATAGAGTGCCGGGATGTTTGCCGGTTCGTTGCAGGCACCATTTCCTTGCCCCGATGACTTCAGCGCAGCCGACAACTGATCGGGGGCATCGGTTTCCAGGAGGATGTGGTCGATCGGGGTCGCCTGCGCAATCCTCTGCAGCGGCTCGCGGCCGGGGGCGCTGAGAGCTGTCGAAAAGGAAATCCAGCAGCCCAGCCGGACCAGACGCTGCATCATCTCAAGGGAACCGCTGAAGGCATGGATCATCACGGCCGGCAGCGGAGTACTGCTTTTCTGCTGTTCAAGGAGGTCCACGAGTCTGCCCCAGCAGCCCAGACAATGGATCGAAAGTGGCCGCCGGAGATCTGCGGCCAGCTGCAGCTGGATCCGGAAGACCTCCAGCTGCCTCTGCAGGTCAACCCGACATTTCCGGTCGAGGCCGGCCTCGCCGATTCCGCACGGGAGGCGGGTGAGCAGAAGCTCGAGCCGCTTTTCCCAGCCGGCTCCGATAGTGCCGGCGAACCAGGGGTGGATGCCGAGAAAGGGTACGACCGCCGGGAAACGGGCAGCGAGTGCAAGGATGTGCTGCCAGTCTTCCTCCCGGGTGGCATTGCAGAACATCCTGGTCACCCCGGCCTCCTGCGCCCGCCGGAGCACGGCCTCGCGGTCTCCGGCGAAGCGGCGGTCCTGGAGATGCAGATGGCTGTCGAGGTAATTGGGCTTTCCCATCTCATTCATTCCAGGAAAAAAGCAGGGCGGCGATAGCCAGACAGACCAGGGTCGAGACCAGGAGCAGAGCGCATTCGAGCCCGACATCGGCAAAGGTCGCGGCCTCGTTCATCACCTGGCGGGCAGCCCGCAGAACATGGGTGAGGGGAAAGACCTGGGCGATTCTCAGAACCCACTCGGGCGAACCCTCGAGGGAAAACCAGACCTCGGAGAGGAACATCATCGGCCAGGAGATAAAGTTGAGGATGCCGCTGGTGAATTCTTCACTGGTCCCACGTGCCGCCAGGATCAGGCCGATGGCGCAGAGGTTGAGACCGCCGAGGAAGAAGATGAAAACGAGCAGGGCCATCGAACCCTGGACCTGGAAATCGTAGAGGAGATCGGCGCCCAGCCAGACCACGCAGAGGGTGAACATCAGCAGGAAGATGCGGGAGAACATCTGGGCGCTGAGGTACTCGAGGGCGGTGAGCGGGGTCGCCTTGAGTCGTTTCAGGGCGCCGTTCTTCCGGTAGCGGACGATGACGTAACCGACGCCCCAGAGCGCCGAAAACATCATGTTCATTGCCAGGATGCCGGGTATCAGCCAGTCGATATAGCGGATCTGCGCACCCTTGACGACACCTTTTGCCGGCGTGTCCTTGCCTGCCATGAAGGAGGCGAGAAAGATCCGCTCGGCCAACGAGCCGTTCGGCGAGGACTCGTTGATCCAGTAGGCGTGGGACGGGGAACGGGCGTCGACGAGAAGATCGATCTTGTGGTGGTTGAGCTTGACCTCCCCTTCGTCCCGGTCCGCCACCGGCACAAAGACGATATGCCTGTCGTGCTGAAAGGCCGCCGGCAGCGTTGTCTCCCGAAGGTCGACGACGCTGCCGGCGGCGACCGGGAAGACCCCTGCCTTGAACTGCTTGAATTCCCTGCCACCGAAGATGATGCCGAAACCGACGATGATCAGGAAGGGAAAGGCAAAATTCCAGCCGAAGGCGGCGCGGTCCCGGAAGAACTCGGCGTTTCTGGCGAGGAAGATGGCCCACATGCGTTTCAGGTTCATGGCATTGTCCCGATGAAGATGGCAGGCGCGAGGCAGGTCATTCCCGCAGTTTTTTGCCGGTGAGGTGGAGGAAGACATCTTCGAGGTCCGGGGAATGGATCGTAACGCCGCGCAGGTCGATGCCCCGCTGCATCAGGATGTTCAGTCCCTGGTGGATCTCTTCGGTGCGGATGACGACCATCCCGTCTTCTCCTTCCTCGGCGGCAAAGGGCAGGTCGGCGATGGCGATCTCCTTGAAGGCGCTGCCCGGCAGGACGATGGCACACAGGCCGCCATGGCTTCGGATCAGCTCGGCGGGGGAGCCTGAGGCGATGACCGTGCCCTGATCCATGATGACTATCTCGTCGCAGAGATACTCCGCCTCCTCCATCGAGTGGGTGGTAAGAATCAGGGTCCGGCCTTCCAGTTTGAGCTGCCGGACGATCTCCCAGAGATTGCGGCGAGATTGGGGGTCGAGGCCGGTCGACGGCTCGTCGAGAAAGATCAGGCGCGGCCGATTGATCAGGGCCAGGGCCAGCATCAGGCGCTGGGTCTGGCCGCCCGAGAGCCGGTTGTTCCGCTGTTTTCTCAGGCTTGTCAGGTCGCAGCGGCGGATAATTTCGGCAAGATCGGCGGGATTCCGGAAAAGTCGGGCGAAGGTCGCGAGGGTCTCCTCGACCGTCAGAAAATTCAGCAGGGAGGTATGCTGAAACTGGATGCCGATCTCCTCCCTGAAGAAACCCTTGCGGGGCTGGCCGTTGTAGAGGATCTCTCCACTTGTCGGTTCGATGATGTCTTCAATGATCTCCATGGTGGTGGTCTTGCCAGCCCCGTTCGGGCCGAGCAGACCGAAGCAGATGCCCGGTCGCACCGAAAAGGAGACGTCCCGGACCGCTTCGATTGCGGAAAAGCGTTTGCCGAGATGGTTGACCTCAAGGATTGGCGGCATGACGGGGCAGGTGTTGAGATGATTGAAGAAGACCGCATAGAGGAAACGAGTGTCCTGCTCCTGGGGGAGAAGGCGTTTGCCGGAGGCAGATTGTACCATATCTTGTCCGCTTCATAAACCTTCGGCAAGCACGCTAGAAAATTAATAACGGAAACAAGCGGCATTGAATATATTCTTGACAGAATAATGATAACTATATACATAAAATAACAATTATCATAAATGGTGGAGTATGCGCCTGAGGATGACCAATCAACGGGAAATGATTCTCGAAGAGCTGAAGAACAGCAACCGGCACCTGAGTGCCGATGAGCTCTACGAGAAGGTCCGCCGGCTCGTCCCACGCATCAGTCTGACAACAATCTACCGAAACCTGGAGATTCTGACCGAACTCGGAATCGTCGCCAAACTCCAAACGGGCGGCCGGCAGAAGCGATTTGATTATGATGTTTCCGAGCATGATCATATCTATTGTATTATCTGCCACCGGGTTGATAATATCTCCTTGCAAAGGGAACGGATTCCGGCGATCGCCCCGGAGCAGCAGATCGGCTATACAGTCACCGGTTATCGCCTTGAATTTGCGGGGATATGTCCAAGATGTCAAAAAATAAAGAAAAAGGAGAAGAACGCATGAAATGTGGAAGCGGATGTGCCTGCGGCAGCGACAGCAAAACACTGACGGATGAACAGAAACAGATACTTGCGGTGATGGCGGAGTGCGGCGGCCCCTGCGGCACCAAGGAAATCGCAGCAGCCACCGGCTATGAGGCCAAGACCCTCAGTACGAAGATCACCGATCTCAAGAAGCAGGGTCTGGTCGACAGCCCGGTCCGCTGCAAGTACGGGATCACCGCTGCCGGACGCGATGCCCTGAAATCCTGAAGAATCGGCCGGCGGGCGATGACCCGGGATATTGTCCCATGGTGAAACCAGGCTTGCGCCCAGGGCATCGACAATACGGTTGCCAAGTAATACCAAAGGCCCGGGATATGGCATCCCGGGCCTTTGTGCGTTCCAGGCCTGTCTCAGAAATGCATGATCTGGCGCAGGACATAGGGCAGGATGCCGCCGTGTTCGAAGTAATGGACGTCAACCTCGGTATCGAGGCGGCAGACGGCCCCGAAGGTAATCACACGGCCATCGGCCTTGAGTGCCCGGACCTGCACGGTCTTACGCGGAGCCATCGCCGAGAGGCCTGAAAAAGCAAAGACCTCGGTGCCGTCAAGACCGAGGCTGCTGCTGTTCTGGCCGGCGTCGAAGATTAGCGGCAGGACGCCCATCCCCACCAGGTTGTTGCGGTGTATCCGTTCAAAGGATTCGGCGATGACGACCCTGACCCCCAGCAGGCTGGTGCCCTTGGCCGCCCAGTCCCGTGACGAGCCGGTCCCGTACTCCTTGCCGGCCAGGACCACCAGCGGTACGCCCTCGGCCTGGTACTGCATCGCCGCCTCGTAGACATGGAGGATGTCGCCCTCGGGGAATTTGCGGGTAAAGCTGCCTTCCCGGGGGCTTACCAGCAGGTTTTTGATGCGGATATTGCCGAAGGTCCCGCGCATCATGACCTCATGATTGCCGCGTCGTGACCCGTACGAGTTGAACTGGGCTGGAGGTATGCCCAGGCCGATGAGATGGCTGCCCGCCGGATACTGTTCGGCGATGGCGCCGGCGGGGGAGATGTGATCGGTGGTGACGGTATCGCCGAGCAGCAGCAATACCCGCGCCCCCGTGATATCCTGACGGGCCGAAGGCCGGTGGGCGAAACCTTCGAAATAAGGCGGTTTGCGGATATAGGTGGAGCCGGCCTGCCAGTCATAGGTGGTACTTTCGGTGATCGGCAGCATCTCCCAGAATTCATCCCCCTGAAAGATGTGGCGATATTGCCGGTCATAGGCCTCTTTGGTCACGAAGCGGTTGATCAGCTCTGCAATCTCCGCGGAGTCTGGCCATATTTCGGCCAGGGTCACCGGCTGGCCGTTGGGATCGTGGCCAATCGCCTCCGATGTAAGATCGATATCGATCCGGCCGGCCAGGGCAAAGGCCAGGACCAGGGGAGGCGAAGCGAGGAAATTGCTCTTGACCAGCTGGTGGATCCTGGCCTCGAAATTACGGTTTCCGGACAGTACTGCGGCCACATTCAGCCCATGCTCCTTGATCAGCTCCTCAATTTCCGGCTGCAGGGCGCCGCTGTTGCCGATGCAGGTCGTGCAGCCGAAGGCGGCAAGATGAAAACCGAGGGCCTCAAGATAGGGCATCAGACCGGTTGCCGTGAGGTAATCGGTGACTACCTTCGATCCAGGGGCGAGCGTGGTCTTGACGTAGGGTGCGACCTTCAGCCCGCGCCGCACGGCGTTTCTCGCCATGAGGGCGGCCCCGATCATCACTGAGGGGTTCGAGGTGTTGGTGCAGGAGGTAATGGCGGCGATCACCACACTGCCGTCCCCCAGCTGAACAGGGGCCCCGCCGAGCTGGCAGGTGAATTCGCGCCGGTTCACCGATCGACACTCGTCGGTCATTGGATCGACGCAGCCCGACTCCTGGAAAAAGTTCGATATGTCCTTGGGTTTCAGATCCCGCCTATAGTCGCAGCCGAGGATATCGGTGAAGGTCTTTTTCACCGAGGCCAGCGGGATACGGTCCTGGGGTCTGGCCGGCCCGGCAAGGCAGGCAGTGACCGAAGAGAGATCAAATTCGAGGATATCGGTATACTCCCGGCTGTCATCGCCGTCGTAAAAAAAGCCGGCAGCCTTGGCATAGGCCTCGGTGATGTCGGCCTGCTCCCGGCGATTGGTGATTTTCAGATAGTCGATGGTCTTGTCGTCAATCGGGAAAAAGCCAAGCGTCGCGCCGAATTCCGGGGTCATGTTGGCGATGGTCGCCCGGTCGGGAACAGAGAGATGGGCCAGACCGGGGCCGAAGAATTCGACAAACTTCTCGACGACTTTGTAGCGGCGCAGCAGTTCGGTAAGGGTAAGGACGAGGTCGGTGGCGGTGATGCCGTCCTTCAGGCTGCCTGTCAGCCGCACTCCGATGACCTCGGGGATCGACATATAGTACGGCTGGCCGAGCATGACCGCCTCGGCCTCGATTCCCCCTACCCCCCAGGCCATCACCCCGATGCCGTTGATCATCGGCGTGTGCGAATCGAGACCGACGACGGTGTCGGGATAGAGCAGGGTGTACTCCGGCTGCTGCTCGGCAATCACCACCCGGCCGAGGTATTCCAGGTTGACCTGGTGACAGATCCCCGAGTTCGGCGGCACTACCTTGAAATTGGCGAAGTTTTTCTGGGCCCATTTCAACAGGGCGTAGCGTTCGCTGTTGCGTTCATACTCCTTGGCGACATTCTGGCGCAGACAGTCGACAGTACCGAAATAATCGACCTGGACACTATGATCGACCACCAGTTCCACAGGTACCTGCGGGTTGACCTGTCGCGCCTCACCCCCGAGTTCCTTGACGGCATCACGCATTGCCGCCAGATCGACCACCGCCGGCACCCCGGTAAAGTCCTGCATCAGCACCCGGGCCGGGTGGTAGGGAATTTCCACCGGCAGATCGTAGGTCTTCCGCCAGTCGATGATGGCCGCCAGATCCCTGTCACGGATGATCCGGCCATCGTGCTTGCGGAGGAGATTCTCTACCAGGATGCGGATGGAAAACGGCAGGCGGTCGATGGCCCCGAGACCCGCGGCAGGCAGTTCGCGTAATGCGTAATACCGATAATCCTTACCATTGATCTGGAGATGTTTGATCAGTGTGCTGTGCGGCATAGCTTCTCCATGTGGGTTTATTTAAGGGTGGTGCTAAGGTTGCGGGCGAGACTGTCAGAGGGTGAATACAATATGGAAGATGGGCGGAACCGGCCGGGAATGAATCTTGATACCCTTCTCCGTCCCGGTATCGAACTACTTCCAGTGTACTGAAATATTGCCGGCAGAACAGAAAAATAGTGCGGAAAGATGAAAAAAAGGTGCCGATTGGCTTGGCCCGGCATGACAGAGATTTCTGATCTTGATCCGGCAGAGGACTGCTGCCTCAGTCAATGCCGAGATAGGCCTTCTGGACCAGGGGGTTCTGCTTCAGGTTGACCGCGGTGTCGCTGACCACGATTTCGCCGGTCTGCAGCACATAGCCGCGATGGGCGATGGAGAGGGCCATGAGGGCGTTCTGCTCGACGAGGAGGATGGTCTTTCCCTGGTCATTGAGGGTCTTGATGATATCGAAGATCAGTTCCACCAGCACCGGCGCGAGACCCATCGACGGCTCGTCGAGCATCAGGATGTGGGGATCGAGCATCAGGCCGCGGGCGATGGCGAGCATCTGCTGTTCGCCGCCCGAGAGGGTGCCGCCGTATTGGCTGATGCGTTCCTTCAGGCGGGGAAAGAGGGCGAAGCCATTCTCCATGCGCTCCTCGACGGCCTTGTGATCGCTGACCGTGAAGGCCCCCATCTCCAGATTCTCCTTGACCGTCAGCTTGGGGAAGATGCCCCTGCCTTCCGGGACATGACCAAGGCCTGCCAGGACAATGGTATGGGGCTCCATCTTCGAGATATCTCTGCCGTCCAGGGTGATCGAGCCCTCACTGGGGTGCATCATGCCGGAAATAGTGCGGAGCGTCGTGCTCTTGCCGGCGCCGTTTGAGCCGATCAGGGTGACGATTTCGCCTTCGTTGACATCCAGGCTGATGCCCTTCAGCGCGTGGATGTGTCCGTAGTAGCTATGAATATTTTTAAGGGAGAGGAGGCTCATTGCAGTTTTTCCTCGTGTTGTCCGGCGACGGCGCCACGGCCGAGATAGGCCTCGATCACTCGCGGGTTGGCACGGATTTCAGCCGGTGTCCCCTCGGCGATTTTCTCGCCGTAATCCATGACGCAAATATGCTCGGAGATGTTCATGACTACCCGCATGTCGTGCTCGATGAGGAGGATGGTGGTGCCCATGTCGTCGCGGATACTGCGGAACAGGCGGGTGACATCCTCGGTCTCCTGAGGGTTCATGCCGGCCGCCGGCTCGTCGAGGAGCAGGAGAAGGGGTTCGGCTGCGAGGGCCCGGGCAATCTCAAGACGGCGCTGGGCGCCGTAGGGCAGGTTTTTGGCCAGTTCGTTGCCCACATCCCTGAGACCGACATAGTGCATCAGTTCCACGGCCTTGTTTTCGGCATCGGCCTCTTCTTTCTTGAATCCCTTCAGGTGCAGCAAGGTGGCGAGCGGTGACTGCCTGAGATGCACATGCATGCCGACCAGGATATTCTCGACCACGGACATATCGGGAAACAGGCGGATATTCTGGAAGGTTCGGGAGATACCGCGGGCGGCGATCTGGTCGGGACGCAACTTCAGCAGCGAACGGCCATTGAAGTTGACCTCCCCTCCGTCAGGGCTATAGATGCCGGTGAGGGTATTGAAGAAGGTCGTCTTGCCGGCGCCGTTGGGACCGATGATACTGACGATCTGGCCAGGTTCCAGCCGGAAATTGACCTTATTGACGGCGGTCAGGCCGCCGAACTGTTTGACGACATTGATAGTTTCAAGAAGGGCCATCTGAATGTATTGTCCTATTTTTCTGCCGCTGCTTCCACCGAGGCGAGTTTGCGTTTACGGCGTTTCGCCGGAATCAGGCCCCCCGGACGGAAGATCATCATCAGGATAAGGATCAGGCCAAAGAGAAGCCGCTGGTATTTGGCCGGATCAAGCTGGGTCGAAAGATCACGCCAGGCGAAGTTGATCAGCGGGATGATGGCGTCACTCTGGCGGAGTTCGCTCAGGTACAGGGAAAATCCCTGCAGGATCTGGAGGTTGAGGATTGTCACCGTGGCGGCCCCGAGAATGGCGCCGGGAATGCTCCCCGAACCGCCGAGGATGACCATCGACAAGACCCCGATCGACTGCATGAAGGAGAACGATTCGGGACTGATGAAGGTCCGGCTGGCGGCGAGCAGGACCCCCATCACCCCGGCAAAGGAAGCCCCGATGGCGAAGGCGGCGAGTTTCATCCTGACCAGCGGGACGCCCATGGCGATGGCCGCCGTCTCATCCTCGCGGACTGCGGTCCAGGCCCGGCCGATCTTTGAATCGTCAAGTCTTCTGGTGACGAAGATGATGACGATGATGACCGCCAGGGCAAAGAGGTAGAACATGACGTTGTACATGTCGGCGGTGCTGACCGGGTGGCCGATCAGTCCGCCGAGAAGGTCATTGAATCCATCGACCACGGCCTGCGGCATGGTGGGGCGTTGGATGGGGGTAATGCCCTGGGGGCCGTTGGTGAAGTTCAGGGGTTTGTCGAGGTTGTTGGCGAGAACCCGGATGACCTCGCCGAAACCGAGGGTGACGATCGCCAGGTAGTCACCCCGCAGCCGCAGCACCGGCAGGCCGAGTAATATGCCGGTCAGCGCCGCCACGATAATGGCCAGGAACAGGAAGAGATAGAAGGCGTCTCCCGGCAGCAGAAAAGGCAGGTTGGAGGGTTGCGTGCCGGGGGCGAAGTGCAGCACAAAGTACTGCTGTGAACCGAAGAAGGCCCAGAGATAGGCCCCGACAGCGTAAAAAGCGACATAGCCGAGGTCGAGCAGGCCGGCAAAACCGACCACGATATTCAAACCAAGGGCCAGAGCGGCGAAGAGGCAGATCTGAAAGATGACTTCAAGGTAGAAGATATTGCGGACACCGACGATGGGGATCACGACCAGGGCAAGCAGGACGCCGGCGACGATCTTGAAGCGGGTATCCGCCCTGAACCAGTAAAGGGAGAAGAACGAGGTGATCAGGGTTAGAAAGGCGAGATTCGACCGCGGCGTCGTATAGACCAGGGCGGTTCCCAAGGTAGTGTGGCCGAGGATTATGGCGTAGGGCCAGAAACCGCGGTTGAGTTTTTCGAGGAGCTGTTTGAAAAAAAGTGGAACCATGAAGTCCTCCTATGCTTTCTGGCCTACATTTTCACCCATCAGGCCTTGCGGGCGGAAGATAAGCACGAGGATAAGGATGCTGAAGGCGAAGATATCCTTGTATTCCGAACCGGCTGCGCCCATGGTGAATACCCCCATGTAGGAACCGGCAAAGGTCTCCAGCATCCCCAGAACGATACCGCCCAGCAGGGCGCCGGTCAGGTTGCCGATGCCGCCGAGGACTGCTGCCGCAAAGGCCTTCAGACCTGGAAAGAAACCGACAAAGGGGTCGATGCGGGTAAACTTAAGGGCATAGAGAACACCGGCTGCGCCGCCCAGCAGGCCACCGACCAGGAAGGTGATGGAGATGATCCGGTTGACGTTGATGCCCATCAGGCTGGCAGTGGGCCGGTCCTGGGCGACGGCGCGGATAGCCTTGCCGATCCGGGTGGCGTTGACCAGATAATTCAGGCCGACCAGCATCAGGACTGCGGAGATGATCACGATGAGCGATTTGATCGATACCCCGAGGGTCAGGCTGGTTGAGCCTAATGCCATTTTACCGAAGATGATACGTTGGTCGAAATTGCCGAAGGTCGGAAAGATGCGGTTGAAATCACCGCTGGTCAGGCCTTCGACAAGGCGGATGACATCCTGCAGCAGGAAGGAAACGCCGATGGCGGAAATCAGCGGCACGAGGCGGGGCGCGCCACGCAGGGGTCGATAGGCCACCCGTTCCACCGTTACCGCCAGGGCCCCGGCCGCCGCCATCCCTGAGAGAATCGCGAAGATGAGAAAGACGTAGGACATGCCGATTGAGGCGCCTTTCAGCATCCCGGTATGATCGAGGGCGATGAGGATTTCCACCCCGACGAAGGCGCCGACGGCAAAAATTTCGCTATGGGCGAAGTTGATAAACTCAAGTACGCCATAGACCATGGTATAGCCAAGGGCGATTGCGGCGTAGACAAAGCCGATGGTCAGTCCGTCAAGGACCACCTGCGGGAGGTTGATCAGGGTGTAGGTGTACAGGGAAACATTGAGTTTTTCCTGAAGTGCCTGACCAACGACGGTCTGGTCGAGAATCAGCGCCAATATCAGCACGAGTGCCGAAAGGACCACCGCGCTGCCCAGCGAAAAGAGCGCGAGCTGGCCTATCGGCCGCACAAGTTCACGGACGTTGATGGATCTGAGAAATCGGTTCATAGGGGGCTCCCTGATGAAAAAAACTTCCGGCCCCCTGTTGCCAGAGGACCGGAAGAAACGAGCTTAGGAAGCCTTATTGCTGCGGAGGAGCGATGTCGAGGGTCTCGACTACTGTATTCTCGCTCCACTTGGCGGGATCTGCGGAGTTTACTTTGATGACGAAGTATTTGGCGACGGTCGGGTCGCCGATGGCATTGAAGGTGAAAGTGCCGGTGATGCCGGCGAAATCTTTCAACTCGCGGATCGCCTTGGCGACGGCCTCGCGGGAGGGAGTTGCATTGCCGTTGGTCTTGGCGGCATTTTCAATGGCCTTCAGGCTGATCGCCATGGAATCATAACCCTGGGCGGCGAAGGGTTGGGGATCCGAGTTATATTTTGCCTTGAAATCGGCGATGAATTTGGCTGTGCCGGGATAAACGGATGCAGGACCGGAGACGGTCGAGTAGTAAGAGCCACCGCCGTCGATCAGGGTCTGACCGGCAATCTTGGTGGCATCGGAGGAGTCAAACCCGTCATCGCTCAGGAAAGTGCCTGCATACCCTCTTTCACGGGCCTGTTTGAACAGCACGGCGGCCTGCGAGTACATGCCGCCAAAGTAGACAAGGTCGGGATTGCCGGCGAGGATCGGGGAAAGCAGCGAGTCGAAGTTTGCTTTTTCTTCGGTGCCTTCAAAGCCGAGGACCTTCAGGCCCTTCTCTCCCGCCCGTTTTTTGAAGAATTCAGCAATTCCCTGGCCGTAAGCGGTTTTGTCATGGATGACAAAAACGCTCTTGGCGCCGAGCTTGGTGGCGAAATCGGCGCCGACGACACCCTGGACATCGTCACGGCCGACTATGCGGTTGACCTCCAGGTAGCCACGGGTGGTGACCTTAGGATTGGTGTTTGCCGGCGAGACATTGGCCAGGCCGGAGGTATGATATACCTCGGAGGAGGGAATCTGAACGCCGGAATTATAGTGACCGACAACCGCCAGGATCGCGGGATCGGAGACGATGCGCTTGGCGTTGGCCACGCCGGTATCGGGGTTGGCCTGATCGTCAAAGGGCGCCAGTTCAACCTTGAACCCCATATCTGCCAGGGGTTTGCCGAGTTGTTCGAGGGCGAGTTCGGCACCACGTTTCATATCAACGCCGACCACGGACTGATCGCCGGAGAGGGGCGACTGGGTGGCGATCTTGATGGCCTCGGCATCGGCCGCGGAGGCGGCGCCATAGGACGCCATGGTCAGACTGGCAGCAACGAACAGCGAAAAAACTGCGGACATGTGTTTGAACATACTCCCTCCTTCTTTGAATGAATCAACAGATGGTTTCGGTTCACCCGACGGGCGGATGCTTGGCAGAAAAAAACGGTCTGCAATCTTCCCATTCCAGGTGTCGTGCATTACAGGTCTTCTCGTGTGTGGCGTACATCGTGAAGATGCTACCTATTCATACCAAAAAGGTCAAGAACAGTATTACAATGTGACGCATTATTTTTTTCCGACAATATTGTAAAATTGGCCACTTGGTGGCGACCTGAGGAGTTACGGCAGAGCGTTCCCCGCTTTTCCGATCCTATCACCGTAAAGGACAAATCACTTGACAATAAATGTTCAGAATTGTACCTAAAAATAAGGAAGTTGCTGAATAAGCAGGATTGACGCCCCGGCGGAACCCCTCCGCCGGATGGAGGCATCCCCTGCTCCTGCTCCCATTCCGGCAGCGATCCGCCGACTTTCATCGCCGAGAGGAGAATCTATGGCAGAAAAACCGACAGTTTTAACCCCCGATGTGGAAGATCTCGAGAATGACGGGAAATCTCTTGTGGTAGCTGAAGACCGGCTGCCCGAACAGCTCCTTCTCATTCCGTTGCATGACCGGCCGATGTTCCCTAAGATGATGGGACCGATCATCATCGACGATGCTGCCCTGCAGCAGGCGATCATGGCAACGGAAGACAAGACGGCCCCATTGTATCTCGGGCTGTTGCTCATGCACCCCACGGAGGACTCGCTGCCGCGTAATCCGCAGAATGTCGACGATTTTTTCCGGGTAGGGGTGGTGGCCCGGGTCCTTCAGGTTTCGGCGACCAAGCCCGGTGCGCCCATTCAGCTGCTGGTCCAGGCCTTGGAGCGCTTTGATGTCCAGAGTATCGAAAAAAAAGAAGGGGTCTTCCAGGCAGAGGTCGAATATTGGCTCGATGGGCGGCCTGAGAATACCGAGGAGATCAAGGCCTATTCGGTGGCGATCATCGACTGCATCAAGGAACTGGTCAATCTCAACCCCCTGTTCAAGGAGGGACTGGCGCTGTTGATCGAGCGGATCAACCTCAGTGACCCCAGCGCCCTTGCCGATTTTTCGGCCTCGATGACTACCTCGTCCGGTACCGAGATCCAGGAGATCCTCGAGACCCGTGAGGTCCGCACCCGGATCGAGGCGGTCCTGGTGCTTCTGAAGAAAGAGCTGGAAATTACCAAACTCAAGGTCCAGATCTCCAAACGCATCGAGGATCAGCTCTCCAAGCAGCAGCGCGAGTTCTTCCTCAAGCAGCAGCTCCAGGAGATCAAGAAGGAGCTCGGGCTGGCCAAGGATGACAGCGAGAGTGAGATCGAGAAATTTCAGAAACGTCTGAAGAAACTGGTGCTCAGTGACGAGGCCGGTGAACGGATCAATGAGGAGCTCGAAAAACTGCGGCTGCTCGGTCCCTCCTCCGCTGAGTTCAACGTCACCCGGGCCTATCTCGACTGGCTGACCATCCTGCCCTGGGGTGTCTACACCGATGATAACTACGATGTCGACAAGGCGGCAAGCATCCTTGATCATGACCACTACGGACTTGAGGACGTCAAGGACCGCATCTTGGAACTGATCTCCGTGGGCATCGTCAAAGGGGATATCTCCGGATCGATCATTCTCCTCATCGGTCCTCCCGGTGTCGGCAAGACCTCGGTCGGTCAGTCCATCGCCAGGAGCCTCGGCCGGCAGTTCTATCGTTTCTCATTGGGGGGAATGCGTGACGAAGCGGAGATCAAAGGTCACCGCCGTACCTATATCGGGGCGATGCCGGGCAAGTTTCTCCAGGCCATCAAGACCTGCAAAACCGCCAACCCGCTGATCATGCTTGATGAGATCGACAAGGTCGGCGCAAGTTTCCAGGGTGATCCGGCCTCAGCCCTGCTGGAGGTCCTGGATCCCGAGCAGAACCGCGATTTTCTCGATCATTACCTCGATGTCCGTTTTGACCTGTCCAAGGTCCTGTTTATCTGCACGGCGAACCAGATGGAGACCATTCCCGCACCGCTCATCGACCGGATGGAGGTAATCCGCCTGCCGGGCTATATCATGGCGGAAAAGGTCGAGATCGCCAGACGGCACCTTATTCCCAAGCAGTTGAAACAGCATGGTCTGACGAAAAATCAGGTGACCTTCCCGAAGGCGGTGATCACCGCCATTGTCGACGGCTATGCCCGGGAGGCCGGGGTGCGCGGGCTGGAGAACTGCATCAAGAAGATCATGCGCAAGACCATCAAGAAGATCGTCAAGGAGCCGACCGAAACGTTCCGTATCCAGAAGGACCAGCTTACCGAAATGCTGGGCAAGAAGCTCTTTGCCGAGGATCATGCCTTCAAGAAACCCAGGATCGGGGTGGTCACCGGCCTGGCATTCACCAGTATGGGCGGAACCACGCTGTATATCGAGTCGATCCAGGTTCCCGCCAATCAACCCGGTTTCAAACAGACCGGGCAACTCGGTCAGGTGATGATCGAATCATCTGAAATCGCCTATAGTTACGTGCGATCCCTGGTGCGGGACAATGAAGCGGCGACGGAATTTTTCAAGAAGAATTTCATCCACCTGCATGTGCCTGCAGGGGCTACCCCGAAGGATGGTCCGTCCGCCGGCATCACCATGGCCTGTTCGTTGTACTCGCTGGCCGTCGGCAAGCCGATGATCGCCAGTACCGCGATGACCGGTGAATTGACCCTCAGCGGCCTGGTCATGCCGATCGGCGGAGTGAAGGAAAAGATCATCGCCGCCACCCGCGCCAAGATCGACCAGGTCCTGCTGCCAAAGGACAATCAGGAGGATTTCGAACTCCTGCCGAAGCACATCAAGGAGGGGATCAAACCGCATTTTGTCGCGACCTTCAAGGATGTGTTGAAGATCTGCTTTAAATAGATACGGGCGGACGATACCGTCGACCTCCTTTTCCCTTGCGGAGAGGGGGCGGCGGCGCCCTGCGGCGAATCCCTTGGCTATTGCCGGATCAAGACGGGATCCACAAGACCGGAAAGCGGCAACAATACGGCAACAAGATGATAGATGGCCGGACGGCGGGAGCCGCACAGCGCAGCCGGTCAAGTTCAATCCCCTTGTGGGGGGATGAGAGACGTTTGCCTGAAATTGGGAATTATTCAGGCAGCAGATCGTAGTAATAGGTGAGGATGTCCGAACGGGTGACGATACCGATCACCGCCCCGTCATGGACCACCGGCAGATGGCCGATGTTGTTCTCGACCATGATCTGCGCCGCCTTGGTGGGCAGGGCGTCGGGGGCTATGGTGGTGATGTCGCGGGCCATGAAGGCCTTGACCGGGCTGTCCCACTGCTTTTCCTGTTTCACCTTCTTGAAGTCCCAGAGAACGATGATGCCCTGCAGGGCTCCATCCTCCACCACCAGCACCCCCCTGATCTTCTGTTCCGCCATCAGCGAATGGACCTCGCGCATGGTGGTATCCGGCGGCACGGTTGTAACCGGAAACGACATGATATCCGAGACCTTGGCCACCTCTTTCTGATCCCTCTCAATCTGTTCGATAATGCTGTTTTTCAGGGCTTCGGGTGAATAATCCTTAAATTTGACGGTCGCCGAGCCGGCGCCGGAGTGCCCGCCTCCACCAAAGGCCTGCATCATCGCCCCGACGTCGATGCGATCGATGCCGCTGCGGGCAATCACCGTACTGCGGTCCTCGGATTTGCTGACAAAAATAACAAAGACGGCATCGGCGTTGATAATTTTCCGGTACATGTTGACGATGCCGGCGAGCATCGTCACCTTGCTGTCGAGGCTGACGATGTTGACGGCCACCGAATGATCGTTGATCTTCCGTTTGTCGGTCACCTTCATCAGTTCGAAAAGGATCTCCTTCTGGGTTTCCTCATAGGGGGGATTGAGAAAAAAACCGGCGATATGGAGATCGGCGCCGTTTTCCAGGAGATAGGCGGCGGCGCTGGCATCCTCGGCCTTGGTCGAGGGGTAGGTCAGATGTCCGGTATCCTCGTAGAGACCGATCAGCATTACGGTCGATACCAGCGGCGAAAGGGCGATGCCGCGTTTGCGGAATTCCCTGACAAAGAGGGTGACGGTGGCGCCGATATGCTCCTGACAGGTCCAGTCGGCCTCGATATCGCAGCCGTTGAGGTGATGGTCCCAGATGTGGATGGCAATATCCTTGCGATTCTTTAATTTCTCCATCCGGTCGAGTCTCTGCCACCTATCGGTGTCGACGATGATCAGCATGTCGACGAGGGCGTGCTCGACCTCATGGGGCAGGACGATATTGAAGGCGGTTTTATGGGTGGAGAGGAACTGGGCGACGTTGGGGTTGACCATCTTTGGAATCACCCCGACCGCGTCAGGGTAGAGCAGGGTGCCTGCGATGACCGAGGCGAGGCCGTCAAAATCGGTGTTTTTATGGGTTGTGATGATCTGCATAATGCGAGTGACCCCTGTTGACCGGGGAAAACGATGAAGAGCGCACGTATGATCTCTTGGCCATCCGTCGACCAGACCGATTCTCAGCACATCATAAACGACGCTGCTTTTTTCACAATGTTAAACGTAATGGAGGTCGGCTGCGCGACTGCGATAACGCCAAAGATGATAAACGAAAAGTCCACCGCGGCGGCCGATAGCGTCAGGGCAGGCCGGTGGCCCTGAAGATGCAACCCTCCGGTCGACACTACCTCCGGCGCAGCGAGTTGAGGGCCGAACCGGCCTTGAACCAGGCGATCTGTTCTGCGTTCAGCGAGTGCCTGAGGGCCGCCTCGGCGGAGGAACCGTCGAGGTGATGGAGGATCAGGCGGATGGCGCTGCCGGGCGCCAGTTCGGTAATGCCGAGGAGGTCGATGCGGTCGCCGTCCTGCACCAAATCATAGTCTTCCGGCCGGACGAAGGTCAGCGGCAGGATACCCTGCTTTTTCAGGTTGGTCTCATGGATACGGGCGAAGGACCTGGTGATCACCGCCATCCCCCCCATATGTCTGGGACTCATTGCCGCATGCTCCCGCGATGACCCCTCACCGTAATTGCCGTCTCCCACCACGACCCAGTTTTCTCCCGCCGCCCGGTAGGCCCTGGCGATCTCATTGTAGGACTGGATAGCCCCGGTCAGGCCGTTTACTGCCTTTCCCGCCTCGCCGGTGAAGGCGTTGACCGCGCCGTTGAAGATATTGTCGGAGATATGGTCGAGATGGCCTCTGAATTTGAGCCAGGGGCCGGCCGGCGAGATGTGGTCGGTTGTGCATTTTCCCCTGGCCTTCAGCAGCAGGCGCAGACCGGTAAAATCCCGGCCGTCCCAGGCGGGGAAGGGGGTGAGCAGGGCCAACCGTTGAGAGTCGGGCCTGACCTTGACTTCAGGCGGGGCCACATCCCGGGACGGGGCCAGGAAACCGGTCGCGTCCCTGACAAAACCCTGGCTCGGCACCTCGTCGACCCGGTCCGGCGGGGTGAGCCGGAAGGTACTGCCGTCCGCGGCCTTGATCTCGGCGGTGAAGGGATTGGCGCTGAAAGTCCCGAGGATGGCGTAGGCCATGCACGTCTCCGGGCTGGCGATGAAGCAGCAGGTCTCGGGGTTGCCGTCGTTGCGTTTCGGGAAATTACGGTTGTAGGAGGTGATGATCGAGTTTTTCACCCCTTTCTCGGCGCCCTCCCGGTTCCACTGGCCGATGCAGGGGCCGCAGGCGTTGGCCAGGACCGTTGCCCCCACGGCCTCCAGTTTCGCCAGCTGCCCGTCGCGTTCGATCGTCGCCCTGACCTGCTCGGAACCGGGGGTGATCAACAGCGGCGTCTTCAGCCGCAGCCCCTTTTTGGCGATTTGATCGGCCATGGCGGCGATTTTTTCCATATCCTCGTAGGAAGAGTTGGTGCAGGAGCCGATGAGGGTATAGGACACCTTTTCCGGATAGCCCCCCTCCGCGACATGCCCGGCCATTCGGCTGACGGTGGCGGCCCGGTCGGGCGAATGCGGCCCGACGACATGCGGCTCGAGGCTGTCGAGATCGATCTCTATGACCTCGAAGAAATATCCGGCCGGGTTGGCGAGGACCTCGGCATCGGCCCGGAGGAGATCGGCATATTTCTCGGCCAGGTCCGCGGCCTCCTGTCGACCGCAGCTCTCAAGGTAGGTCTTCATCCGCTGGTCGCAGTGGACGGTCACCGGTACCGCGGCCCGATCCTTGCCGGCCAGCATGAACTGGAGGATGGCCATCTGAGCGGTGGCATCCTGCAGGGCTACCCGGTCCGGGCGGGTCTTGATGTAGGAAACTCCCCCGCCTCGAGTTGTTCCACCGACGGTGCATCCAGGTGGCCGTAGAGGACCTTTTCGGTATAGGTCAGCGGTCGCCCCAGCCGCTTTCGCACCAGGGCCAGGGAACTTTCCATTTTCCGGTAGACTGCTTCGATGAAATTGGCGGTTGAATCAACAGAGGTATGCATGGTGCTCCGAAAAAATGACTGTGACGATAGCAAAACGGGGTCCAGTCAGGGATTGGCGTTATGGGGGGATTTCACCGGAATGGCAGACTTCAGGCTCGGATCCGTTCTTCTTCGAGCATCCTGTCGATGAAATCGAAGACGAACTGTCGTTGGCCGGTGGTGGCGTAGGCGGTGCAGTGGCAGTGCAGATTGCTTTCACTGCGGACCAGGAGTTCGAAGCGGACCTGTTCCCTTTCCACCTCGACCCCGAGTTGGAAGGGACCGCAGGATTGGTGCTCGCTCTGGGTCGGGGAGAGAAGGTCCGGGGGCAGGACCAGCCAGTAGAGACCGAGCACCGGTCCTCTCTTGAGAGTTCGTTTCAGGTAGGAGTCAATATTGTCCCTTTCCATCGGGGACATCTCGTCAATCACAATCTGGCGCATCGTTCAACTGTCTATGGAGGTTCAAGGGGAGGTCAAGCGACAACAACGAGACGGTGCTGTTCAAGGCATGCCGGTCCGGAGCGGTCGTTCTCAGAGAGGCAAAGGTATCCGGCCGCGGCAAAAAATGCTATAAAAAGTCGGCGGCAATCGCAGACAGGGGGCTTCTTTCGCTCTTGCTGAGGGTGACATGGCCATAGAGCGCCTGGCCTTTGAGTTTCTCGACGGCATACGACAGGCCGTTGGAAGAGGAATCGAGGTAGGGATTGTCGATCTGGTTCGGGTCGCCGGTCAGGACCATCTTGGTATTTTCGCCGGCCCGCGAGATGATGGTCTTGACCTCGTGCGGGGTCAGGTTCTGGGCCTCGTCGTCGATGATGAACTGGTTGGGGATCGAGCGGCCGCGGATATAGGTGAGGGCCTCGAGTTCAACCTGCTGGTTTTTCAGGAGCTGGTTCACCTTCTGCTGCACGGTCCCCTCGTCGAACTTGTGATTCAGGCGCATCAGGTAGGTGAGATTGTCGAAAATCGGCTGCATCCACAGAGACAGTTTTTCATCCTTGGTTCCCGGCAGATAACCGATATCCTTGCCCATCGGGATGATCGGCCGGGAGACCAGCAGTTTTTCGAAGATCTCGAGCTTGAGGACGGTTTCAAGGCCCGCGGCCAAGGCGAGCATGGTCTTGCCGGTCCCGGCCCTGCCGATCAGGGTGACCAGTTTGATATCCGGGTTGAGCAGCAGCTCAAGGGCCATCCGCTGCTCCTTCGAGCGGGAATGGATATTCCAGGCGCTCTCGTAGGCGGGATTGAGATGGTCGAGAAGCTGTGCTGAAAGGGCGCGGCCGAGACCGCTGTGTTTCGGCTGCTCACTGTCTTTCAGCAAGACGAACTCATTGGTGTAGAAGTCAAAACCGTCGAGGTTGAGGGACGCCTCCCGATGGAAACGGTCGACCACCGTGTTCGGCACGAGGATCTCGCGCCAGCCGGTATAGAGGGCGTCGAAATCGCATTTCTGCTTTTCAAAATCCATCACCTCGATGCCGAGGGCATCGGCCTTGAGGCGGGAATTGATGTCTTTCGAAACGAAGATCACCCGTTCGCCCTGGTGCAGCAGGGACTTGGCGACCGCGAGAATGCGGTTGTCGGGGACAGTCATGTCCATGAAGGTGCCGGGCATGTCCTTGGTCTCGACGGTGATTTGCAGCATGCCGCCGTTTTCCATGCGGACGCCGTCCTTTAAGGACCCGCTGGCCCGCAGGCTGTCGAGTTTGCGGATGACCTGCCTGGCGCTGCGCCCCAGTTCGTCATTGTGCCGCTTGAAACTGTCCAGTTCCTCGATGACGGTCATCGGCAGGACGACGCAGTTGTCTTCGAAGGAGGTTATCGATTCCGGGTTGTGGAGGAGGACATTGGTGTCGAGGACGAAGTGTTTGGGGGCGCTCATATATCCAGCCAGGTCGTATCCGTATTGAGATTTTCGCATCCGTCCGGCCTGACCACCACCATGTTTTCGAGCCTGATCCCGCCCCAGCCGGGGATATAAATGCCCGGTTCGACAGTCACCACCATTCCTGCCTTGAGCTGCTTGTGGTTCATTGAGGACAGGCGGGGATCTTCGTGCACAGCCAGTCCGACGCCGTGGCCGAGGGCATGGCCAAAGGCGTGCCCGTAACCGGCCTTGGCAATGACCGAACGGGCGGCCCGATCCACATCACTGGCCCTGACCCCGGCCCGGATGGCCTGCATGCCGGCGAGCTGGGCCTGCCGGACCAGCCGGTGCAGCTGCAGATACCTGGCGTCGGCCCTGCCGGGGACGAAGGTGCGGGTCATGTCGGAACAGTAGCCGTCCAGAATCAGGCCCATATCCACGGTCAGGGGCCGGTCTTTCTCGACTGGCATAGCTGACGGCACGGCATGGGGCAGGGCGCTGCGGTCGCCGGAGGCGATGATCGAGGAGAAACTCGGCCCCTCCGCGCCGTTGCGCCGCATCGCCGCCTCGATGGCCAGGGCGACGTCGATCTCGGTCTGGCCTGGCCGGATGGTCGGGTAGACCTCATTGAAGACCTGTTCGTTGAGCCGCACCGAGCGGCGGAGGCAGGCAATCTCCTCGTCGTCCTTGATGAGCCGCATCTTTTCCACCAGCCCCTTGAGCGGAACTGTCCTGATGCCCGCCCTGCCGAGAGTCTCCGACATCTTCTCGGCGGTCGAGTGCAGGGTATAGTGGCCTTCAAAGGCGAGGCTCGTGAAGCCGAGATCGGGCAGTATCTGGCCGAGGAGCTTGAGCAGGCCGCGGGGATAGAGCACCACCCTGGCCTGGCCGACATCCTGCTCCGCCTGGAGCTTGTAGCGAAAATCGGTGAGCAGGTGGAAGTCGCCTCGGGCCGGAACGAGAAGGACCCCGGAGGTCTC
This sequence comes from Desulfobulbaceae bacterium, assembly GCA_031389785.1. Lineage (GTDB taxonomy): Bacteria > Desulfobacterota > Desulfobulbia > Desulfobulbales > Desulfocapsaceae > Desulfoprunum. Next base: position 11,973 of record JANMSX010000058.1, on the reverse strand, counting down.
GCCGATGCCATGGTCGCAGCCGGTATAGCCGCTCAGGTAGCGCCGGTTTTCCGGTTGGCTGATGAGCATGGCGTCCAGCTTCTGTCGGCGGAGGACAGCCTGGAGTTTTTCAAGTCGCGTGCAATAGTTCATCGTTGATCGGGGGGTGGAGGGGATATTCTCATTAACAGGTTTGGTGGAAAAAGCTCAGGAGAGCCGGGCGAGATGCTGCCTGATCATTTCCTTGCGCTGGTCCAGGGCCTGCATGTACTGGTTGTTGAGGTCGCTCTGCATCCTGGCAAGCTCTTCCCGGTACTGGGGATGGAGGCTGGGATTGATCGCCGCCCCTTGCGCCGCCTGGCCGCCTCGTTTGACCATCTGCTGGCCGAGTTGAGCCCTGATGGCGTCATCCAGCTGCTGGGTCGCTTGTTCCTTGTGCTGGTTGTACTGCTCCAGGATCTGCTGCAGTTCCGTGCAGGTCGAGGACAGCTGCGGCCCGCCAAGGCTGAGGATGCCCTTGAGGGCGAGGATGCTGGTGGCCTTGAGGTTCTCGTCGCGGGGCAGGGTGATATTGCGCAGCAGGGTCTCTACCATGCCTTCGCGGATCGCGGCCTGCTCCTCCTGCCCCCGGCCTGCCAGCACGGCCGCCGGCTCGGTAGTGATCTTCTGGTTGAGAAAATCGACGGCCAGGCGCATTCCGGTCTTGTGCAGTTCGTCGCTGTCAGTCCGTGTGTCGGAGGCGGCGGCCATCCTTGCCGCCCGTTCCATGACCATATCCAGGGTGCTCTTGATTTCTGCCATCTGCGGATCCGTTTGTCTGAGTGAAGGGGTGAAGTGATGAAAAGAAGACAAAATGTACAACAGAGAGGGCGGGAGCGCAAAGGAAAAGCATGGACCTATCTATTGCCGAACCAGCCGGGCGGCAAAGAATCCGTCGATGGTCTCCCCGGGACGTGGGCAGAAATAGAGCTCTTCCACGAACCGGCCGGCGGCGGTCGGCAGGCAGGGCGTCGGGTCGCTGAGCTGGAATTCACGGTGCTTTTCGAGAAACCGTCGGACCACCTCCTGATTCTCTTCCGGTTCCAGGGAGCAGGTGGCATAGACGAGCACTCCCGCCTCCCTGACCAGACCGGCGGCCTGCTCGAGGAGGTCGAGCTGTTCCATCTGGTAGCGCTGGAGATCCTTCTCTTCCCTGTTCCAGCGGATATCGGGGTGACGGCCGATGACGCCGGTGCCTGAGCAGGGGGCGTCGATCAGGATGCCATCGAAGGAAGTCCGGCAGTCCCGGGCAAATTCCCCGAGCGTGCACTGCCTCATCGCGCAGCTGTGGCCGGGAAAGAGACGCCGGAGATTCTCCCCCAGTTTCATGTATCTGCGGGCATCCGGTTCGATCGCGTAGAGATGCAGGCCGAGTCCGGGTGCCAGGGCGGCAAGATGGCAGGTCTTACCGCCGAGGCCGGCACAGGCGTCGAGATAGGAGCCCTGCGGCAGAAAAGGTCCGAGCAGCAGGGTGGCCAACTGGGTCGCCTCGTCCTGGACGAGAAAGCATCCTTCTTCATATCCCGGCAGTCGCGGGATCGCTCCCGTGTATTCCGGCAGCACCACCGCCTCAGGGGAGAAGCTGCCATTGCGCCAGGTGATGCCCTGTACGCTGAGCCGGAGGCAGAATGCCTCCTTTGTCACCCGAGCGGTGTTGACCCGCAGGATGAGAAGGGGTTCGAGGTTGTTGATGGCGCAGATGCGGCGCATCTCGGCCTCGCCGTAATGCCGCCGCCAGCGTTCGGTGAGCCAGGGCGGGTGATTGAGACAGGCTCCGCCCGCGTGCGGTGCGGCGATGAGTTCGGTCAGGGCCGGGCCTTGTCGGGTGCTCTCGCGGAGGATGCCGTTGACGAAACCCTGCAGTCTCTGCGGCAGCCGGGATGATTTCAGGGCATTGACGGTCTCGTTGACGGCTGCGGAAGCGGGGATGCGGTCGAGGAAAAAGAGCTGAAAGAGCCCCACCTCCAGGGCATGATGAACGAAGGGCTCGAGCCTGTTGAGGGGATGCCGGCAGAGACGGCCGATCAACAGGGCGAGACAGTCCCGTCGCCTGAGGACGCCATAGGCAAGGTTCATCGCCAGGGCACGCTCGTTTTCGGCAAGCCGGCACTCCTCGGCAACGGTATCGAGCAGCGGCTTGATCGGCCTTTTGCTCCGCTGCAGCCGGCAGAGGACCTCGATGGCCGCGAAGCGGGCGGTCTTTGCCGGTTTTTTCGGTGGTCCGGAGGTCTTGGCCAAGGTTGTCTGTGAGATGATGGAGGGGAAGATGGACTTCGCGGCACGGTCTCTTTCCAGCCAACAGTTACCCGGGATTCTGCTGAAAATCAAACAGAAAGGCAAGAAGAGGGAACGGCTGCACCATCTCAGATCCATGCCAAGGCTTCGGCCGCTATTCGAGACCGGACAGGCGGAGCCTGGTCATTTGTCAGCGTGTTCCCGGGAAATATTCAGATTTATTGACGATTTCAATCAGATTCAGGGTTGAAATGCGGGAGCGGGGCGATTATACTGCGTTGTGGCAATTCTGTTCCCCCGCCACCCCGGAAAAGGGTTGCATTTACGGGGCGGTATTGTTTATGGTTCCTTGCGGAACGACATGAATGATGGACAAGGTTTTCGGGAAAAACGCGGTAGAACTGTCAACCAAAACAGGAGAAGACTATGAAACGAACGGCAGTGGCAGCTGGTGTGATGGCGCTTTTCATTTCCACAGGCCTGGCCCAGGCTGCAACGAAAGATGAGGTAATCAAGCGGGGATATCTGCAATGCGGCGTTTCGACAGGCATTCCCGGCTATTCCAATCCTGATGAAAAAGGCAACTGGACCGGTCTCGATGTCGACATCTGCCGTGCCGTGGCCGCAGCGACCCTCGGCGATGCCGGCAAGGTCAAATATATCCCGCTGAATGCCAAGGAACGTTTCACCGCCCTGCAATCCGGGGAGATCGATATGCTGTCCCGGGTCACGACCTGGACCTTGACCCGTGATGCCTCTCTTGGGCTGAATTTCGCCGGGGTCACCTATTATGACGGCCAGGGTTTTCTTGTTTCCAAGAAACTCGGGGTGAAGAATGCCGCGGAACTCAACGGGGCCTCGATCTGCATCCAGGCCGGCACGACCACTGAGGTGAACCTCGCCAGCTACTTCAAACAGACCAAGATGGAATACAAGCCGATCGTTTTCGACACCTCCGACGAGACGGCAAAAGGCCTGGAGGCCGGGCGCTGCGACGTCCTGACCAGCGATCAGTCCCAGCTCTACGCCCTGCGCATCAAACTCGCCAATCCCGCCGACTACATTATCCTGCCGGACATCATCTCCAAGGAACCTCTCGGACCGGCAGTCCGCCAGGGTGACGACAACTGGTTCGATATCGTCAAATGGACCCTTTTCGCCATGCTCAATGCTGAAGAGATGGGCATCACCTCTGCCAATATCGACAAGATGATGGAGAGCACCGATGCGAACATCCAGAAGTTTGTCGGCAAGGAAGGGATCAAGGGCGAGGGACTTGGCCTGAAGGATGACTGGGCGGCCCAGATCGTCAAACAGGTCGGCAATTACGGCGAGGCCTTTGATCGCAATGTCGGCGCAGGTTCACCGCTGAAGATCGAGCGCGGCCTGAACGCCCTCTGGAATCAGGGCGGCCTGCAGTATTCGCCTCCCATGCTGTAAGAGGAAATAGAACCGCCAGAACCGCCGCCGGCAGGGATCCTTCCTGCCGGCGGTCAGGCTGCGCATCGCCGGGTCGGTGCGTTCGCATCCTTTGCTGATCATCGGAAGTCGATGCCGAAACAGAAAAACAAACAATCTCTGTTGTACAATGCCTTCTACAGGGAGATCTTCTTTCAGATCCTGCTGGTCTCCGCCATCCTGCTGTTCTTCTGGTTCATCGCCCATAATACCCTGGCCAATCTGGATAAACGCGGAATTGCCACCGGCTTCGGTTTCCTTTCCCAGGCCTCGGGGTTCGGGATTATCCAGCACCTCGTGCCCTACGATGAGACCTACAGTTTCGGCTGGACCTTTGTGGTGGGTCTGCTCAATACGATCCTGGTCTCCTGTGTCGGGGTGGTCTGTGCCACCTTGATCGGTTTTACGGTGGGGGTTGCCCGGCTTTCCAAAAACTGGCTGATCGCCAAAATGGCCACGGTCTATGTCGAAACCTTCCGCAATATCCCGCTGCTGCTGCAGATTTTTTTCTGGTATGCCATCCTTCGCGCACTCCCCTCACCGAAGCAGAGTTTGTCGCTCGGAAATATTTTCTTTCTGAATATCAGGGGCATGTATATCCCAGAACCTTCTTTTCAAGAGGGTTTTTCCTGGGTGATCTGGTCTTTTTTCCTGGCGGTTGCCGCGACTGTCCTGATCCGTCGCTGGGCGAAAAAAAGACAGGAGGAAACCGGCGAGCAGTTCATGGTCCTGCCGCTTGGCATCGGTCTGGTTGTCGGCCTGCCGGTCCTCGCTTTTCTGCTGGCAGGGAGCCCTCTCGCCTGGGAACTACCTGTTCTGCAAGGTTTTAATTTTCAAGGAGGCCTGACGGTTATTCCGGAATTTGCCGCCCTGCTCATAGCCTTGTCGATCTATACCGGCGCCTTTATCGCCGAGGCGGTGCGCTCCGGGATTCTCGCGGTCAATCGAGGCCAGACCGAGGCGGCGGCTTCCCTGGGCCTGCACAAGAGCAAGATTCTCAGGCTGGTCGTCATCCCTCAGGCCATGCGGGTCGTCATCCCCCAGCTTACCAGTCAGTATCTCAACCTGACCAAAAATTCATCGCTGGCCACGGCCATCGGCTACCCCGATCTGGTCTCGGTATTCTCGGGAACCACCCTCAATCAGACGGGACAGGCCATCGAGATAGTCGGCATGACCATGCTGGTCTATCTCTTCATCAGCCTGACGATTTCCTTTTTCATGAACTGGTATAACAAGAAGATGATGCTGGTGGAGAGATAACCCATGGCTGTCTATTCGCATTCTCCCCATGCCGATCTGCCGCCGCCGATAAGCGCGGTTGGAGTGGTCGGCTGGCTTAAGAAGAATCTGTTCGCCACACCGCTGGATTCCTTGCTGACCCTGGTGGCCCTGGCCTTCCTCTACTGGACGGTCCCCCGGCTGATCGAGTGGGCCCTGATCAACGCCGACTGGCTCGGCACAACGCGCGAGGACTGCTCCCGCCAGGGGGCCTGCTGGGTCTTTGTCATCGTCCGCATCAAGCAGTTTCTCTTCGGTTTTTATCCGGCCTCCGAGTACTGGCGGGTAGTTCTTTCCTTCAGCCTGGTCGGTTTCCTGATCGCCTGGCTGCTGATCGAGAAGACACCCAAAAAGGGCCTGGTGGCATGTTTGACAATCTTCGTCTATCCCATCGTCGCCTACATCCTTTTTTACGGCGGGGCCTTCGGTTTGCCGGTCGTAGAAACCCACCGCTGGGGCGGCCTGATGCTGACCCTGATCCTGGCGACCATCGGCATGTTCTGCGCCCTGCCCATCGGCATCATCCTGGCTCTGGGCAGGCGTTCCTCGATGCCGATCGCCAAGTCGGCCTCGGTCATCTTCATCGAGTTCTGGCGCGGCGTGCCGCTTATCACCGTGCTGTTCATGTCCTCGGTCATGCTGCCGATTTTCCTGCCCGAGGAAATGAGCATTGACAAGTTGCTGCGGGCCATCATCGGCATTATCTTTTTCGAGTCGGCCTATATGGCCGAGGTCGTCCGCGGCGGCCTGCAGGCCATCCCGCGCGGTCAGTATGAGGCCGCCGAGGCCCTCGGGCTGTCGTACTGGAAGACCATGTTCTTCATCATCCTGCCGCAGGCCCTGAAGATGGTCATCCCCGGTATCGTCAATACCTTCAACGCACTGTTCATGGATACGACCTTGGTCCTGATCATCGGTCTCTTCGACTTCCTGGCCGTCATGCAGTCCGCCTTCGCAGATCCCAAATGGCTGGGCTTCTCGGTCGAGGGCTATGTTTTTGTGGCCCTGATCTACTGGATCGCCTGTTTCTCGATGTCTCAATATTCTCAGTATCTGGAGCGCAAACTGCACACCGGACATTGATGTCCGATGCACTTTTCTAGGATGGATAGATTATGACTGTGACAGAACACAAAAAGCAGATCTCCAGCGAGGTAATGGTCGAACTCAGGGGGGTCCACAAGTGGTATGGCGACTTCCATGTTTTGAAGGATATCAACCTCAAGGTCTTCAAAGGCGAGCGAATCATCATCTGCGGCCCCTCCGGCTGCGGCAAGTCAACCCTGATCCGCTGCATGAACAGGCTTGAAGAGCATCAGCGCGGCGACATCATCGTCAACGGTGTGACGCTCGATAATGACCTGAAAGGCATTGACCAGGTACGCCGCAATATCGGCATGGTCTTCCAGCAGTTCAACCTTTTTCCCCATCTGACGGTTCTTGAGAACTGCTGCCTGGCGCTGATCTGGGTCCAGAAGAAACCCCGCAGGGAGGCGGAGGCCATCGCCCTCAAGTACCTCGAGCGGGTGCAGATCGCCAATCAGGCTACAAAATATCCCGGTCAGCTTTCCGGTGGCCAGCAGCAGCGAGTGGCAATCGCCCGGAGCCTGTGCATGAGCCCCTCGATCATGCTCTTCGACGAGCCGACCTCCGCCCTTGACCCGGAGATGATCAAGGAGGTCCTCGATGTCATGGTCGATCTGGCTAACGAGGGCATGACCATGCTCTGCGTCACCCATGAGATGGGTTTCGCCAAGACGGTCGCCGACCGGGTGCTGTTCATGGATGCCGGTGAGATCATCGAAGAGAACGAACCGCATGCCTTTTTCGATAATCCCCAGTCAGAGCGCACCAAGCTCTTTCTCAGCCAGATCCTCTGATGCGGATCCATTACCTGCAGCATGTGCCCTTCGAGGGGCTCGGCTCGATCGCTGCATGGGCGGAGCGGAAGGGTCACCTGTTGAGCTGCACCCGTTTGTACGCCGGGGACGCACTGCCGGCGCAGGGGGATTTTGATTTCCTGATCGTCATGGGCGGTCCGATGGGGGTCTGTGATGAAGGCGAATTTCCCTGGCTTAAAGAAGAAAAAGAGTTTCTGTTGGCCGCGATCAGGGCGGAGAAGGCGATTCTTGGAATCTGCCTTGGCGCCCAACTCCTCGCCGCCGTCCTCGGAGCGGTGGTGAAGGGCAACGGCCAGCGGGAGATTGGCTGGTTCCCCATATCCCACTGCCCGGAAATTCCAGAGACCATAGCCGCCCTGCTCCCCGACGGCCAGCGGGTCTTCCACTGGCACAGCGATACCTTCGCCATCCCGCCGGGCGCCCTGCCTCTCTGCTCAAGTGCGGCCTGCCGCAACCAGGCCTTCCTGTACGGCAAACGGATTCTCGGGCTGCAGTTCCATCTGGAGACGACTCCGGAAAGCCTGGCCGGGTTGATTGAAAACTGCGGCAACGAGCTGGTCGAGGCGCCCTGGGTGCAGCCTGCGGCGGATATGCTTGGTCATAGCGAGTACTTCGCCGAAACCAACAGGGGCATGGAAGGGATATTCGATCATCTTGCCGGAGAATGAACGGGGCGATTGAAAAGTGGTTGTTCGAAGCTTGTCGGCTTTGGCTATGCTTCCCAGGCTGGTGAGGTCGTTCTCGATCCCTGCCTGAAGCCGGTGGGCGCTATCAATGGCTTGCCGATGCACGAGATTTTGGAATGCCGGTTGTTGACCTGCAACAATTCAGCATTAGCATTAGCTGAACGGATATCCATTCCTGGATACGAAAATGACAACAGTACGTGTCATCACCGCGGGCGACATCTTGTCGCAGAATGCACCATTGGGGCTCGCTATGGGAAACTCAGCGGTGTGCTCAAAAGGGCATCTCTAAACACATGGGAGGTATGCCATGCTCAAAAAAAGGATTTGCTTATTATCAGTGGGACTCACTCTGGCGCTGATGCTGAGCGCCTGCACGCCAAAACAGGCACCAGTTGCTATCGATTCGGAGAGTGCCGTGCCCGGAACCCAGGTATCCAGGCAAGGTGAGAGCATTGCCCTGACGGGAACCGGCATTGAAGTCGGGCAAAAATTGCCGGACACCAGCCTGGTTGACGCTGCAACAATGAAGGAAGTGAACCTGAATGATTACCAGGGCAGCATCCTTTTCCTCAGCATCGTTCCGTCCGTCGACACGAAGGTTTGCGAAGCGCAGACCCATTATCTCGGAGAGCAGGGCGATAAACTGCCGCCGGCAGTCAAACGGATTACCATAAGCCGCGACACTCCGTTCGCCCAGGCCAGGTTTGCCAAAGAAGCGAAACTGGAGGACATTCAATATCTCTCGGATTACAAGGAAGGGGCTTTCGGCCGGTCAATCGGCCTGCTCATCGAAAAATCGCGGCTGCTCGCACGATCGGTCATCCTTGTCGATAAGCAAGGAATTGTCCAGTATATCCAGGTAGTCCCGGACATTTCCCACCTGCCTGACATGGAAAATGCCTTCACCAAGGCCGCCGAACTGGCCAATCTGCCCTGAGCCTCACCGGCAAATAAAAATTTCCAGGTATCCCTCTCATGAGAGAATACCTGGAAATCCATCCGACTTTTCTCTCAACCACCTCCCTCCGCTCTTTACGTCTCCGTTTTCACAACACTCCATCATTCGGCTGCATCGCGATCAGGAGTTGGTGTGGAATAGACGGGGCTCGCCCTCCTTCATCGACCCCTTGGGATAACCACCCATGGAGGTAATTTCCGAACCGTCGAAAAAATGAAAGTCGTTTTTCTAGCTGCTTATTGCAATATCGAGGAGGCGGCGACCGCCTTTTGGCCAGCCTTGTTGGTCACTTTGGATACAGATAATTTCGGACCGGCGGGAACCGGCACTGATGTAGTCCCTTCATTTTGAAAATGGGAGCGATTCGATTCTTCTTCTCAGAAGCTAATTCTTGATCATCGCGCTGCCAGGATTCACCTTGGCAGATACGCCAACAATTCGGCATCGCTCAAATTATTGTTTTCGACCCGCACTGCATCCAGATAGGTCATGCAAATCCAGACCAGGAAATATTCGATGCGCTCAGAGCGAAGCGGATCCTTACCCATATAACGATCAAAATTGTCGACGGTTCCACGCCGGAGACGTTCTTTCATTCGTGTATTCCTGACTTCGTGATCGATATCCAGGACAATGGTGCGTGCTTGGGTAGCCAAAACAAGATCCCTGAGCGTACATTCAATAACGGAAGGCATCTTGATATCCTCGACCCGGTCGAAGATATGGCTGTACGCGAAGGCCAGCATACGGATTGCGGTATGGCTGACCACAATTATCGAGCCATGAGCAGGACGTCGAAATCGCCGGAGATCACGCCGGATAAGGTAGGTCATTATATAGGGAAGGAGGCGGCAATGAAGGGGCAAAGTGAAGAGAAATACCCATTCCATCCAAAGCTTGACCAAACCCTTACCTTCCGAGGTTCGCCGATTGTCAGGCTGGGCACTGAACGCACCTCGCCTCCGTTCCTTCTTGATTCCGGCTGAAGTGGCAGTATCAGTCAGAATATTGGCAAAATGATCCTTGCCGGCCAGATCAGTGCCTAGGATCAACAAGGTTTCAGGAAAACTTTCCGGCAACTCTCCGTTTAATGTTGGCCTCATGGATTAGGAAAATAGGTTAGAGGGGAGCAGTTCAACTGCAGTGGATTTAAGAATCATTGGAGGTGTCTTTGCTCTGGTAACGTGAAAAGCACAAGTTTGTTTGGTGGGTTGGTTTGTCAGCATTGAAAACTCTGAGGAGTGAAAGCTCTGGTGCCGAGTTGATTGGACCTTGTCCGTTTCGGTCAGGTATGTCGGTTTTCCAAAATTCTGCGTCAAAGACTGTGGCTTAAAAAAAGGGCAGGTCCCGGATTGGAAGCTACCCTTTTTTATGGTGAATGAAGGAGAAAAACTACCCGGCCTGCTCCAACGCCACCGCCACCGAGACCGATGCGCCGACCATCGGGTTGTTGCCCATGCCGATGAGGCCCATCATCTCGACGTGGGCGGGCACCGAGGAGGAGCCGGCGAACTGGGCGTCGGAGTGCATGCGGCCCATGGTGTCGGTCATGCCGTAAGAGGCGGGGCCGGCCCCCATATTGTCGGGGTGCAGGGTTCGGCCGGTGCCGCCGCCGGAGGCCACCGAGAAGTAGTTCTTGCCCTGCTGGATGCACTCCTTCTTATAGGTGCCGGCGACCGGGTGCTGGAAGCGGGTGGGGTTGGTCGAGTTGCCGGTGATCGACACATCGACCCCTTCGAGGTGGTTGATGGCCACGCCCTCCCTGACATCGTCTGAGCCGAAACAACGGACCTTCGAGCGTTCGCCTGCCGAGTAGGGCGTCTCGCTGACGACCTGCAATTCACCGGTCGCATAATCAAACTGGGTCTGGACATAGGTGAAGCCATTGATCCTCGAAATAATCTTGGCAGCATCCTTGCCGAGACCGTTGAGGATAACCTTGAGCGGTGACAGCCGTACCCGGTTGGCAGAGCGGGCGATGCCGATGGCGCCCTCGGCGGCGGCGAAGGATTCGTGGCCGGCGAGAAAGGCGAAACACATGGTCTCTTCTTTTAGGAGCCTTGAGGCCAGGTTGCCGTGGCCGATCCCGACTTTGCGGTCATCTGCCACGGAGCCGGGGATGCAGAAGGCCTGCAGACCCTCGCCCAGCGTAGCAGCGATATCGGCCGCCTTCTTCTCGCCCTTGCTGATGGCGATGGCTGCCCCCAATGTATAGGCCCAGCAGGCATTCTCGAAACATATCGGCTGGATGCCCTTGACGATGGCGGCCACATCGACGCCCTTGGCGAGACACAGCTCCCGCGCCTCTTCCAGGGTCCGCATGTCGTATTTGTTCAGGACCGGGGTAATCTGACCGATCCGCCTGTCGTAACTTTCAAACAGTGCCATGGTGATTCTCCTTATTCATGTCGCGGGTCGATGGTTTTAGCGGCTTCCTGGAAACGGCCATAGGTGCCTGAAGCGCTCTCCAGGGCCTTGGCGGGGTCCACACCCTTCTTGATGGCATCCATCATCCGGCCGAGATTGACAAAGGAGTAGCCGATGATCTCGTCATTTGCGTCAAGTCCGATCTCCTTCACATACCCTTCCGCCATTTCCAGGTAGCGCGGGCCCTTGGCCTTGGTGCCGTACATCGTGCCGCAGACCGAGCGCAGGCCCTTGCCGAGATCCTCGAGCCCTGCACCGATCGGCAGGCCGCCCTCGGAAAAGGCTGATTGGCTGCGGCCGTATACGATCTGCAGGAACAACTCGCGCATCGCCACGTTGATGGCGTCGCAGACCAGGTCGGTGTTGAGGGCCTCAAGGATGGTCTTGCCGGTGAGGATCTCCGAGGCCATAGCCGCCGAGTGGGTCATACCGGTGCAGCCGATGGTCTCGATCAGGGCCTCTTCGATGATGCCGTTCTTGACGTTCAGGGTAAGCTTGCAGGCGCCCTGCTGCGGCGCGCACCAGCCGATACCATGGGTGAGTCCGTTAATGTCGCCGACCTCTCTGACCTTGGTCCATGTGCCCTCCTGCGGAATCGGCGCCGGACCGTGGTTGGTGCCCTGGGCCACCCGGCACATTTCCTGAATTTCAGAAGAGTATTGCATACTGTTCTCCTTCGGTTGAAATGGGTTTGATGATAAAGACCAGGCCGATGGCCATGCCGGATAGGGGCGGCCGCCGGGCTGGGAAACTTACATCGGTTCTTTTACCGCGATCAGCAGGAACACGGTGAAAGGTTGCTCGCCGCCTGCGGCGGCCTTTTTCCAGATGGTATGGACGGTTTCGGACTGCACCCGGGAGAGGCCGAGCTTTTCGAGGTCGCCGGCCAGCTGCCGGCGGTTGAATCCGTGGTGCGCCACCCCTTCGGGATTGTCCTGATGAAAGGAGCCGTCTTCTTTATCGAGATCGGCCAGGACGAGGATGCCGCCCGGTTTCAGGCAGTGCA
>JANMSX010000056.1:0-92029 GCA_031389785.1 Desulfobulbaceae bacterium | reverse complement strand
GCCTCTCAGCTCCTGCAAGATCCGGAGGGGGTCAACGAAATCCTCAACCGCTGCCTGCTCTGCGGCACCTGCCAGGCCAACTGCCCGAGCGGCGTGCGGGTGATGGACATCTTTCTCGAGGCGAGGGCGATCCTCACCGGTTATTTCGGTCTCTCGCCGGTCAAAAAGGTCATCTTCCGGGGCATGCTGGCCAACCCCAGGCTGTTCAACGCCCTGACCTCGATGGGCTCGAAATTTCAGGGCATCTTCATCAAAAAGGTCGACGACCTGCTCGGCTAGTCCTGTGCCCGTTTCAACGCCCCGGTGGTGGCCGACCGTCATTTCAACGCTCTGGCGACCTCCCCCTTGCGCAAAATCGCAGGCCGGCTCGACACCCCGGCCGGAGCCAGCGGCCTGCGGGTCGCCTTCTTCCCCGGTTGCGTGGTCGACAAGATGTTCCCCCAGGTCGGCGAGGCGGTCATTAAGATCCTGAACAAAAAAGGGGTCGGCATCTATCTGCCCGCCGGCCAGGCCTGCTGCGGCATCCCGGTGCTGACCAGCGGCGACCGCCAGACCTTCGATCAGCTCATCGAGATGAATCTGAAACTTTTTGCCGATCAGCACTTCGATTACCTGGTCACCCCCTGCGCCTCCTGCACCTCCACTATCAAGGAACTGTGGCCGCATCTCTATGGCGGCAGCCGCGAACTCCTGCCGAAGATCGTCTCCCTGGGGGAAAAGACCCGGGATATCACCGGATTTCTCGCCGATCTCTGCCCGGTAAGCGAGCACCCGGCGACCGGCGGCGAGGCTGATGCCGTCACCTATCATGATCCCTGCCACCTGAAGAATTCGCTGGGCATCACCGCCCAGCCGCGAACCCTGATCAAGGCCACCGGCAGGACCTTCGTCGAGATGAACGAGGCAGGGACCTGCTGCGGTTGCGGCGGCAGCTTCAATGTCGCCCACTATGAGATGTCGAAACGGATCGGCAACCGCAAGGCCGATAATATCGTCGATTCCGGGGCGAAGACGGTGGCGACCAGCTGCCCGGCCTGCATGATGCAGATCACCGACATGCTGTCCCGCCGGGACAAGGGTATCAAGGTCAGGCATGTGGTCGAACTCTATGCCGAAAGTCTTGAGTGAAATAAAGGCTCCACCCAACACGGAAGGCCTGATGTCGAATCATGAGAAGTACACGCTGCCGAAACCGGCAGCAGGAAAAGAACTGGAGGCTCACATGGCCAGGACAACAAGCGTGCAGGACGACCAGGACCAGCTCTCAATCCGTTTCAGCGAAAAGGCCCGGGCAGTATCGGCCATCGTCCACGAGGTCCGCGATTTCGAGGAGGCCATGGCCTATTGCCTTGATCTCTGCGGCCGTCAGGGCGCCTGCCGGATTGCCATCTCCGGCTGTGAGGAACAACTCTCACCGTCGGCGGACGCCCTCTGCGACCTCAAGCAGGAAAAAATCGTGGCGGCCCCCGGCCTCGACCCGGCCCAGTATGCCCGGCTGCTCGAGCGCTGTGCGGCAAACGGTTTTACCTGCATCCGTTCAGGCATGCGCGCCCACCTGAGCGGGGTCGATATCTGTTTTACGGTGGCCGATTTCGCCATCGCCGAGACCGGCACCCTGGTAATCAACTGCCCCGACGAGGAACTGCGTCTCGCCACCATGCTCTGCGAATACCACGTCTGCCTGCTGTCCCGCTCAAAGATCTTCCCGGATGCCTTTGCCGCCGATCACCAGCTCGTCAAATACATGCACAAGACCCCCAATTACACCGCCTTCATCACCGGCGCCAGCCGAACCGCCGATATCGAACGGGTCCTGGCCCTCGGCGTGCACGGACCCCTTGAATTGCATATTCTTCTGCTGGAGGATTAATCATGCAGGATGCCAGAAACCTCAATGAATACCGCAGGGAGATGCAGGAATCCCTTGATAACAATTTTCTGCGAAAAGCCCTGGATACCTTTGCCGTCACCTACCGGGCCAGCCGGGCCAGGGCCTTTGCCGGATTCGATGTCGAGCGGCTGGTGGCCGATGTCGCCGAAGCCAAAGACAGCGTCCTGCCGCGGCTTAACGAACTCTTTGCGGAATTCAAGAAGAATGCCGAAGCGGCCGGGGTGCAGGTCCATTTCGCCAGGGATGCCGCCGAGGCCAATGCCATCATCGCCCAGATCGCCGAGTTGACCGGCTCAAGGAAGATCATCAAATCCAAATCGATGACGGCCGAGGAGACCCTGTTGAATCATGCCCTCGAGGACCACGGCCTGGAGGTGACGGAGACCGATCTCGGGGAATGGATCATCCAACTCCGCCATGAAGGGCCGTCGCACATGGTCATGCCGGCCATCCACCTGTCACGCTATCAGGTCGGCGACCTCTTCACCGATGTGACCGGGGCGAAACAGGAACCCGATATCGAGAAACTGGTCAAGGTGGCGCGTCGGGAACTGCGCGGTAAGTTCGTCGAGGCCGACATGGGCATCACCGGGGCCAATTTCGCCATCGCCGAGACCGGCACCATCGGCCTCGTGACCAACGAAGGCAACGCCCGCCTGGTCACCACCCTGCCCCGGGTCCATGTCGCCCTGATGGGTATTGACAAATTGGTGCCGAGCCTCAGGGATGCCCTGAAGATCCTCAAGGTTCTGCCGCGCAACGCCACCGGCCAGAACATCACCTCCTATGTAACCTGGATCACCGGCGCCAATGAATGCGCCTCGGCCGTCGGCAAGAAAAAGGAGATCCATTTCGTCGTTCTCGACAACGGCCGGCTGGAGATGGCCAAGGATCCGCTCTTCTCCCAGGTCTTCCGCTGCGTGCGCTGCGGCGCCTGCGCCAACGTCTGCCCGGTCTACCGTCTGGTCGGCGGTCACAAGATGGGCCATATCTATATCGGCGCCATCGGCCTGATCCTCACCTACTTCTTCCACGGCCCGGAAAAGGCCAAGAATATCGTGCAGAATTGCATCAACTGCGAGGCCTGCAAGGATATCTGCGCCGGCGGCATCGACCTGCCCCGCCTGATCAAACAGGTGCACGTGCGGATCCAGGACCAAGCGGGCCACCCCCTGCCCAGCCTGCTGCTCGGCCAGGTCATGAAAAACCGCAAGCTCTTCCACACCCTGCTGCGCACCGCCAAGTGGGCCCAGAAACCGGTAGCCGGCAATGACGGTTTCATGCGCCACCTGCCGATGATGTTTTTCAAGGAACATGATTTCAAGGCTCTGCCGACCGTGGCCGAGAAGCCCTTCCGCGACCGCTTTGCCGAACTGCAGCAGGAGGCGGCAAAACGGCCGGGGCCAGGCCCCCGGGTGAAGGCCGCATTGTTCTCCGGCTGCGTCCAGGATTTCGTCTATCCCGAACAGATGGAGGCCGCCTACCGGCTGTTTGCCGACCACCGGGTCGCCATGTCCTTCCCGATGTCCCAGTCCTGCTGCGGCCTGCCCCTGCAGATGATGGGCGAGGCCAAGACCTCCCGGGAGGTGGCCATGCAGAATATCCTGGCCTTCGAGCGCGAGGATGTCGACTACGTCGTCACCCTCTGCGCCTCCTGCGCCTCGCACCTGAAGCATAACTACCCGGTATTGCTGGCCGACGACCCTACAATGCTGGCAAAGGCCCGCAACTTTGCGGCCAGGGTGATCGATTTCTCCTCGTTTGCCCACGATATCCTCGCCCTGAAGGCAGAGGATTTTTCAGGCGACGGCAAACGGGCGACCTTTCACTCGCCCTGCCACCTCTGCCGCGGCCTCGGGGTCCACGAGGCGCCGCGCGACCTGATCCAGGCCGCCGGTCTCGATTTCCGGGAGGCCGATGAATCGGAGGTCTGCTGCGGTTTCGGCGGCACCTTCTCGGCGAAGTTTCCCGAACTCTCCGCCGCACTGCTCAACAAAAAACTCGACCATGTCGAGGCGACCGGCGCCGAGATCCTCCTGACCGACTGTCCCGGCTGCGTAATGCAGCTGCGCGGGGGCCTGAAGAAACGCGGCTCACAGGTGATCGTCCAGCATACCGCCGAGGCCCTGGCTAACCGGCGGAAAAAAAGCGCATGACAGGCAGCGTTACTGAGATCATGGAGAGCAGCGCCAGGAGAAGGGCCGAGGCAGCCTGCCGCCGATCTCCCCTTTTTCCACAGGATCGGGCATGCAGCGCTATCTGATCCTGGCTGCCGCCGTCCTGATGCAGGTCTGCCTGGGTGCAACCTACTCCTGGTCGGTCTATGTCCGGCCGATCCGGGAGATCACCGGCCTGCTGCAGGGGCCGGTGCAACTGCCATTTACCGTGTTCTATTTCGTCTTCCCGGCGACGATGATATTGACCGGCACCCTCCTGCCCCGGCTCGGCCCCCGTTTCTGCGCGGTCACCGGCGGCCTGCTGTTTGGCGGCGGCTGGATGCTGGCCTCGCTCGGCAGCATCAACTTTGCCTTCACCATCGCCGGCATCGGTCTCTGTGCCGGACTCGGGGCAGGCTTCGCCTACATTGTGCCGATTGCTACCTGCATCCGCTGGTTCCCTGACAATAAGGGCCTGGTGACCGGCGTCGCGGTGGCCGGATTCGGCGGCGGGGTAGCCCTGGTCAGCCAGTCCGCCGGCCAGTTGATGAACACTCTCGGCTGGTCGCCGTTTTCCACCTTCTTCCTTTTTGGCCTGATCTTCCTTGGCTGTGTCAGCCTGGGTGGAATGGTAATGCGAAATCCCTCAGAGAACATCTCAAGGCAAACACCAGCGCTCGAATTCCGAAAGGTCCTGCGGGATCCTTGGTTTCGACTCCTTTATCTGGCCATGATCGCCGGGCTGGCAACCGGATTTACCATCAACGCCAACCTCAAGGAACTCTTTCCCGCAAGTTCAGTCCAGACGGGGATAACCGCCGTTGCCTTGTTCGCCTTGGCCAATGCTCTGGGCAGGGTTGCCTGGGGAGGTTTCGCCGACCGCTTCCAGCCGCTGCACTCCATTCGCTTGAATCTGGCTGGACAGGCCATTGTACTCCTCTGCTCCGGACTGATCCTGCGCAGCGAGAATGGCCTGCTTCTCTACGCCATGCTTACCGGGTTCAATTACGGCGGCGTTCTTGTGCTTTATGCCGCGAGCGTGGCCGGCATCTGGGGGCACAGACATCTAGGGCAGGTCTATGGCTGGCTCTTTTCTGCAAATATCCCCGCGGCACTGGCCCCACTGTTCGCCGGGTTCATCTTCGATCGCAGCCAGAGTTTCAACATCGCCCTCTGGACAATGGCAGCCCTCCTCATCCTGGCGATAACCCTTACTTTCAAAGTCCAGAGACCCGGTTCTTCCACATCCTCGACGCAACAAGCTGTTTGATTGTGAAATCACGGCTTGGAAGGCGCCCTTGAACCATTTTCCAACTTCCGGCAATCCCTGTTGCAACGGAATGCTTTAGTTTTTTTCGTTCATCAGGATTTCCCCTTATAATCTCTGTCATCCGCCCTGATATTTCCCAGATATCAGGCTCTGTATCCAACATTATGTTTTGCTTGATTTTCTCTTCACCGCTCACTATGCTTTCGATACTGGTCGATTGATAATTTGCCGAAAGAGGTTTTCCATCTTACGCGCCTGTATCCTCCATTGCATTCCGGGAAGCCATCCGGAACATATTTCACCGGAGAAGTATCGTGGTTCAAAAAAGGGAAAACACAGAGGTCAGACAGCAACAGATCATCGATGCAGCCGCAATTTTAATCTTCAAATACGGCAGCGAGCACCTGACGGTCAAAAGGATCGCAGCGGAGGTCGGCATCTCTGAGGCCGCCATCTACCGCCATTTTAAGAGTAAAAAGAGCATCCTTTCCTTCCTGCTCAGCCATATCGAAGAAATGCTCCTCAAGGACATTTCGCCTGAAACTGTGGCGAACGAACCAATAACTCTTGACATCATTGAGAAAATAATCAGAAATCATTTTTCCAAGATCGATAGGCGTAAAGGTATTTCATTTCAAGTCATCGCCGAAATTATCAGCCTGGGAGATCGAACTCTGAATAAACAGGCCTCCAGGACCATCGATAAATACATCTCTCGTCTGAAACAACTCCTCGCCGAAGGGGTACGAGACGGCGCCGTTCGCGAAGACATTGATCTTGATGCCTCGGCCACCTTGCTGTTCGCCCTCATCCAGGGCCTGGTGAATATCTGGTCCCTGAGCACCGGCAGCTTCAAACTGATAGAAAAATTCACCGCCCTCTGGGAAGTCTACCGTGAAGCTATAGCCCTCCGCCGGTAATTCCTTCCTCTTTCGCCTCCGGAATCATTATTCCCCCTGCAGGAAGCAGCAGCTCTCCTGAACGCGCACCTGCCTTCAGTGACATCCTATCAATTAAAGCCAGTCACCCGTGCGAGCGTATGCTCGCTAAGCCGTTGTCGAACAATAACCATTACACAGAAATACCTTTCCGGCATAAGGGGCCGTAACGAAATGGTGAAAAATGTAACGGTTATTTCGTAACGGCCCCTGAATTTAAAAAAGAAGGTTTTGGTTAAAATCCTTTTGACAAGTAAGTGAGCGCCAACTATTATGTACGTGAATGTTCACTTACATTTTGTGTAACATTGATATACCATAATATTTAACATTCATTCAATTACAGGCAGGGGTAGCTCTGTGCATTATTCAAGATCACGTCCGATGGTACTGATGCCCTGAAATTGTGAATGGCACAAGCTTGGGGAAAATCGTCAACAGGCCGACAGGTCTCAAGTATTCAAGAAAAGGGTTTCCATATGCAGTACATATTTGTGGCAATCAGTTATTTGGGTGCCGTAGGGGGAATGATAGTTTTAAAATCGCTGGATCTGGGTCTGGGACTGACGGCCGCAGGTGCTGTTCTGCTGATTCTTAATGCTATTTACAGTTTAGCCAGGATAAAACCGAAAAACCCTGAGGCTGGAAAAGCTATCACGAATTAATGCCTCGCAGTTTCCAGCGTCAAGACTCGCCATATTCCAGGACGCCAGGTTTTCAATCGCGATTGCGCCGAGTCTGTTGCGGATCTTGCGAAGATAGAGAAATATTCTGCCAGCACCGGGAGAATACAAGCATTTGCAAACAATCGAACAAGGTTTTCCAAATGTTGATCCCAACCCGCCTTCCCCTTTAACTCCGAGGGCGTACTTTTCGGGTAGTTCGCACCTATATTTGCGATTGATCACATTTTCAGCTAGACTTCCCGTATCCTGAAACAATAGAGCGGTCATCGCCTGAGCCGCTCGCAGGCTGATTGTGCAGACCCAACACACCTCAGCTATGTCCTCATCTGTCGGCAACCCCATACAACAAACCAAAAAATCTTTTATCATCACATTATTAACCATCCGTCTAGCCAACGATCTTGCCATGAGCTTGATCATTTCTTCCATTCACCACTAAAAAGGCAACCTCATGACACGCACTTTCACCGGCGCTCTCGCCCGAAACTTCCTCGGTAACGCGCCGGACTGGTATAAGCTGGCCATAGTGGCCTTTCTGATCGCCAATCCCATCCTGTTGTACACGGCAGGGCCTTTTATCACCGGCTGGCTGCTCATCGCTGAGTTCATCTTCACCCTGGCGATGGCCCTGAAATGCTACCCGCTGCCGGCCGGCGGTCTCCTGGCCCTGCAGGCTGTGGCTATCGGCATGACCAGTCCTGAATCGGTCTATCATGAGGCCTTGAAAAATTTCGAGGTCATCCTGCTGCTGATCTTCATGGTCGCAGGTATCTACTTTATGAAGGATTTTCTGCAGTTCACCTTCACGCGCGTCCTCGTCCGGGTGCAGTCAAAGATTGCCATCTCCCTGATTTTCTGCTTCCTCGGGGCCTTTCTCTCGGCCTTCCTGGACGCCTTGACGGTGACCGCCGTGATCATCGCCGTGGCCTATGCCTTCTACAATGTCTACCACCGCTTTGCTTCGGGAATGGATCTGCTCTGCGCCCATGATCTCTGCTGTGACACCAATTTAAAGGAGGTGCAGCGTCAGGAACTGCAGCAGTTCCGGGCATTTTTGAGAAACCTGATGATGCATGGCGCCGTCGGAACCGCTCTTGGCGGCGTCTGCACCTTAGTGGGAGAACCGCAGAATCTGCTAATCGCCGGTGAAATGGGCTGGCAGTTCGGCACCTTTTTTGTCAAGGTCGCCCCGGTCTCCATGCCTGTCCTGGCGATAGGGCTCTTGACCTGTATTCTGGTCGAAAAATTCAAACTCTTTACCTATGGCGCCGAACTGCCCGGCAATATCCGCTCCCACCTCCTTGAGACCTCGATAAGGATGGAGGAGAAACGTGGCCGGCAGGGTACTGCCAAACTGATCATTCAAGGCATGACAGGGATCTGGCTGATCCTGGCCCTGGCCTTTCATCTTGCCGCAGTGGGCATCATCGGCCTGTCGGTCATTGTCCTGCTGACCGCTCTGAACGGCGTCGTCGAAGAACATCAGATGGGCCATGCCTTCGAGGAGGCTCTCCCCTTCACGGCCCTGCTGGTGGTTTTTTTCGCCATCGTCGCCGTCATTCATGACCAGCACCTGTTTGCCCCGGTAATAAGCTACGTCATCAGCCTCAAGGGAAATACCCAACTGGCCGCCTATTATATCGCCAACGGCCTGCTGTCGATGATCTCCGACAATGTCTTCGTCGCCACCGTCTATATCTCGGAAACCAAGGCGCATATCACCCAGGCCCTCGGTCTTATCCCCAACGTCGGCATGACGGGAACGGAACTGATGGACAAATTGACTGCCACCGGCACGCTTCGTGGCGACGTCTATGCCGCCCTGCCCCAGGCCGCCGGTGAACAGGCCAAGGTCATCATGGATCAGTTCGACAAGCTGGCCGTGGCAATCAACACCGGCACCAATATCCCGAGTGTCGCCACCCCCAATGGTCAGGCTGCCTTTCTCTTTCTGCTGACCTCGGCCCTGGCCCCGGTCATCCGCCTGAGCTACGGCCGCATGGTCGTTCTCGCCCTGCCCTATACCATAACCCTGAGCCTCACCGGTCTTTTTGCCACCTACTACTTCATGTGATACCGTTTGCAGATCAAGACGGAAACGAGAAAAGAGGCCTGCAGAGAGGAGCCGCACAGCGTCGCCGGCCATGGCTCTCACTGACAGCAGGGTAGAGCAGAAATTGCCTGGGTCATTCAACCCAGCAGTATCCGGAAAAGCAGGAAGCCGCTCAGGGCAAAGAGCAGGCAGGGGGCGACCAGCCGGCGCCAGGCCCCGGCCAGATCGACAGCGAAGTAGCTGCAGTTAAGGAGAAAGCAGATGTGGATCGGGGAGATCATCACCCCGGTAAAACCGGCAAACGAGGCCAGGACCAGATAGGGGACTATCCGGTCCTGCATCCCCAAGGTGGTGAGAAGGCCAAGGAGCAGCGGGAAGGTCGCCCCGACAAAGGCCACATTGATGCCGGCCACCATGCCTACCAGAAAAGGCAGAACGAAGGCGGCGGCAAAGAGGGCCACCCCGCCGCTGGACGAGCGGGCCATCTCCGTGACAATGCCCGCCGTCGCCATGATGTCCTTGAACATGAAGATCGCCACGATCACCGCGAGCATGGTCCAGAGGCTCCTCTTGCCCAGGACCTCCCGGAGAAAAGCCCAACCCAGCCGGTTCTGCACCATGATGGCGGCAACGGCCAGGACCAGGGCGACGATCACGCCCCACTCGAATGGCACGCCCGGCATGGTTTTGCTGATCAGGGTCTCAAGCCCCACCGCGCCGACGATCGCCACCAGCAGCGGCAGGCCCTCCTGCAGCACCGTTCGCCACTGCCGAGGCGATGCGGGGCTGGCCGATGCGGACCGGCCGACACCCAGCACTCCCTGCCGCAGGAAAAACAGCCAGCCAAGGCCGAACATGGCCAGAACGCCAGGCCATGTTGAGGAAATAAAGGTGGCGACCGGTATTTCGGCCAGGGAAACGGTGAGGATGACACCGGGGTACAGAGGCCAGGCCAGTTCCCAGACATGACGGAACCAGTAGTTGATCACCGCCCGGTCCTCATCGCGCATGGTCATTTCCGCACTCACCGCCTTGACCATCGGGGCCGAGAACACTGCGCCTCCCGGCATCGGCAGCAGGCCGATCAAGGCAGGAAAGAAGATCAGGCGCAGGCGGGGATTTACCAGATAGCCGGAGACGGCCGCCATCAGGCGGCGCGACTGGCCGGAGCGTTCCTGGGCATCGGAGAGGATGAGGATCAGGCCGACGATAGCCGCCAGAAAGAGAAACTGCTCCTCGATTACGGCAAGCGCGCCGACCTTAAAGACCGCAATCAGCTCCATGCCGCAGAAAAGACCAAGGACCACACCACCGAGCAGGATCGACAGGGCAAGACCCAATTTATTGCGGATACCGATGAGCATCAGGGCAAAGGCCCCGATAATCTTGAGAAACGGCAGCGCCGCCGCCAGCCAGTGCATCATTGTCCCTGTCCCGTCCACCTTATGGCGACTGATAAGATTTCCCCGGCAGGGAAATCCCGCACAGCCCCCGATCTGTCCTTTTCCTGCCGCGCCTGCTATTTGCCGGAGCCGAGCAATTTTGCCTTGAGGTCCTTGGAGACCGGTTTTTCACCGAGCCAGATGGAGAGCATGGCGTCATTGAAATCCTTGCCCGGGATCACCCCTTTTTCTACCCCGGCGATGTTGACCTTCGTTCCGCTCTCAGGGGCATAGTCGAGGATGATGATCTCGCCTTTTTTCGCGTCGGTGAACATGGCGTTGAACTGATCGATGCGTTCCTGCAGGGCCTTCAGCTGTTCGGGACTGTGGTTGCCGGTGAAACCCTCGTTCCAGCCATCGGTGAGCTTTTTCTTTTCCACCTTGTCATAGAGAAAGTGCATGACCATACGCTTGCGGCCATCGGCCGAGATCGCCTCCCCAGCCGCGGTGGCAGGAAGTTCGAGGTATAGTTGGGCGACATAGATGTCGAAGACGAATTTGGAGCGGACGCCTGCCCCGTTGAGCTTAAGGGTGCCTCCGTCATCGGTCGTGACCGTGTCGGGCACGGAAACCCCGGCAATTTCAAGGGCTGCGGCGGGCAGGGCAAACAACAGACAAAAGCAGATCAACAGAACTTTTCGCATTGCTATACCTCCAATTCTTCGTATGATAGGGAAATGATTTCCAAATATCGCATATCCCGATTCCCTCCTTATACCCATGAATCAGCGAAGATGGCAAACCTTTTACTCTTCCGGATCTATCTTTACAGCGGCCTTTTCTCCAGCTGATTATGATCTGTCGGAAAATGCCCCGTTGACCGGCTGTTTCGCTGTCAACCGGATGCCCCTGATCCTCCGGCGGAAGCCGGACCAGGCATTTTCCTCCGGACTGCCGCCAGCCGATGTCGGATAGCGTCCATACGATCCCCATTGCGGAATACTCGCCGCCTCCCCTTTCCTGTTGAGAAACCATGACTGACACACTGCAGAGAGTAATTTCCAGCGCCGGCAATTTTTTCGGTATCGCCTGTGATACCACTGACCTTGTGACCGAGGCCTGCCGCCGGCACGATGTCGGCCCGACGGCGGCGGCGGCCCTGGGCCGGGCCCTCACCGGGGCGGTCCTGCTCGCAGCCCTGCTCAAGGATGACCAGAGCGTCATGTTGCGGTTTGAAGGAAACGGCCCCTTGGGCAAAATCATCACCGAGGCTGGCTATAATGGCTGGGCCAGGGGTTACGTGGCTGAACCACAGGCCGAGGTGCCGCTCAGAAACGGGAAGATAGATGTCGCTGCAGGTCTGGGCCAGGCAGGATTTCTTACGGTGACCAAGGATATCGGCATGGAGAAAAAATATGGCGGCATGGTCCAGCTCTTTACCGGTGAGATCGGTGAGGATATTGCCTATTATCTCTCGGAATCGGAACAGATCCCCTCGGCGGTCGGCCTGGGGGTTCATCTGCGGCCTGACGGCAGCATCGCCGCCGCAGGCGGTTTCCTGATCCAGTCACTGCCACCTGCCGACGAAAAACTGATCGCCGATCTCGAGCGCCGGATCACCAGTCTTGCCTCGGTCACTGAAATGCTCAGTGAAGGGAAAACCCCTGCGGACATCCTGGCAGTCCTCTTTGCCGCAATTCCCCATCGACTCACGACGAGTACACAATTGACCTATACCTGCAGCTGCAGCAGGGAAAAGATGGAACGGGCGGTTTTCTCGCTCGGCAACGCGGAGATAAACTACCTTCTCAATTCAGACAGCGGCGTCGAGGTGCAATGCGAATTCTGCCGCGACAGTTATCGGTTTTCCAGTGAGGATCTGGAGAAGATGCTGGCTCTGGGGGCCGGCAGCCATTGACTGGAGAGTGCTGTGAGGGCGATTTGAGCGGTCGCACTCTCCGGCATATCGATCATGCCTCAGCAATGACGGTAGAGTTTCAGGTTGTTTTTGAGCTGGCCGATCTGCAGCCCGAGGGATATGCAGCTCCCCTTCTCAAGGCAGGCATCAGCCTCGTTGGTGTCGACAAAGGTGGCCAGATGGTACTTCTCCTCATGGAGGTCCACCACCCAAGCCTGGTTTTTCTCGTCGTATTCGACAAAGAAATCTACACCGCAGGATCCTGCTTCAGGGATTACTGACTCAATTTTGTGGCATATATCTTCTTTTGTGGCCATTTTCATACCTCCTTTTGCAGCTGTCGAGACAGTTTTTGCCTCTGGGAGATTATATGCATTCAGCGGGAGGAGGCAAGATCACGGGGAGATAGGGTTCACGCCCCTCCTTCGGCCCGCAATGCCCTGTGCACAATCCGCCAGTAGTCGATTGCCGCCAGGGTACTCAGAAGGGCCGTAAGGGTCAGCACAGGCAGGGTCAAATCGGGTATAAGAGGGAAGGTGATGGCGAGGGCGAACTGGCAGGCGGTTGCCAGTTCGCCGAGCGGGCGGGCGGTCATTGTCCGGAACCGGAACCAGAGGCGGTTGAGGGCAAGGATCAGGGCCGTCAGGCCGACGACCATCTCCCGCTGCAGCAGCACCGGCAGCCACCAGAACGATAGGCAGCCAGAGATCCTGTCCGCAGAAAGGAAGCAGGCAGGCGAGACCGAGCCGGCCGGCGGTCACCATGTTGACCGTGATGTATCTGCACCGCTTCGTGTCCAGGCTTATCATTCTTTCTTCCGTCCCGTACCCATGTCCGGTACCTTCCGGTCGGTCTCCTTCGCCCTTATTCCTTCCAGTCAGGACGGAGGTAGAGCTCGGTCAGCTGCTTCCTGGCAACCGGAGCCGGGGCCTCGGTCAACGGGCAGGTGGCCTTCTGGGTCTTGGGAAAGGCGATGACGCTGCGGATCGAGTCGCTGCCGGTAATGATCATCATCAACCGGTCAAGACCAAAGGCCAGACCGCCGTGCGGCGGTGCCCCCAACTCGAGCGCCCGCAGCAGGAAACCGAACTTATCCCGGGCCTCCTCCTCACCGATGCCGAGGACCTGCAGGACCTTCGCCTGCATCTGCCGCTGATGGATACGGATCGAGCCGCCGCCGATCTCGGTGCCGTTCAGCACCAGGTCGTAGGCCCGACTGTAGACTGCCCCGGGATCAGAGTCGAGCTTGGCGATATCGGCCTCGCGCGGGGCGGTAAAGGGGTGGTGGAGGGCCTGGAAGCGTTTTTCCTTTTCGTCGTATTCGACCAGGGGAAAATCGGTGACCCAGGTAAAATTGAAGACGTCCTTGCGCAGCAGCCCCAGGCGTCTTGCCAGCTCCAGGCGCAGTTCGGAGAGGACCTGACGGACCGCCTCCGGCTTGTCCGCGCCGAAGAAGAGCAGGTCACCTTCGACCGCGTCCAGTTCCCCGGCGATGGCGGCGCGTTCCTCGTCGCTGAAGAACTTGGCGATCGGCGACTGCCACTCGCCACCGGCCTTCATTTTGACCCAGGCCAGGCCCTTGGCCCCGAGCTGGACGGCAAAATCCGTCAGGTCGTCGAGGTCCTTGCGTGAGAAGGTGGCGCAGCCCTTGGCGTTAATCGCCCGCACCGTCCCGCCGCTGTCGGCTATGTCCCTGAAGACCTTGAAACCGCAGGTCGAGGCGATGGCGGTGAGGTCGACGATCTCCATGGCAAAGCGGGTATCGGGCCGGTCCGTACCGAAGCGGTTCATCGCCTCGTCGTAGGTCATCCGGGCGAACGGCGGCGCCAGATCCAAGCCCAGCGTGGCCTTGAAGAGAGCGGCGATCATCCCCTCGGTCACGGTAATCACCTGCTCCTCATCGACAAAGGACAGCTCCATATCGATCTGGGTGAATTCGGGTTGCCGGTCGGCGCGCAGATCCTCGTCCCGGAAACATTTGACAATCTGATAGTAGCGGTCCATACCGGCGATCATCAGGAGTTGCTTGAAGAGCTGGGGCGATTGCGGCAGGGCATAGAACTTGCCGGCGTTGACCCGGCTCGGCACCAGATAATCGCGGGCTCCTTCCGGGGTCGAGCGGGTCAGCATCGGGGTCTCGATATCGAGAAAGCCGTGTTCGTTGAGATAGTTGCGGATGGTCATCACCGCCTTGTGGCGCATCACCATATTGGCGGCCATCTCGGGCCGGCGCAGATCGAGGTAGCGGTACTGCAGCCGCAAGTTGTCGGAGACCTCGACATCCTCGTCGAGCGGGAAAGGAGGGGTCTCGCTGGTATTGAGGATGCGCAGTTCGCTGATCAGGACCTCGATCTCGCCGGTCGCCAGTTTGGGGTTGGCCATGTCGCCGGGCCGCGCCTCGACCCGCCCCTTCACCGCCAGAACCCATTCACTCCTGAGCTGATGGGCCTTGGCGTGGACCTCAGGGTTAATCGTCGGGTTGAAGACGATCTGGGTCAGCCCCTTGCGATCCCGCAGATCGATAAAAATAACGCCGCCATGATCCCGCCTGCGCAGGACCCAGCCCATCAGTACTACTTCCTCTCCGACATTGTCCTTCCCGAGATCATTACAGAAATGCGTCCTGATCAGGCTTCCCATCGATTCCATATATATCCATCAAACCGGTTAATTTTTACATGCACTGAGCGTCTGCATTGTCACGCCGAAGGCTCTTTGACAATCGATCTCTGTTCATCAACATACCTCCGAGGCGGCCGCAATCGTCCGTGCAGAACATCCGCCTGCAATTCCACCTGCTGCTGCTCGTCCCTAATCTTCATATCGCGGAGAACCCCCTGGCCCGCGCGCAGCTCATCCTCGCCGACGATCAGGACCCGGGAGGCCCCGCTCTTGTCCGCCTGTTTCATCTGGCTCTTCAGGCTGCGGCCTTCAAGATCCATCGTCACCCGTAAATTCCGGGAACGCAGGTCATGGGCCAGGCCATAGCAGAACTGCACGGCCTCAGGCCCCAGGGCAGCGATGAAAAGATCGGGACCGGCCTTCTCCCGGCCGCGTTCCCCATCCACCTGCTGCAGGAGCAGAACCAGCCTCTCCATGCCCATGGCGAAACCAATGCCGGGAACATCCCTGGGACCGCCGAGCTGTTCGACCAGTCCGTCATACCGGCCACCGGCCCCAACCGCCGCCTGGGCGCCGAGGTTGGTCGTGAGGAATTCAAAGGTTGTTCGGGCATAATAGTCAAGCCCGCGCACCATGAAGCGGTTGAGGGTGTAGCTGACCCCAAGCTGCCGCAGGCCGGTTTGCACCGCATCGAAATGCACCACGCAGACGGGGCAGAGATGCTCGAGGATCGAGGGTGCGGACTGGACCCGGGCCCGGCAGCCAGGATTCTTGCAATCGAGGACCCGCAAGGGGTTTGTGCTGCTCCGCCGTTTGCAGTCATCGCAGAGAGAGTCGAAGCGCTCGGCCAGAAAAGCCAGGAGTTCGAGGCGGAAGGCCGGCCGGCAGTCCGGACAGCCGAGGGAATTGACCTCGAGGCTGACCGAAAGCCCAAGTTCCTGCAGCAGCATGGCGCCCATTGCCATGATTTCGGCATCGACCAGAGGACTCGGCGAGCCCAGGACCTCCACATCCATCTGATGGAATTGCCGGAGACGACCCTTCTGGGGCCTCTCGTGGCGGAACATTGGGCCGATGGTGAAGAGGCGCTGCACCGGCTTCTGCACATACAGTCCGTGCTCGATATAGGCACGGAGCAGCGAGGCCGTCGCTTCCGGCCGCATGGTGATCTTCTTGTCGACAAAGGTGTACATCTCTTTCTCGACGATATCGGTGGTCTCGCCGATGGACCGGGCAAAAAGTTCCGTCGCCTCGAGGATCGGCAGCCTGATCTCGGAAAAATCGAATCTGGCAAAGACGTTGCGGGCGGTCGTTTCAACCATCTGCCAGAGCTCGACCTCTGCCGGCAGGATATCCTTAAAGCCATTGAGGGCTTTGAGTTTCACAACAGTACCTCCAAAACAGCAGCCAATCGCAAGATTGACCAAGTTAATCAAAAAAGATTAAAATTAAACGCACTTCTGCAGATTTGTCAAGCATCACCGGGAGAAACCCGGAAAAACCAGGCCTCCAACGGCTGTTACCCCCTCCTTTTTTCCCTTTATCTGCATCAGGATGGGTGGGACAGCCTACACTTTTCTTGACAAAATTGTGGAAGGCGGGCATTATCGGGTTCAGTTGATTATCATCATTTTTCAAGGAGTCCTCCCGTACATGAAATTACCCCCCCTTACCATCGGCAATTTCACCGCCCGCGTCCCTCTCATTCAAGGTGGCATGTCCATCCGGGTCTCGACCTCGGCTCTCGCCGCACCGGTTGCTGATTGCGGCGGCATAGGGGTTATCGGCGGTTCGGGCATCCCTGTCGAAGAATTGCAGGAAGATATCCGCGCCGCCAAGAAGGCCACGGATGGCATCATTGCCGTCAACATCATGTTCGCAATGAAGAATTTTTACGATCTGGTCATCGGCTCGATCGAGGCCGGCATCGACATGATCATCACCGGGGCAGGCTTTTCCCGCGATATCTTCAAGATCGGCAAGGCCCACAATACCCCGATTGTGATGATCGTCTCCTCCCCATCCCTGGCCAAAATGGCCGAAAAACTCGGAGCAGCGGCGGTTATCGTCGAGGCCAAGGAGGCCGGCGGCCACCTCGGCACCGACCTGCCTCTGCGGGAAATCTTTCCACCTATCCGCGAGGTCATCACCAAGATCCCCCTGATCGCCGCCGGGGGCATCACCAACGGCTACGAAATGGCTGAAATGATGGACAAATACGGGGCGGATGGGGTTCAGATCGCCTCCCGCTTCGTGCTCAGCAAGGAATGTGATGTCTCCGATGCCTTCAAACAGGCCTATCTCGACGCCAGGAAGGAGGATATCGTCCTCACCTCATCTCCGGTCGGCCTGCCCGGCCGGGCAATCAATACTCCTTTTGTCAAGGCCATGAATGCGGGTGAGGATGTCAGCACCAAGAAATGTCGTGAGCTCTGCCTGAAAAAATGCGACCACATCTACTGCATCAACGAACGTCTGATGAAGTCGAAACATGGCAACATCGAGGAAGGTCTCGTTTTTGCCGGCGAAAACGCCTACAAGATGAAAAGCATCCTGTCCGTCGCCGAAATCTTCCGCCAGTTCACCGAGCAGGCGGAATCGGTCTATAAAGAGGGGCGCGGATTCTGTCCCGCGGTCTGACTCCACCTGCAATTGCCTATGGCCCCAGCTGCTGACAAGACAACGGCTCAGAACGCCGGGCCGCAAGGCCCGAGTCCGCGCATTTTTCTCGCCGGAGAGCATCCGATCACCTTGAAAATGATCGACCTTGATGCCCTCCATATCCTGAAAAAACTCAACAGCTCGGGTTTTTCCGGCTATCTGGTAGGGGGCGGGGTCCGCGATCTGTATCTCGGCAACCCCCCCAAAGATTTTGACATCAGCACCGACGCCAGGCCGGGCCAGATCCGCAAACTCTTCCCCAATAGCAACATTATCGGTAAACGCTTTCGACTGGTGCAGGTATTTTTTCACCGCGGCAAGGTTATCGAGATCTCCACCCTGCGCTCGCTGAGCGAGCACGATCTGGACGGCCCCGAGGCTGTACTCGCCCCCAACAATACCTTCGGGACCCTGGCCGACGATGCGCAGCGTCGTGATCTGACAATTAATGGTCTCTTTTTCGACATCCGCGACCAGACCATCATCGACTATGTCGACGGGGTAAGAGACCTCAACGACTCCCTCATCCGCATTATCGGTGACCCCGATCGCCGCATCCATCGGGACCCCGTGCGGATGATGCGGGCAATCCGCCATTCCGCCCGCAATAACTTCCGTATTGACGAAAAAAGCTGGCAGGCCATCTGTGACAATCATCAGATGCTGGCCCTCTGTCCGCCCTCACGCCTCCGGGATGAACTGTTGAAGGATCTGTACAGCGGCTCAGCCGCTGCCTGGATTGAAACCGCCATCGCCTCCGGCATCTTTCTCACCCTCTTT
The DNA here is from genome assembly GCA_031389785.1 of Desulfobulbaceae bacterium. Taxonomy (GTDB): domain Bacteria; phylum Desulfobacterota; class Desulfobulbia; order Desulfobulbales; family Desulfocapsaceae; genus Desulfoprunum. The sequence continues at coordinate 73,672 of JANMSX010000056.1, read as the reverse complement.
CCCCTTTACAAAAAACCATTTGCCAGTCAGCAGGAGGGACGCCCGCCCGCTCAAACCCATCTGCTCCAACTGGCGGCGGCCCTTGACCGGATCAACCTGCACGCACGTCAGAGAAAAACCGCTCAGCCCCCGGATTTTTTTCTTCTCGCCCTGCTGCTCATCCCCTGGGCTGAATTCCGTTACGGTATCTTTTCCCAGAATCTCAAGGGTACCGCGCTTTTCCAGATCGGCAAGAAGATCCGCAACGACATCGACCAGGAAATAGGCATTCAACTCAATCTCCGACGATCGCTCCGTCAGGAAACAATTGCCCTTCTCACCAATCTCGCCGTCCTCATCCAGCACCGGCAGAATGATTCCTGGCCGAAATGGCTGCAGAACAAGAGCTATTTCGCCAGGACCTCACTGCTCTATTCCTGTTATATGGAGGCGACTTTCGACACTCCGTCTCTCGACGAGCAACTCATTTCCCTCCCCGTGGTCCCTGAAGAACCGCTACCCGTACTTCTGGAAAGACCCCTGCAGAAAAGAGGAAAACCCGCCTTCTCCCCCAAGATCAAAGGCGGAATTTTCGGCTTTAAGAAATGAAAATCCCCTTCCTCCCCTCCAATTACCATTATTGTTAATATTGCCTTTTTCTGAAAATTTCCGGCAGCACATATCCAGGTCGGCGGAATGGCGACTGCGGCCTGCAGCTTTCATTTTTATTCGGTCTACATATCAATTTTTTTTGCCTCATATTTCCGCATTTCAATTGACATATATTGTCCAATACGCCTAGTATGCTGCATCGATTCCACATACATCCTTCTCTTATTCATCGGTCTTTTTTTCATACCATTGAGGAGAGAAGGTTGGCGATAAATGGGTTTGTACCTTTTTATTTTTAATACCGGCACAGCACAGTGCCGGTGTATTTCGCGCGTCGCGCAAAATTGTTGTCACCGCACAATGGGAGGTTGTTATGGCAGACACGGTTAACAAGACTCTGGATCCGCAATTGAACCGGCGTGGTTTCCTCAAGGGGTGCACAATGGCTGCAGCCGCCCTGGGACTATCAGAGGCAATAATCCCCAAACTTGTCGAGGCTGCGGCATCCGCTGAGCGCCCCAGGGTCATCTGGTTGCACTTCCAGGAATGCACAGGTTGCACAGAAAGCCTACTCCGCGCTTCTCACCCGGATCTGGCCCACCTGATCCTCGACGTCATCTCCCTCGATTACCATGAAACCGTGATGGCGGCCGCAGGTCACCAGGCTGAGGAAATGCTCCAGAAGACCGTCAACGAGCATGCCGGCAAATTCATCCTGGTCGTTGAAGGAGGTATCCCCACCAAGGACGGCGGTATCTACTGCAAGATAGGAGGCAGGACCGCCATGGAAATTCTGGCGGAAATTGCCCCCAAATCCGCGGCCATCATCGCCATCGGCACCTGCGCCACCTTTGGCGGCGTCCAGGCTGCCAGCCCGAACCCGACAGGATCAGTCGGCGTTATGGACCTGGTAAGCGATGTACCGGTTGTCAACATCTCCGGCTGTCCACCAAATCCAATGGCCTTCTTGGGAACAGTCCTCCATTATCTGACATTTAAACGGCTGCCGGCCCTGGACAGCCTCAATCGCCCGCTCTTTGCCTTTGGTCGCAGGATTCATGATCATTGTGAGAGACGTCCCCATTTCGACGAGGGCCGCTTTGTCGAACAGTTCGGCGATGAGGGTCACAAACTCGCCTACTGTCTGTACAAAGTCGGTTGTAAAGGACCTGAGACTTTCGCCAATTGTCCGGCAGTCCGGTACAACGATGTCGACGTCTGGCCGGTCAGTGTAGGTCACGGCTGCATCGGTTGTACGGAACCCGCTTTCTGGGACACCATGACCCCGTTCTATGACAGATTGCCGATGGTCAAGATCCCCGGCACCGGTATTATTGCCGATGCAGACAGTATCGGCAAAAAAGTCCTCGGTGTGACCGCTGCCGCCATAGGCATCCATGCCGCAGTCGGTGTCGGCAAGCGCCTGATCAAAGGCAAAGACAAGGATCATGCATAACCGACCGTCTTTGCCGGAACACGGCGGACATCTGTTATCATACGCAAATTTATACCAGGAGCGACCGGAAACCACAGGTCGCCATACTGGTATTCTCATAATTTATGGAGGTTTCACACATGGCTCAGCGAATCACCATTGATCCTGTAACCAGGATCGAGGGTCACCTCAGGATAGATGTCGAAGTGGATGAAGGGAAGGTTACCAAGGCGTGGTCGTCCGGTCAGATGTACCGTGGCCTGGAGACCATCCTGAAAGGCCGTGATCCTCGCGATGCATGGCTCTTCGTGCAGCGTATCTGCGGGGTCTGCACCACCGTCCATGCGATAGCTTCAGTCCGTGCCGTAGAGAACGCCCTCGGTCTTGAAATACCCCTCAATGCCCAACTTATCCGCAACCTGGTGCAGTCCATCCACTCTCTGCACGACCATATCGTCCATTTCTACGCCCTCTCGGCCCTTGACTGGGTCGATGTGGTCTCGGCCCTCGATGCCGACCCGGTGAAGACCGCCGCCCTGGCCGACAGCCTCTCCGACTGGCCGGGCAACAGCCCGAAACGGTTCGCCGCTGTCAAAGAGAAGGTTAAAGCCCTCGTCGCCAGCGGCCAGCTCGGCCCCTTCGCCAATGCCTACTGGGGACACGCTGCCATGACCCTGCCGCCTGAGGCCAACCTCATGGCTGTTTCCCACTATCTCGAGGCCCTTGACTACCAGAGAAAGGCCACCCAGGCCCTGGGTATCATCGGCGGCAAGAATCCGCATGTCCAGAACCTCTCCGTCGGCGGCGTCACCACAGCCATCAATCTCGACAACGATTCCACCCTGAACATGCATCGCCTCTACCAGATTAAACGCCTGGTGGAAGAGGTCAGGAGTTTCATCCAGAATGTCTTCATGGTCGACGTTGTGGCCATCGGCGCCCTCTATAAAGACTGGCTGCCATACGGCGCCGGCGTCACCAACTACCTGGCGGCCCCGGATATGTTCCTTGACGCCAAGGCCACCAAATCCGATCTGCCCGGTGGTACCGTCTTTGATGGCGACCTCAAGTCCGTCAAACCGATCGTCGGTCTGAACGACAGCTACTTCAAGGAAAATGTCCAGGAATCAATCGCCCGCGCCTGGTATGACGGCGACTGGTCCAAACATCCCTGGGAAGAGGACACCGAACCAAAATACACCGAATTCGAGGATGAAGGCCGCTACACCTGGCTGAAGGCCCCGCGTTTCCAGGGTAAACCGATGCAGGTCGGTCCTCTCGCCCAGATGGTGGTCGGCTACGCCCAGGGCCATGAGATGACGGTCAAGTCCGTCGATGCATTCCTTGGCCGGGTCAGTGCGGTTGCCGGCGTCACCGTCGGTCCCGAGATCCTCCACTCAACCATCGGCCGCCACGCCGCCCGCGCGGTACGTGCCGGGATGATGGCCGACCTGGCTCTCAAACACTGGGAACTGCTTGTCGAGAATGTCGCCACAGGCGATGTCAACATCTTCAACCCGCCGACCTTCCCGAAGGGCGAGCAGCGCGGTGTCGGTGTCCATGAGGCCCCCCGTGGCCTCCTTTCGCACTGGATCGTCATCGAGGATGGCAAGATCAAGAATTACCAGTGTGTTGTGCCTTCAACCTGGAACGCCGGACCACGTGATGCCGAAGGCCAGCTCGGTCCCTATGAGGCCTCACTGGTGGGCAATCCTATTGCCGATCCGGAAAGACCCCTGGAAGTACTGCGGACAATACATTCGTTTGATCCTTGTATAGCCTGTGCCGTCCACATGTTGGATCCGGAAGGTAAGGAAGTGGTGAAAGTGAAGGCTCTGTAATCTACAGCTCGCATGCACTCTAACTTTTCTTTCCGGCAAAAGCCCTATGGAGGTATAAACAATGTATGAAAAACACTATTGCTGGAGTATCCTGCTCCGGCTGTTCCATTGGATGTTTGCCCTCTCAATCATCGTCCTGGTGGTAACCGGGTTTTACATCAATGGTCCATGGACAAACACCATGATCGAGGGCAGCGCAGCCTGGCCGATGGCATGGATGCGCTATATGCACTTTCTGGCCGGATATGTCTTTGCGTCGGCCATTATCATCAGGCTTTTCCTGTACATTTTCGGTAATTCCCAGGAAAGGATATGGGATGTCCTGCCATTCACCAAACGGAACCTCGTCAATCTCTGGAAAACCCTGCTGCAGTACAGCTATATCAGCGACGACCACGACGGGCGCCTGGGTCACAATGTCCTGGCCGGTCTGACCTATATCATCACTGTTCTTGCGGCAGTCTTTCAGATTATCAGCGGCTTCTACATGCTCTTCCCCGAAGCGGTATTCTGGCAGGGCTGGGGTGTGGCGATATTCGGCAGCCAGCAGTGGTCCCGCTTCATTCACCACCTCCTGATGTGGTGGTTCATGATCTTTGCGGCGATCCATGTCTATCTCTGCATCTGGAATGATGTGACGGGTCCCGAGGGGCTTATCTCTTCGATCTTCACAGGTGATAAATTTAAGCACAAAGCATAATCAGATCGGGGTCGAAATCCTTATCCGGGGCATTGTCCAGGGTGTGGGATTTCGACCCTTTGTCTACAAGCTCGCCTCTCGTTTCGGGATTTCCGGCACCGTCGGCAATACCAGTGACGGAGTGGTCATCAGGGCTCTGGCTCGAAGCAACAGGCTCGCCCTGTTTCTGGAGGCCCTCGAACACAAGGCCCCGCCGCTTGCCCGTATCACTGCCATTGAAAAGAAGCCGCTGACCGATCCGGTCGAGAGCGGCGTCTTCACCATTCTCGCCAGTACCGCCGGCATGACGGCAAACACCGCCATACCGCCCGATATCGCCCTCTGCGAAGACTGTCTGGCTGAACTCCTTGATCCCCGGGACAGACGTTTTCACTATCCGTTCATCAACTGCACCAACTGCGGTCCCCGCTTCACGATTGTCGAGACCATCCCCTATGACCGGCCCGGCACCTCGATGAAGGTTTTTCCGATGTGCGCCGATTGCGAACGGGAATACCGGGACCCCGCCAACAGACGCTTTCACGCCCAGCCAAATGCCTGCCCGGTCTGCGGCCCCCAGCTTTTCTGGCACGGCCGGAGCGGTAAACGGCTGCCCTGCGACAACCCGCTGTCCGAGGCGACGGCCGCCCTGCGGCGCGGGAAAATTCTGGCCATCCGCGGACTCGGGGGTTTTCACCTGGCGGCGGACGCCACCTCGGCCGAGGCGGTGGACCTGCTGCGCAGGCGCAAAGGCCGACCGGCCAAGCCTCTGGCGGTAATGCTGCCGGACATCAGGGCCGTGCAATCCCTCTTTTCCCTGGGCGGAGAGGAGAGAACGCAGATCCTCTCGGCGGCGCACCCAATCGTTCTGCTCTCCCCGCACAGTGAGACCGGTCTTGCGGCCAACCTCGCCCCCGGCATTGATTCAATCGGCGTCATGCTGCCCTATACCCCGCTGCATCACCTCCTCTTCCAGCAGCAGGATTGTCCGGGCGCCCTGGTCATGACCTCCGGCAATGTCAGCGGCGCCCCGATCTGCACCGGCAACGACGACGCCCTTGAACGCCTGGCCCCAATCGCCGATTTTTTTCTGCTGCACAACCGGGAGATCGTCACCCGGGTGGATGATTCCGTCTGCCATGTCGTCGATGGCCGCAGCCGCCTGCTGCGGCGCGCCAGGGGCTATGTCCCCGCCCCGCTCATGGTGCCGTGGAAGTTGCCGCAGACCCTCGGCTGCGGAGGCGGCCTGAAAAGCACCTTCTGCCTGGCCAGGGATCATTCCCTCATCCTCAGTCAGCACATCGGAGATCTCTTCAATCTGGCCTCCTCCACCTTTTACGCAGAATCAATCGAACACCTGCAACGGGTCTTTGAAATCCGCCCCGAGGCCGTGGCCTGCGACCTCCATCCCGATTACCTCAGCACCCGCTACGCGGAGGAGCTTTCCCTGCCCCTGTACCGCATCCAGCATCACCATGCCCACGCCGCAGCGGTTATGGCCGAACACGGTCTCTCGGACCCGGTCATCGCCGTAATCATGGACGGGACCGGTTTCGGCCCCGACGGGACCGTCTGGGGCGGTGAATTTCTCCTCGCCGATCTGACCGCCTACACCCGCCTCGGTCACCTCTCCCATCTGCAGTTGCCAGGAGGTGACAAGGCCGCCGTCGAACCCTGGCGCATGGCCATGTCCGCTCTTTTTCGCTGCCATGGTGAAAGCGCCCTCTCCGAGCGTCGCCTGCCGCCGGCCCTCAGAACAATTGCCCCGGCCCATCGCGACACCATCGCGTCCATGCTGAAAAGCTCCTTCAACACACCCCTGACATCCAGTTGCGGCAGACTCTTTGACGCTGTCGCCGCCGTTCTCGGGATCAGGCAGTTTATCAGTTATGAAGGCCAGGCCGCCATGGAGCTTGAGGCCCTGGCCAGAAAGACGGCCGTCAGCACCTGGAAAACCGAAATGGCGGAGGCCCGGTATCCCTCTCTTTTGCGCTCCGTTCCCGGCAAGGACGAAAAATGGAAGATAAATTCTGAAGAATTTGTTAAAATAGCAGTCGGCGCTTTGCAGAAAGGTCAAAAGGCCGGCGAAATCGCGCTGCGCTTTCATTTTCAGCTCATCCGCAGTATTGCTGAACTCACCGAACGGCTCTCGGAACAGACCGGCATCCGTCACATCGTCCTCTCAGGGGGGTGCATGCAGAACGGCCTGCTGCTGGAGGGCCTTTCTTTCGTTCTCAAAAATACCGGATTTCAGGTTTTTACAGGGGAAGACGTCCCGATCAACGACGGGGCCATCTCCCTTGGCCAGACAATTATAGGAGGTTTGCAACATGTGTCTCGCAATTCCCATGAGGGTGACAGAAGTGCAAGGGGATCCCGATGACTTCACCACCAGTCAGATCGCCGTCGTCGATGCCGATGGAATCAGCCGGGAGGTCCGCCTCGATGTGGTCGATCACTGGCCGAAAATCGGTGACTACGTCATCGTCCACGCCGGTTTCGCCATCCATTCCCTGATCGAGGAAGAGGCCTTGAAAAACCTTGCCCTGCTCAGGGAACTGGCGGAAAATATGCCGGCGGAACTGTTGTCGTGAAAAGGTCGCAGCGATGAAACACTTCGATGAATATCGGGACAGCGCACTTGCCAAGACCCTGGTCGGCGAGCTGCAAAAGGCCGTAACCAGACCTCTGCGAATTATGGAGGTGTGCGGATCGCATACCATGGCCATCTTTCGCAACGGCATCCGGACCATCCTGCCCGAGGGGCTGGAACTTATCTCCGGACCCGGCTGCCCCGTCTGCGTCACCTCGGCCTCGCACATGGATGCTTTCATCGCCATGGCCGACCAGCCCGGTGTGCGGGTCGCCATCTTCGGCGACCTGTTCCGGGTCCCCGGCAGCAACGGTTCCCTTGCCAATGCCAGCTCGCGGGGGGCCAAGGTCGATATCGTCTACTCCCCGATGGATGCCCTGGAACTCGCCAAACGGCATCCGGCGGATCTGGTGGTCTTCCTCGGCGTAGGTTTTGAAACCACCACCCCGACCATCGCCGCCACCATCCTTGCCGCGAAGAACCAGGGCGTCGGCAATTTTGTCGTCTTCTCGACCCAGAAGACCGTCCCGGCGCCCCTTACCGCCCTGCTCGAAGACCCTGAACTGCGGATCAACGGACTTCTCTGTCCCGGCCACGTCTCGGCGATCATCGGGGCCGGCGCCTACGTGCCCTTTGTCGAAAAGTACGGTATCGCCTGTGTCATTGCCGGCTTTGAAACCACCGACCTGCTCAACGGCCTGATCCTGCTGGCCCGCCAGATCGGCTCCGGCCAGGCGAAGGTGGAGAACTGCTATGGCCGGGTGGTCAGCTGGGAAGGAAACGCCAGGGCGATGAAGATGGTCGATGAAATCTTCGAACCTGCGGATATGGAATGGCGCGGTCTGGGCCTCATCCCCGGCAGCGGTCTGAAGATCAGGGAAAAATACCAGGATTTCGACGCCGAGGTCCGGCTCCAGATCACCCTGCCCGAGTCCCGGGAGCCAAAGGGCTGCATGTGCGGACGTATACTGAAGGGCATCAATACCCCTCGGGAGTGCCCCCTCTTCAACAACCGCTGCACCCCCGCCACCCCTGTCGGGCCCTGCATGGTATCCAGCGAAGGCACCTGTGCCGCCTTCCAGAAATATGGTCTGGAGATGTAGACGCAAAACCTCCTGTCCTCGATCAGTCTCCGTATGGCACGCGTAACGTTGTCCCATGGATCGATTTGGCCGATATCCGGCTGGTTGCCCCCACACTCCTTCAAACAACGACCTGTATAAGAAGAATACTCGATGTCCGAAAAAACCATCCTCCTCGACCATGGCAGCGGCGGTCTGGCTAGCCAGGAGCTGATCAGCGGCCTCTTCCTCAAACATCTGGACAACCCGACCCTCCATGGTCTGGAAGACAGTGCGGTCATTGAAAATCAGGCCGGCAGGCTGGCCTTCACCACCGACAGCTATGTCGTCGATCCTATCTTCTTTCCCGGCGGCGATATCGGCAAACTGGCGGTGCACGGCACCATCAACGACTTGGCCATGCGCGGCGCCAGGCCGATCTGCCTGAGCCTGGCGATTATCCTGGAAGAAGGCATGCCTCTCGACGACTTGGAACGGATCGTCATCTCGATCAGCGAAGCCTGCCGGGAGAGCGGGGTGCCGATCGTCACCGGCGACACCAAGGTGGTGCCGAAGGGCAAGGGCGACAAGATTTTCATCAACACCTCGGGAATCGGCATCGTCGACGAGGGTGTCGATATTTCCTCGCAGAAGGCCCAGGCCGGAGACGTTATCATCCTTTCCGGGACCATGGGTGATCACGGCATCACCATCATGACCCGGCGTGCCGGCATCTCGCTCCAGGGCAAGCTCGAGAGCGACACCATGCCCCTGCACAGGCTAGTGCAGCTGCTCCTTGCAAAGCTGCCCGGCAGTATCCACACCCTGCGTGATCCGACCCGGGGAGGGGTGGCCACCACCCTCAACGAGGTTGCGGCCAACAGCGGGCTCAGCATCGAACTGCGGGAGGAGGCCCTGCCGGTGCGGCCCCAGGTGCGGGCCGCCTGCGAACTGCTCGGTCTCGAACCGCTTTATCTCGCCAATGAAGGCAAGTGCCTGGTGATCGTCAGCGCCGACAAGGCGGAAGCGGCCCTGCAGCTCATGCGCTCGACCAAAGAAGGCGCCGAGGCGGCGATCATCGGCAGGATGACGGCCGGCAAGGCCGGCAGGGTGCTGATCAATACCCCGATCGGCGGCCTCAGGATGGTGACCCCGCTGCACGGTGAGCCCTTACCGCGGATCTGTTGAATCTCCGCCCAATTCTAACTATTCCTGCAGATGACAACACCAGCAAAAAAAATCGGTATCTTCGGCGTCGGCAACCTGATCCTCCGCGATGAGGGCTTCGGAGTGCACACGGTGCAGTATCTCGAGAACAATTATATCTTCCCGGACAATGTCGAGATCCATGATATCGGCACGGCCGGAATATACATGGCTCCTTTTCTCGAGGAATGCGACCCGGTCCTCATTATCGATGTCGTCGATATCGCCGGAGAGCCGGGATCATTCCACTTTTATACCCTGGCGGATGTCAAGGCCGGCAATTTCCAGATCCGGATGTCGCCGCACCAGCTCGGCCTGCTCGAGATCATCGAGATCTGCAAACTGCGCGACGCGGCCCCGACCGAAGTGGAGTTCTACACCGTCATCCCCAAGGAGTTATCCGAGAGCATTGAACTCACCGACGTTGTCGCCGGACGGGTGGTGGAGGTTGCGGAAATGATCCTCGGCCGGCTTGCCGAGTTAGGCGTCAAGGTGACCCGAAAAGTGGAGCAGGCCGGGTAATGCATGAGATCTCCCTGGTCCAGAACCTGATCCAGCAGCTCAAGGAACTCGCCGCTGCCAACAATGCCAGCCGGATCATCAGCGTGACCATGGAAATCGGCCCTTTGGCCGGGGTGGTGGTCGATTCTTTCCGCTTCGGCTTTGACATCATGTCGGCCGATGACAACCTTATAAGGGGTGCGGTGCTCATCGTCCAGACCCCCGAGGTCAGCTACAGGTGTTCCGGATGTGGCGCTGTCATGGTCACTGCCTCTGCCAGGCCCGAGCAGTGCCGGCAATGCGGAGACAAACTGCTCTTCGCCGAAGGCGGTGATGACCTGATTTTACGTCAGATTGAAATGGAGTAGTTTCTACCTGACATTGTTCAATAAAAACAAAAGGATCTATCATGTGCGATGTATGCGGATGCCCCTCCCCGGGGGACCACTCTCACGACCACAGCCATGACGGCCATAGCCATGGCGCGACGCCGGGCAGGACCGTAGTAGATGTCCACGCGAGCCTGTTTGCCGCCAACGATGCCCTGGCAAAGAGCAACCGGGAGCACTTTGAAGAATCCGGCCTCGTGGCCCTCAACCTGATCAGCAGTCCGGGCTCGGGCAAGACCACCCTCCTTGAACATACCATCGAGGCCCTCAAGGGGGAAATCTCTATCGCCGTGATCGAGGGAGACATCGAGACCGAGCGCGATGCCGACCGCATCCGGGCCAAGGGTGTGCCGGCCGTCCAGCTGACCACCGGCGGAGCCTGCCACCTCGATGCATCCATGATCCACCGCGGCTTCCACCAATTGCAGAAGGAGACCGGGGGAAGCAAGATCGACCTCCTGTTTATCGAAAATGTCGGTAATCTCGTCTGCCCCGCCACCTTCGATCTTGGCGAGCACGAGCGGGTGGTCCTTGTATCGGTGCCGGAAGGACCTGATAAACCGGCCAAATACCCCAAGGCCTTCACCAGTTCGCAGACCTTTCTGATCACCAAGACCGACCTCCTGCCGTATTTCGACTTTCCGGTCGACGAGGCCCGAGCCGAGGCCCTGCAGCTCAACCATCACCTGCAGGTGATCGATCTCTGCGCCACCAAGGGCGGCGAGGGTTTTGAAAAATGGCTGAATTACCTACGGGAACTGGTCGCGGCAATGCGGGCCAAATCCAGATAACCACTCACCGGATACCCTGCCTTTCCTGGAATTTTTTATACGGATGACCTGGAAGGGCGGGGAGGCAGCCGGGGGTGCTATGCCGGGAAGGCCTATGCCTTCTGCTGCTGCCGTATTTCTGCCAGCAGCTCCCTGCCGCCATGTCCGAGGATATCGAGGCCGAGGTTGAGACCAATGGTCTCTGCCTCACTGACCGGGCCGCTCCGACTCATCTTCAGAATTCTGCCGCCATCGAGACTGACCAGACCGCCGGTGAGGGTGATGACGGCACCGTCGAGTTCCGCCAGGGCGAAAACCGGGATGCTGCAACCGCCTTCGAGGGTCTTCAGGAAGGCCCGCTCGGCACGTAGACAGGATTCGCTGTTCTCGTCATTGAGACAAGTCCGGATAAACTCTCTTTTCTCTGCGGAAAGGGCCGCAGCCGCCTCAATGGCGATACAGCCCTGGCCGACCGGAGGAATAAACTGGTCTTCCGGAAAAATCTTGACAATCATGTCGTCATACCCCATCCGCGTCACCCCCGCATAGGCAAGCATCAGGGCTTCACAGGCCCCCTCCTGCATCTTCCTGATCCGGGACTGGAGATTTCCCCGCATTTCCACCACTTCAACGTGGGGATAAAAGTGGCGAAGGAGGGCCTGGCGCCTGACCGAGGAGGTGCCGACACGGATTTTTCTTGAGGTATCATCAAGATCGAGCGATCGCTCCAAACTGACCAGGACATCGTTGGCCTTTTCCCGCCGGGTAAAGGCGATGAGGCTGAAGCCCTCCGGCAGCTGCGACTGCATATCCTTGGCGCTGTGCACGGCAATGTCGGTGGCGCCGCTGGCCAGCTGCTCTTCCAATTCCTGGGTGAAGACCCCCTTGCTGCCGATCTTGGCGATGGAGGTATCGAGTATCTTGTCCCCGCTGGTCTCCATGGCGCAGATCCTGGTCTCCATGCCACGGTCATTGAGGATCTTTGCCACCATTTCCGTCTGCCACATTGCCAGCTTGCTCTTACGTGAGCCAATGACTATCATGCCTGTAGCTGCCCTCTCGTTTATCTGCAATGACGGGGACTCCCGCCTTATCATTCGAATTCCGTCCTGTCCTGCTCGCAGATGATAATACCATATGCGGGCATGATATGAAATCCCGGGATATCGACCTTCTGATTTCTTTGTACCTTTAATTGCCAGAAATGGTCACGATCAGGTATTATGGCTCATGCGCTTACTCCTCTATAATATCCGTTACGCCACCGGTCATAAAAAGGGCTTTCACCTGCCTGTCCCCTATGCCGGATTCTTCAAGAAGACCGCCGTCAATCTGCAGCGGATCATCGAATTCATCCGCAATGTCGCCCCTGATATCATCGGCCTGGTCGAGGTCGACTCCGGCTCGTACCGCTCAAGCAACTTCTGCCAGGCCGACCTGATCGCCAGGGAACTCGGTCTCCACTATGTGGTCGAGACAAAGTACAGCAACAGCTCAATCGTGCACAGGGTACCGATTATCAGGCAGCAGTCCAATGCCCTTTTGAGCAAAACCGACATCCTCGACTGCACTTTCCACTATTTCTCGCACGGGGTCAAACGCCTGATCATCAGGGCCGAACTCGAGGAGGTTGCGATATTTATCGTCCATCTTTCCCTGAAATACCGGCACCGGCAGAATCAACTCGGCCAGTTGTACAGCCTCATCCAGACGACCGACAAGGAAGTCATCATCGCCGGCGACTTCAACACCTTCTGGGGCAACAAAGAATTGAAGCTGTTTCTCGCCGCAACCGGTCTGCAGAACGCCAACACCCTCGGCGCACCCTCCCACCCGAGCCATGCCCCATACCGTCAGATAGATTTCATCCTCCATTCAAGGGGCATCCGGATAGACAAATTTTCGATTCCCGACATCCAGTTATCGGATCACTCCCCGCTGATCTGCGACTTTACCTGCACTGCGGCTCCCCCCCTTCTCCTCCGTCAGCAAATGGGGAGATAGGGACCGCGTTTTTCCTCTCGGTTCCAGCCGGAAGCAGTCTCTTCACACCCTGCCGCCATCCCTTCACTGTCTTTTCCCATTGCTGATACATATAACCGTACTATTTCGTCCAGTTACCCCATCGCCATGCCTTCTCGCGCGGCGGTAGGAAAAATAGTCGGGGGAACAGGAGGTACAGACTTTCGCGACGCAGATCGACGAAGGCCTGAGACCCGCTGCTGTGAGCTGCGCCCGGGAAATCGACCAGAAATCAAAATGATTTTCAGTTGTCTGAAAACGCAGAAAGGAAGCGGGGAGTTCATCTCGATGGTTGACGAATTCACTGCAACAGGGGCCAAGGGACGGGCTGATTGCCGCCAGCAGGTTCTCAGGCCTGGAATTGTAGAGATCAGCGAAGGCCTGCACGGTTTTGCCGAGGATATCAAGGACACTGCCGCGCCAGCCGCAATGGACGGCGGCCGCGACCCTTTGCCACGGGTCGAAGAGGAGTACGGCCTGGCAATCGGCGTGCTGGACCATTATCCCGACCTCCGGCTGATCGGTGATGACGGCGTCATAACCGTCCACTTCAAGATCGCCCAGGGGACGGTTGTCAAGATGATAGACCCTGTCACCATGGACCTGCCGGGCGGAGACGAGAAGGCAGACAGCCATGATCTCCTTTATCCTCTCCCTGTTGACCGCTACCGCAGAGCGTACGTCACCCACCGTAAAGCTGCTGTTCAGCGACGCAAAGGGCTCGCCGCTGCTCCCGCCATGCCGGTCGAACATGGCGAATCGGCAGGATGCGGCATGCTCCGGCCCGAAATTCCGGCATGGTGTTCCCAGTGAAGATGCTGGCATATGTAGCGCTCCCGGATGAAAAAAGATCGTCTCCTCGTACGGGAAGAGAAACACTCCCGAACGACAACAAAAATTAAGAAAATATAGCCGATGGACGGTGACGGAAACAAGCTGCATCGATGGAGCCAATGGAAAAAGGGGATACCCCCCGTTGGAGGTATCCCCTTGCTTGCGGCAGAAACTGAAAAGACGTCGATTAGAAGAAGGCTTCGAAGGTCAGATAGACCTGATCGGCCTGCTCAACCGGATCCTGTCCGATCAGGCGCAACTTGGCCAGGTCTCCGGCATCGCTCAGGTCATAGGCTGCCATATTCCAGTCACCGGAACCGGCGTAGTCATACTCGTAGTGTTGGTAGCCGAAGCGGATGAAGGTCTTGGCATACTTGGAGATCATCTCGCCGGTAGGCAGATCGTAGAGACCGTAGACCTCGTAGACCTGACCCCGCGCCGCCAGTTTCGACTGGTAGATGTCATCATGACCCGGCGACATCGCCAGCCAGTTCTCTGAGCCATAGTTGAATTCAGCACCGAACTTCAAACCGACATCGTCGATATCGTAGCGAACGCCGGCATAGGCGCTGTAGCCGTTTTCGTCGTCGGTGTTCGGACCGGTCAAGCCCATTGCCATACCGGCGAAATCATTGAGCATGCCATTCGCATTTGGCTGCGTCTGCGACCAGCCACCCGCCAGGAAATAATGAAAATTACTGACTTTATTCTGAAATACCCCTGAGGTATGGAGGATATTGCCGAGATTCCTGCGATCTCCCAAGCCGCTTATGTTACCGAATTCTTGGTTAATGATCGGATCCTGGAAATTCGGGAAATTGATCATGTTGAAGGCTTCAAATATCTGAAGATAGGCGAACATATCGTCTTTCTTCATGACATCCCAGCTGAAACCGGCAAAATCCATATCATCGACAGAGCCGATTGAATCAGCCTGCAGACCCGCCTCGAAGCCCCGGCCATAACAGAAACGGAGACGGCTCTCGCCCATCGCCTCAGCCCCCCAGTTCCAGGCATAGCCCAATGTCAAGCCATCGAAGGGCCAGTTCATGAAGGCCATCGGGGTTGCATCCCCATCTGTTCCCTGACGAATTTCAGAGGGGTGGCCATCGGTGGTCGGACGACGACCGATGGAAAACCACATCGGCTGGCCGGCGATATTATTCCAGTTGACATAGGCCCGATCAACAAAAAGGGCGCTGCTCTCCGCCGGGCTCCTGGTGACATTGCCATCGAATACCGGAAACATGGTCCCCGAATCGTCGGTAAATGCCGACTGGTTGCCCCAGGTCTTGAACATGGCCAGGCGACCCTTGAATTCGACATCCTCGCTGGCGTTCACCCGCATATTCAAGCGGAGCCGATTGGTCCATAGGGTGTCGTTGTCCAGAGACCTGCCGAATACCGTATCAGCTGAGTAATAATCCAGGCGGCTGCGAAAATCGCCAAAGAATTTGAAACGTGCTGCCAGGTCCCATTCCTCGGACCTCTCATCCAGGTCGTCGACATTTGCGGACAGGGCGTCGTTGACCTCCTTCTGGGCGGCCATGGAGGCCTTGAGCTCATCGAGCTGTCTGCTCATTTCTTCAATCTTTCTCTCCAGGTCAGCGGCATTCGGACCGGCACTCGCCATGGCCATGGCGGGTAAGGTTATAAGGCCCGCAAGCGCGATAATGGAAAATCTTTTTACCATCTTCTTCCTCCTCCTCTCAGTTTTCGGTTTGATTGCAGTCCCGGGAACTGGCCCCAATACATACTGCCACCTTTTTACAACCTTACTATAATCAGGATGCCGTTCTTCAATTGCATCCGCTTCAGGGCAGATCGGTACAAATTTTTTTACTCTGTAGTTATGGTCTATCGCAGATACTTACGGATGTCAATACTGTCTCCTATTTTAGTAAAACATTTTTTACTAAAATACAAAAACTCTTTTCACCTATCCAGGACAATATCCTCCTGGCCTGGGAATACATCCCGTTTTTCTTCAGCTGGACCTTTATCTCTAATTCAGGTAAATGGATAGAGATCAGCAGCTCAGCAACTGTCCCTGCCAGGCTCACCCTCTTCATTGACATCCGCATGCACCAACAGACCAATCCGATGCAGCCTCCCATCATCCTGGCGGCCTTCGGCACCACCCCAAGGGCTATGACCACCTGGCAGGCCCTCGATCTGGAAATCAGGAAGTATTTTCCCGAACATCCGATCTTCTGGTCGTACACCTCCAGGGGGAGCAGCAGACGGATGCAGGAAAAAAACAGGGAGGAGTACTATGATCATCCCTCGGCCATCCTCGCGGCCATTTCGAAACAAGGCCACAGCAGGGCGGTGGTCCAGTCCCTCCATCTCCTGCCCGGGTATGAATTTCATCAGCTCTTCAGGGAGTGCCGGCAGACCGTAATTCCCTGCCATTTCTGCAGGCCGCTGCTCACCTCGCCGCAGGACTACGAGAGCCTCGGCGATTGTCTCGAGCCACTGCTCGCCGCCCGGCCGGAGAAGGCGATCCTGCTGATCGGCCATGGCACCGACCACCCCATCTGGGTCGCTTATCTGGCCCTGGAGGCCCTACTACGGCGCCGCTTTGGCAGGCGTATCTTTGTTGGCGTTATCGAGAAAAATCCCGGCTCGGGAAAGGTTCCGCAGGAGATTGCGGCGGCCGGTTTCAAACAGGTCTGCATAGTTCCGCTGCTGCTGGTCGCCGCCATGCACTATGACAGGGATGTCATTGGTGCAGGCGAACATTCATGGCATAGTCGCCTGACAGGCCAGGGTCTTGAGGTGGAGAGCATCGAGACCGGTCTCGGTTTGCTGCCCGGCTTCAGCAGGATCATCACCGCCCATATCCAGGAGGACCTGCTCCATGCCGGCGAACAGGCATTTCCGGTGGCCCCCGGTTGCTGAACTGATGCCGATCCCCAATCCCGGCGTCCACGTCCGCAAGGTGGATGAAGCTTGCGAGGTACGGCGCCTCGCCGCACTTTCAGGCACTGTCTCGTCGCTGACCGGCTGCTTTCACGTCCTCATCCTGATCCGCCAATGAAATTTACTTTCCGGCAAAAACCTCGGCAAGATTGTTGTCGATGACGTAAATACAGATTTCCTTCGCTCCCTGCCTTGAATAGCCATGTTTCCTGTGAAGATTTTCCATCAGAAAATGGACGTCATCCTGGATTTTCTGGTCATAGGTCTTGAACGACTCTTCGTTGTAATCCTTGATCGCCCGCCGGAAATTTTCATTTTTCAGAAAGGGTTCCAGGACTTTCTCTTTCAGGTTATGAACGTATCTCTCGTACAGATGCCGGTACAGCGAGGTCTCGGTGATGCGGAGACTGTCCCGCAGCATCTCCTGGGTCAGGGCATTTGTCGTATAGGCCTTCTGGACATTATTGCGAAAAGACTGGGCATCCCTCTGGTCAACCAGCAGACGGGATTCGATCCTCTGGAAAAAGGCCTCGCTGATCTCTATCTTCTCGTTGGTGAACTGACAGGTTTCAACCCTGCCC
This sequence comes from Desulfobulbaceae bacterium, assembly GCA_031389785.1. Classification (GTDB taxonomy): domain Bacteria; phylum Desulfobacterota; class Desulfobulbia; order Desulfobulbales; family Desulfocapsaceae; genus Desulfoprunum. The sequence continues at coordinate 56,244 of JANMSX010000056.1, read as the reverse complement.
GGCTCAAAGTTCACGGCGAACATGTAGTTCTGGATATCCCGGGAAATCTGCTCTTCGTTATAGTAATAGAGTGACTCCTTGACCTCCTGCAGGACCGTGTAGTTATACATCCTCTGCAGCGAATCGAGAAAACCCTGAGGCAGGATATCCCGATCTTCCTTGCAGTATTTACGAAAAAATTTGCCCAGCATCTGCATGTCGATGAGTTTGTCGTCCCTGGCATAGGTCGAGTAGAACTCGTTGAACATCTTGATGGAATCACGACCGGACAACCCCTTCCAGCCATCTTTTTCCGATTCGGCGATGATCTGCAGACGGCGCTTGGCGGTAAAGGCGGCCACATCCTCTTCACTGAGCCAGGGCGGGATATAACCGGTAAAAATCTCCATCTTCAGGAGCTGCAGATGACTGTCGCAGTACAGCTCATATTTTTCCGGGGTCTCGATCCATGCCAGCATCGCCTCGGACTTGGTCCGCAAACGGGTGGCAATGATCACCCGGGCAAAATTATGCAGGACCCGCGGCAGAAAACTCTCGTTGATATGCTTACCGAAAATCTCTCGATAAATCTCAACTTCTGTTTTAAGATCAAGAATATATGGGATCTTGATATACTCTATGCGGTCTGAGAACGCCTGCAGGTCGTTGAGGACCTTGCGGTCTTCCGGATTCATCAGGGCAAAGAACAGCGAGTTGACCCGCTCTTCAATATCCTCCACCTTGTGGACGCCGTCACTGATGATGTTGTGCAATTCCATGAGCCGCTCAGTGTTGTGCGACTTGATGTCCATCAGGGCGTAGATGCCGTTGTTGGTCTTGGCATAGCGGGAATAGAGATAGGAGACCGGCCGCGAGGTGCAGAACAGCTGATCGAGGTTGCGTTGGACAACCTCGTTGTGGATGACATTCTGCCGCAAGGGTTCATCGCCGGGATTGAAGACCGATATGCCCTCGCCCAGGCGCCTGTCGACGGAGTAGGGACGGGCCCAGACAAACTCCATTACCTTCAACGGATCATTGTATTTTTTCAGCAGATTCTGGAAAATCGAGGTACAGATGGTGCAGGAAGACTCCTCAAAAACCCACTCGTATTTCTTTTCGGTGAAAAGACGCCATTTGAACTTGTCATTTTCAAAAAGATCATCGAAAAACCGTCTCCGCACATCCTTCGGGATCAGTACGATCGGGTTGTCATGGCTGGGACAGGGGACATCGATAAAATCCTCGCCACTTTCGTCCTCTGTGCAGTTGCCTTTTTCCGCCGGCGGCCTGCCGCGGTTTCCCTCGTTTTCCAGGATCAAGGCCAGTCTCTCGGCCAACGGGGAGAGCGGATTGCCGCCATTCCCCTGCTTTCCCCGTTTCAGTCGCCATACCACCTCGTAACGCATTCCTTCGGGGGTATTGGCATATTCCTCGAATTTCCGGAGAAGGTTGTTGAGAAAGGTGGATTTGCCGCTGCCATGCGGCCCTTCGAAAATATAGATCTTGTTCTGCTGGGCTCCCACGGACAGGGCCTCGACATGCCGGATCAGCCGGTTGGCGAAGAGACGGTCGGCAAAGAACGGCCGGTCGGAATTCTCGACAAAGAGCCGGCTGCAGTCGTAGCTCAGATAGCGGATGGATTCCGGGTCATCGCTGTACTCGTCGACACCCTCGGAGACGAAAGTCCCGATCATGTCGGCATAGACCTGGTAGACATTGCGGATGACCCGGGTCGGCTGGGCGATGACTTCCTGCAAAAATTCGGCAAACGACAGCAGGGACTGCTGCGGCCAGCCGCTCTCATACTTCTTGAGACTTTCCATAGCCCTGGTGAGATCACGCATTGAAAAACTCCCCTGCTCTCTGCCATCTTCCGCATGCCCTGTCATACTCAGCCATGCACATCGACCAGTTCCCTGGCCAGCTTCCTGCCGTCCATGGTATAGCGGAAGCGTTTCCAACTGGTCTCCTGTTTCGGTGTCTCCTGCTTTGCCGTCGATTCGGGAGGTGCCTGAGCTTTAAGTGGAACAGGCTCCGAAGTATAGAGACAGACCTTGCCGCCCCAGAGATATTCAAGCCCCATCATGGTCCCGTCAATGTACTCCCTGACCAGCGGCTTTCCTTCAAACACATGGTTGAGGACAAGGGTGCCGGCTTCATCGACGTTGACCACGATCGAAGGCGGGTGATAGAGAGAATCGCTGACCATGGCCTTGTAGTCCTCAGCCTTCCTGCTCTTGACATAATACTGCCAGGTCATCCGCTCCTTGTTGAGACGTTTGCCGACGACGAAGAGTTTATGCAGGTCGACGAAATCCTGATCGACGAAGGAATTGATGAACATCGAATCGGCATAGTTCTCCCGGACGGCGAAGATGAACTTCCTGCCCTGACCTATCTCCGTGTCAAATCGCGAACGTTCATGCTTGTCGCTTAATTGCATATAATCAAATGATATTTTCCCCTTATTGGCCTTATCCTCGAGATAGTCGAAGAGACGCATACCGAGGGCGTAGGGATTCAGGCCGACTCGCGGCATCGATGTCACCCTGGCATTGACAATCGAGTAATCGACCTCATGGCCGCCGATGCGGTCATCCTGCAGAAAGAGTTTTTCATGCCAGTAGCTCGCCCAGCCCTCATTGAGTATCTTGGTCCTGATCTGCGGCTGAAAATACAGCGACGTCGACCGTATCACCTCCATCACCGTCAGCATCCAGCTGTTCTCCTCCCGGTTGAGGAACGGTGAATATGCCATGAGAAACTGCAGCAGATCGATACCTTCCTTGCGTTTTTTCTCCTTTCTGTGCTTGTCGAAGAGCGACTCGAATTCGGCATGGCGGCTCTTCACCGACTCGATGAACTTCGCCGGGCCGTTTGTGGGATCGTCGCGTACTATCTTGTTATACAACTCTATTTCACGTACATAGTGAGTGATCGTGGGCAGAGCTGGACTCTGCAGAAATACATCGAAATAGAAATCGAGCATCGCATCCAACCCTCTCGCCTTCTTTTTCGTAAGGTCCGCCAGGACGTCGAAATAGCCGACAAGGTTATCGATGGCACGCGAGAATTCAATGATATAGTCGACCCACCGCCCTTTCTCCGAGCGCAGTTTGGCGATAAGACGCTTGTCGGACAGGGCCCGGCCGGCGAAGTCGTATTCCCAGGTATGACGGAAGAAGAGGTTGTTCTGGAAGAAGTCCATATGACCGATAACATGATAAAAAATCATCACATTCAGCCAGTCCGGGTTGTTGTCGTTATAGAACGAGATGGGCGGCCGGGTATTGATGACGGTCTCGTAGGGATTGCTGGGATAGAGTTCATAACGTCCCTGCTCCTTCAGCACCTCGACGTCCTGGACCCAGTAATCGTAAAGGGTGGGGATCATCACCTTGGGGGAGAGCTGCAGGAGGTCCCGATTGGTCACGATATACTCGAGACTCTGGTCCTGGAAGCTGAGGCCGGCGTCCCTGGCCCGCTCCTTGCACCCTTCCATGATCTTCTTGGCGTGTTGGCTTATCAGTTCCATATCTTCCCTGCAGAAAGACCTCCGCGGTTCGATGCGCCGGGGTCAGCCGTTATGAAATCAGGTGTTTGATCCCCTCGATCAGCCGCCCTTCATTGCTCTCTTTGGTCATCACGTCGAGTCGCAGGAGACTGCTCCGCTCCTCCAGCAGTCCAGATTTCCGGATATAGCGCTCAACCTCGCTCTTGCCGGAAATTCCATAGCCGTTCTCGGCGATGGTGATTCCAACCCGCGCCGCATAGTCCAACATTTTTTTGAGTTCCGGTAGGGATTCATCGCCCTTGGTATCCCAGTCATCGCCATCGGTGCCGTGAAAGATGTAAATATTGTAGTCGCGCGAGAGATTTTCATTTTCGACGATGCGATTGACCAGTTTGTAGGCCGAGGCGACCTGTGTTCCTCCCGCCACCCGCGAATTGTAATAGGTATGAAAATTCTCGACCTCCTTGGCCTCGGTATCATGAAGGATAAACCGGGTTGTCACCTGGTTTTCATACTGGAAGACGAGCCACGAATAGATCAGCACATGCTGGTTGACCACCAGTTCCGTGGGCTTGCCGCTCATCGACCCGGAATAGTCGCGGACAAAGAAGACCACGGCCTGGGAGTCATAATCCTTCTCACGGGAAAGGATCCTGTAGACCCTGTCCTTAGGCGAGATCATCAGCCCGAGGGTGTCTATCGGTTCCTGCCCGGAAATCCTCTTCAGGGCGATATTGGTCTGGATGATCCGGCGCAGTGTCGCCTTCTTGTCAAGGACCTGGCCGAAACCCCGGTGCCTGTCCGTGAGGTCATAGGTATATCTGGTAAGCGACCGTTTTTTGCCCTTATCCTTCAGGTTGGGGAGTTGGAACTGCTCGGTCAGGACGCGACCGAGGTCATAGGCGTTCGACTCCAGTTCATGGGAACCGCCCTCACCCTGGCCGGCCCCTCCTTCTCCGCTTCCCTGTTCCTGGCGAACCGGTTGCTCACCGATGATCTCTCCCTCTTCCCCCTCACCTGAGCCGCCTTCGGGTTTGCCCTCCCCCTCGCCCGCAGCCTCTTCATCCGCCCGCGCCTGGTCATGGATGAACTTCTCCTCGACCGTGGACGGCACCACCACCACCTTGTTGTCGCCGTCGCGGCCCGGTTTCATCATCTTGCCGACCCGGATCTTGCGGGGAAACCCATCCGCTTCCCGCTGCCGGTCCCGTTCGAGAAGGTGGTCGAGGGTATACACCGAGGTGAGCGACACGAAGAGCGGCGGCGAGCCGTTGTGCAACAGCTGCAGATCGTTCCAGGCATAGAGACTCCTGGGTCGCGGCGACCTGTCCGGATCGTGGGCAAGAGATATATCCCCCGCCTCCTCGGCCAGGCGCAGCTCATGGTCGATCACCTGTTCCTGTTCAGGCGTCAGTCCTGTCTTTTTGAGGGAATTGTAGAGTTCCCGCAGCGTGTTCATCGTCCCGGTTCAGCAAAGTTGAGGAAAAATTCTATACGGTGGTCAGTTCTCGTCCACCTGCGTACAGAAATATTCAATCGTCTTCTGGGCGCAGGTCGTGCAGTAGCCAAGCTTGTGGAGCATGGTCTCAATCATCCGGTCGTAGAGTTTCTGGTTCTCCTCGTTGGTCCTGTTGGCGAGGGCCCCGATCAGGCTGCCGGCCCCGGCAATATCCGATTTCAGGCGGACATCGGTGACAGCCTTGACCAGTTCAAGGTTATCCATGAAATCATAGTCAGGCCGGACCGAGATCTTCTGGCCGTAGATCTTGCGGATCGAGGTCCTGAACGAATCCTTCTGTTCGCGGGTCTTCAGCCCCAGGCAGTCTTCGACCGAATCGATATAGCGTTCATCGATCTTCAAGGCCAGCAGTTCGCCGGTCTGGGGGTTCTTGTACTTCCACATCTTATCGACGCCGAGATTTTCGGCATCGATGCCGATGATCATGTTGACGTAGTTGACGACGTCCTTGCGGATGGCCAGCGGCTCATCCATGTAGGCATTGAACATCTCGGTCATGATCCGCTCCCGGTACAGTCCTTTGGCGATCTTCAGGTCAACGAGGAACTTGGCCCGGTCGCCGGCCTCCGAGACATAATCGAGAATCACCCGTTCCAGGGCGATAAAGATGTCATAGGCATACATGCAGCGCCCTTCGTTGGTCTCGGAACTCTCGAGCATCAGCTGCACGGCCCGGCCGAGGTTCCTCTGTCCGAGCCCTTTCTGGCCAAAACGCTTGGTGATGTCATGCTCTTGATTGAGGGTGTCGATGACCTCCGAGAGGGTCTTCAGGCTCTTTTCGCCGGCAACCTCGCCGGCGGCAAGCTTCATCGTCTCGATCGGGGTCAGTTTTTCCGATCGAGGCAGGCGGGTGAGGACCGTCGCAACCGAGGCGGCGTAATTCAGGTTGGGATCCTGGTGCATGGTATTGCCGGTCAAGGTTGTCTTGGCCTCGTTGCCGATGGCATAGGTGGTCAACTCGCTCTGCAGCTTGTAGTTGGTATTGTGCGAGACATAGCAGATGCGGCAGCGGTCGACGATCGGCGCTTCCTCTTTCTCGGCCAGGAATCGGTTGAACTCGGAGTTGTTGCTGGTGGCAACGATCAGGGTATCGATCGGCCACTTGTAGCCGTCGATTTCGATGGTCCGGTTCTGGATGATGCCGAGGTAGACCTGTACCAGATCCTTTTTATTCTTGTAGATCTCGTCGCTGAAGTGGATGCCGCCGCCGGCAACCCTGGCCAGGGCCCCCCGGCGCAGGTCGAAGCGGTAGGGGTTGTTGGTGTCGGTGATGTGCAGGAGCCGCTGGATCGATTCCTCGCCGAGGAGATCGACGGCCGAGGACGTGATCTTGTCCTTGGCAGGATATTTGCCGGTGACCGTGCCCAGGCTCTCGATAAGGGGTACCGGCACAATCTCGGTAAAATTGAGCATTTCTTCGATATTGTCGTCAGAAAACCGCCTGATATCGTTCCATATATAGGCTGTATCGGCGCCTAAGGGGCGATAATTCTCGTACCACTCGGCCAGCTGTTTATCGTTGACCCGGTAGCGCCTGGCCAGGTACTGTTCCGACTCCGCCCGGCTTTCATGGGTATTCATCGCCAGGATGATGGGATCCTCATAGGTCTGGGACTCGATGACCTTGATATTGCCGTAACCTTCCAGCTTGTCGAGGTTGATGAAGCGGAAAGTGTATTTTCTGTTCTCCGGAATCGACAGGAAGTTTCTATACATTCCGCATAGATATTCAATAAGAAAGGTCTTGCCGTTGCCCGGCTCGCCAACCAGGACAAAGGCCATCTCCTTTGATGAGCCGCCTTCGGAGGCATCCTTGACAAAGGAGACAAAGGAGTTGATCTCATCGTACATGCCGATGATATGTTTTTTGCTCTCGCGAAATATTCGAAAATCAAAGGTGGACTTGCCATTGACCACAACCTTGTCGATTTTCTTGCTGAGTATCATCCGGCTGACACTCTGGAAGGCGTTCTCAAAGACCCGCTCGCCTTTTTTGACTGCGGTGATGTGGTGAGAGAGTGAATTGTTTTTTTGCGCTGCCATCATACTCCTCCTTTGACAGGTAGATGGAGAGGTGGGTCTTCTTATCTCTTCACTATTATCATCATGACCTCAGCGAAATTCAAGGAGATTTTCCTGACAACATACCCTTTCATCCGGATGGCGGGACGATCTCCCTCACGGCTGGTCAGACGAACCAGCCCTCTCAAGGTCTTTTGACCATTTCAAAATATTTTGATTGACAGTGCTGATGTGCATATACAATTAATAATCCCGTCATAATCCTGCACCCTGAAGGAGCAGGAAGAATAGCTCGTCACTTCATCCAGGCAGGGAGAAAAATGTCCTCTGCGAAGGGACCTGATTTCGGCAAACAGACGTTCCCGAAGAATACTGAAAATAAAATCAGGCTACGGCGAGCGGACATCAGCAGTTCAACAACCTGGAGGTCCACCATGAGCATGAACAGGAAGAGCATAACGACGGATAAGGCGCCTGCGGCCATCGGCCCTTATTCCCAGGCCATCTCAACGGGCGACCTGGTCTTCATTTCAGGTCAGCTGCCGATCGACCCGGCCAGCGGAAAACTCATCGACGACACGATATCTGCACGAACCCACCGGGTGCTGCACAATCTTAAGGCCATCGCCGAAGAGGCCGGCGGCGACCTCGGTCAGGTCGTCAAGACCACCATCTTTCTTACCGACCTGGCCGATTTCAAGGAGGTCAATACGGTCTACGGCCAGTATTTTCCCAGCCCGCCGCCGGCTCGCTCAACCGTGCAGGTGGCCGCCCTGCCCCTGGGATCAAACATCGAGATCGAGGCGATCCTCCTGCTGCGCTGAAACCACCGTTCGTCACCGGCTCCAGCTTGAATTTCACGGTCAAGGATATCCTGAAAATGGAAATCGCCCTGGCCCCGAGTTGCGCGGCGGCCTTAGCCCGGATTTCTCACCAGCCGAGGTTACCGTGAGATAAGCGAGCATAGCGAGACTTCGATGCGAGGCGCGAAGCAAGGTGCCATAGTAGTCCTATGCACCTTGCTTCGGCAACGCTGCAGGTAAGCGAACGAAGTGAGACTCCGGACGCGGTGAGATCGGCTGGCCTTCGGTGAACATTGTGGATGATTTTCAAATGAAAGGTAAATGCGAGTAATACATTGAAATGTCGTTAAATTTATCAAAATCGACACAATGTTCATGAGAAATCCGGGTTAGGCGCTGAGCCGCTTGGGCTCGGTCGAGACGGACAAGACCTTCTTCAGGGTCAAGCCCTGCAGGCAGTTGACGAAAAAGTTGCGGGAGTGGGAAAGCCATCCGCCCGGTTGAGCGGATGGCCGATATTGCGTTTTATCTCGAAACCACGCACCAGTCGTAGGCGTTTCTGAACATCTGCATCCAGGGGGTTACCTTGAGGTGCTTCATCTCCTCCGGCAGATAGTGGGCCTGCCAGGGCAGGATCACCCGCTCCGGGTGCGGCATGATCGCCAGATGCCGGCCATCTGCGCTGCACAGAGCCGCCAGGCCGTCCGGTGAACCATTCGGGTTGAAGGGATAGGCCTCGGTCGGCCGGCCCTCGTCGTCGACAAAGACCACCGGCGCCAGTCCACCCTCGAGGATCTCCCTTTTTACCGCCTCATCGGGAAAATAGAGCCGGCCCTCGCCATGGTCGACATGGATGCCGAAGGTAAGGCCCTCCATGCCCTTCAACATCATCGCCGGGCTTTTCCGTACCCTGACCGTTGACCAGCGCGATTCAAACCGGCCGGAGAGGTTGTGGACAAAGCGGGGCTGGCGCGCGTCTTCCAGACCCAGGCGCGGCACCCAGCCGAGAAGACCGAAGAGCTGGCAGCCGTTGCAGACGCCGAGGGTGAAGGTGTCGGGACGGTTATAGAAGGCCAGGAACATCTCCTGCAGCCGCTGGTTGAAGCGGATGGCAGCGGCCCAGCCTTTGGCCGATTCCGGCACGTCGGCGTAGGAAAAGCCGCCGACCGCCGCCAGACCGCGGAAGCCGTCGAGGCTGATGGCGCCCTCCAGCAGATCGGTCATGCAGATATCCCAGGGCTCGAAACCGGCAAGGTAAAAGGCCGAGGTCATCTCCCGGTCGGAGTTCGACCCCTCATCGCGGAGGATGGCGACCTTCGGTTTGTCCGTCCGGGCAAGGAGGGCGGCCGGGGTCGGTTCAGGGTTGAAGCTGAGGTGATAGTCCGGGCCTTTCCGTGCGTAAATATTGGCCTTCTCCGCATCGGCGCAGATCGGGTTGACCTGCAGGCGCTCCAGCTGATAACTCGTCTCCTCCCACCACGAACGCAGAACGACCATCTCCTCGTCAAGCACCGCCTGGCCATTGCATTCGACCCTGATCCGTTTTTCGGCGGTCGATGTACCGATGACGGACGCCGCCACCCCTGCCCTGCCGAGCACCGCCCGAACCTCGTGCAACCGGCCCGGCCTGACCTCGACCACCAGGCCCAACTCTTCGGCAAAAAGCTGGGCGATGGCCGTCGCCTCGCCCTGCAGGGAGACTTCCAGGCCGCAATTGCCGCTGAAGGCCATCTCCAGCAGACAGGTGATCAGGCCGCCATCGCTGCGATCATGCCCTGCGCTGATGAAATCACCGTCGATCAGTTCCTGGATGGCGGTGAAGGCGGCCCGCAGGAGATCCGGACGCTCGACGTTCGGACAGTCGTCGCCGAGCTGGCGGTAGACCTGGGCCAGGGCGGAACCGCCAAGGCGATTAAGGCCGTTGCCGAGATCGATGAAGAGCAGGAAGGAGCCGGGATATTTGATATCGGCGGTGACGATCCTGGTGATATCGGGGACTGCGGCATAGGCGGAAATCACCAGTTCCCGCGGCGATTTGACCGTCTCGTCACCGACCATGGTGGCCATCGACAGGCTGTCCTTGCCGCCATCGACCGCCATGCCCACCTCGATCATCAGATCGCGCATGGCCCGTGCGGCGTCGAAGATGGCCGCCCCCTCGCCCGGCAGTTTCGGGGCCCACATCCAGTTGGCCGAGCACTTGACCTGATCGGGATCGGCGATTTTCGCCCAGACCAGATTGGTCAGGGCCTCGCCGACCGCCATCCGCGCCCCGGCGGCCGGGTCGACGAGCATCTTGATCGACTGCTCGCCGATGGCCGTTGCCGTGCCGGTCAGACCGAGGTGGCTTTGGGCTACGGCCGCCACGTTGCTGACTGGCAGTTGCAGGGGACCGCAGCATTGCTGGCGGGCGATCAGCCCGGTTACGGCCCGGTCGACCTTGTTGGTGAGAAAACGTTTCGAACCGACCGAGACCAGGCGCAGGACCCGATGCAGTGCCTCCTGCACCGTCAGGTCGACGGGCAGCGACAGCGGCTTGAGACCCGGATCGCGGCGGCTGTCCGTGAAGGTCTTGCGCGGGATGTTGCCGAGCAGGGCGTCCAGTTCGATATCGACCGGCGTCGTATCGTCCTGCGCATCATGGACGACAAAGCGCAGGTCGCCGGTCACCTCGCCCAAGACCTCGCAGGCCACCTTCTCGCGCCGGCAGATGGCCTGGAAGCGCTCGATGTTCACGGGCCGGATGAGAAAACCGTTGCGTTCCTGGTACTCGGCGACATAGATCTCAAGCACCGACATGGTCGGGTCGCCGACCCGGATATTGCGGATCTCCACCCGCCCGCCGGAGCGCTCCACCAGTTCCTTGAGGACATTGGCCGGACCGCCCGCCCCCTGGTCATGGATGACGTCGATCAGGGTCCTATCGCCCATCTCATTGCAGGCCCTGATCACCCGGTTCATTTTCTGCTCCATCTCGGCGTCGCCGCGCTGGACGGCATCGAAATCAAGGTCGGAGGCATTTTCCCCCTGCAGCATGCTCGAGGCGGCCCCGCCGCCGAAGCCGACCCTGTAGGCCGGCCCGCCCACCTGGACGATGAGCATACCTTTCTCTTCCCTGGCCTTTTCGGTATGCCGGGCATCGATCTGGCCGATGCCGGCGGTGAACATGATCGGCTTCAGAAAACCCCAGCGCTCACCGTTCTCCAGGCGCATATCAAAGGAACGGGTGAACCCCTGGATCAGCGGTTCGCCGAACTTGTTGCCGTAATCCGAGGCGCCGTTGCTCGCCTCGATCTCGATCTCCAGGGCGGAAGCCAGGTTACCGGGGCAGGGATAATCGCTCTCCCACTCAAGGGTATAGCCGGGGATGTTGAGGTTGCCGACACAGTAGCCGGCGGTCCCGGCCATCACGAACCCACCCCGGCCGGTGCCCTGGACGTCGCGGATACGCCCGCCGGTGCCGGTCTCGGCCCCCGGGAAGGGGGCGACACCGGTGGGAAAATTATGGGTCTCGGCGGTCAACAGCGGGTGGTAGCAGACCTCCCTGACCGTAAACGGACAGGGCGTCCCCGGTTCTGTCGGCAGCAGGGTCGTTATCTCAAATCCCCGGACTACACTGGAATTGTCCTTGAAGGCAATGATCGAGCCCTGCGGGTTGGCGGTAAGGGTTGCGGTCACCAGGTCGAAGAGACTCTCTGCCATCTCCTCGCCGTCAATGATCTGTTTGCCTTTGAAAAACCCGTGGCGGGAATGTTCGGAGTTGGCGTTGTTGAGATCCATGATCTCCACGATGGTCGGGTTACGTTTTTGTTTTTTCACAAAATAATCATAATAGAGATGCCGATCCCACTCGTCCATGGAGATGCCCGGGATATCGAGCAGACCGTCCGGGCCATGGGTCTTCAGGTCCACCTCATAGACCGCCTCGGGGACGATGCCGGTTTCAAAGGTCGTGAGCGGCCGGGGGTAATGACATTCCGTCATGCGGTCGTGGCGGTCGCGGATAAACATCTCGATATCCTCATTTTCCGGCACCAGATAGCGCCGGGAACGTTCAACCCGGGTCACCACGTCCAGGCCGGTCGCCCTGCAGATGGAGATCATGTTGCTCGACCAGGCAGTGGCGAAATTGAGCCGGGGACCAATTTCAACCACCCTCTCGCCGGCGAGGGTCGGCGTCAGGGATATCGCATCCGGCACGAACCCATCGGCCAGGATCTGCCGCAGACAATGCAGTTCCTCCCGGGTAAGATTTCGGAGCGTTTCGATATTGAAACAGTACTCTTTATTTCCATCTGTACTTTTATAAAGTTGCGTGACCATCATTGCCATTTTCCGATCCTGTTCTGTTCATGTTGCCGATTGCCCGGCAGTGCCCTTGTCGACATTGTTCCGAACCGTTGGCAAAACTGTTTCTCGCGATTCAACCATGTTCAAGGTCTGCTCAGACACATATTTTCAAGTTGCGGTCCCACCTTTTTCCAGTCGACGCATGGACGGGCAAAGCCTTTTGGATGAATGAGAGGACAACCGAAGGCCTGGTCATCGATATAGACATTCGCGTAGGCCTTCGGACTCGAGGTCCATTCCTTCTGGTCGGGATTGGTATTGATTCCATACAACATGATGCCGTTTTTGTGCAGGTACTGCACCGCATCGGTCAGGAGATTGCCGGTGTTCAAGCCATCGGAGCGCATAGTGAAAAGGATGAGTCTGGCCCCGCAGGCCTGGAAACGCAACAACCACTTAATCGCCCCGGGCACCGGTTCACCGATCTCGGGATAGCGGTGATCGACAACCGTACCGTCAAAATCCACACCAATATACATAGCCTCTCAATCCGCGCCGGCAAAGATCTCCGGGCTTTCTCATGATCCCTCTGTACCTGGGTGCTCCATAAAAACATGGTGCACCACATCCGAGAACGGCACGGGCCGATAAATCTGCCCGAGCCGGTCGGCAAACGCCCTCCTTCGATATACCATGGGACCTCTCAAACGTCCACAGGCCTTGCACAACCCCTGAGCAACTGGGTCAGGGCCGTCTGCCTCCTGGTCGTGTCCTGCTGCCGTACCGCCATCGCCAAGGCCTTGCGGGTGCCGACAAACACCGCCAGCCGGCGGGCCCTGGTCAGGCCGGTATAGATCAGGTTCCTGAACAGCATCTTGAAATGCTGGCTGAGGATCGGCATGACCACGACTTGGAATTCGCTGCCCTGGGATTTGTGGATGGTGATGGCATAGGCCAGATCGAGTTCGACGATATCCCCTTTCTGATACTGCACTTCCCTGCCCTCCGGTAAAAAACGGACTACGCAGGTGAGGTCCTCGTTGTCGATCGAGGAGATCTCCCCGATATCGCCGTTGAAGACCCCCAGGTCGTAATTGTTGCGCCGGTGGATGACCCTGTCGCCCTCCCGGAAGACCCTCTCCCCCACCTGCAGTTCATGCCTGCCTTCACGGGCCGGGTTGACCGCCGCCTGAATCACCTTGTTGACGTTGGCGGTGCCCAGCGTGCCGCGGACCATCGGGCAGAGGATCTGGATCTCGCTGCCCGCCCCCTGATATTTGGGGATCCACTCCCGGTAGAGGCGCACCATCGTATCGATGGCGGAAAGACCATAGTGCAGGGTCGACCAGGGGTGGATCTTTTTCAGGACCGCCTGCAGCAGATGATCCTCGTTTCTCTGGAAACTGCCGTTCTGCCACTCGAGCAGGCGGTGGATGGTCTTGGCCTCGCGACCGATGACCTCGCTCATCCGCTGCGAGGCCCGGCCGGTCGGGGCCGCCAGCAGGACCCGCCGGTGCATCGCCTCGAGCAGGCGGGACGATGACCAGGGTAGTCGTGGTCTTGCCGCAGCCGGGCCCGCCGGTCAACACCGAGCAGTGCTGCCGGACCACCTGCCGCACCGCCTGCCTCTGTTCGTCGCTGAGGCTGACCGCCCTGGCCGCGCAGTAGTCGGCAATCCATCCGTCAAGCCATTCCCGGTCACAGGCGACCGGACCGGTCATCGTGCCGAGCCGGCGGACCACCGCCTCCTCATCGTAATAGAGGGACTTCGCGTAGTAGCAGGGCACAGCGGGAGCACCGTTATCGGAGAGCAGGCGGAGGCGGAGATGATCCTCTTCCTGCATCTGCCTCAACACCGACTCGAGACGGTCGTCACAGTCCATTTCCAGGAGCAGCCGGAGTTCCGAGGCGATCTGACTGCTGGTGAGGTAACAGTGGCCCTGCTCCCGGCTGGCAGCCAGGATATGCTTTACCGCCGCCATCAGCCGGCGCTGGCTGTCCCACGCCAGACTGATGCTGAGGGCCACCTTGTCCGCCGAAAAAAACCGATACCGTAAAAATCATTGGCCAGCCGGTAGGGGTCCTGCAACACCGTTTCTATGGCCTTATCCCCGTATTTCTTGTAGATACGCACCGAAAACAGGGTTGAAATGCCGTGTCCCTGGAGGAAAGTCATCACTTCCCTGATCATCCGGTGTTCCCGCCACGCCTCCTCGATCATGGCCAGCTTCTTGTGGGCGATCCCCGGCACCTCCGTCAGCCGCGAAATCCTGTTCTCGAAGATATCCAGGGTGTCTTCCCCGAAGTGCCTGACGATTTTTCGGGCGGTTGACGGGCCGACGCCCCTGATCAGCCCCGACCCCAGATATTTTTCCAGGGCCGCCGCCGAGGCGGGTTTCTTCTCGATGGCCTCCGTCGCCTTGAACTGCCGGCCGAACTGCGGGTGATCCGTCCAGACCCCGCGGAATTCCATGGTGGCGCCGGCAAAGACCTTGGTCTGGTGCACGGTGACGGTCACCTGCTCGAAGGCCTGGTCGAACGGCTGGACCCGGAGGACGGACCAGCCGGTATCCGGATTATGGTAGGTTATCCGGCTGACGATACCCCGGACGGTCTCATTGATGACGGTCATGCCGGGCCGGTGGTATTTCCGCTGCCGCCGTCTTGCACAGCAGTCTGAATATGGGAAGATGCACGCAGAGTTTTCATGCCATTCCGCGAGGCCATTATCGCCGCCTCGGTCCGATTTGAGCTGTGCACCGTTCTCTGGTCGATTTCGGAAATTGTCCAGATGCAGGGATCCGGTAAAGCTTGGGAAGTGGCATAGAGAGATCATAGTAATCACTGAACGAGAAGAGCCAGTACGTCTGCAACCAGCCCATATCCGTGAAGTGCCTGTCTGCCGCCGGAATGATTGTCATCATTTTACTGCTCCATTGTGCATGCCGATACGATCAACATCGAATGTTCCAACAGTACTCTAATCACGGTCAAACCTCATTCAATGTCCGCCGGGAGGTCCCATACGGCCGGCAACAGTGTCACCCGCAAACGGTCCTCTCGCCAGGTCGCCCAGACCGTTCTGCGACGGAACAAGACGGGTCCCTCAGTTCCGCAGCCTGAAAATATCCCCCTCGACAATCCCTGAAATAATTACCCTGTAAAATGTACATATTTTGTAATTTTTCCCGGGCTGTTACCTCCCCGACCTTGGCTCAATTCTCAGGAATTGCACCAGCCTGGGTCTAAGTTTTGTCGATTGTGAAAACATGCGGGTGCATTACAGCAAAACCCTTGATTATTGGGCGGAGCGTTTCGAAAAAAATGAGGCGTGAATCCGTTCCATGTTTGACAACCGCTTAATCAGGATGTGGCGTTTTTATCTGGCAGGCTGTTCAGCAGGGTTCAGGATGGGAAAAATGCATCTGTTCCAATTGCTCTTTTCGGCAGGCGTTCGGAACAATCTGCCGCTGACCAGGGACTGGATGAACCTGGATTAACCCGGTTTTTCGAAAAGAGGTAAATGCTGCCAGGGTACTATCACATTCGAAGAGCTGAATTACTATCTTATAAAGGGAAAATGAGCTGGCCAGCGAGGTTGTTTCACCTCCAGACCAGGGTGAGAGGATGAAGGGAAGCGGGCTCCGGCGACGCGAGACAGTGCCTGCAGATCCGGATGGGAATCGCAAAGTGCGGCGGATTCAGGTCAATTCTCCCCGGGGGTGGCAAAGCAGACGCCTGATCCGGGATGGATATCAGACAGAAAGGGAGCCGCCACCTTGGTACCAAACCACCAGTCAGAGTATTCAAGGAGGAACGCCATGCAAGAGATACGAAAGATCTTGGTTCCGGTGGATTTTCAACGGTACAGCGACAAACTGGCTGACTTCGCAGTCGCCACGGCTAACAAGCTGGCCGCAAAAGTCGTATTTTTCCATGTCGTTGAGGTTATACTGTTTTACTCGGACTTCATCCCCGCGTATATGCCCATCAACGATGAAGAGACCCTGGAACACGCGAAAGCGAAAATGAACACCCTCATCGAGAACAGTAAAAAAACCTGGATGAACTGTTCCGGACAGGTGGAGAGGGGCGATGTCGTCGATACCATCGTTGAATATGTCCAGAAAGAGGAATTTGATCTGATAATTATCGGCACCCACGGCGCCAGAGGACTTGAAAAAATTCTGCTCGGCAGCGTGGCCGAGCGGGTCATCAAACGGGCACCTTGCTCAGCACTTCTCTTCAAACCGGAAAAAAAATAAACTGACACGGTATCACAACTCATAGGCATCCTTCAGCTGCCGGTGTCATCTGGCAGCTTACCGGCCGCGATGATGTCGCACCTGTTGTTGTCAGGAATGGCGCCAGGCGATATGAGAATCCGGGGGCCTGAAGCTTGGAGTTTGTCCACGAACAGGATTTCACGGATCGGGGCCGATTGTCAGCCGGGTTTGGTCGTAACAAGAGCGGAAAACCACAGGTGCGGCAAAACCTCGCCAGGAAGCTTTCGCTTGAGAAGTGGCCAGAGGCCATCCCGAGGCCGGTTACGAGCACAGAGCCGGTGTTTGCCGACAGTCTCTTCTCCCCCCCTCCTTCCAATTCAGGAAAATTTGCGATATCATCATCTGTTAGACATCGGCGTCCACTGCACGGTTTGTGCTGCCTGAAAACCCGATTCGTGGCCGTGTCCCGGCGGGAAAGAAGTAGCCCGTGATGAGTATGCCCCGGTCGGCTATCTTACCCTGAGCGAGCTGGGGCTGATCGTGCGGGCGAATTGTACGGTCGCAGAACTGCTGGGTGTAACCAGGGAAACGCTCCTGGGCCGCCTGCTCACCTCGTTTATCCTGCCGAATGATGTCGACATCTTCTACCTGCATCGAAAATGCTATTGATACTACAGGAGAATCGCAAGTTTTTGAAATTCGCCTGGTGCGCCATGACGGCACCCATCTGTGGACCCGGATAGAGGCGTTTCTCAAGCAGGAAAACAACGGCGAGTCCCTGTGCCGCCTGGCAGTGGGTGATATTTCCACAGGCAAGAAGATGAAAATTGAGCTGCGGGAGAGTGAAAAACGGCTCAGATTAGCCCTGAATGCGGCCTATATCGGCGAATGGGAATTCAAAATTGGAACGGGAAAGAGTTGGTCTGACACGCAGGATGAGTGAACGGAACAACCAGAAGGAACTGTCCCTTGAAATGCAGTTGGGATGGAGCCGGATCATGCAGAAAGTCATCAGTGATATCAGAGAGGTGGCAGCATCTGATTATTCGCTGATCCTCGAGGGTGAGACGGGTACAGGCAAGACCCTGGTCGCGGGCCTCATTCATACATAATCTCAGTTCCCGGTCGCAAGGGCCTTTTATTGTGCTCGACATCAGTACTATTCCGGAGAGCCTGGTTGAAAGCGAACTGTTCGGTTATGAAAAAGGGGCGTTTACCGGGGCTGACCGCAAAAAGAAAGGATTCTTCGAGATTGCCGATGGCGGCACGGTTTTCATCGATGAACTGCAGAGCTTGAACTCAACAGGTTCATCAGAATACTCGATGATGAGGTCCTCGTTTTTTTAAAGCAGCGCTATTGGCCCGGCAATGTCCGGGAATTGAAGAACGTGATCCGGAAGGCACCCTGTTCTGTGATCAGAATGAAATGACCCTGGAGGCCGTTACCCGGGCAATGACCGACACCTGTATCCAGACAGTGCCGGCAGAGAAAATACGCTGGCTGCAGGGGCAGTGTGTCCCGCTCAGCATCCCTGAGGCGGAAAAGAATGCCATCAGGATGGCCCTCAGCTATACGGATGGCAACAAAACGAAGGCCGCCGAGGCCTTGCAGATCTCGCTCAAGACCCTCCTCGCAAAGATCAGAAAATATTCTCTTTGACCCCAGTCAACTCGTGAAAATCGAGGATCAGGAATCGGAAGACCTGCCCATCATCACCTGGAAGTACTGCTGGACAAAGCGGCCTGAAACCGTGTCGAGAATGGAGAACTGCAGGTTGGTCACCGGAGAGAATTCGCCGGTCAGTGCGAGGAAAATCTGCCGGGATGCTTTGCGGATCGCTTCCTGCAGCCGCTCACGGGTGTTGCCGTCCAGCCCGGTGCGGCACCTGAGCGGACGTTTGGCGAACAGGACGCAGTTCCCATTCACCAGCAGCGGGCACGAAATGGCCTGGGTAGAGGAGATCTGC
The DNA here is from genome assembly GCA_031389785.1 of Desulfobulbaceae bacterium. Classification (GTDB taxonomy): domain Bacteria; phylum Desulfobacterota; class Desulfobulbia; order Desulfobulbales; family Desulfocapsaceae; genus Desulfoprunum. The sequence goes on along the minus strand of JANMSX010000056.1, from coordinate 37,921 downwards.
CGCGTTGCCTCCTCCCGGCTGCAACCCGTATTCACCTGGGCTTCCCTGATCAGTGAAGATGCCGCAAGCGCTCTTTCGATCGCCGCCTTGCGATTTTCACGGTCGAGTTGCTTGTTAAGGGACTGGCTCAGATAAACCGCCTCGATCAGGTCCATCTCAAATACACCGTGGCAGCAGACATCAGGTGCGACCGGCTTGTGATCAGTTCCGGTCGCTGCTGCTGCCTCCTCGGCTTCCTGAAGAATCGCCTCGACCTCTCGCAGGAACGGCTCCAGGTCAACCGTCGCCTTGTTTTCCAGGGAAGGTTCGCCGGCCTTGAGCTGCCCCTTTTGTTTCCCGTATTTTCGTAACAAACGCCACTGGCTGAAGCTCCCCGGACTGATCCGCGCGTTTTTCAGTTTCTTTTCGGTGAACTTGAGGCCGAAGCCTCGCCGCAGGAGATAGGCGGAGACGAAGGTGCCGGTACGGCCAATACCATGACGGCAGTGGATCAGGACTTTTTTCTTCAGGTACAGAGCCTCGTCCAGCCAGTCCAATGCCTTTTCCATCAGCTGAATGTCCGGAGCGCTTTCGTCCGGTATCGGCAGATAATAGACCTCGAAACCGGATTGTTCCTCTATCTGATGCAGGTCGCAGAATTCGCCGCAGAGATTGACGATGGCGTTTATTCCCTGTCCCTTGATGAGATCGAGGTCGTCATAAGACATGGGGGCCGAACCGCAGGCCAGTTGGCTGGTCAGCCAGGTTACACTATAGGTCATGAGGGTCTATCCTCAAGAGATTCCGCAAGGAAAGCCTCAATATAGCGATGAACGTCGTCGATGTCATGCAGCGTCATATCCATAAGCCGGGTTGCCCCGAGCAGTCGCCCCAGGGTAAGCAGAGGAGCCTGCATCTCCGCAGCCGAGAGCGCGGAAATCCTGGCGTCCAGCAGATCACCGCGTGTCTCGACTTGAAAACCGGCCTGCTGCAGAAGGGTTGAGATCAATTGCAGACGCAGCAGACGACCTGAGAATTCACCTCCGCCGCCGGCAAAGCGGAACTGACAGTAATTGTTGGCGCTGTTCTCGCCGCACAGGGCGTCAATCAAGGTGAAATGGTAACCAAAGCGCATGATCAGGTTGACATAATCTCCTCCAATTACAGCATAACTGGCATACTCCGGCGAATCAACTGTGGATATGCCATCAGCCAGGGTCGTTTCGCTGAATTGGCGCCAGTCGAAATGCGGCAGGTCCTGCCAGTGCACGGAAGAATGGGTCATCCCGGCCCACAGGGCGAGAAAAGGCACCGAGCCGATCTGCTCGATCCTGATCGTCTCTTCCGCTGAGACAGTGGACTGAAGACCGCCGCCGACATCGACGACAAAGATATCAAAAGGCAGGTCCGACAGTATTTTTTTACGATTTCGAGCAGGTTGGCCGAGACGGTCGCCGAGGGAAAACATGGTTCTTACCGCCTGTTCATGACAGAAACGGATCATGTCATGGAAGGAACGGCATTCCTCGGGGACGAAATTGCCGGCCCTGGGATCGGTCAGGTGCAGGGGGGTGATAGTATCGAGCAATTTGCGCAGTTTTCGGAAATAGGGAAGGCGGCCCTGGCTTTGATAGAGCGGGATGGGAGGGCGGGCTGAGAGCGTTACGCCTTCGAACACCCGCCTCTCCGCGGCCTGCATGCTGATTGTCTGGCCGTGCTGGATAACCTGTATCTCGGCACCGAGGCCGCACAATAGCGGCACCTCGAATTCCCGGCAGATCGTGGCGAAGTGACCGGCGACACTGCCGAGTTCCGCCAACACGCCGGCCACCCTGTCGATGACCTGGACGTAGGAAGGGCGTGCCTCCCGGATCACGAGGATGGATCCAACCGGGACCTGTTCGACGGGGTGATCGGGGTCTACACAGTATGCCGGACCGCTGGCCTGTCCCGCCGCCGCCATGGTGCCGCCCTGCAGCAGGGGGGGGTGTTCGCTGTCACAACTCTCCGCCGGTTCATCGGTAGAATGCACCTCCGGCGGCAGGGGACGGGTCGATAAAGGGCGGCTCTGGAGGAAAAAGAGCTCGCCGTTTTCCTGCATCACCCACTCGATATCCTGGGGACTGCCGAAGTGCCGTTCGATCTCGATAGCGCAAGCGGCAAGGCTGACGGCCTGTTCATGGCCCAGGGCCAGGGGCTGTCCGGATTTGAGGTGATCGTCGTCTTGTACCGGGGGCCGGATCGTCAGCTCGTCGCGATCGACTGCCAGGACTTCCGGTATCAGCCGCCCGCTGACCAGGCCTTCCCCCAAGCCGCGCACCGTGTGGATATGAACCTGATCGGTACCCGGTAGGGTCGGGCCGATGGTGTAGACGACACCACTGGCTGTTGCCTCAACCATCTCCAACACCATGACCGCCATCGGCGTTTCCTCGTCGCCGATCCCGGTATGGATGCGGTAGGTCAACGCCTCAGGCTGGTACTTACTCGCTAAAACGGCGAGATAGGCGTTGATCAGGTTTTCGCTGCGGACATCGAGAATGGTGGAATACTGGCCAGCGAAGGAGAATTCGCTATCCTCTCCCACCGCGCTGCTACGCACGACCATTTTGATGGCGTTTTCTTGTCCGGGGAACGCGGCGGCCTGGGCGGTGAAGATCGCTTCGTAGACGGCGGGAGGGACCTCGGCGGAGGTGATCAGCTCGGTCAGCCTGCCGGAAATATCCACGAGGGAGCCAGGGACAGTGGGATCGATCTGGGTCAGCAACGCATTGATCGAGCCGCGCAGATCATTGTATTCGAGCAGATAATTGAAGCTGTTGACCGAAATGGCAAAGCCGGAGGGTATCGGCAGGTGCAGGTTGGCGGCGATGGCGGCAAGGTTCGCGGTCTTTGCCCCGACCATTTCCGGCTTGAGCGCAGTCGCATCGTCAAGTGGCAGGGTAAACGGCGGGCCGAATTGAACGGTGGGCGGGGCGAGCAGGAATCTGCTGTAGAAATCGTATTTGCGGTAATATTCGCGCAGCGTGACGTAGGAGCCGGGGGCCATCCGCTCGAGGCTGGTGATCATGCCGTTCACGCTCTCGGACAGGTTGTCGTAGCGGAGCGCGATCCGACAGAAATCTTCTTTTATTCCTTGATAATAGAGTGCTTCCAGATCTGCCATGAGCTCGTGGCTCCGGCTGTCGAAGGCCAGCAGTTCGCGAAACGCCTCATAGGTCTCGCGAAGGACAACTCCCGGGGCGAACAGGCGGTACGTCCAGTATTTGAAGAGGGTGTTGAGATGCATAGGGTATTTGCCCGGGGGCTATCGAAGTCCTCGTATTTCCATGGACTGTGACCGGCCATCCTGCCGGAAGCGATTAGGGTGGTAGAGGTTATATTGACAGCGAAAAACCATCTTGGCAATAAAATAACGGGATATCGATTTTCATCCCGCAGGTGGCCTGCCAATCAAGTCGATGGCTATCGGATATATGCTTTTTTACCTGGGGATTAAACTTCGCTGTATTCTCCCCATCATCCATGATATCTTTCCCCGAGTTTCATGAGAACCCTCCGGTTTTTTTCCCGCAGACCAGTACAGACCGGAAAATCTTATGAAGATCTGTTATTCTGGTACATTGTCCGACAATGTTCGGCGGCGAACCGCACCTATGGAAAAATCACGGCTCAAAGGATATGCTGACGATGCTGCAAAATAGATATCTCATGGAAAACGAAGGAGAATCCTTTCGCCTGGATGTCAAAATTGATTCGGAATCAATCACAAGACAGGCGAAATGGGCAGGGCTCAAACCTGGAATGCGGGTTGCCGATCTTGGCTGCGGTCCTGGAAAGATAACCTCGCTTCTTTACGATCTGGTCCAGCCCGGCGGAACGGTTGTCGGGGTTGATGGCTCAGCTGAACGGCTCGATTATGCCCGGAAAAAATACGGCAGGAACGGTATCGATTTTGTTCATGGGGATGTAACCCGCTCGCTTGACCACCTGGGCGAATTTGATTTCATCTGGGTCCGTTTCGTCCTTGAATATTATCTCTCCGGAAGTTTTGCGATGGTGGAAAATTTCGCCAGGTGCCTGAAACCCGGGGGCATTATCTGCCTCCTTGACCTTGATCACAACCCTTTCAACAACTATGGCATATCCGACAGGCTGGACCGTACATTCAAGCAGATCATGAAGGAGTTGGAAGAGAAAACGAACTTTGACCCCTATATAGGCAGGAAACTCTATTCCTTCGTCTATGATCTAGGATTTGAGAATATCGACGTCATGGTGGAAAATCATCGAGTCAGTTTCGGCAAGGCTGATGACCTTGAAGCCTTCAATATTCTGAAGAAAATTGAAGTAGTCCCCGACAAAATCAATTTCAAATTCGAGGAATATACCGGCGGGTATGCGGAATTTTACCAGGAAACGCTGGTTTTCCTGTCGGACCCGAGGAGATTCACCTATACCCCTCTCATCCTCTGCAGGGGTTCAAAAGCAGCAAACGATTAGATTCCTTTCTTGCCGAACAGCATTCATCAGGAATCAGTTGGGCCAGGCATATAGGTCTGGTGGCTTGATCCTCAAATGCCTGACCGCGTCCTGGACATTTTCTTCCACCCGTTGTCCAGACAGGACCTTTCATTTCATCGTGTTGTCTGCCTGCATGGCACCATCAGCTTTGCCGGGATTCAGTCGAAACAGCTTAGTCCCAACCGACCCATTTCCGCCACACCCGGTGGTGCACACTCCGGCAGCCACTGAATAAATGGCCGGAACGCGGTAAGGCCTGCCTTATCTAAAATCGATAGGCGGCCGCCAGAGACAGACAATGGCTCGCCGCTCCTGAAAATTCTCCGTTCAGAAAATTGTTGCTGACTGTTCTGTCTTCTTTCCGGGCATACAGATAGGCTGCCCCGAAGGACCATTGCTCCCGCCATGTATATCTGAATCCGATTGACGAATACCATGCGTCGGAATCAGGAAGGTCAAACGAAAGGCTTTCATCCGGGACGGGATTGCCGTCGATACCGAAACCAGCCATCAGGGTCAGTTTGTCGTCCCACAGGTAGGTGTATCCAAGCCTGAAGGCATCGACATCATCCCAATCCTTGACAATCGGGGCATCGAAGGCCGCTATTAGCACCGGGTGGCCCAGGTTGGCAGGGAATGAGAAGTCCTGTTCATCATTTGCGGACCAGAAGGTCCGGTCGTAGGCAAATTCCAGGGTGGATTTGTCAAAGGTGTACGATGCAGCCAGGGCAAGAACCGCCGGCAGGAGAGTGGAAACAGAACCAGACCCCTGAAAGAGGCCGGCGGGAAAAAGACCGGTAGAGCTGCTGGAGGTGAAAAGTGTCCCCGAACCTTCCAGGTCCAGGTCGATTTCCGAGCGGTAGGTTGCCGCCAGGGTCAATTTTTCAGTCGGCTTGGCAGACAAGGCGAGATTGTAACCGTATTCTGTCGAGTCGCCGTCCATATCCCTGCTGATAAAGGTTTGCTCCGGGCTGGAGGGAAGGCCGCCACCCAGTCCGCCTGCAGGGACGGCAACTATATTGCCGTCGCTCCTGACGGTGGCCTCACCGTAAACAGCACGGAAACCGAGGGCCAGGGAAAACATGTCGCTCAATCTGTAGGAGACGGTGGGATTTGCTTCTGCCACGGTCATGCTGAATTCGTTGGCGAAGGTTCTCGGAAATACATCGTCCCATCTTTTGGAAAGTCCTGCGGGAAAGACGAGCGCGAAACCAAAGCGAAAATCGTTGTATTCCGGCGAGACAATATGCAGATTCGGCATGAGGAAATTTTCCTCTTCGGACTTGCCGTTTAAGGCAGGACTTCTGAAATCTTCATAGGTAATGCTTGGCAGATGAATATAGGCAAGACCTCCTTCAATGTACAATCCAGGGTTCAGCCAGGACATATTGGCTGGATTGTAATACGCCGCATCGGCATAATTGGCGTTGGCGACATAGGCGCTGCCCAGTGCCGTAGAGTTGAGGGATTGTTCCGGTATACGATAACCGGATGAAAAGGCGGCCTCCGAAAAAGCGAGAACCGCTGCGCCCGCCGTCAAAAAAATAATTTTTGTTTGCATGTCAGAACCTTCTGTTCATTTTTAGGGGCCGTTAGGAAATAACCGTTACATTTTTCACCATTTCGTTACGGCCCCTTATGCCGGAAAATAATTTCTGCGTAACGGTTATTGTTTGACGACGGCTTAGTCTGGAGCATGAGTAGCTGCCGGTTCGCCCTGCTTATTATCTAAAATATTACGTATCTTAACAGCGATGGTGGTGGGAAGCAGGGGCTTACTCAACAGAGTGTAGTTATTCTGCAGGGCTCCTTGCTGAGTTATGGCGTTGTCGGTATAGCCGGACATCATTATCACTTTTATGTTGGGCTGGTTCTCTTTAATCGCCTCGACAAGTTGGGGGCCGTTCATGCCCGGCATAATGATATCACTCAGCACCAGGTCGATTTTGTTTGCAAAGAAGCTGCTGAGTTCCAGCGCTTCAACGGCACATGACGCTTCCAGCATGGTGTAGCCGAGAGGTTTGAGGGTATCGAGGATCATATTGCGGATTGAATCATCATCATCGACTACCAGAATTGTCTCGTTGCCATGGGCCATTTCGATACTTTCCTGCAATGTCGTCGCTTCAATTTCCCCTTTGACAAGCGGGAGGTAAATTTTAAAGCAGCTCCCTTTGTCCATCTCGCTGTACAGGTGAATATGGCCATTATGCTGCTTGACAATGGCATAGACGATCGCCAGCCCCAGACCGGTCCCTTTTCCCACTTCTTTTGTGGTAAAGAACGGTTCGAATATCTTATCTCTGAGTTCCTGACCGATGCCCTCCCCGGTATCGGTAACACTGAGTACGGAATAATGACCAGCTTTAAAATATTTTCTTTTCTCGGCATATTTCCTATCAATGTAAACATCGTCCGTTTCAATGATCAGGCTGCCGCCATGTGGCATTGCGTCCCGTGAATTGACGACGAGATTCATCAATATCTGGCCGATTTGGCTGGCATCAGCCATGATGTTTCCGACACTGCTCGACAAATACGTTTTCATCTGGATGTCTTCACCGATAAGCCGGGATAGCATCTTGGTCATGTCCTCGACAATTACGTTGAGGTTTGTCACCTTCATTTCAATTACCTGTTTGCGGCTGAAAACGAGCAATTGCTTGGTCAGGCTGGAGGCTTTGAGTCCGGCCCGATGGATACTGTCGGCCATTTTAAATAACGGGTCATCGACAGCGAGCTTCATGCTCATCATCTGGCTGTAGCCCAGGATGGTAGTCAGGATATTATTGAAATCGTGCGCTATACCGCCTGCCAGATTGCCGACTGCCTCCATTTTCTGGATTTGGCGTATCTGGGATTCAAGTTTGATGTTGTGCAGCCGGGAACCGATTTGCAGGGCGATTCCCATGAGCAGATTCATATCCCTCTGCACCAGGGGCCGCTTGCTCACAAGGTTATCAACGGCAAGAATACCGAGTGATTCCTCTTCATATATCAGAGGACAGCAGATAAGAGACTTGACTCCCATCTTCAAGGCAAACTCAAGACTGCGCAGGGAAAGATCCTCCTTGATTTTTTCAATGTCGTTGAGCAGCATCGGTTTCTTATCACGGAAGGAGACATAAAAAACTCCCCTTGACTCAGGATTGTCCAGGTGGAAGGAGAGGTTCCGCAGAATTTCCTCCTGATCTTCCTGGTACCCGAACCCGGCCTGATACATAAGCCTGGTCTTTTCAGGGTTTGCCAGCATGATCAGAATACGGTCATAATCAAGCCGCTTACGCAGCACATGTATGATCTCTGAAAACAGGGCATCGATTTCATATTGTCTTGCCAGGGTCTGACCGATTTCATTAATGAGCATTGAACTCTCATAATTGATATCAATCTGCTCAAGGAGTTCGTCTGAAGAATCTCTCACTAATCCAATAGTTTCGACAAGATTCTCCGTCTCAACTTTGTTCAGGAACCAGTTCAATACCAGAACAATTGTTATGGAACCCGCATAGAGGGGAATGAACGTCATAAGGGCTGAACGTATGGAGGAATTGTTGAAAAAAGAAACGGCAGGGAAAACTACACACAGGATGCCAAACAGAGCAACACTGATATTCCTCAGTGTTTTCAGAAATGTAACAGGTGACTTGGGCCAGCTGACAATGTATCGGCAGACCTTGCCATTATGAAAGATGCATTCAGGGTGTTGGATTGTGGAGGGTTTGAGTTTGAAATAGGTTGACATCGCCTCCCAGTATCCCATTCTGTTTTCGCACTGAAACGGTTCTTCTTTTGTCCCGGGATACGGTGTGACAACAATTTCAACTTTATTTGCACTTAGAATAAGTGCTTCATATTTTGACGATCTCGTAATTTTATTCACATAAAATCCCATCAAGTGATAAAATCTTGTGGGTGTGATCAAGCCAATAGTAAACCGTGCAAATGTATTGTATGCCTCGGCTGAGGAAGAAAATCGTCCTGCCTCGCGTGCTATTTTTTTGTTTCTGGTTAACTCAACGAGCTTTTCATAAAAACGATTTATCTGCCTCTGCGAAAAAAAGTGGCCCTCATCCTCGACTTGGTAAGACTCCATCTCCGCGTATTTCAGGAGTTCCTCAATATTAATATAACTGTACTTCTGTTTTACAAGCTTCAGGTATAGATCAATACCCCTGCTGCCATACAAGGGTCTGTTTTCGTTATAATTGTCAGGCATGATTTATGGAATAAATTGTTGAACAGATTATCTTACCTGCATAATTGAAGTCAGCGTAAATTGTCATATAAAAATGCGTCCAAATGATATCCTCTGCAAATTGTAGTCATATGAACTGCAACTGTTTCTCTCGTATCTTTAAATGTTATTTTTTATCACGCTATTTTCTAAATTTTTACGGTTTTGTTTATCCTTGATTGAAACTCTCGTACGCTTAAACTGGAAGAGCTTTGTTTTTTTGGTATAAACAATGAATCCATAAATTTGATATATTCTCCAATGTGTTCAAGGTTGAGTATTCCCAATGAATAAGTTTTTTCAAATGAATAATCATATTGTTCAGCACAGGATTTAGGGTAAAAAAGTACCGGGACAAGATGATTGTCATAGTTCTCGGCAAGTTGAGTAAAGACAAAATTGAGTATATTTTTATAGATATGTTTATTATCCAATACAAAGATGTGAATACAATTTGTGAGATTTGACATATTGATGCCGAAATCAGAAATATTTACCATCAGAACTGCCTGCAGTTCATCATCTTTCTTTAGGGAAAAGAGCTTTCTTTCTCTTTTAAGGCCGGCCTTGAGATAGTCATTGCTGATCGTTTCATTCATGCAATATGCTTCCGGTTCAAGATCTAATGCCCTGAGCATCAAACCACCGGAAACCTCATTGTACCAATGCTGCAATATTTCTAAATCTTCACGATCTGTTTCACATAAGGTCCAAGCACTTGAAGGTGTTACAGGAGTTTTATCAGGATAAAAATAAAAATAGGCGAATTCATCTATAGAGCTTTTATTCGAGTCATCCATCGCTCCTGTCGCTGAAGCCCCGAACAGTCGGTTGGAAAAACGATTGTTTGGCCTGAAATAACCTGCAAGATATTTCATATTTGCCGTAGGCAAGGAATGAAGTTCGTTTATATGCTGGAGTATAAGTTCCAAAACAACCAATCCTGCTTTATGTTTTGTCGATTTAATTGCTGCAAGATGATGTAACAACCAGGTCTTCTGATAAAATCTGCATATAGAAATATGTCCGTATATCTTTCCCTTGTCCTGATAAATGATATGTTGCGCTATCTCAGGATTTTCATCGTAAATTTTCTTGTAAATCGAGGTAAATTTGTCTTTTTGTTCAGCTATATGCATGTATTTTTCAGGGTAAACAAAACCTGAATCAAAAAAGAAGTCCCATAGTGCGTCAAAGTCTAGATTGGTACAACCAATATCGGAATATCTATTTTTCGCTTTGTGGATCAACGATGATAATTTTATATAATCTTGTAACTTCATATCAAGAATCACCATCCCGCATCTGACTACGTCTTCGCTGAGTATACGGTAAAGAACCTGAGCTTTGCAAGGAATGGAAATACCATGTATAAGTTCGATCTCAAGTTTAGGTATTATCAATCCGGGCAGCAATACCGAATTCTCACTATCCTCTTCCACGGAAAAATTGGTACCAGAGATGTCATTCAATCTAAGAATTACTTTTTTCTGCGTTAAAGGATGATGAAAAATCAAGTTAGGAAGTGATGATAGCACCAATGGTTCTGTACAGTGTTCTTTAGATTTCATCCGCCAGATATTATCTATTTCGGGCTTGAAGACCAGGACGGATTCATTGGCATGTTTTTCCTGACGAATGATCGTGCATTTACCGGAAAAAATAAACTCATCTTTATGGATTAAAAGCACATTGGCTGGATTTTCGGGGTTTATTTCAAGATTGACATGAGTTGATTCAGAGTGATATTGGACCGCAAAGGATTCCGCACAAAAATTAATCAAGTTGCCGGTGACAACCCCCCAACCCTGGCTGATCTGAGCAAATACGTTTTTGCATGAATGCCGTTTTATGGCGCGCAATTTAATGTCGTAAGAATATTCAGGGAGTTCAACAATCACTCCTTCATCAGTATGATCAAGAAGGATGGCGTGAACTTGTATCTGATTCAACCCATCTGTAAAACTGAAGTATTCCAGATCATAAAACTTTAATCTGGTCTTTATCCGGCACGGTTCCGACCACAGGCATTCTAAATTTATGTTGTTTCCTGACTGAGGCTTTGCCTTTAATGATATGAAATTATTGTATTTTTTATGCTTAAACCTAAGCGTGATATCGCCATTTTTAAAATTAATGCGATTCAAGGAATTTATCAGGCTGGATCGGGGGACTTTCCTCCCTCTATTTTCAACTTCTTCCATATCGATTCTACCGGCCAGATTCCAGGGCATTCGGGATGATGTTATTTCCATGAGTTAAATGACCAGAGGGATTTTGGGACTGAAATTAATTATAGTTAACTATCTAATATATATACGTTTTTTTAATTGCTGGATACAGCGCAGTCAAGGAATAGGTATATATTTACAAATTCAATGAGTTATAACATTATACTTAAGTTATAAAAATAGAAAATCGCAATAGAAAATCGCAAATTCAAGCTGGAGGCTCACCTTTTGGCTGAATGCTGAAAAATAGTTAATCGGGAGTTTGATAACCAAATATTTCTCTTTGCCTGTTGTCCAGATTTTTCATGACATCTTGAATAGTAGTGGATGGCAAACAGCCTTTATAGGATTAAAATAAGGTGCCAAGTCCAATATCTGTTTTATCCGGTCAAGGCTCACCTGACGGATTCCATCATCCAGTGCACCGGGGCGCTAGTCCGCAAACGGAGCATGAAAATTCACTTTCAAGCCGGCGTCGGCCAGCATTTTGCGGTATCTAAACATTCAACCTTGCTTAAATTCTGAAGATATGGTGATTGAAATATATTTTCAGATTCAACTCTTGCCGGAGAATAAACTCCTGGTATTTGGGAATCAGTGCAAACGGTACCTGTGTATGAACTTTTCCAGGATATGCCGTATGTCCGGATTCCTTTATAAATTGAGGCTGTAGCAATAGCTCAGGCGATTAATCGCCGCGACTCGGGTGGTTGCCTGCAATACATTACGTATCACACTGAAATAAATCAGCTTCATAAGATTTTCCATTTAAATTTGCTTAAGGGATACTTACTATATTTGAGAAGCAAAAGTTTAATATCTCGAATTCCGCAAAATCACCTTTTCCTGCAATGGAGGGAGTTGCGATAATGCTGCGCGGATTGTTCCCCTGGAAACAGATCATCAGCAGAATTGCCCGGTCCCGAGGATTTATTGATCCAATTTCCCTGCTTTCCCGTCTCGAGGGGTTTGGGCAGCCCACGGAAGTGCAGAATCCTGTCGAACTGCTGCGGGCCGGCATAGTCTTTCATGCCCGCGGATTGCTCAACACCGGCGCCATCCAGCATAACCTCGACTGGATCTGGCCATACTGGGTGGAGCGTCAATACAACCCCCATGACGATGCCTTCATTCCCCGGGCATTTTCGATAACCCATGTGAATCTCACCAACCGCAACTGGACCGCGGTCGGAATACCCGGCCTCGATGACCTGCCGATTGTCGATCCCCGCGGCCTGGTTATGCCTTTCTGGGACAGTTGGTCGATCGACGCCTGGGTAGTGACCGACAGTGGGGAAACAATCTATCCATCCAGGCTTCATTCGGTGAACCAGTATCTGGATATGACCGGACCGGTAACCGTGGTGACGGTAGCCAACGATAAAAACCTGCAGCTGGTCTCCCGAGTGTCGGCGCAGATGCTGGACAACGGCACGCCGGCCTGTGTGATTGACCTTTCGGCACACAGCCCGGGTTCCGGGTGGCTGGTCATCGCCTTGCGGCCATACAATCCGGAAGGAGTAAGTTTTGTACATGATATCAGCATCCTGCCTGACGGAATTGGCTGGTTGGTGGGCAAGGAGCGGGAGGTCAGATTTTCCAGCGCCCCGGACCAGAATCGCTTTTCCTATTACCGCCAGGGAGATGTGAAAAATCGCCTCTTTACGACAGCTGCCGAGCAGGATGTCCATTGCCGTGTAGGGATGGCGACCGCTGCCGCGATGTTCAGGATTCCCGCTGAAAAAATTACAGTCCAGGCCAGTATCCCCCTGTCAGGCGAGACTCAGCGGCACCGCACCGGACCGGCGGCAGGGTGGTCCGGAATTCTGAACGAGGCGGCAAAGCTGGATGTACCGGAGCCATTGTTTCAATACCTGTATGATGCGGCATTGCGGTCGCTGGTTCTCCATTCTCCGGCGGACATCTACCCGGGCCCTTTCACCTACAAGCGATTCTGGTTCAGGGATGCGGTCTTCGTTTTAAACGCCCTGCTGGCGGCAGGCATGATTGCACGGGCAGGACGTCTTCTCGACAGTTTTCCCGGCCGGCAGTCGGCCAGCGGTTTTTTTCATTCCCAGGAGGGGGAGTGGGATTCCAATGGGGAGGTCCTGTGGATTTTTCAGCAATACTGCGAGCTGTCGGGGGAAGCCCCGAGACTTCAGTGGAAAAAAGCCATTCGCAGTGGGGCTGAGTGGATAATCCGTAAACGACTGGCGGCGGATACCGGCACCCCGCATGCCGGTCTGCTGCCGGCCGGGTTTTCAGCCGAGCATCTTGGCCCGAATGACTACTATTTCTGGGATGATTTCTGGGCCATCGCCGGCCTGCGGGCGGCGGCTGCCTGGTTGAGGCAGGCTGGGGAATCGTCTCCTGCCGAACGCTACCACCGGGAAGCCGATCATCTTTCCCACTGCGTCCAGAAAAGTCTTGCCGGGGCCGCACACAGGCTGAATCAGCAGGGAATGCCGGCCTCTCCTTACCGGAGGATGGATTCCGGGGCGATCGGCTCGCTGGTGGCCGGCTATCCGCTGCACCTTCTGCCGGCAGATGACCCGAGCCTGCTTGCCACTGTCGATTATCTTCTGGAAAATTGCACATTCAAAGGCGGCTTCTTCCAGGATGTCATCCATTCCGGGATCAACGCCTACCTGACTCTGCATATGGCCCAGGTCCTTTTGCGGGCAGGAGATATCAGGGGCATTGAGCTCTTCCGCACCGTGGCCGAACTCGCCTCCCCTACCGGCCAGTGGCCCGAGGCCATCCATCCGCGCACCCTCGGCGGCTGCATGGGCGACGGTCATCATGTCTGGGCCTCGGCGGAGTGGGTGGTCATGCAGCGCAACTGCTTTGTCCGCGAGGAAGGTGATGGCCTGGTGCTGGGCGCCGGTATTTTCCCCGCATGGCTCAGCCAGCCGAAGCCGCTGTCCTTCGGTCCGACTCCGACTCCGTTTGGCCCGGTATCGGTGCGGATCATCCCGGAGAATGAACAGGTTACCGTTATCTGGCAGGGAGAATGGCGAGCCAGGGCGCCCAGGATATCTGTCTGCCTGCCCCATTTTCCAACAGTTTTCCCGGAATCGGAGGTTTCATCCGTCACCCTCTACTGGAATGAGCGAAAATGAAAGTAGCCATGTTTACCAACACCTTTACCCCGCATGTCGGGGGTGTTGCCCGCAGTGTCCAGGGACTTGTCGATGAACTGCGGCGTCTGGGCCATGATGTCCTGGTGGTAGCCCCACGATTTGACCATCAGCATGAGGATGGAGCAGGTGTGGTGCGCATCCCGGCAGTACAGAACTTTAACGGCACTGACTTTTCGATACCGCTGCCGGCACCGCTGAAAATGGCCGGGGCGCTGAAGGACTTCAATCCGGATATAATCCACAGCCATCATCCTTTTTTGCTCGGCGATACGGCCTTGCGTCTTGCCGCCTCCAGTACCGTGCCGGTTGTCTTTACCCATCATACCCGCTATGAGCAGTACACCCATTATCTGCCAGGCGACTCTGCCGCCCTGAAACACTTTGTCATTGACCTGGTAATCGGCTACTGCAATCTCTGCAACGGGGTGGTGGCACCCAGCGAGTCCATTGCCGATATCCTGCGATCCCACAATGTCCAGTCGCCGGTTGAAGTGATTCCCACCGGTATCGATCCGCTCTATTTTGCGAAATCGGACCGGGGATCTCCGCGCCGGCGTCTGGATATCCCGGAAGACGCCTTCATCGTCGGCCATGTCGGCCGTCTGGCGCCGGAAAAAAATCTTCCCTTTCTGGTTGATGCCGTCGCTCAGTTTCTGCTCCAAACCCCGAATGCCCGATTCCTGCTCGTCGGCGAGGGGCCGGCCAGGGAAGAGATGCTCGGCTCCCTTGCCCGCCAGGGCCTTACGGACAGGCTCCACCTGCTGGGCGTCGTCGATCGGCAGGTTCTGGCAGATGCCTATCGCTGCATGGATGTCTTCGCCTTCGCATCACACTCGGAAACCCAGGGAATGGTGCTAGCCGAGGCGATGGCCGCCGGGACGCCGGTGGTGGCCCTCGACGCCTCGGGAGTCAGGGAAATTGTTGCCGATGCCGTAAACGGCCGTCTCCTTTACGAAGAGAAGGTCGACAGTTTTGTCATGGCCCTGGCATGGCTGGCCGAGGTCCCGGAAGACCAGCGTACTCGGCTGCGGCAGAACGCCTATCAAACCGCGGAGCAGTATTCACAAGAGAATTGCGTCAGGAAAATGCTCGACTTCTATACCCGGCTTACCGGCAGCCAACCGTCTTTGCATCGGATCGAAGAGAGCGGATGGCAGAGCGCCAGAAAAATGATCACAAAAGAGATCGAAATCATTCGAAATTATGGCCATGCCATCGAAGAAACCCTGCGTTGGCTGCCATTGGCGAAAAACCTCCAGAGACCGGAGGATTGAAAAGAAAACGATCGGAAAATGTCTGGAATTCAGTCCGGCGGGCAGGCAGCAGGTCTCCTGCCCCGCTTGCCTGCACCATGTTGCGGCGTTCATGCATTCATGTCTCACGGTAACTTAGAGCTTATCCGTAAATAATACTTCTATGCTCGCATCCGGCTTTTGGCCGCCTTTGGCCGTTTCTCAATCGGAAAATTTGTAGTTGTAGGACGGGCGGTGGGTATCCCCGGTGAAAAGAGGTGGTTCCCAAGCCACTTGCAAAATATCGAGATTGTTGGTGGGCAAAAATGGAGGAGACGTTGTTTCCTGTCATTTCGAGCGATAGCGGGAAATCTTGTACTTTGCCGCCGGAGATTTCTCCCTGCGGTCGAAATGACATGGGGGGAAGGTCGAAATGACAGGGTAGGCAGAAGTTCGTTTTGCAAGAGGCTCTTCCCATCACCCATTGACAAGAATCATCGCTTCGCAATCTGACTGATACAGCTATCCGGTTTGTATACAGGAGAAAAAAACCCATGCCGATTCCCGGAAACCTTTTGACCACAGCCATGGCCGTAATGCCCCAGACCGATGTCAAGCAAGCCCTCGATCTCGCCTTGACCCTGGATATACCATTTTGGCCGCAGCTGCCGAACTACAGTTATTACGAAGATATGTATGTCCAGGCGGCAGAGCATTTTCCAGGCATCCTGTTGGATTTGGAGAAAAAAACCCTGCGCTTCTCGCTACCGAAATTTATCGACGAATTCGAAGAGACCATGAACCGGTATGACGATCCGGCCTACTTCGATATCAGCGAGCAATACTCGGTCGTGTACCATGATTTCTTATCCAGAGATCTTGCCGGGAGATCGGCGATTCGCGGGCAGCTCGAAGGGCCGATCAGTTTTGTCGTGAACCCGGACAGAGGGAAAACGGTGGGAAACGCCTTTACGCTGGTGAACCACCTTTCTCACATGCTCAGAGAAAAATATAAGATCGCATAAAAAATCTCCCTCAACCTCCGATCGGTGCCTCTATTTCTGGTTATTCTCCTGACGACATTCAGCTGCACGGAGGTGGCAGCGCAGCCGCAGAGCACCCAAGGCCACTAACTTGGTCAGTTGGGCTTGTCGCCGGTTTTTCAGTGATTAAGGTGATAGCTGATTACCGACTTGAAAGTACAAACGTGCAGTTGACCATCGCGGTCGCCCATTATGACAACGATCGGGAATGACGCACCAAGCAATTATCAGAAAGGGAGGCAGGCATATGCATAAGAGGGAAATAACAAAGAATATTTATTGGATGGGAGCTGTTGATTGGGACAGGCGTCTGTTTGATGCTCTTGTTCCGGTTCCGGATGGGACTTCCTATAACGCGTACCTTATTCAGGGAAGTGAGAAAACCGTGCTGATAGACGCTGCCGACCCGGAAATGACTGAGATACTGATGGCCCAGTTGGACGACGTTTCCCGGGTGGATTATGTGGTTTCCCAGCATGCCGAGCAAGACCATTCCGGCTCAATTCCCCATGTCCTGGCACGCTATCCCGAGGCAAAGGTGGTCACCAACGCCAAGGCAAAGGCCATGCTGGTCGATCTCCTGCACATCGCCGAAGACAAATTCATCACCATTGCCGACGGCGAATCGCTCTCCCTCGGCGACAAGACGCTGAAATTCATATTTACGCCATGGGTGCACTGGCCGGAAACCTTTGTGACCTACCTCGAAGAGGATCGGATTCTCTTCAGTTGCGATTTTTTCGGCTCCCATATCGCCAGCAGCGACCTTTTTGTGACCGACCAGGGACGCGTGTATGAGGCGGCAAAACGGTATTTCGCGGAAATCATGATGCCGTTCCGGAAGGTGATCGAGAAAAATATCGAGAAACTGGCGCCCTATGATATCCAGATGATTGCACCGAGCCACGGCCAGATCTACAACCGCCCGGCCTGGATCATCGAAGCCTACCGGGACTGGGCTACCAACACCCCCCATAACCTGGTGACCTTTCCCTTTGTTTCCATGCACGGCAGCACCCGGCGCATGGTCGATTACCTGACGGCCGCCCTGACCGAACGGCAGGTCCGTGTGGAATTGTTCAACCTCCCCGTAACCGATATCGGCAAGCTCGCGATGTCGCTTGTAGATGCGGGAACCATTGTCATCGGGACCCCCACCGTTCTGACCGGCCCCCACCCCATGGCGGCATATTGCGCCTTTCTTGCCAACGCCCTGCGCCCCAAGGCGCGCTATCTATCCATCGTCGGTTCGTACGGATGGGGCGGCAAGACCGTCGAGGCCCTCGCGGGGATGATCCCGAATCTGAAGGTCGAGGTGCTTGAACCTCTGCTCTGCAAAGGCGTCCCGAAGCGGGATGATTTTGCTGCTCTGGATCGACTGGCTGATACCATTGCCCAAAAACATGCAGAGAGCAATTTTCAGAGGTGACGGCTGCGCGAGGTGTCGCATTGCACTTCCTTCACGTCATAGAGACGCTCGAAGCCGATTCAGCAAAGAACGAAGCAGTACCTGCAATCCTTTAAAAAATACACCAGAATAACTATTTAACGAAATTTTGAAACTGGTCGAGTTTGTGCTACAATGTACAACAGATCAGTTTTCATCGTGAATGGCTCTCTGCGACGCCTATTGGTTTTCCTTCAAGATCAATATGGTGCTGTCTTTATTGGACCAACCTCAATTGTAATGTCAGGCGGAACCGTAGCTGGAGGAACGTATTTGACGTTCATCTATTCAACCCATCTCAAACAAGGAGAACAATTATGTGGAAACGTACAGCCTTAACCCTGATGCTGATTGGCATGGCCTTGCCGGCTTTCGCCCAGGAGCGCACCTGGCGCAACGATATTAAACCGATTGTCGATGCGAAATGCATTAAATGCCATGGACCGAATGCCCTGGAATATAACGAATGGGAGTTGCTCGGTGACGCGAAGGAGAAGCAAGGCCCACGGATGGACACGTATCCGCATTTCATGAGCTATGTGGTCTGGCCGGCAACTGGTGCAATCATGCGACGCTTGGATGACGGCAAGAGCAGCGGCAAGCCTGGAAACATGTATCAACATCTCGGTGCAGGTGATGAAGAACGCGCCAAAAATCTCCAGGTGATAAAGGAATGGCTCGGAGAAGGAGCATGGAACCTCAACCGTTGGAAAGAACGCAAGGGAGTCCCCGGTATTACCAAAGAGCAATTGGATAAAATCAAGGCCAAGTATTGAAAACAGGCTTATCAGTCCCGAGGGCGGGGCGGATATTCTCCGCCCCGCCCTTGCCTGAACCGGGCCGGCAATGAAGTGGGCGCAGGGGGGGGCCGGTCGCGGGGCAGGCTCGCATAGCCCCTCCTGCAGTCATGGAGATACAGAAAAACGCAACAAAGACAGGTAGCCTCCCCTTGCCCTCGACCTCCTCATGGGCAATAAAAATCTCGCAAGAAGCGGCATCAACCTGCTTATGATCCATGGCTAGGACGGACAATAACCGGGCGAGATCCCGGGGGCCTGTGGTGGAACCGAAGCGGCCGAAACTCAAGAGGTCTCTGAATTAAAATCGTCACGATGTATAATCGTTTTTTAATTTGTAATATGCTGCAACCATAGAATCACCTAGTTGTGCGTTTAGAATCGGTGAGAGCAGAAACACCGATACTATGAGCAGTTCCTGGCCAATTAAGATGGTGGGAGGGCCTCAATGCACACTTTACTCGTCAGCAAGAGCGGATGGCACCATTTACTGACTTGCATCACCATCGTTGCTTTGTTTCTCTCTGGATGTGCCAACTCTCGTCCACCGCCATTACCGCCTACACCCTCTAAAGAACTGCGCTTGCAGTTGGGGAAGATCGGAATTTCTGTTGGCAGCGTGCAATTTGAAATAGCAGTCACCAAGCCAGTCACAGGAACTGGCGAGGGAGCCACGGCAGGTGCCGTTAGGGGCCTTGCCATGGGTTTGGAGACCTCCGCGACCCCCATCGTCATTTTGACTCCAATATTTATGGTTATCGAATCTGTCAAGGGGGTTCGCATAGCTTACCCAGAAGCTAAGGTCAAGGAATTAGACAAAACATTCAGAGCAACCATCCAAAATCTGAATGTTCCTGGAGCATTGCGGCAAAGCGTTGCTGACAGAATCCGCATATTGAAAGTCTCCGAGGTCACTGGACCATCCGATCAGGCGGCATCGATCACAATGGAAGTTGTGGTCAAGAAAATTGAATTTTACCAAGGTGAGGATCGATTTGGGCCGCACAGCCTGTTCATCACCGAAAGCACACGCCTGATACGAGCCGCCGACGGCATGGAGCTTTATAGCCATTCATTCCAAAACGTTAGTGTGGAATATCCATTTGATGAATGGTTTGCGATGGATGCAGTCAAATTGCGCCAGGAAGTTGAACGCATCTGCCGTGAACTTGCCGAACGGATTGTCGACGATATCTTCTTTACCGTTCGGCTGGAGGGAAAAAAAGGGAAATCCAATGAGCCTGTAGAGGTGGGCCCTTGAGTCAAGACAAATAACGACCGAGTTTAAGCTGATGATTCAACCTCATTCGCAGCTAGCCAGGATTTCTCACGAATATCTCCCTGCCTTCAGTTGTCGGGGACGCTGGTTCCCTCCGCCCTGCCATCGTAGGAAGGTGGTTCAGTTTGGCAGCCATTTGCATGACAACATCTGTGAGCAGTGGAAACCTCCATCTTTAAGATGTCCATTGAGCCTCTTGCAAAATGACCAGTTGCAGATTCTGTCATTTCGACCGGAGGGAGAAATCTCATCGTCTTGAAAACCGAAATTTCTCGCTATCGCCCGAAATGACAATATAAATTATTTCTGCTATCCAAGATGCGAGTGGGACGTTCTGTGTGATTTTGTCATTTTGCAAAAGGTTCCATTGTTAAAGATCTTATAAAAGCAGGGTAAAGAGTATCTCACCGGGTAGATATTCCGTCTGTACGGGAAGCCCACTCCGGTTGATCACCTTGAACATCGCGTTGTTGCCGGCCAGGACCTCTGCTTTAAGGCTTTTTAAACCCTGCTCCCGGGCGATCGTGATAATGTGCCTCATCATGCTGCTGGCGAGTCCCTGGCCTCGGTAATCTTCCTCAACGGTGAAGGCAACTTCCGCACTCAGCTGCCCCTCCTGTGCAGATGGCAGCAATATATATCGCGCGACTCCTATGATAACTTCCCTTTCCGGCCCGGGGATGGTTGCTATCAATCCGACATTATGGACAAAATCCACTTCGGTGAGGTTCTTTAAATCCGTCTCTGAAAGCGAAGTCTTGCGTTGAAAGAATCGTTTATAGATAGTTTCTGGATCCAGATTGTTGAATAGCTCGACGAACAGGTCCTTGTCACCCGGGCGCACCGCCCGGATAGTCACAACCATGCCGTTTTTGAGAGTTTCGGAAGTCTTAAAGTTTTTGACATCAATCATGACACTTGTCCTGAGGTCCGGTGGATTTGGGGAGGCGACGGTATCATCCTCCACTGCAGTAAAAACATGGCAGCCCCATCAGTTCTATGCCCCATCTCCAGCCTGCAGCGAAAGCCCCATTTTCGCGACCAACAGATCCAGCATCTCCGACGGGTCCGAGGACACGGCAATTGCCTCTCGATACGGCTGTTTCATAAACCCTTCCTGCTCGGCTTTGCCGAGTATCTGCTTCAAGGGCTCATAAAAACCGTTCACGTCCAGCAGGCCGCAGGGTTTGGAGTGGAATCCCAGTTGCCTGAGGGTGTAGACCTCGAAAAACTCGTCATAGGTCCCGATGCCCCCCGGCAGAACGACAAACCCGTCCGCCAGGTCGATCATGAGCGTCTTGCGTTCTTGCATGGTCGGCACGACATGAAGCCGGGTCAGTCCCCTGTGGAACTCTTCCTTGTCTTTCAAGGCCTGCACAGTGACGCCGACAATTTCTCCTCCCGCCTCGAGGACGCTCTCGGCAAGCTGGTTCATGAGACCAGTGCAGGAACCGCCATAGATGCAGGTAAGGCCTCGCTTGGCCAATTCGCGGCCGAAGGCGGCGGTGGCTTCCGGCCGGATGCCTGCCGGTGCTCGATCCCAGGAACACACAGATTGAATTCATTGAATCGTCCATTGGTTTGTGCAGGTGTTTCATCTCAGGCAATGTACCACCTGCAGCCTGTCTTTTCTTATCTATTAAGGGGCCGTTACGAAATAACCGTTACATTTTTCACCATTCCGTACGGCCCCTTATGCCGGAAAGGTATTTCTGCGTAACGGTTATTGTTTGACGACGGCTTATGGCCTCTGGTCAAAGTGGCTACAGTGATTACATTGGCATCGGAGTTCGATGGAAAGTGCGGGAGTCGAGTTGAAGACGGCGCGGGGCTCTGATTCTATCATCCCGGACGGCCACCCTGCCGAGCGGACAAGAAAACCATGCAGTGTTAATTCAATGAGGAGGCATACATGCTCAAGGATCTCGTACAGACCAGTCGAAGCTATCGCAGATTTGATCACAACGCACCCGTTTCGATGCACACCCTCGAAGAACTGGTGGAACTTGCCAGGTTTTGCCCTTCGGCGGCCAACAAGCAGCCTCTGCGGTTCATCCTGAGCACCGCCCCCTCCGACAATGAGGCGATTTTTGCCTGTCTGAAATGGGCCGCCTATCTTACCGATTGGGACGGCCCCGCGCCGACAGAGCGGCCCTCGGCCTACATCGTCATGGTCAATACGGCCAGGGAGTGGGAGTTCGCCAGATTCGACCTGGGCATCATGGCCCAGACAATGCTGCTCGGTGCGGTGGAAAAGGGTTTGGGCGGCTGCATGATCGGGGCGCTGGACCGGGAAAAATTGCGTGCCCATTTTTCCCTGCGGCCGGAATTGGAAATCAGCCTGGTTCTGGCCCTGGGCAAACCCGTTGAGGACGTGCGGATCGTGGACGTGCCGGCAGGCGGATCAATCAGATATTACCGGGATGATGCGCGGGTTCACTACGTGCCAAAGAGAAACCTGGGCGAGCTTATTTGGGAGAAGCGTTCGTAGCTCCCAAATTAGTGCCATCTTGAAGGCGTGATGGAATCTGCAGGTTTTTCAGAGCATCAGATCGACCAGGCTCAGCGCACCACCTCAACTATCGGCACTTCCCAGCTCTGCCCGTGGCAGATTGCCAGGAACTCCTTATCGGCGAGATCGTCTCGATAGCGCCTGACCAAGGCCACGATCCGAGCTTCCCGGATGGAGTCAAGTCTGTCAGACCATTCGTTCTGAGCCTTCTTTGACAACCGAGCGATGGCGACACCATCACTGTCCATCAGTTCCAGATGGTTGTTACTCTCCTGGATGACAACGCGCTCTCCTGCCTTGCACTTCTGCAAGGCAAGGCGGGAGGGATGCCGTTCTCCCCTGGTCCCGGCAAAATCGAGGAAAAGATCCTCCATGCCGAGCAGGTGATAGGTGCTCCTCGTCATTGGTTCGCTGGTTCCCGACGACATCTCTCTGGCCATAATGAAGTCTCCGGACAGCAGCCGAGCATGGGGATTGACTGCAGCGTCCAGCGCAAAGAGAGGGAGGGTTTCCCGGGCCCGCGACATCGACACGTAGTACAAGCGTCGCTCGTCCTCTATGGTCGTCCCGGTCCCCTTGTCCCAACTGTCGCCCAGGATGAAGACGTGGTCGAATTCCAGCCCCTTGACGGCATGGGCGGTGGCTAGGAACAGACCATTGGCGATGGTCTTCATCCTACCCTGTTCGGCAAACGCTTCATAAAGATTTTCCTCAACGGCCGAAGCAGGCTGGGGAGTGTCGCCGGTCCCCTCCTGCCAGTCCTGCATCAGCCGGATCAGGTTCCCGCTCCAGATTGTGCCCTGCGACTTCATCCTTATCAGCATCGAAAGCACCGCGCTGCCGGTGATCGTCTCGGTCTGCATTGCACGCAGGCGTTCCAGGATATCCGCATGTTCGCGGATCCGGCTCAGACGGGGAAAGGAGGCATGCCGCCCCCAGCACAGGTTTACTGGTATTCCCGCCTGTTCACAGGCACTCCGCACCCGGTCGAGGCCTTTCCACTCCCGGGCCAGGACCGCGCAGCTGCCGAGGTCGACCGGGCCTCCCCGCTGCAGACGGCGCAGTTCCTCGACTACCACCGTTGCCTGCCGGTCGGGATCGGCTGCCTTGATCATCTGCACCTTCCCCTGAGCGACCTGATCGGCATACTGCCACTTCCCGCCCGGGGGCAAATTTTGCCGGGCTTCATTTATCCGAATCGGGTGGCCGGTCTTCATCCGATCGGTGTTCCGGACGCTCAGACAATTGGCGGCGGCAATTATATGGGCGGTCGAGCGGTAGTTTTCGATCAGGTAGTGGATCTCGGCCTGGTAGTCATGCTGGAATTTCCTGATGAATTCGACGCTCGCCCCCCGGAAGCGATAGATGTTCTGGTCGTCGTCGCCGACTGCCAGGATAGCCATTTTGCGTTCGCCTTCCTCCCGCCCCTTGCCGGCAACCAGCGACACCAGCTCATACTGTTCGGCATCGACATCCTGGTACTCGTCGACCAATATGTGGCTGAACCGGCCGATCAGCGCCTCATCCGGCGGAATGTCCTGCAGGCCGATGATCTCGGCCTCCCCCTTCAGCAGGCGGATGGCATCGGTGATGAGCCGGGAAAAATCGATGTCCTCCTGGTCGCCTGACTTTCCTCCGGAGATCAGTGACCTGCCGGTGAGGCGGAGGGCCAGCCCGTGAAAAGTCAGCAGCGTGACCCCGGTCATATCGTTGCCGACCAGATCACCCAGCCGTTGCCGAAGACTCTGGATGGCGCTGCGGTTGAAACAGAGGACCAGGATCGCCCTCGGAGCGATCCGCTTCACCCGCAGGAGAAAGGCCCTCCGGTGGGCGACGAACCGGGTCTTGCCGGCTCCGGGGCCGGCAAGGATCAGCATGTTCTTGTCCGCTTCGGCGGTGACGATCTTCTCCTGGGTGGGATTCTTCAGATCGTCGACAATCCGAGTGAAGGACTGATTGCTGGTCGCCCGCTCGAGAAACTTCTCCTTTCCGGCGAAGAACCGTTTGACGAAATGCTCCTTGTCGTCGTTGAAATAGGAGGCGACATACTTGCCAGGCGCCGCTGATCTTGTCGAGGGCCAGGCGGGCGTACTCATTCATCACGTGGATCTGGAAGGTCCGCTCGCTGTAATGGATCTTCAACGGCGAGAAGTCGGCCTGGGAATACCTTCGCGATCTGGCATCCGGGTTCAGTCGGATGGTCATGGCCTGGCGGTGAAGGAAACGCTTCCCCTGGTACCGGCCAGCCCCTTGCCATCGCGACTCAGCCCGTAGAGCAGCAGCCTCAGGGTAGTCGGCGAGCTGCCGGCATGGCCGGCGTCGATCATCACCTGGTTGACCCGGCGAAGGTCCAGTTCCATCCGGGTATCCAGTTCCAGATCGGGAGCGGCTTCCTCGAGTGTCTTCAGGAAATCCTCCTCCAGCGCGACAATCTGCTGCAGCAGCTTCTCGGAGCTGTCCTGGACCTTGTAGCGGATATAGGCACTGAGCAGGGTGACCTTTTCCAGGATCCCCTGGGTCGCCATGTCGTGCAGGGTGCGGATCACCCGCTGCGTTTCCGACTCGGTCTCGGGGTCGCCTTCCTGCGTGGCAAATACCGAGTAGCCGGCCAGCTTATCGGCACTGAAGGTCTGGTTCAGCCGGCTTCGTTCCATCAGTGCGCCGAGGATCGCCGGCCATCGCTGCTGCTGCCGCGCGGAGAGGTCAAGACCGGCGATCTTTGCCGCGGCCTCTTCCAGACTCCCCACGGTCGGTTTACCCTGGAAAACGATGGTCTTGTTCTCGTCGCGATACAGGTAGCCGCACCGCTCCAGCCAGGCCAGGGCGGTTCGCACCCGGGTGTCGCCGTCGAACTGATCCGGGTCGGCATCGACCACATCGAGGCGCAGCAGGTCGCCGGCGGTCAGCACCACGGTGTTCTCACCACGGGCGACCTGGCGGATACCGCGGAGGAACTGGCCGATCTCCCGCTGGTTGAGCATCGACTGACAACTCAGGCGGAACTGGCTTTCGATATCCTGTTCGTCGAAGATCAGGATGCACTCGGCGGCGTTGGGGTGACCTCCTGGACCTCGTAGTGCAGATTGATGCGCTCGTGCCCTCCCGCGAACTGCCGCATCTTCAGACCCAGTTCGCGCAGGATGATATCGATGATCTCCGACTTGACATCCTTTTTCGCCGTGGCGGTGAAGCACTGGACCGGCGGAATGCCGACATTTTCCCTTTCGGCAAATTCGCGAATGAAGCGGATCGCATAGAGATAGTCGGGGCGGAAGTCGTGGCCCCATTTCGACAGGCAGTGCGCCTCGTCGAAGACCCAGGCGCCAATCTCCCGTTGGCAGATGGTGGCGCGGAAGGTCGCATTACGCAGCTGTTCCGGGGAAACAAGCAGGATGCCGACATCGCCGAGACGAACGGCGTCCAATACTTCGGTGCGCTCCGGCATGGTCAGCATACCGGATAGAGCGACGGCCATCCTGGTGCCGGTCAACCGGGAGAAATTGTCGACCTGGTCCTTCATCAGCGCCTGCAGCGGCGAGATAACGATCGTCAGCGTATTCCGACGGTGGTAGCGCATCAGTGCCGGCAGGAGATAGCACAGCGACTTGCCGCCGCCCGTCGGCAGCGTGGCAAACAGGGAATGGCCGCGGGCAGCGGTGGTGACGATCTCCTCCTGCAGGCTTTTGCCGTCCTCCGTCGCCGGTTCCGCGCGGAAATCAGGGAAGCCATAGAAGTTGCGGAGGTAGCTCCGCGGATTGTGATGGTTCCGGCAATACTCGCAGTCGGGCCGTTGGCAGCAGTTCTCCCGCAGCTCATTGAGGATGTTCGGCACCAGCGGGAACTGATGGCGGACCCAGGGCGGCAGAACCGAATTGCCGCCGGCCACCGACAACCAGGCGGTGACATAGGCAAGGGGCGGCAGCGGAAGCATCCCATCGGCCAACTGAGTGACCAGGCTGTCGACCGCGGAGAGGCAGGCATGCTTTCGGGCAAACCAGGCGAAGGCGTCATGCAGGTCATTGCCATTCAGGAGCGGGATACCCATGCAGGCCAGGGCCTCGGCCGTCCCGGCCAGATCCGCATCGGCGGCCAGGAAGCCGCGATACAGGAGTGGGACATCGGAGCTCGCTGCAAATTGCTGGACCAGGGCGTCCCATTGTTCGGCGAAGACCTTTCCGGCCAGCCGGGCGTCCTGGACCGGGTCGTTGATGCTGTCGCGGACGATCTGGTAGTTCTTGATCAGTCGGTGGTAGGGGTTGGCGGGATAGGCGAGGGGAGAGAGGAACAGCGTATCGATACTTGGCTTGGCAAGGATCCGGAGGTCTGGCGCCAGCTGGCGCAGGCGGGGAAGATCGTGGTTGAGGATATTGTGGCCAAGGATGAAACGGGCATTTTGGCCGAAGGCATCGAGATCGGCAAGGGTATTCCGGTCAATCTTCCTGCCTGCTTGAACCTGGAAGGTCTTCTCCCCGAAGACAGCGCCGATGGAATAGTAGGGTGAATTGATCAGCCATGAAGAGAGCATGCTTGATAGTGACGCAAAAGCCGATCCCTTTGACTGCGTTCAGGTCAGGTTCATAGCGGTTAAGCGCCTCAATAATGGCATCCATGCGCTGTTTGGTCCGGGCATGGCCCAGCACATAGACGTTTTCCAGAGCGGCGGCATCATACTTGCCGTTGCGCCAGAACTGCTCGCCACTGATGGCGATCGGATCGGCAACGCCGAAGTAGTGAAAGGGACAGAGGAGTTTTTCTTCCAAGGCTTCGGGCAACCGAATCTCCGCCGCGAAGCGGTTGCCGAAATCCTCCGCCACATTATCACCATCCATCCGCTCCGGTGTAGCGGTCAGACCAAGGAGGATCTGCGGGACAAAGTAGTCAAAGATCGGTCTGTAGCTGGAGGCTGTGCCATGATGGACCTCATCGATGACCATGTAGTCGTAGAAGTCGCGGCCAACCTGCTCCCACAATCGCCGGCCTGCCAGCATCCCAATGGAGCAAAACAGGTGCTCCAGGCGACTGGCCTCATACTGGCCGACCTGTAATTCCCCGAAGTTCTGATCACGCAGAACATTGCGAAAGGTCGCCTGGGCCTGCTGAAGAATTTCCTGGCGGTGCGCGACAAACAGGAGCCGGGCCTGCCGCCCTTTTCGCTCATAGAAGCGTTTAAAGTCGAAGGCGGCAACCACAGTCTTGCCGGTACCGGTGGCGGCGATGACCAGATTACGCCAGCGGTCGTGGGAACTGCGTTCCCGCTCCAGCGCTTCAAGGATGCGCTCCTGAAACGGGTGTGGCCGCAGGTCAAAGAAGACCATCGGCCCGTTTTGCCGGGGATTCCGAGCACGGTCAATTGCGGTGCGGAAAAGCAGTGGCTGCTCTGGATCAAACGGTACAAACTCACGACTATTCCAGTAGGTTTCGAACTCAACGGAAAACTTTTCGAGAATATGGCCCAGATCCTGGGCAGTGACCTTGAGATTCCATTCCAGACCACTGGTGATGGCAGCATGGGACATGTTGGCCGAGCCGATATAGGCGGTAGAAAATCCGCTGTTGCGCTTGAAGTGGTAAGCCTTGGCGTGAAGTCTGGTCCGCTCGGTGTCGTAGGAAATGCGCACCTCGACGTTTGGCATCCTGGCCAGCCACTCCACAGCAGGTGCATCAGAAGCCCCCATGTAGGAAGTAGTGATCAGGCGCACCGGTACCTGACGGTCGCGCAAATCCTCAAAAGCGGGAATCAACAACCGCAGCCCTGACCATTTGATGAATGACACCAGAATGTCCAGGCCTGGTTGTTCTTCCAGGTCGATCTTGCCGAAAACTGTCCTTAATTCAGGATGTTTGGCGAGAGTGTCGCGGATACACTCATCAAGAAGAGCTTCATATATGCCGTGAGGTAACGGCTTCATGAAGTGGCAGCCACGTATTCATCAAGATATGAGCGGATCACCGGCAGGTCGGCTTCAGCCCAATCGAGAGTGTGCAGTTTATCCGGAGGTAACCATGTAATCGCAGCATGTTCATGCAGAACTATCTCTCCTGTCTCAATAGCAGAAACGAATGGATAGAGAGTAACCGTGAACGTCGGATAATCGTGAGTTTTGGCAGGAAGGCTTCCCCCGACGACAATCTGAATATCCAACTCTTCAAATATTTCACGCCGGAGACATTCTTCCGGTGATTCACCGGGATCGATCTTACCGCCGGGAAACTCCCACTTATACGGCATCGACATAATTGCACTCCGCTGCGCGGCAAGAACGAGTCCATCACGCTCGATAATTGCGCAGGTTACGTGGATATGCTTAATGTCTATAGCCACCATAAGTTACCTTGACATCTCATCAATCGCTTATTGGTCGGACGGGTTTGTCTTTTGTAAATGGTGGAGCAAACAGCTCACGACCGCAAACCAGTCTCCAGCTCCAAACTACCCCGTAACACATTGAAAAACAATGGCTTCACATAGGAAGCCAAGTCGGCCACCAAGTTCCCGCCGGGGAAGCAATTTTTCTCTCCCGACTTCCAAGCTCCGGACGAAGATACTGGGTTTGCAGCGAAACCGGATACCAGAGGCCTTGCCACAACCCCTGGTCCTGTTTCTCCGTACATCCGATTCGATTCCGAAAACCCGGAATCGAATCGACCTACCTGCCCGGCAGTTCCGTACCGCGACTCATGATCTCGATATAGCCTGCGTAGCTGAACAGGCGGTTACGCTTCCGGGCGGTCAGCTCCCTCACGATGCCGAGCTGCTCCAGATGACCGAGTGTCTTGTTGACCGTGGCCGGGGTGATGCCGGTCTTCTCCACCAGCGAGCCGGAAGTGGCGATGGGACGCTCCATCAGCGCCCGGTGGACCTGCAGGGTCGATGCCGCCGCCCGACCGAGGCCGCTGATCTTGTCGCGATCCCGGTCCGAAAGGTCGAGGAGCTGCTGCGCCGTTTCCACCGCCTGGGTGGCGGTGACGATCACCGCCTCGGCGAAGAAATCGAGCCAGGCTTCCCAGTCGCCGGTCAGGCGCACGTTGCCCAGCAGCTCGTAGTAATACTGTCGGTGCGTCTTGAAGTAGAGGCTGAGGTAGAGCATCGGCTCCCGCAACACCTTCTGTTCGCACAATAGCAGGGTGATCAGCAGACGTCCCAGACGGCCGTTACCGTCCAGAAACGGGTGGATAGTCTCGAACTGCAGGTGGGCCAGCGCCGCCTTGAGCAGCACCGGGGTCGGCTCCGGCTGATCGTGCAGGAAGAGCTCCAGCTTGCTCATGCACTCCGGCACCTCTTCGGCCGGAGGCGGAACGAAGGCCGCGTTGCCCGGCCGGGTGCCGCCGATCCAGTTCTGGCTGCGCCGGAACTCGCCCGGGGTCTGATTGCTGCTTCGGCCCCTGGTCAGCAACACGCCGTGGATCTCCCGGAACAGCCGCAGCGACAGCGGCAGCCCTTCTACCAGCAGACGCCGGCCATGGTCGAGGGCGGCGACATAATTGCTGACCTCCCGTACGTCATCCAGCGGCACGCCCGGCTCTTGATCCAGCTCGAACAGCAGCAGGTCGGACAGCGACGACCGGGTCCCCTCGATCATGGAGGAGAGCACCGCTTCCTTGCGGACGTACATGTAGAGGAACAGCGAGGTATCCGGCAGCAGGGTCGAGACGCTGTCCAGCCGCCCGAGCGCCAGCAGCGCCTGGTCGAACTTGCTGTGCAGCTCCGGGGTCCAGTCGATGGGCGGACGCGGCGGCAGCGACGCGGGCACGAAGGCCTGGGCCTTCTCACCCACCGTCGAAATGGTCACGTATCTGCCTTGGAGTTCTCGCTTCATCCTGCCTGCCTCGAACCTAAAATAAGATCCGCCATTATTTTAACTTAGCCGCAAATCCTAAAATAAAGAGTCGGGGAGGAAAAATCAAGCGGATTTCCTTATTGGCCGTTTCCATGTCCCCGGACGAGCATTCGACGCTGCGATGTCCATGCGAAAGCAGAAAAAAGTTCGAACCACGGCTCCGATTTGGCGTTCGGTGGAAAGGCCTAATTGTCAGAGAGTGCGAGAGCATTCGAGTAAACGGGAAAGCAATCAGAATTCGAAACGAGGTGCGACCGAGCGGGCACATCACCGCTCTGTTTGACGGAATCATGAAAAGTATCAGCCAGTTTGCCGACGAAATCGCCAAACAACAGCTGCAGGAAAAGATGCAGAAAACCGGTCGATCAGAGCATTGCTGCCGAGTTCGCCGGTTCCAATGCCCTTGATCAGTACCGCTTCTTGACCGGTTACTTGGTCGGTGATCACTGTTTCACCGATGAATATCGAGTATGTCATGATGAAGAAGCTCTTTCTCCACCACCACGCGAAGCTGTGCAAGTTGCGGCTGGCTGCGCATCGCCTGATCGACAAGTTGTTCAAAGATATTCACTGGCTGCCTCCCAATCGATCAGGTCAGTGCTACGTCGGGTCAACTTCATATCCTGCAAGGCAAGTTTTACCGAAGCCCGCCAGAAATGACAGTCCTGATCATAACTCAATTGGTCGGCAACATCCGCTGGCCGACGCTTGGTGTGGATATATTCGATGTGACCGAATTCGGCGCAACTCACGATATGACTACGCCCTGAAGACCTCAGCGTAATCCAGTTCAAGGGAATCTGAGAAATCTGGATTACCCACCAGTTGAAGTTTTCGCAGAAATCCCATTGATCCCTTTTGCAAGGATCTCGAACTCATTTTTTCAGCCAGCGTGCTTTTGCCCGTTCCAGAAAGGGCGGCTCAACATTCTTGGGTGCGCCGGAAACGATCTCCTCGAATCCGGCCATGAATCCCTTCTTACGAAAGTGCCTTTGGCGCACATCGGCAACCACCGCCCGCCATTCGTCATTAAGCCCGGCTTTGGCGTAGCATTTCTTGGCACGCTCGATGTTGTCGAGCGCCGCGTCGTAGTACTTGCTCTTGCCCGCATTGATGACCCGCATGCACAACGCACAATACACTCTGGCTGTGATATCAGGATGAGACCGCTCCAGTTTGTATGCCAATGGTTCGGCCGTGTAATGACTGAGAGCCTCCAAATCCTTAGCCGTTGCCCTGTGCAGGCGCGATACGAGCCGATCTATCTCTTTTTTCTTAAGCCAGAGTTCAATCTGAGAGTCCAGGTTCCCCTTCTCTGATGACTCCATGGCTTTTTGGTGCCAGGTCTTTTTCTCTTTGACCGGTACGTAGCACATCAACTCCTTGTATGTGAATGTGGATGGGTGTGCCTCAAATTCGGACCAGGCTGATTGGAGCGCATCTCCCGGTCGGCCGATTTTGGCCAGCAGTGCTCGCTCCATCTCGTGGAGTTCGTGGTCTTCAATCGATCGTTGGTTGTCCGAGCGTGCAATCGCCAAACCTCGCTCGACCCAGGTGAGTGCCTCTTCAGGTCGTCTCCGACTTTGGTATATTTTAGCTATAGCCAGGCAGTCCTTGGCATCGAGCTCAGTCTGCTCGCAAATTGCTATATAGGCTTCGACATTGCGCTGACCGGCGAGCAGGGTCTTCAGCGCACCGGCCCATCTGCGGCGTGTGTATCCGGGAAAGCGTTTTTCGTCCAGGCTCGGAGCGGATTCGAATTTGGCACGAATTTGACCAACGAAGGCGTCCAAGCCCTTTTTGTCGAGCACTTTGACGACCTGGCGATCGAGGTTATGACAAAACCCAAAGGGATCGACCTCCATCCAGGAAAGCAGGAACTTTGCGGTCTCATCCGGGTCATGGTTTGCTGCCTGGCGGGATTTGATCCAATCAAGGAACAGGTCCTCAACCAGCATGCCGAAATCACCACTGGAATCGTCGATCTCATCGGCTTTTTCATGGCAAGCGCCGATGAAAGTCTCAAATAGAAGCGCTGCCCGTTCAGGCTCCCTTTTAATGATTTTTACAATGTCATTGGCAACATCCTGAACATCATCCACGAACGACGAGGCAGCTCCGTAGGAGATGAAGGTTCCGGGAGACAAAGCAGCTTCGATGGCCTGCTCGAGCGGGTCGATCTGCTTTCTCTTTCTGGGTGTCACGTTCCTGCCCTCAGGTTGCCTTGTCTGCCGTAGGCGTCGACAATGATCTCTTCGATCATATTGTCCAACGCCTTGAGATCCTTCTTCTCCTTGCTACTTTGTACGTTCATGAAATGTCCTCATCTCTCAACTTTATCCGTTCAACTCCCGCCAGCCCGGTACTACCTGAGCAAACTCCTGCTGAAATGCCGGTCGCCGGAGATTATCCTTCTTGACCTTGCTTGCAAACTTTTCCCAGCGGGATTCATCGCCGAGCACGTCGACCAGCATATGCCGCACTTTAACCATTATCTTGGCCTTACGAGTGTACTCTTTACGTTCTGCATTGCGGTCCAAATTGCCCAATCCGGAAAGATAGTATTTGAGAATTTCTTCGGGGTAGTGTTTTTCAAGCTTTTGGGCCACCTGGATTTCATAATCGCCGCCCCAGGGCGACATGGGATAGCGTCCTCTGGTCAGGATAGCCAGGGCCTCATCATACTCATTGCGATACATGCTGATTTTCAGCCGGTTAACTTCCCCGGCATGTTTCAACTGCAGGAGAATTTGCGGTTCGAAAAGACACCATTCTTCGGCACTGCACAGCTCCTTGAAGGCCTTGTATTTTTCGAAGGTCAGGTTGTCAATGGTCTGGTCGTATTGAAGCGCCATATACTTTTCTCGATCACCTGTTTCTTCAGCTCTTGCAGTGACAAAAGCGCGCAGCTCATCCATGCGGCCCTTTGCCTTATGTAAGCCATCCTCAGCCACCTGCAGGGCTTTTTCCTTCTCGCCGGAGTCCCAATAAAAGGTGGCAAGGTCATGGTAGTCGGCGCCATATTCCATCCGCTGGGCACGCAACTCAAGATATTTATCCCGATCCCCGAGACGACGGTAGATTTTGCGGGCATGAGCCGTCTTCCATTCACCATTCATTGCCTCAAAATCCTGCGCCAGTGAGCGCAGATCGTCATCATCATAGCAAGTCGCATAGGCGACAGCATAGAGCATGTCGTCCATGCCTGCATTGCCGCTCTCGATAAACGGCAGGGCTACATCCAGAATCTCTTGTCTGGAATCGGCGTCCACCTTTTGGGAATCCAGCCGCTCTCGAATCTGGCCTAACATTTCAGTGACATGATTCTCGGTGGCGTAGTCGCCACCACCATACATATCCAGTTCTTCCAGATCTGGCGCCAGTTCGAACCAGAGAGCCAGAACGGCTTCACCTTCCGAGCGTTTAACAAGGGCTTCGGAAACCGAGACCTGGGTTTTTAGAAAATCGAAACATTCCCGCCGAATATTGGGGAACTCTGTTGCAAGCTTCAGAATCAATTTTGATAGAATTTTGTGTGATGCCGCTGACAGCAACTCGGCCAGGGCATCGCCTTCTTTGGGTTTCCTTGCCATCTTCACCTACCTCAAATAACTACGCCAATTCACCGAATATCTACTTGAACACAGTTGCCACCTTCACGACATTACCAAAATGCACTATATACCAGGGTGTTATCATTTTTGAATGGAGAAAATTCTTCAACTCAAGATAATTTTGTTACTCATTATATTTGACTTATTGGTAACAAACGTTACTCTTCTATTAAAGAGCAATGAATCCACGGCCAACACACAAGGAGCTCTCAAACAAAATTAGACTGGCAGGTTCATTGCTTGATTCCGGAGCGATATCTATCCTTGAGCCTGCAGTGATTTTAGCTGATGCTATGGAGCTAGGTTACTCTTTTGATAAAGAATTCAGCTCTATTTTTCAAGAACTGTTAAGCCTAGCAACACCCGAAAACTATGCTGGAGCCAGGCCACCACAACAATCATATGAAGCAGCAATCAAGGGAACCGAACTCTTTGCCTTTGTGGTTCAACCGACCCTGCTTGAGAGCGTTGATGTGTACTTTAAGTTTGCTTTATATAATGATTGCCTCATGTTAGTTTCACTGCATCGGAATAGAAAAGGAGAGAACCATGGAAAATTTACAGAATAACTGCCCGCTTGGCCATGGCGAGATGCTGAATGGAACCACCACAAAGGAGATAGATTTCCGTGGTGAAAGGATCAGCTATCAGCTCGAATGTTTGATTTGCCCAGTGTGCAATTTAACCAGGGCAACCGTTGAACAGACAGCAAAGGCCCAAAACGCCGTTGCTGATGCATACAGAAAGAAAGTTGGCTTGTTGACAGGCGAAGAGATAAGGCATCGCCGTGTCGAGCTGGGTCTTTCTCAGCAGCAGCTTGCGGATATGGCTCATTTATCAAAGATGAGCATTGTGCGCTGGGAGAACGGTATCATTCAAAAAGAATCGAGCGATGCCACTCTTCGAGAAATTTTGTGCCCCAGAGAAATTGAAAATGAATATTCCGGCAATAGAGAGATCTCTCTTGGAAGAATCAAGCTGGTCTACCGAGAGTATGAAAAAAACCTTCCTTACCAGCTCCTCATCCCAGGAGACAAAGGTTTATTTGCAGCCAAGAATTGTTGGTATGCCGATCTGGTAGCCTATCGAGAGCTGGGAAGAAGTATGACCGGTGCAACATATGCCATCATGTCCTATGGGCCGCAGCTGGATAATTATGCTGATCTTGTTGATGAAATATTGAAAACTGATCTAGCAACTATTGAACCTCTGTCTGAGAAAGAAATAGAAATCATCCAAAGACTAGCAAAAATCTTTGCCACCCAACGAGCCGCCTATGATGCCTCACATGAAGAACCGGTATGGAATGAGATAAAGAAAGATCTCGGCAGGCATATTTCTTACAAAGTCGCCTATCGATTAACAGAAGCATAGAGGATACCCACTATCAAATTCATCTTGGTTGATCGAGCCTGGGATGCTCTTTTGGGAATCTATTGTATGGATCTACTGAAAACTTCCAAGTGCAGCCACTTCTAGATTCTCCCAGCCTTGAGAGTCCTTGTTTGCAATAGATTCTCTGCAAGAACCTTATCTCGAACGTCATTCCAATCGGCCAGCTTAAGAAACATCACAGCGAGTTTCACCGATTCTCGGAGAAAAAAGCCTCCTGTTGTAAATGACATCTTGTATGGACTGTTTGTCTTTCTTATGGACATATGGTTAATGATTTTGTGCTCCTCCTGCCTGCGACAGGGTATCTTTTCGCCGTTTTCTCAATTTACAGATCTCTTAGTTTCCCCATTTGACAAGTGATTATACAGGGCTGCACATCTCCATTCATCCTATTTGTGATCAATTATATCCGGAAGGTCATTATTATCATGAGGGGTATGGATGGAAACCTTGGGAAAGGATGGAGCTATACAGTAGTCAGTCCAAGGCTATCGCGGGGAATTAATCATCTGCTCCTTCTTTTTGTTTTTAGGTTCATCCGGGTTAGTCGGATGATCCCAAATTGAAAAAGAAAGCCCGCCCAGCAACCTAACACGGTTGTCGGGCGGGCTTGTCTTTTGTAACTTGGTGGAGGCGGCGGGAGTTAGATGTGTTGGCGGATAATTATTTATGATACTGTATCTGTGTAGTTATTGTCATTCGACAAGTTGTCGAATGTGCCATTGCTGGACAGGATGTGTGCCATAAGGGTAAATTATCATTGAGACACCTCTACCGGTAATAAGATCTTCATAAATGGCAAACCGATTTGATGGTAAAAGGAAGGCAAGAAAACGCTATTTTCCGGATTTACGGACATGTTTTCCGGAAATATTGAAGTTTAACGATATAGAAAAACCATGTTTTTCCAATTCCACCTGACGTTTTGGTGCCTTTGGCGGTTTTTACTGTAATGGCATTTATTTTGCATTGCTTCTCATGTCTTCACATGTAGAAGTGATCGACAAAACATCATCTTAAAAAGGGAGAAGAGGGTATGAAGACAAAGCTTTTTACAGGATTTGCAGTTGGAGTGTTTGTGTTTGCAATGGTTGGGATGGCTGAGGCAACATTAATTACGTCAAGCGGGGATTCTGCTCTCACCGGAAGCTTGCTCATCAATTTTGAAGGCACATCTACTCAAAACGGGACAAGCTTTACTTTTGGAGATGTTACATTTTCAACAACGAATGGATTACTTAAAATTGCACCATTCGGAGAAGGCGGTTCTGATTGGAATGGAAGTGGACAGACTTTGACAACGAGAGATTTGAACGATCCCAGCTCGTTTACCATAGATTTCTCTACAACGGTATCAGCTTTTGGTATGAATTGGGGTGCTGCTAATCCGAGCTGGAATGTCAGTCTTTATAACGAATCAAATGCCCGACTTGAAACCATAACATTTCTCGGCGGCGATTCCGGGGCTACTTATCGCGAATTCTATGGCGCTAGCAATTCGAATATTGCCAAGGCCTTTTTTACTACTACCGGAGGCTATGATTGGGTTATTATAGATGATTTTCAGTATGTTCCAGATGGTACCACCGCTCCAGTTCCCGAACCGGCCACCATGCTCCTCTTCGGTACCGGAATAGCTGGACTTGCAGCAGCACGCAGAAGAAAGAAAGCCTGCTGATATCGCAATATCTATCTACCTCAAAATTGCTTTACACCAAAGGCAGAGTCATTCATTTGATTCTGCCTTTTCTATTTGAGTGGAAATCAACAAAAGCTCATTTAGCTCTTTCTCGGTCATATTGTCTTTTTGGAAAAGCGTTTCGGCCATTACTGCCAATTTACGGGCCTTTTTGACGGCGACAGAATAGCTCTTGGTCTTGAGGGTGCGCCTTATCTCGTATTTTTTGATAGTATCTCTCAGTTTGCGTGGTATCGCAATCCTAAAATAGTATGTGCCGAAGCCGTTCAAGAATAGATAGTTTGGCGTTGTTGGTGGTGAGGCTGTTCTCATCGCTGAAATACCATATCAAAGGTTTGCGTTTTAACTTCCTTGAAGTATGGTAAACCGCATTGTGAAAATAGTACAGTATTACGATGAGATACAAAGTAAATAAGTGAGGGGGATGTACCAAATTTCGGCGTATGATGTGCCAAAATTTCGGTTTTGATGTACCAATCGACAAGTTGTCGAAAAATGCAAACGAAGAAAGTCCGATAAGTGGTTGTTCCTTTGATGGAATTCACCTATCGGCCTAACTTTGTGGTGGGGCGGCGGGAGTCGAACCAGAAACCCCAGGGCTTCTTTAATTGTAATTACGATACGTTACACTACATAAATCTTGAATTACCGACTGCTTACCGACTTTTTTGTTTATTCTAAAACCTTTCACTCCCCGTCTCTTTCAGCCAATTTATCTTCCAAAAAGCAACCTTCATTGTGTCCGGTTATAGCTCAAAAATGAACCTTGACAGTAGATATTTGAAGCTAAGGCAGATACCAAATTTGTTTAGGTTCGGCCTGGCAATTTCAAGGCACGCCTCGAAACGTACCGGGACTACACCAGGGATTTGCATCATATGAAGTTCTCCAAAAATTGTGAACCCTTCCAATCCGGATGATATGCAGAACAGCGAACATTCGATTATTGCA
>JANMSX010000122.1:0-1665 GCA_031389785.1 Desulfobulbaceae bacterium | reverse complement strand
AGAGACATGACTGCCGCCACGTCCCATCGATCCGGGGTGCCGGCTCACGGCCTTCCGACAATATTTCGGCAATTATCCGAAATGGCCGAGAAGCCGCAGCGGCCCCGCCGCGGCCAGCAGCTCCTCGTAGATGGCGGCCGGAGCCCGCTCGTAGCGTTTGGAGAAATGGAAGGGCGCCAGCCGCTCCACCCCGGCCTCCCGGGCGATGCGGATGGCCGCCAGGGTGGTGAGATGCTGGGAGGCCAGGGCCTTGTCCCGGTCCGCCTCCATGAAGGTTGCCTCGCAGAACAGGGTATGCGCCGAGCGGGCCAGTTCGGTCACCTTGCGGCAATTCTCCGGGGTATCGGCCAGGTCGGTGACATAGGCCAGTTTCTTCCCGGATCGAACGATGAGCAGCTCCCGGATCAGTTCCCCGGCGCTCGAGCTGCCGCCGCCTGGCAGCTCGATCCGTGCCTCGGGGCTGGCGGCGGCCACGCACTGCTTCAACCTGCCGAGCCAGGGGCCGGGGGCCAGACAGGCCGCCGCCAGCCGCTCCTTGCGCACCCTGATCTCCTGGCCGAACTCGCAGCTGTAGGCAATCGACGGAGTGTGGTGGTCGCAGATCACGCAGCGGATGGTGTAGTCCTCCTCGGCCACGATCACCCCGTTTCTGATCGGCAGCACGGGCAGAACCTGTTTCGGCCGGCACCGTCTTCTTCCTGCGGCCTGACTTCGATTCCGCCTGTTGCGCTTCCCCGTCTCCCGGCTTGTATCCCCCGGCTATCATGGTTAGCATCTCCTGTAGGGGTTGCCCGTCCATGCCCCTCTTGCCCGGCAAAACCGCGGCGAGGCCCATATCTCAGGGAGGTAAGACGATGAATGTTCCTGCCGGGATAATCAAGATTTCCGACACGGTCTGGGAACTTCCCGTGACCTACAAGAAAGGAATGCGGGTTCCGGCCCGCATTATCGCGACGGAAAACCTGCTCGCCCAGATGGATGAAGGGGTCTTCGATCAGGTGACCAACGTCGCCACCTTGCCCGGCATCGTCAAATACGCCTACTGCATGCCGGATGGGCATTGGGGCTACGGTTTTCCCATCGGCGGCGTGGCGGCCATGGATGCCGAGATCGGGGTGATCTCGCCGGGCGGCATCGGTTTCGACATCAACTGCGGCATGCGGCTGGTGACCACCAACCTGCAGTATGAAGAGATCAAGCCGTATCTCCGCCAGCTGGTCGACCGGCTGTTCGAGCGGGTACCGACCGGGGTCGGCTGCCAGGGTTTTGTCCGGGTCTCCCGCAGCGAATTTCGCGAAGTTATCGAACAGGGCGCCGAGTGGGCCATTGCCAGGGGTTACGGCCTGCCGGAGGATCTGCTGGCGACCGAGGAGGGCGGTCGCATCGCCGGCGCCGACAGCGATAAGGTCAGCGACCGGGCGGTAGAAAGGGGCTACAAGCAGCTGGGAACCCTGGGCTCGGGCAATCATTACCTGGAGATCCAGGTAGTACGACCGGAAAACATCATCGACCCGCATCTCGCTCGGGCCTTCGGCATCCGTATCCCCAACCAGGTGGTCATCATGTTCCACTGCGGCAGCCGCGGTTTCGGCCATCAGGTGGCGACCGATTACCTGCGGCTGTTCCTGGGGGTCATGGAAACTAAATACCACATCAGGATCCTCG
>JANMSX010000129.1:0-39187 GCA_031389785.1 Desulfobulbaceae bacterium | reverse complement strand
TCCTGCAGGCGGTGGATGGCCAGGCGGAACTGGTCCCGGGTGAGATATGGGCAATCGCAGCCGATGGCGATTGCGGCTGCGGCTTTCTGCCCGTACATCAGGCTGAAGGCGTGGTGCAGCCGTTCGCCGAGAGTAGCCCCGGTCTGGCGGAAAAATGAACGGGCCAAGGGGAAAAACTCCTGCAGTTCGGCCGGCTCATCGGTACCGGTAAAGGCCACGTGATGCCAAAAGCCCGAGACCGACCGAGAAGTTGCCGCCAGCAGTTCCAGATAGATCAGGTCCGCCTGTTCCGTGCCGGCCCGGGCGGCAATCCTGCTCTTGGCAAAACCGGGGATCGGTGTCTTGGCGAAGACAATCAGGGGGAGCATGTCATTTCACCTCTTCCTCCATCAGCCGATAATCCGGAAAGCCCTCGGGCAGGGCCGCTCTGCGAAAGAACTGGGCCTGGTCGCCAAAAGATATGCCGGCCAGAAAGGCCCGCGGGTTGATCGGTGCTTTCAGCGAAAGCAGGACAACAGACGCTGAGGCTGGAAACAGAAGAATGGAACCATAGCGGCGCAGTTTGATCCGGTTCATGCATGATTTCGAGGCGGCACTTCCTCTCCTTTCTCGCCGAAGATGCGCTGGATATGTTTTTATTTACAGGAAAAAGATATACCCGTCCGATACTACAGGAGGAGATCGGGGTCAATAGAAAAATGGGGAGTGTCCCTTATTTACCGACGGCCGACATCGGCGAACCAGTCACTGCCGGCAGGAGGGTTTTTCGGTCTGGATCAGGCGGTGGTCCTGCGTACCGGCCAGAGATAGAATTCCGGGAGCGGTTTGTAGCCGACGCCGACGGCCCCGTCTCTCATATAGAGGGCCCATGCATAGCGGTTGTCGTACCGGCTTGTTGTTGAAGACCAGTAGAAATCCTCGACATTGATAAACGGATTGCCGGCCGGCAGGGCCGGCGAATGACGGCTCAGGTCGGTTAAACTCTCGAGCTCGGCTATAGTCGGAAGCCGCCAGTCGGTATAGGTGTACCTGCCTTCCCTGTTGATCTGCTCGATTGCCTCGCCTGCCGACTGCCAATCCAGCATTTCCTTGTTGATTTTGGCGTCTCTCAACCAGGTAAGCCCCGTCGCCTGGTCATGGATACTGTCGGCATCGGCCCTGAAACGGGATGTATCAGTCTGCCTGCCGGCCTGATATTCCCCATCCTGGCCGGTATCTCGGCAATCGATTTCGGCGCCGTTGCCGTCATAACATCGCCGCTGGCCGGTCTGAAAGACGCCGGTGTCGACCTGTTCCCCAACGCGGACGGGCCAGACCATATATGAATCCTGTTTACGGCCTTTAAAGACCCGTGCCCCGCCGAGATGGACGTACCATGCCTGGCCAGGCAGCCTGGCGCAACTTGTGGAGGTCCAGTAGTAGCCGGTAAAGACCTGGATGAAGGGGTGGTTCGGCGGCAGGCTCGGATTGATCGTCTCATGGCTCATCAAACTGAACAACTCCCTGCGGTTCGGAAGTTTCCAGTCGCCATACCCGGAAAACCGCGACCGGTTCAGTTCCTTGATGACCTGCAGGGCCTCATTCCAGGTCAGGGAAAATTCAGCCAAAGAGGCATCCCTTGTCCACATCAGACCTGTGTGTCTGTCCAGTACGACTTGATTTTGTGCAAGGAAACGGCTCATAGTTCGATTGGTAATTGAGGAAAGTTGCCAATATCAAACGGAATTTCTCGACAGAGGAAGGACCTCACCAGCCGGGCTATCTTCCCCCGTAGTGAACAGTCGTCCATGGATGGTCCAGACGCCACCTCACCCGTGGGCCTGCGGCGCACAAGTGAATCGGGTCAGTCTGGCTGTTGCGATTCGCATAGGTCTGCAGAAAAGGATAGCGGATGCATACGCGCCTTGCAAATCAATTCATCCGTCATCGAGTGGATGTGAACAGGGCCTGACCAGTGGGAATGGCAAGGCGATGGAGGCCCTTTACTTTCTCTCCGACCTTGGGTAGAATCAGCACTATTGTTTATACCCTTCCAGGTGCCGCCCTGCTCTCTGCAGGCGGTGAAAAGGGAATACGGTGCAAATCCGTAACGTTGGGCCAGCGCTGTAAGCGGGGACGAGGGCTGCATGATGCCACTGCGGGGTGCTTCGGAGAACGAAGAACGCCATGGGAAGGCGTGGTCCTGGGATGATCCGTGAGTCAGAAGACCTGCCTGGGAGAAAAACGACTTTTCCGTCCGTAAAAAGTCCGTGCCGCGTCCTCTGATGCGGCACGGACTTTTTTTTGCCCGCCGGACCCTGATTTCCCTCAATGGAGGCAGTATGCAGACCCAGATTGAATTGGCGCGACTAGGACAACTTACCATGGAGATGCAGCAGGTGGCGAAGGCGGAAGGGATACCGTCGGAGACCATCCGCCAGCGGGTGGCTCAAGGCCATATCGTCATTCCCTGCAATCCCGGACGAAAGCAGGCGGTGGTCGGTATCGGCCTCGGTCTGCGGACCAAGGTCAACGCCTCGATCGGCACCTCGTCGGACATCTCCCTGATCGAACTGGAACTGCGCAAGGCCAGGGCGGCGGAGGAGGAAGGGGCGGACACGCTGATGGAGCTCTCCACCGGTGGCGATCTTGACCGGGTACGCCGTGAGGTCCTGGCCGGCTGCAGCCTGCCGGTGGGTACGGTGCCGCTCTACCAGGCCTTTGCCGAGGCGGCGCGGAAATATCATAATCCCAATAAACTCGACAGCGAGTATCTCTTTGAGATCATCGAGCGCCAGCTGGCCGACGGCATATCCTTCATGGCCATCCACTGCGG
The DNA here is from genome assembly GCA_031389785.1 of Desulfobulbaceae bacterium. Lineage (GTDB taxonomy): Bacteria > Desulfobacterota > Desulfobulbia > Desulfobulbales > Desulfocapsaceae > Desulfoprunum. The sequence continues at coordinate 36,372 of JANMSX010000129.1, read as the reverse complement.
GATCAACCGTTTCTCGATCGAGCGCCTGAAAAAACAGGGGTTTCGCTACGGCGGGCTGGTTTCGAAGGGCGGCACCTTCATGGTCTCGTGGATGGAGTACCATAACCGGGAAAACCCGCTCTACGAGCAGTTCGACCGGGTCTGCGAATTGATGAAGAAGTACGATTCGGTCCTGTCGCTCGGCAACGGCATCCGGGCCGGGGCCATTCACGACAGCCACGACCGGGCCCAGATGGCCGAGATGATCATCAACTGCGAATTGGCCGAACTGGGTCGGGAGATGGGCTGTCAGATGATGGTGGAAGGACCGGGCCATGTGCCGCTCGACGAGATCGAAGGCAATGTCATGCTCGAAAAACGGATGAGCGGCGGCGCCCCCTATTATGTGCTGGGGCCGTTGCCGGCCGATTCCGGGGCCGGTTACGACCATATTACGGCGGCGATCGGGGCCGCCAGCGCCGCCCGTTACGGCGCCGATCTGATCTGCTATATCACCCCGGCCGAGCATCTGGCCCTGCCCAATGAGGAGGACGTCCGCGAGGGGGTGCGGGCGACGCGGCTGGCCACCAGGATCGGCGATATCGCCAAGTATCCCGATCGCCGCGACCATGAGAAACGGGTGGCCCTGGCCCGCCGCGACAGCGACTGGGAGGAGCATTTCAACCTGCTGATGTTCCCGGACCGGGCCAGGGAGATCCGCAGGAGCAGGACGCCCGAGAACGAGAACACCTGCACGATGTGCGGCGATTTCTGCGCCATGGAGCGGGGTTATGCCCTGTTCAAGGACGATATCGCCGGCGACAAGGTTCGGATAAAAGAGGAGGTCGCCCCGATCAGTGCAGCGCTGCCCTGAACAGGGTCTGGGTATAGGGCTGGCCGGGGGAGGAGAAGATCTGCCGGGCCGGCCCGGCCTCGATGATGCGGCCATGCTGCATGACCGCCACGTAGTCGGCCAGAGCCCGGACCACCCGCAGGTCATGGGAGATAAAGAGATAGGTCATCCGGTACTTCCGTTGGAGATCGCGGAGCAGGGCGATGATCTGGGCCTGGATGGTCATGTCGAGGGCCGAGGTCGGTTCGTCGAGGATGAGCAGGCGGGGCCTGAGGACGATGGCCCGGGCAATGGCGATGCGCTGGCGCTGGCCGCCTGAGAACTCGTGGGGATAGCGATGGGCCATCTCCGGCTCCAGTTCGACGTCCTTGAGGATCGAGGCGACGAGCGCAAAACGCTCCTGCCGGTTGCCGCCGAGCCGGTGGACCTTCAGGCCCTCTTCGATGATCTCCTGGATTGTCAGGCGCGGCGACAGGGAGGAGTAGGGATCCTGGAAGACGATCTGGATGCGGCTGCGCAACGGCCGCATCCGGCTGTTCGAGAGTTCCTGCAGGTCCTGCCCCTCGAAGATGATCGGGCCGTTGCTCCGTATCAGCTTGAGGATCGCCAGGGCCAGGGTGGTCTTGCCCGAACCTGACTCGCCGACGATGCCGCAGGTGGTGCCTTCGTGCAGCTGCAGGCTGACATCGTCTACGGCCTTGATGACCTTGGTCCGGCGTCGGAAGAGCCCCTCCCAGCCGGTATGCAGATGGAAATGGCAGTTCAGGCCGGCCGTTTCCAGCAGGATCGGGCCCGCTTCCTTGGTCTCCGCAGTTCCCTGCGGGATGGAGGCCATCAGGTGGCGGGTGTAATTGTGCACCGGCCGCTTGAAGATCTGTTCGGTCGGGCCGTGTTCAATGATTTGCCCGTCCTTCATGATCGAGATCTTGTCGGCGATTCTGCGCACCATCGCCAGGTCATGGGTGATGAGCAGCAGGGCCATGCCGAATTCCTGCTGGATGTCCTGGATCAGGTCGAGGATCTGGGCCTGGATGGTGACATCGAGGGCGGTGGTCGGTTCATCGGCGATGAGCAGGGCCGGCCGGCAGGCCAAGGCCATGGCGATCATCACCCGCTGGCGCTGGCCGCCGGAGAGCTGGTGCGGGTAGACCTGCATGCGGGCTTCGGGATCGTCGATGCCGGCGCGCTCGAAGAGGCGGACCGCCTCCCGTTCCGCCTCGCTTTTCGACATCTTCTGGTGCAGCAGCAGCGGTTCGAGCATCTGGTTACCGACAGTGTAGACCGGGTTGAGCGAGGTCATCGGTTCCTGGAAGATCATGGCGATGCGGTTGCCGCGGATACCCCTGATCTCGTCGCGGCCGAGGGTGAGCAGATCCCGGTCCTCAAAGAGAATCGAACCGCTGTGTGTGACCTGGCTGCTTTCTTCGAGGAGGCGGAGGATGGAGAGGGCGGTGACTGATTTGCCGGACCCGGATTCACCGACCAGGGCGGTCGTCATCCCCCGCTCAAGGGTGAGAGAGACCTTGTCGAGGAGGAGGCGGCGTTCAAGGCCCTCTTCCGTCTCGATGGTGATCCAGGTGCTGAGATTGCTGATGTCGAGGAGCATGGGGAATCAGTGGCGGACCTGAAAGCCCTGGAATTGCTGGGGCGGGATGATTTCCTTGACCTTCACGGCCAGGACCCGGGCATGCGGCGAACCGACCTGGAACCAGTCGAGCATGGCGGTAACCGCCTTCTCGGGGCCGCTGACGACCGCCTCGACACTGCCGTCCGGGCAGTTGCGAACCCAGCCGTCGACGCCCTGGGCCAGGGCCTCGCGCCTGGTATAGTCACGGAAATAGACCCCCTGCACTCTGCCTTCAATCCGTACCTGCATCGTTTTCATGGTCTGCCTTCCCCCTCTGAGAGAAATCCCTGCACGTTGAAACGGTGGAAAATGCCGGGCTAGAATACCATCTGCAAAAATGAAGGCCAGTCCAAAAGCGGACCGGCCTTCATTTTTGCTCATGATCCGGGATACAGCGGCGAGACAGACAGTCCGGATTTACTTATCCTTATCGTCACTCTTGTATTTGAAGGACACCATAACCCTTGCCCGGTAGGTGCTGATCTTGCCCTTGTTGATCTGCATGTCAAGTTTGCCGATTTCAGCGATGCGCAGATCTTTCAGGGATTTGGCTGCCGTCTCGACGGCGTTGCGGGCTGCATCTTCCCAGGATTTTTCGCTGGTTCCTACGAGTTCGATGATCTTGTAAACACTTGTTGCCATGGATATCCCTCCTTGTCAAAGTTGGAAAAACTATGAGGTGCAAAAGGCCTGTACTGCAATTTTATGCTATCAGCTGCAACCGGGAAAAAACAGGAAAAATCACCGGGGCGGATATTTTTGGGCGGGTTACCAGGGAAATCCCCCTGCCGAACAGGGATGCGGCAGGGACAGCGCTCAGACTCTTTCCTTGAGAAAATGGGCGATCTCGGTGTTGGCGATCTTTTCCATTTCCTTGAAGGAGATAGCCATGCCGATCTCATAGCCCTTTTCGCCGAGAGACTCGATCCTGACAATAGTGCCGATGAGCAGAAGAGGGGCCTCGGGGCTGATCGGCACGCTCACCTGGATATGGGCGCCGATCGGCAGCGGGGTGGCGATTTCAATAAGGATGCCGCCGATGCAGATATCTCTGCTCGTGCCTGTATAGGTCTGCGAATCGGCGAAGCCCAGTTCCTTGATGAGCACCGGCTGGTTGAGTTTGACCCGGAGATATCTCCTCTTGTCCTTTTTGTAGAGGGAGATGGTGTTCTTGCCGGCGCCCTTGGCCAGATAGGTGGCGCTGTCGGCCTGGTGCAGAAGGGTATTGGCTTCGGTGGCGTTGAGGGGAAAGGAGGCCAGTCCGCCGCTGATGGTCAGGTGATAGGTAGTGCCGTGGGCCGGGAATTCCTCCTCATCGACCTCCTTGCGGATCCTTTCGGCGAGGATGAGGGCGTTGCCGTTTTCGGTATGCGGCATCAGCAGGACGAACTCCTCGCCGCCGAAACGGGCGGCGATGTCGCTGTCGCGCTTGGCCTTTTTGATGATGGCGCCGATCCGTTGCAGGGCCGCATCACCGACGATATGACCGAAGGTGTCGTTGATGTCCTTGAAGTCGTCGACGTCGATGAAGAGGATCGAGAGAGCGGTGTCATAGCGTTTGGCCAGTGACACCTGGTGTTCGAAGGCCTCGTCGAAGTACAGACGGTTGAAGAGACTGGTGAGACCGTCAAACATGGTTTCGTTGATAACCCGCTCGAAGGTGCCGACGTCGACCAGGCGCGGATTGAAAAGGCAGGTGGTCTCGGAACGCAGGAAGTCGCACATCGCGGTCACCAGGTCGATCTTTCTGCCGAGAACCCGACTCAACTGCTCACGGTGCTGCAGAATCCTCTGCCAGTAATCGACCGCGGTATCGCGCGGTATGTCCAGGCTGGTCAGGGTCTGCATGATGACCTTGCAGACCATTGGCCCGTGATCCTGCCGCAGCAGGTTCAGCCTTTCGATAAAATCATCGTCATCGGTTGCGGAAATCCTGCAGTCGATGATGGCGGCCCGCAATGTATCCATCCTACCCCCCTGGCTGGGAATACAGTGAATGCGTAAAATAAGAGAATGTAACAGAAGGTGACTGGTACGGGCAATGGCTATTTGTCAGGAGGGTGAATCAACCCGGGATATGCTCGTATTCGCTGGCGAGCAGGTTGCAGCTCAGCCAGTGGTCTGTCAAGGGCGAAGGTATGCCGAGCAGGAGTTTGCAGGTTTCGGCCGCCTGCAGGCTGGAGATCGCCGAAACGGTGGGAGCGATGACCTTCGGTGCAGGCTCATCGTCGGAGGTCTTTGGCGAGAGGGGGTAGAGGCTGGTCAGCAGGTCGTTTTCCGGCGTGGCGATGCCGACCTGGCCGTACCATTCCCGGACGGCCCCGTGCACCAGGGGGCTGCCCTGTCTCCGGCAGATTTCTGCAAGTTGCAGGCGTCTGCCGGCCGAATCGAGGCCGTCGACCACGACCTCGACGGCCCGAATATCATTCTCGGCAAAGGGAGCCTGCACGGCATCGACCCGGATACCCGGGTTGATGGCCAGAAGCGCGGCCCGGCCGCTTTCAACCTTCGCTTGCCCGAGGGTATTGACCGTGGCGAAACGCTGACGGTTGAGATTGTGCTCCTCGAAGACATCGGGATCGACAAGGCGCAGGTAACCGACCCCGAGACGGGCGAGAAGCTCCGCCACCGAGCCGCCGAGCCCGCCGCAGCCGATGATGCCGACCCGGGAACGCAGCAGCCTGAGCTGCTGCGCGCAGCTCAGGCAGTTGCGCAGATAGCGGATAGGCATGAGGTCGAGGAGCAGGGCCTGTTCTTCGACCTCGGCCAGAGAGAGATGCAGGCTGGCGGCTGCCGCCCGGGCATCGATCAGGGCGATATGGCCGTCGCTGGTCTTTTGCCCCAGGAAATCGCCCAGGGCATTCATCTCAGCCGCCACCGATGACCGGAAAGATCGCCAGGACGTCCTCTGCGGCAACCGGTGCGTCCAGACTGCTCTGCCGTGAGTTGATCATCACGACCCCGACTTCCTCCCTGACGATACCGAGATCATCGACGATATCGCCTACCTTTGTACCTTCCGGGTACTCTCTGCCTTTCTCCTTGAAACGTCCGTCGCGGAAAAAGGCAAAGAGTTTGACGGTCAAGCGCATTTAAAAATTCCAGAAGGTGTCGATTTCTTCACCGCTGAAATCGAACACCACGTTATGCGGCGGCACCGGTTCGGTATAGAAGAATTCCGGCAGCCGATCGTCAAGGTTGGTGAAGCCGGCGGCGATGTTGAAGGCTCGCTCCGTTTTCAGGATATACTTGCCGAGATTGACCACATCGTCACCGGTCAGCGCGATGCCGAATCGGGCATTGAGCAGGTCGATCAGGGCCGGCAGGCAGGTCGCATCGTCGAGGGCGGCAAAGGCAACAAACAGACACATACCGGTCGAATCGATGGCCGCCGTGGCGATCTGCAGGTTGCGGGAAAGCTCGACCTGGCCTTCCTTGGTCAGCGGATCGATCTTGCCGCCGACACCCAGGATTTCGGTGGCGATGGTATAGCCCATGGTGTGATCGGCGCCCTGAGTCGAGGTGGCGTAGGTGATGCCGATGCCCTTGATGGCCCGTGGATCGTAGGCGGGAATGGCCTGATTCTTGACCACCGGCACGCGGGTCACACCGTAGGAGCGGCCGACCGAACCGGCGCCGTTGCCGATAATCCGGCCAAGCGCCGTGCCCTTGGCGATTTCCTCCTTCAGAATGCGGCAGACCCCGGGACCATCGCCGAAGGGCAGGACACCGGCCTCCATGGCCACACCCATTGCGACGGAGGTCTCGATGCTGTCGACACCGATATCGTCCATCAACCGGTCGGCCTCGGCAATGAGATCGAGATTGTCGACAGCGGCTCCGGCGCCCATGGCCCAGATCGACTCGTACTCGAAGCCTGAGGTCATTTTGTTGCCGGCGGCGTCGTTATAGATCTGCGAGCACTGGATGACGCAGCCCGGATGGCAGTTGTGCTTGACCTTGCCGCCGCGCGCCAGGATCGTGTCGTGCATGGTCTCGCCGGAGATCTTCTCGTGGCCTTCGAACTGGCCCAGGGTGAAGTTCCTGGTCGGCAGGCCGCCGGCCTCGTTGATGATATTGACGAGGACGTTGGTGCCGTACTGACCGAGGGCCTTGCAGACGGGATGATTGACGAGGGCCTTGGCGAAGACCCTGTTGGCCTCCTTGAAATTTTCGGGCTCGGCGATCGCCACCTTGCCGTCCTGCGGATCGATGGCGATGAATTTGACTTTCTTCGAGCCCATGACGGCGCCAAGTCCGCCACGGCCGCTGGAACGCATGCCGCCATCCGGGTCTTTGCTGGAGATGTTGGCGGCGCACATTTTCATCTCACCGGCCGGGCCGATGGTGATGACCCCCAGTTTGCCGGGCAGGCGGGTGGCCAGGGCTTCGGCCACGGCAAAGTTGCCTTTACCGACCAGTTCTTTCTCCTCGTTGATGGTTACGCCCTGGGGGGTGACCATCAGGTTGTACCAGGTATCGCCTTTGGGCTGGCCTTCAAGAATCAGGGCCTTGCAGCCGCAGCGGGCCAAGAACTGGGCCGATGAGCCGCCGGAATTGGCCTCCTTGATGGTGCCGGTCAAGGGACTCTTGCCGCCGATCGAGATACGCCCGGAGTTGGCGGCGACGGTACCGGAGAGCAGGCCGGGAGCGAAGACCAGCTTGTTTTTCGGACCGAGGGGATGGCAGGTCGGTTCGACCTCCGCGGCCACAATGGTGGAGGTCAGGCCCCGGCCGCCGTAAGCAGCCCAGGCAGCGGGGATCTCTTCCACCGAGGTGGTGAGATCGGTCATATTCACGCGAAAGATTTTCTCAGACATGGCATTCTCCTTGTCATTTTTTTTGAACATACGCCCGAATGCGGGCAAAATTACTGTTATTTCCAGGTAACGTCTGCCGGATATCGTCGCCGGCACGGATAGCTTCAGTCCTGTTGATACATCACCCTGCCGCAGTCCCGCAGTTCATAACCGCCGAGCGCCAGGATCTTTTTGTGAAAATCGGTATTGGTCCGGATCAGTTTGAGAACACTGGCAACCTTGCTGTCTTCGAGGAACTGTTTGGGGATAATGAGATCGTAGCGCTCCTCCGCCACGGGTACAAAATCGAGACCGAGGGCCACCGCAGCCGCCCGGATGCCCATGCCGGTATCGACGCTGCCGCTGGCAACGGCCGCGGCTACGCTCATATGGGTGTACTCTTCATGCTGATAGCCCTGGATCCGGGCCCGGTCGATCTTCAGGTCGGCGAGAGTCTTGTCGGTCAGCAGCCTGGTCCCGGCCCCGCCCTGGCGGTTGATGAAGATATGGCCTTGTTCGGCGATATCGGCGAAGCTCCGGATGTTTTTCGGATTGCCCTTGGCCACCAACAGTCCCTGTTCCCGGTAGCAGAGGTTGACCAGCTGCAACGGCACCTCGGGCAGGAATCGCTTTATATATGAAATGTTGTACTCGCCGGTGGCCTCGTCAAGGAGGTGTGTGCCGGCGATATGGGCCTCGCCGCGCCTGATCGCCATGATGCCGCCCATCGAGCCGACGTGGGCCGAGGAGATGCGGATAAGCGGCCGCTGAGTATGGAGTTGATTGGCGAGCAGATCGAGGATATTGTCATGACTGCCGATGCAGACCAGGGTTGCATCGACCTCGGTCTGCGGACGCAGCAGTTCGATCCGGACCTTTTCGCCGGCGCCGATGCCTTCCTTGCCGGCGGGAATGGTGAGCAGGCCGTCGGCCCGCACCAGCGACATGACGGCCCCCGCACCCTGGCCGGCCGGGGTGGCCATCAAATTATCGCCGACGCGGCCGAGCGTCACCCTGACGAATTCGTCCACGCCCATGGCCGAATGAACCGGCCGGGAGATGGTGGCTTCAGTGTCCTGGATCAGGGGTTTTTCCCGGCCGAGAAACGAGGCGATCATCTCGCGGACGAAGAGGCGCATGGTCAACACGGCGGAGACCGGGTAGCCGGGCAGGCCAATCACCGGGGTATCGCCCACCAGGGCCAGGATGACCGGTTTGCCGGGTTTGATCGCGACACCGTGGACAACCACCTCGCCGACCTCCGCCAGCACCTGGGAGGTATAATCCCGGGTGCCCGCCGAGGCTCCGGCGTTGAGCACGACGATATCGTTGTCCGCGGCCGCTTGCAGGATGGCCTCCCTGAGCAGGCGGGGATCGTCGGCGACCGGGGTGCTCCGGCCGGCGATGGCCCCCCACTCGTTGAGATAACCGGCCAGGATGCGCGTATTGAATTCAATGATCTGACCGGGCAGGCCCGGCTGGCCCGGCTGGATCAGTTCGCTGCCGGTGGGGATGACCACCGCCTTCGGCGGGCACTGCACCTCGACCTCGGTCACCCCGGTGGCGAGCATCGCCCCCTGGTCGATGGGGCGCATCCGGTGGCCTTCCGGCAGGATGAGCTCGGTGGCGACGATATCCTCGCCGATGGTGCGGACATGCTGCCAGGGGGTGGCCGGTTGGATGAGTTCCACCTCGGTGTCGCTGACGTAGTGCACGTCCTCGATCATCACAACGGCATTAAGGCCTTCGGGGATGGCGTTGCCGGTATTGACCGGCCTGAAACGGTCCCGCTTGAGCCGGACCGGGTTGGCCTCGTTAGCCTGGGCGAGATCGAGAAAGTGCACCGCTATGCCATCCATGGCGGCGGCATTGTAGGCCGGCGAGGACCTGAGGGCGAAGACCGGCCTGGCCAGGATTCTGCCGAGACCGTCGTCGACGGCGATCGTCTCCTGCGGTTTTCTGGTGAAGAAACCGTGCCGGGCGAGGGCCTCATGCCAGATTGCCCGGGCCTCGGCCAGGGGTTTATTGTCAAGATAGATATTTCGGGTGTTCATGAGTAGAGATAGACCGTGATGAGTGTTCCCTGGCTTGTGCCCTGGCTGCTCTCGGGAATGGTGAAGTAGCCGTGGGCCCGCGCCAGGGTGGAGATTGAACCGGATTTGCCCAATACGGGTTCGGCGACCCAGATGTTGTCCTGCTGCCTGAGCCGGACCCGGATCAGGTCGCGCCTGCCGGCGGCCGAATTGATATTGCGGTCGAGGCGGGCGACGATCGAGGACTCGGGCAGGTGGCCGGTAGTCCTACCCGAGAGCCTGTCGATGGCCGGCCGGACAAAGAGGTCGAAACAGGCCATTGCCGATACCGGGTGGCCGGGCAGGCCGAAGACCGGGACCTGGCCGCTGAGACCGATGATCACAGGTTTGCCGGGTTTCAGGGCGACGCCGTGGACGAGAATGCCGGGCGGACCCAGGTCGGCGATGGCCTGCTCGCCGAGGTCGCGGACGCCGACCGAACTGCCGCCGGAGAAGAGGACGATGTCGTTTTCCTGCACCGCCCGCTCCAGGACCGGCATGAAGATCTCCTTGCGGTCCGAGACAATGCCGTAATCGACGGGCCGGGCCTGGCTGCGGCGGACCAGGCCGGCCAGGGCGATGGCGTTGATATCGCGGATCTTGCCGGCCGGCGGAACCTCGCTGTAGGGGATGATCTCGTCGCCGGTCGAGATGATGCCGACCGAGACCGTGCGGGTGACGGGTACCTCGGTGATGCCGATCCCGGCGAGCAGGCCGAGGTCCTGGGGGCGCAGGAGATGCCCGGCTGGCAGGGCCAGGGCTCCTGCGGCAATATCTTCACCCCGGCCGATGATGTTGCTGCCGCTGCCGATGCCCTTGACCACCTCGACCAGGCTGTCATCGACCGGCACCGTGTGTTCGAGCATGACGACGGCATCGGCGCCCGCGGGCAGGAGGCCGCCGGTGGCGATGCGCTGACATGTCCCGTTTTCTACCTCACCCTGCGGGGCCTCGCCCATACGGACCTCGCCTGTGATCCGCAGATAGCCGGGCATCGATTCACTGGCCCCGAAGGTGTCGGCTGCCCGGACCGCAAAACCGTCCATGGTCGAACGGGGATGGGCGGGCAGGTCCTCAGGCGAGAGAACCGGAGCGGCCAGAACCCGGTCCAGGGCCTCCGGCAGGGGAAGTATCTGCTGCTCCGGGCTGTAGTGCTGGAGATGGCCAAGGAGGATCCGCAGGGCTTCGTCGACCTGTATGAGACCGGTACGGCCCAACATGTCGCGGGTGGTCTCAGCCATGGCCGACCTCTTTGACCACGAGGTTGAGTTGTCCGCCCACTTCGAGATAGCCTGGCAATGCTTCTGGTCCGTAACCCTTGCCGTCGATGTTGATATGGCTGAGGTTGGACAGGAGGACCGGGCGGGTCATGAAAAAACTCAGCAGGCTGCCGGTGTCGATCCGAACCCCCCCGGCCAGCAGGGCAGGCCCCCGGTCCTTGGCGATGCTGTTGAAGAGCTTGAGGGTGACAGTGACGCTCTCCTGGTCCCGACCGGCTGTCTGTTTGTCGCTGACGGCGGTGCGCAGGGCGGCATGAAAACTGTTCTTCCGGAAGATGGCTCCGGCCAGACCCGGCATCGCGGCCGACAGGGCCAGGACCGGATTACCGCCGGTCAGCGGGGTCTGGAGATCATCGACGGCGGTGCCGTTCAGGAAGATAGTCTGGATATCATCGATGATGTACTCTCGAGTGAAGCCGGGGAGTCTGCCGAGAAATGAGGCGAGGTTCTCTCCTGAAGAGGCTGCGATATGGACGCCTGCCTGGAGGACGGTGGCGAACACCGGGGCTGTGCCCGGCGCTGCAAACAGTTCGATGGTCGGAAGAGTCTGTGGCTGGAGATCCATGGATGCCTTGTGCGATGAATAGGGAAACCGTTACGAAAAGGCCATGTCATAGCTGACCAATTCGTTACGGCTGAAAATGCCGGTCTCTATCATGCAATATTGAAGTTATTATTAAACGACGGTTTCGCCGGTTGCAGGTTCTGCCGCTATGTCTTACCTTGCTGGACAGCGATTGAGGTGAAGTATAATGTTCTATTATAGCAAATAAAGCGGCCCCGATAAACATGAAAGATGGGCACTACTGGTAATAAACTTCCCTGAAAGGAGGGAAAATGACAGATCTGGAGCTGAAATCTCTTCCCGGCTACACTGCTTTTTCGGGCCCTGTGGTGACCGTCATCATGGACGGGATCGGTATCGGACCGCACGATGAGAGCGACGGAGTGCATGTCGCCTATACCCCGACCCTCGACCTGCTGATGCAGGAACGACTGATGTTGCGGCTGCAGGCCCACGGCAAGGCGGTCGGCCTGCCCTCCGATGATGATATGGGTAACTCCGAGGTCGGCCATAATGCCCTGGGGGCCGGGCGAGTTTTCGCCCAGGGGGCGAGACTGGTCAACGAGGCGATCCACAGCGGCGCGATCTTCACCGGCAGAACCTGGAACGAGATTCTGGGCCGGGCGCGGCAGGGCGGCATCATCCATTTCATCGGCCTGGTCTCGGACGGCAATGTCCACAGCCATATCGGGCAGCTCTACGCCCTCGTCGACCGGTGTGCCGTGGAGGGTATCATGAGGGTCCGGGTTCATGCCCTGCTCGACGGCCGGGATGTCGGGGAGAAGAGCGCCCTCGAGTATATCGTGCCGCTTCAGGAGCATCTCGCCGCCATCTCCGCCGGCGGCCTCGATTACCGGATCGCTTCAGGCGGCGGCCGCATGGTCACCACCATGGACCGCTACGGCGCCAACTGGCCGGTTGTGGAAAACGGTTGGCGGGCCCATGTCCTGGGTATCAGCCGGTGGTTTTCATCGGCCGCCGAGGCGATTTTGACCTATTACCGGGAAGACCCGGAAATGACCGACCAGTACATGGCCAGTTTTGTCATCACCGAGGATGACCGTCCCGTCGGCACCATAGATGACGGCGATGCTGTGATCTTCTTCAATTTCCGGGGCGACCGGGCCATCGAGATCTCCCGGGCCTTTGAGGAGAAAGACTTCTGCGAATTCGAACGCATACGCCATCCGGACGTGGTCTACGCCGGTCTCATGCAGTATGACGGCGACGCCATGATTCCGAAGAAATACCTGGTGGAACCGCCGGCCATCGACCGGACCCTGGGCGAGTACCTCTGTGCCGCCGGCGTCAGCTCCTACGCCATCTCCGAGACCCAGAAGTTCGGGCATGTGACCTACTTCTGGAACGGCAACAAGTCCGGCTATATAGATAGAGCGCTTGAGCAGTATGAAGAGGTGCCTTCGGACCGGCTGAACTTCGATCTGAGACCCTGGATGAAGGCGGCGGAGATCACCGACAAGGTGGTCGAGGCCATAGCCTCCGGCAACCACAAATTTATTCGCCTCAACCTCGCCAACGGCGATATGGTCGGCCACACCGGTAAGCCGCTGGCGATCCGCATCGCCGTCGAGACCGTCGATCTCTGTCTGAAGAGGCTGCTCGCCGCGGTCGAGAAGGCCGGCGGCATCGCGCTGATCACCGCCGATCACGGCAATGCCGACTGCATGTGGACCGAGAAGAAGGGCAACCGCACGCCGATGGTCGCCCACACCCTCAATCCGGTGCCCTGCATCATCAAGAATTACAACGGCCGCAACCGTTTCGTGGCGAGCGGCTGCGACAGCCCCGGCCTCTCGAATGTGGCGGCGACCATCTGCAACCTCCTCGGTTACCAGGCCCCGGCGATCTACGACCCATCCCTGGTGCGGATCGAGAACTGACAGTTTACAAAAAAAACGGTGGACAACACCGGAAACACGGCAATACAGCTGGGACAATGGAGATACGATGACGGAAATCATCAGCAGGTCGGAACAGAAGCGCAGGCTGAAGAGAATCGAAGAAACGGCTGCCGAACTGGCCGAACTGACGAACAAGGATCTGGCAAAATTTCCCGGCAGCGAGGAAATCAAGAAAGAGATCGTGGCTATCCGGGAGTTGAAGGGCGGCAGCCGCAAACGGCAGGTCAAGCACCTGGCCAAGGTCATGCGCCAGGAAGCCCTCGAGCCCATCTATGATTTTCTCTCGGAGAGAAAGGGCTCGCATCTGCAGGAGGACAATATCTTCCATGAAGCGGAACGACTCCGGGATACGATCATCAACGAGGCGATCGAGGACCAGAAGTCCTGCCAGATGCAGCATATTGACTGGGAGCCCGACTGGGAAAGCCCGATTATCGCCGATGTTGTGAAACGGTATCAGGGGCTGGATGAAGAGACCGTTCGCAAGGCGGCCTACCAGTATGTCAAGACCAGGAACAGGGTCCACTACCGGGAGCTGTTCCGGATTACCAAGGCCGCCCTCGACCTCGAGGAGATCCGCAAGAGGACGGCTTAAGGTCTTTACGATGGAAAACGTCCGCAGGTCGGTCGGCAAGTCAGCCTCCGAACCTCCTGGCCGTCCAGAAATTTCTACGCCAGTATGCCAGATTCAGGGTGGAGACGGTGACGCCTTTGCTGGCCGAGGCGTGCAGGAAGAGGCCTTGGTCGAGGTAGACCCCGACATGTTTTTTGAAAAATCCGGTCTTGAAAAAGACCAGATCACCCGGTCTGAGGGCGTCCATGTCAACCGGCATGCCCTGACGGAGCTGGTCTTCCGTGCTCCTTCCCGGGTTGAGGCCGAAGATCTGCCGGTAGGTGAGCAGGGTGAATCCCGAACAGTCCACTCCCTTTGTCCCCATCCCTCCCGGTCGGTAGGGCGTTCCCTGCCAGCGCGCATAGTGGCTGCGCAAGGCCTGTTTGACCTGCCTGCTGTCGGCAAGGCTGACGGCGGTGGACGGCTGGTAGTAGACCCGCCTTTTTTGACCGGTGAGGCCGCAGGAGGAGAGCAGCAGGGCGATGAGCAGCAGGGGGATGAATCGTTTCATGCCGGAACCGTTGCCGGAAAGGGGAATATTCTGACTGCAGGTGAAGGCCGTCTGCAGCCTCTGCGCTTTGTGAATTCAGGGTTCAATGGTCGACCCCAGGACGGAGAGGAACTTGCGCATCCACTCGGGGTGGGCCGGCCAGGCCGGGGCGGTGACCAGGTTGCCGTCGATGTGGGCGTTCGAGAAGGTGTCATTGTTGGCCACCCATTTTCCTCCGGCGACCTCAATATCCGGGCCGCAGGCGGGATAGGCCGAGCAGGATCTGCCCTGCAGTACGCCGGCCGCCACCAGGATCTGCGGGCCATGGCAGATGGCGGCGATCGGTTTATTGGCGGAATTGAAGCCGCGGACCAGTTCCAGGACCTGCGGATTCAGGCGCAGGTATTCGGGGGCCCGGCCGCCGGGGATGACCAGGGCGTCGTACTGCTCCGCCGCTACCTTCTCGAAATCGGCAGTGATGTGGAAATTATGACCGGGTTTCTCGGAGTAGGTCTGATCCCCCTCGAAATCGTGGATGGCGGTCTTGACCGTCTCACCGGCCTTTTTGCCGGGACAGACGGTGTCGACCTGGTGGCCGACCATGAGGAGCATCTGCATGGGCACCATCGCCTCGTAATCTTCAACAAAATCACCGACTAACATGAGAATTTTATTCTGCGCCATAGGAGTCCCTTCATCTGTATTGGCCTGCGGTAGACCTGCCTCTGCCAGTAATACATTATTGATAATAGAGGAGAAATAAGATAAATTCAATGCCAGTCTGGCGGCGGGGCAGGAAAAAGAGAGACGGACCGAATGCGGCTGAATCCGACTCCAGGCGCATATCAAGACGGGAAACAACGGGGCGGCGGCAGGGCGAAGACCTGTCCGCAGCCTTTTATGAATTATAGGAGTGCCGGAAACGATGGATCTCTTCACCTACGGAACACTGATGTCCTCCGATATTATGGCCAGGGTGGCCGGCTGCCGGCTCACCGCCCTGCCGGCAACCCTGCCCGGTTACCGGCGCTCGCAGGTCGAAGACGAGGTCTACCCGGGGATCAGCGAGGATGCGGCGGGGCAGGTGGCAGGCGTCCTCTATCTCAGTGTGCCGGCTGCGGCCCTGCAGCGTCTCGATGTCTTCGAGGGAGAGATGTATGAACGCCGGGAGGTGCTGGTCGAAGACGAGGGCGGGGCGGTGCGGGCGGCCATGACCTATGTCTTCCGCCCTGCATATCTTCATCTGCTGACCGGCATTCCCTGGGATTTCGACCAATTTCTCGCCTCAGGCAAAAAGTGTTTTGAGGAAGGGTACTTCGGTTTCGACGAGATCGAGGCCCCGTGATCATCTGCATAGCCTAGAGCAGTTGGGGATAAATTTTCCGTAACAGGCCAGGGATGCCGGGTTCCGGCCTGGGGTCGGCGGTCCGGCAGCCGTCCGCCTGCTGCCCCGGCAGGGAAAACCAGGGCTTGCCAGATTGCGGTCCTGGTTTATAATCTGCAGGATAAAGGCAGACCGGCGGTTGTGTCACCCCCTCCGGGGACGGTCGGTCAAAAACCAGGAGAACAGCTAATGTCCATCAGAAATCTGGCCCTCGATCTCTATCGGGCCCAACAGAACGTCGAACGGTTGGAGAAGGCCGTTGCAAACGCAACTCCCGGAGAGCTTACCGCCCTGGAGGATGAGTTGCGCGGGGCCAAGGCTGAATGGCGGATGCTGCGGAAGATGCTCGACGGTGAGAAGGAGACCGCCTCTTTTCGCGTCAGATCGGCCGTCTACCACCGCAATCGTTGATTATTCTTGACAAACGCCGGGCAGGAACAACAGTTTTATGATGATAGCCTGTCATTGAAAGCTATCCCTTCTCCTGTAACCTGTGCCGGCCGTTCGTGACCCAAGGAGGATCCTATGCCATTCACACTTCCTCTGGGGAGCAATCCCCCCGATTTCCAACTGCTTTCCACCGACAGCAAGACCTGCTCGCTCGACACCTTTGCCGACGCCCGCGTCCTGGTGATCTTCTTTACCTGCAACCATTGTCCCTATGTCCTCGGCTCCGATGAAGTGACCCGGGCGACTGCCGAAAAATTCGCGGAGCGCGGGGTGAGCTTTGTCGCCATCAATGCGAACAGCAAGGACACCTATATCGAGGACGACTATGCCCATATGGTGGCCCGCATGGCGGAGAAGAGGTTTCCGTGGAAATACCTGCGCGACGAGTCGCAGGAAACGGCCCTGGCCTACGGGGCGTTGCGGACGCCGCATTTTTTTGTCTTCGATAAAGAGAGAAGGCTGGTCTATTCCGGACGGGGTGTCGATAATCCCAGGGATGTCAGCAAGATGACGGTGAACGACCTGGAAAGAGTCCTAAATGAGGTGACCTCCGGCAGACCGGTGACGGTGCCCCTGACCAATCCTATCGGCTGCAATGTCAAATGGTCCGGCAAGGATAAGCACTGGGTGCCGCCCGAGGCCTGCGATCTGGTGTGAGGCAAGGCGGCAGGGCGGATACCTGACGCTGGAGATGGGCCGACGAAGACATCTTCGTCATTGATTCTGCCCAAAAGAAACGAAAATTTTTTTTGAATATGGTAGCCTGTCCGCTTCCCCTGATGGAAATGGGGGCGGTAAAGCGGGCTGTCGAGGTGTCGAAGCAGGACGGCCAGGAGAGGCGGAAAAGATCCGGAGTGTATTGGGGGAGCAGAAGGAAGTGATGGAAGAGTTGTTTGCAGAACGGATCGTCAATGTCCCGCGTTCGTTTATTCGTGAGATCCTGAAGGTGTCCCTTGACCCGGAGATCATCTCCTTTGCCGGGAGTCTGCCGAACCGGGAGTTTTTTCCGGTGACCGAGATCCAGGTGGCGAGCAACCGGGTCTTCGACCGCTGCGGTCGGGATATGCTGCAGTACAGCATCGACCGGCACCTGCCTGCCGACATCTCCTGGACCCGCCCCGAAGGTGGCATGTTCCTCTGGGGCAGACTGCCGGGCGATCTGAACGCCATGAAGCTGTTTGACCTTGCGGTCAGGGAAAAGGTGGTGTTTGTGCCGGGTGACCCTTTTTATACGACCAGGACAGGGGTTGCGACCATGCGTCTGAATTTTTCCTGCACCGATGCGGAAACGATCGAGAGGGGCATCATCCGGCTCCGCCGGGCCCTGAAAACCTGACCGTCGGGTGAATGAAGGCAGTGCGCGTTGTTTGAATGATTTCGAAGTATGGTTCAGGCCGCAGGCGCTCTATCGGACCTGCAGGCCGGTATGGGGGCTGCTGATGGCAAAGATCCTGATCATCCTGGGAGGTGTCCTGATTGTCATCGGACTGTTGTGGCCGTGGCTGCAGCAACTGCCCTTCGGGCGTCTGCCCGGCGATATTCTGATCAAGCGTGAAGGATTCCAGTTCTTTTTTCCTCTTACCACCTGCATTCTGATCAGCATCCTCATCACCCTCATCTTCTGGCTGCTGAAGAAATAGGCGGTGCGGCCGGGAGCCTCGATTCCCTCGGAGACTGCCGCCGGGCAGTGCCGGCAGGGCGGCGGATCAGCGGATCTCGTCGCTGTCGACGTAGGCGTAGGCGCTGTGCTTGTGGATCGACTCGAAACTCTCCACACCTGCGGCGAACCAGATGATTTCGGGGTGGGCGAGGGCGGCCAGCGCCACCTTGCGCACCACATCCTCGACAAACATCGGGTTGTTGAAGGCCTTCTCGGTCACGTATTTTTCATCCGGCCGCTTGAGCAGGGCGTAGAGTTCGCAGGAGGCCGACTGCTCGACCATGACGATCAAGTCCTCGATCCAGATGAAGTTTTTGAATTTCACCCGCAGGTCGATCTCGGCCCGTTGATTGTGCGCACCGTGGCAGCTGATCTCCTTGGAGCAGGGGCAGAGGGTTGTCGCCGGCACCCGGACGCTGAGGATGAAATCCTCGTCATCGCCGACCCCGCCGGAAAATGTGCACCCGTATTCCATCAGGCTGCGGGTGCCTGTCACCGGCGCCCTTTTCTCGATGAAGAAGGGAAAGCTCATCTCCAGCCTCGCCCCTTTGGCCTGGAGTTTTTCCTGAATTTCCGAGAGGATCCTGGAAAAACTGGCAACGCTGATCTCGCCCAGCGAGTTGTTCAGGGCCGAGGTGAAGACGTCGACGCAGCTTTTGTCCCGGGTGCCGGGCATGCTGGCCTGGATGCTGATCGTGGCGATGGTTGCCTGCAGGCCGCCTCCCTTTTCCAGGACCTTGATCGGGGTCTGGATGTCTTTGATGCCGATCGATTGAATAAGCATGGGGATTCAGTGTCCTGGTTGCATCGAGGTTATGCGGGGTTATAGTTCCAGTATGGACAGAGGAAGGCCACGAAGCGGCTTGACGGGCCCTCGTCGAGCACGATAATAGTACCTTAGAAATTCATTTCTTGGTTTTTAGGAATGAATTTCGTGAAGGTACTTATACCCCCTTGTGGGGTGTTTGATACACCTTTTCCCGATCTTCGACAATAGCCTTTTCCGAATGCCCGCTCGCTCCCTCTTTTTTCATGCGATTCTCATTGAATCGGTGTAGTCTGCAGGATTCATTCCGAGGAGAATTGGTGACACTACAGTGAAGGTACAGGCATGAACTCTGCTGATTCCGCTATCCGTCTCGACAAGTGGCTGTGGGCGGCGCGTTTCTTCAAGACCCGCTCTCTGGCCACCCATGCGGTGAACGGCGGCAAGGTTCGCCTGAATGACATCCGGACCAAGGCGGCGCACCAGGTTTCCGCCGGCGATATCCTGGCCATCAACAACGGCCATGAGGAATTCCGAGTGACGGTGCTGGCCGTATCCGGCCTCAGGCGGCCTGCCAGCGAGGCGCGGCTGCTCTACCACGAAGCCGAAGACAGCGTCCTGAAAAGAGAAGAGGAACGGGAACGGCGCCGGCTGATGCACGCCGACGGCAGCGGCCCGGCAAGACGGCCGGACAAGCGGGACCGCAGAAAAATCAAATCATTTCTACGAAAAGACTGACAGGAGATGACAGTGAACAAGATTCAGAGAGCCTTGATCAGCCTGACCGACAAGTCGGGGATCGAGCAATTCGCGGCGGAACTGGCCCGGATGGGCATAAAGATTCTCTCCACCGGCGGCACCGCCCAGAAAATCAGGGCTGCCGGCATCGCGGTGACCGATGTCTCGGAATTCACCGGCTTTCCGGAGATGCTCGACGGCCGGGTAAAGACCCTGCACCCGAAGGTCCACGGCGGTATCCTCAACCAGCGGGACAACGCCGAGCATCAAAGGCAGTGCGCCGAACACGGCCTGCAGAACATCGACCTGGTGGCCGTCAATCTCTATGCCTTCGAGAAGACCGTCGCCGATCCCGGCTGCAGTCTTGCCGATGCCATCGAGAATATCGATATCGGCGGTCCCACCCTGCTGCGGGCCTCGGCCAAGAACTTCCATGACGTCACAGTGATCGTCGATCCCGCCGATTACCCGCAGGTCCTGCGCGAGATTGAAGAGACCGGCAACACCAGCCTGAAAACCAGATTCCGTCTGGCGGCCAAGGTCTTTGACCTTACGAGTCGCTACGATACCGCCATCGCCCGCTGGCTGGCCCAGGTGGATGTTGATAAAAACGCTTACTTTTCAGGAGAATAAGCGATGTTGAAAATGGCTGTCCTGCTGTCGGGGACCGGAAGGACCCTTGACAATTTCCACGAACGGAGCCGAAACGGCAGCATGGCCGGCAAGATACAGGTGGTCATCGCCAATGTCTCCTCCGCCCTCGGCCTCGTCAAGGCCGAGCGTTACGGCTATCCGGCCTTCCATGCCGTCGATGGTCATGCAGTCAACAGGATACTGGCGAACTACGAGATCGATATCATCTGTCTCGCCGGTTACCTGAAAATCTATACGCCGCCGGCCCATCTCGCCCATTCGGTGATCAATATCCATCCCGCTTTGATCCCCTCCTTCTCCGGACCCGGCTATTACGGCAGCCGGGTGCACAGGGCGGTGAAGGAGAGAGGCTGCATGATCAGCGGCTGCACGGTGCATTTTGCCGACGAAAACTATGACGAGGGCCCGATCATCCTGCAGAAAAGTGTTGCCCTCGACTACGAAGACAGCGTCGACGACATCGCCGCCAAGGTCTTTGCCGCGGAATGCGAGGCCTTTCCCGAGGCGATCAACCTGATCGATGCCATGGGTGTGGATTATTTCTGGAAGCGGGTGGCGAAGTGAAGGGTGAGACGCGTGTCATCATGAACCGCCAGGAGATCGATCTGGCCCTGAAGCGGATAGCCCTGCAGATCCTCGAAGGAAATCCCGGTCTCAGCGATGTGGCCATCGTCGGCATTCATACCTGCGGGGTCTACCTGGCGGAGCGGATAGGGGCAATCCTCCGTCAGCAGAGCGGTACGGCCATCCCTGGCGGCAGTCTCGATATCAATCTCTACCGCGACGACTGGAGCCTGATGACCCAGAACCCGGTGGTCAGGACCACAGATATCCCCTTCGATGTCGATAATGCCAACCTGATCCTGGTCGATGATGTGATCTTTTCCGGGCGGACGATCAGGGCGGCGATGGACGCCATCATGGACTACGGCCGTCCGCACACCATCCGACTGGCGGTCCTGGTCGACCGCGGCGGCCGGGAACTGCCGATCCAGCCGGATTTCATCGGCATGACCACCACCGTCCTGGCTAATGAACGGATCCAGGTCCTGCTGGATGAGCATGACGGTCGGGACGAGGTCGTGATCGCGTGTTGAGTCGTCCCATGGAACTCCTGGCCCCCGCCGGCAATATCGAGAATTTTCATGCCGCCATCGAGGCCGGGGCCGATGCCGTCTATGTCGGCGCCCCCGGTTTCAATGCCAGAAACCTGGCCAGGGATCTCCGCCTGGAAGAGATCGGGGCGATGATCCGCCTCTGCCATGAGCGGGGCAAAAAACTCTACGTCGCCGCCAACAGTATCCTCCTCGAAAAAGACCTGCCGCTGGTGATCGAGACCCTGGCACTCCTCGAGACCCTCGAACCGGACGCCCTGATTGTCCAGGATATCGGCCTTATCCACCTGGTCCGCAGGTATTTCCCTCGACTGAAACTCCATGCCTCGACTCTGATGACCGCCCACAATTCGCAGACGGTCAAATACCTCGCCGGGCTCGGTTGCCAGCGGGTAGTGCTGGCCCGGGAGTTGACCATCAAAGAGATCGCCGCAATCCGCAGCCGGAACGATGTTGAGCTTGAGGTCTTCATCCACGGAGCGATGTGCTTTTCCTATTCCGGGCTCTGCCTCTTCTCGTCGTTTCTCGGCGGCAAGAGCGGTCTCAGGGGGCGCTGTGTCCAGCCCTGCCGCCGCGCCTACGGCACAAGCGGCAAGGGTGGAAAGGGTGGAAAGGGCGGCCGCGGCACCTCCGGCGGCGCCTATCTCTTTTCGATGAACGATCTCGGCGGTCTCGCCGCCGTCCCCGCCCTCAGGGAAATCGGCATCACCTCACTGAAGATCGAGGGCCGCCTGCGCTCGGCCCACTACGTCCGCAATGTCGTGGCCGCCTACCGCATGGTCCTCGATGCGACGCCGGACCGCATCGAAGAGGTCCTGCCGCAGGCCGAAGCGCAGGTTCGGCAGGCGCTGAGCCGCAAGCTCACCCCCGGCTATTTTTTCTCCCCCCAGCCGGCCGAGGCCATCACCCCCTACCATTCCGGCAATACCGGCCTGCACCTTGGGCGGGTGGAGTCCCTGCAGACAGCGGGTGAGAATCTGTTCTGCCGGCTGACCTTGAAGGAAGAGCTGGCGGTCGGCGATCGCCTCCGTCTCCATCTCGAACCGTCGGGTGAGCGGCTGGCCTTTACCCTCAAGGAACTGCTGGTCAATCGCAACCCTGTGCAGCATGCCGCCGCCGCGACCGTGGTGCGGATTGCCCTGCCGCCGGCCTGCCGCCATGAAAAAGGGAAATCCCTTGATCTCTACAAAATAGATGCCGGCGGGACCGACCGACCCGAGACCGAAGTGCTTGCCGTTGCGGCGGTGAAAAAAGAGCTGAACGGGAACCGGATCAGGCTGACGCATCGTATTCAGTCGATTACCCGGGAGGCCTGGGAGAGCGGCATCAGAAAGGATATCCAGCCTCAGGCGGAAGAAAGGCGGGCCAGGGGCATACCGGATGGGGCGCGCCGGACCAAGGGTGCCGCGAGCGGCAAGATACCGCTGGAATGGTGGCTGCGGACCGATTCGCTGAAGACCCTGCAGCACCGGCTGCCGTTTACGCCGGACCGGTTTCTGCTGGCTTTCGACCGGGGACTGGTCAGCCAGGCCGGGCAGATCAAGCACCTGCTCGGCGGGCGCAGCAGGGATGTGATCTGGGCCCTGCCGCCGATCATACAGGAGCAGGATCTGGCGAAAATCCACAAGCAGATCGGTCTGCTGCTCCGCTCCGGTTTCAAATCCTTCCAGATCAGCCATCTCGCCCAGGTCGAATTCTTTGCCGGTGAACGGGTCCATCTCCATGCCGATTACAGCCTCAACATCCTGAACAATCAGGCGATAGTCATGGCCGGACAGGCTGGGCTGGAGTCGGTGCAGCTCTGTATCGAGGCCGACCGGGAGGCCCTGCGCGAACTCATTCATGGCTACAAGAAGACCGGGGTGCAGGCCGCGGGCAAGGAGGCGGCGAGGAGAAAGGTGCGGCTCGGCCTGACCGTTTACGGTTCGCCTGCGCTCTACACCGCTCGTCTGGCCGCTCCGCATTTCGCCTTTGACCGGCCGGTTGTCAGCCCGAAGGGCGAGTCCTTTGCCATCCGTCGTAGAGAAGGGTACACCCAGACCCATTCCCTTCGCCCCTTTTCCCTGCTGCCGTATCTGGCGGAGCTGAAAAGCATCGGTCTCGATTACCTGGTGGTCGATATCTCCGGGCTGCAGATGGACGGCAAATCCCTGCAGGAACTGCAGGACCGCCTGACCGGGACCGGCCGTTACGGCAAGCTGCCGACCTTCAATTACCTCGGCACCCTGGAGTAGCGGCCGTCAATTCAGCTTCCTGCCGCGGCCCTCGTCAAGACGCCGCATGCCCTCCATCAGCAGTTTCATGAAGAAGCCTATTTCCGGGGTCTCGAAGTCCTCGGGCGGGATCCCCGGGGTGAAGCGGAACCAGCCCGACTGTTCCTTGAGGATTTGGTAAAAGGCCGCATCACCGACATACTCGGCGTATTTGGCCTTGATCAGGCTGCCCTGGCGGAAGGAAAACCTGGCGGTGCCCTTGGTGAGCTGGCTGATAGTCAGGATACCGGTCTTACTGCTCATGTTGAGGGTCTGGAAGAGGGCCTCTGCCGGGATCTCCGCGAGGTTGCCGGTCATCCCCGAGGCCAGGTCCTCGGCCCTGATCCTGTTTGATTTATTCAGGCGTTCGGCCATCAGGCGGGAGAAATACAGCTGGGTGCCGGGGTAGCGATCGAGGATTTTCTTGAAGTTGGGCTGGTCGATGTAGAGGGTGGAGGTCGGTTCCGTCACCTGGATGGTGGCGCAGGCGGCATCATTGCAGATCAGGCTCATTTCGCCGAAGACATCGCCTTTGCCGAGGGTCGCGATCGTTATGCCGGCGTCATTGAGGACATTGACGCCGCCGGTGACGATGATATGGAAGTGGTTGGCCGGGTCACCCTTGCGGATGATCATTTCGTCTTTCTTGTACTTGCTCAGCTTGAAGAACTGAATGACGCTTTCGAGGTGCTTGTCGTCGATGTTCTTGAAAAAGGCGAAACCGCTCAGGACATGCGTCATCGAGCCGAGTTCGTTCGAATAATTCTCTTCCCCGCCGGCCAGGACGAGGTCGTCGTCCTTGGTGTGTTCGAGTTTGATCGAGCCGGTGCAACCGCTGCAGCCGATCATGCAGACCGGGATCTTGTCGCCGCGTTCGTACTGGATGATAATCTTGCTCAGATCGCCGTGGAGGATTTTGCAGACCTTCTTCTCGGCCGGGAAGTTGACGATGATCGTGGTGATGAAGGTATTTTCATTCTCGTTATTGATGGGAATGGCGATGCCTGTCAACTGGAAGCTGTCGTTGTACTCGTAGAGCGGACAATTTCTATTTTCGACTATCCTGAAAACTACTTTTGGGAAACCCATGTATCGTCCTGTGGAAAAAATGCCGTTCAATCGCCAACAGAGAGGCCCTGTTCGCTCTATTCCTCTTCATAAGATTAGCTCAGGGCGGCGACCATGTCAAACCCGAAGAAATGCAACGGCTCGGGTTGATAGACCGAACCTATCGGATTTTCAGGGATAATGCGAATGATTATAGAAAACTCCGGCGCAGAGATGATCGCCTCGATGTCGATGCAGGGACGGTATAATTCCCGCCCTCCTTCAGTCTCCTGACGACAGACTGCGGTTTTCCGCCCAGTCACGCGGCGGTCCGCCGGCCCACCGTCAGAAAATATTTCCGGTTGCGAGGAAAAACAGTCAGTGCCAGGATATCTGTTGACTTTGCCTTGGTCGTGCAGTATACATTTTATTCTTTTTCATAATCGTCCCACAGGATTGAATATCGACCTGTGGCCATAGCGAGTAGCTAACCGATAGCTCGGTTGAATATATGATCGTCAATTACAGGAGGAATTAATTCGTGGCTAATCACAAATCCGCTGAGAAGAGAAATCGTCAGTCCCAGGACCGTCGTCTGCGTAACAGAATAAACAAGTCCCAGATGAAAAATGCCATACGCAAGGTGAACGAAGCGGTCACAGCCGGTTCCGGAGACCAGGCCAAAGAGGCCCTTCTGCAGGCCATCCCGATGATCGCCAAGACCGCGTCCAAAGGGACCATTCACAAGAAGGCGGCCTCACGCAAGATTTCCCGCCTGACCAGGAGCGTCAACAAGATCGCCTCTGCCGCCTGATCCGGCCCCTCCTGTCTCCGGAAAGGTTCCGACCGGATCGGAAAGATTGGCATGCAGGATATAAGGACCACGGAATCCCTCGATTCCATGGTCCTTTTTTTTGTCTGTTCTGCCCTGAAGATGCTGGACAATACGGTTCGATACCTGTTACTCTACTCTATCTAGCAATGATAATTTTTTGTAACTCATTGAAGTTTCTACACTATTCATAGATCATGTGTCAGCGAACCTATATCCCTTCGCCGCAGGACTTCGCCGGGTTTTTTGCCACCGCCAAACTCATTCCCGTCTGCACCGAGATCATTGCCGATCTCGATACCCCCCTGACCCTTTTTGCCAAGATCGCCGATGCACATAGCCATATCTTTCTCTTTGAAAGCATGGAAGGCGGGGAGAAGTGGGGGCGCTATTCCTTTATCGGTTTCGATCCCCTGGTCACCTTTGAATCCCGGCATGACCTGGTGCATATCACCGAGGTGCGTGGAGGCGGGCGGACGGAGGAGAGGGTGCAGACCAACCCGCTGCAGGCGATCAAGGCCCTGGTTGAACGGCTGCAGGCTGCCGAGGTCGCCGGTCTGCCGAAATTCTGCGGCGGTGCCGTCGGTTTCCTCGGCTATGACATGGTCCGCTTCATGGAGGACCTCCCCGACAGCCGGCCCCCCCTCGACCTGCCGGATTCTGCCTTCATGGTGCCGCGAATCGTCCTGGTCCATGACAGCTTCCAGCAGACGGTGACGGTGGTCTGCTGGGTCCGGGTCGAGGACGGCGCCGACGGCGACCGCCTGTATCGGGAGGCCACGCAACGGCTCGATGAGGTCGTCGCGATCCTCAAGGCCCCGGTCCCCCTGCATGCCCACAAGAGCACCACCGGCACCCTGCCGCCCCATGTCTTCACCGCGAATATGGATGCCGGGCGCTTCCGCGGCATGGTCGAGCGGGCCAAAGAGTATATCCTGGCCGGCGACATCATCCAGGTGGTCCTCTCCCAGCGGTTCCATGCCGAGACGGACATCGATCCGACCGTGCTCTACCGGGCCCTGCGGCACATCAATCCCAGCCCTTATCTGTTCTTCCTGAAAATGGGCGATCTCGTCCAGATCGGATCCTCTCCCGAGATCCTGGTGCGCAAGGAGGACCGGATGATCGAGCTGCGGCCGATCGCCGGCACCCGCAGGCGCGGGGAGAACCCGGAAGAGGACCTGCGGCTCGAACAGGAGCTGCTGGCCGATCCGAAGGAGAGGGCCGAGCACCTGATGCTCGTCGATCTCGGCAGGAACGACGTCGGCCGGGTGGCGAAGGGCGGGTCCGTCGAGGTCAGGGACCTGCTTGTGGTCGAACGCTACAGCCATGTCATGCATATTGTCTCCGGGGTGCACGGCGAGCTTATGGATGGAAAAGACCAGTTCGATGTCCTGGCCGCCTGTTTCCCCGCCGGCACGGTGAGCGGGGCGCCGAAGATCCGAGCGATGCAGATCATCGATGAGCTCGAACCCGACCGTCGCGGTCCCTATGCCGGTTCGGTCGGTTATTTCGGCTTCTCCGGCAATATGGATTTCTGCATCACCATCCGCACCTTCGTCATGCAGGGGAGAAATCTCTGGATTCAGGCCGGCGCCGGCATCGTCGCCGATTCCGATGCCGACCGGGAATTCGAAGAGACCATCAATAAATCCATGGGACTGCGCAGGGCAGTCGAACTTGCTGAAAAAGGGTTTTAGGCCATGCTGGTAATAATTGATAATTACGATTCCTTTACCTACAACATCGTCCAGACCATTGCCGGCAATGCCCGCAGGGAGGGGAGGGAGGAGGATATCCGGGTCTTCCGCAACGACCGGATCACCCTCGCCGAGATCGAGGCCATACAGCCGGACCGGCTGCTGATCTCACCCGGGCCCTGCTCCCCGCAGGAGGCCGGCATCTCGATCGCCGCCATCCGCTATTTCAGCGACAAATTGCCGATCCTCGGGGTCTGCCTCGGCCACCAATCGATGGGCGAGGCCTTCGGCGGCAGGACCGTGCGGGCCCGGCGGATCATGCACGGCAAGACCAGCCCGATGCACCACGACGGCCGGGGCGTCTTCACCGACCTGCCCAACCCTTTTGAAGGCATGCGCTATCATTCGCTGATTGTCGAGGAGGAGAGCCTGCCCGAATGCCTCCTCGTCACCGCCCGTACCGATGAGGGAGAATTGATGGCCGTCCGGCACAAGACCCTGCCGCTCGAGGGTGTGCAGTTCCATCCGGAATCGATCATGACCCCGGACGGCATCAGGCTCCTGCACAATTTCATGCGCCCCGAATATCCCGGGTTGGTGCGGGCCTGACGGCCGCAGGTCGGTAATATTCAGTTGAGGAAGAAATGATGACAATTCAAGAAGCGATCGGCCAGGTGGTTGTCGGCCGGGATCTCCCGGAACATGCGATGTACGAGGTGATGCAGACGATCATGAGCGGTGAGGCGACGGCCGCCCAGATCGGGGCCTTCATCACGGCACTGCGGATCAAGGGGGAGACGGTTGCTGAAATTACCGGTGCGGTCCGGGTGATGCGGGAAAAAGCTACCCGTATCGAGACCGGGGTTGACATCGGCCGGGGGGGGATTGTCATCGATACCTGCGGCACCGGCGGCGACTCCTCCGGCACCTTCAACGTCTCGACCACCTCGGCCTTCGTGGTCGCCGGCGCCGGCGGCATAGTCGCCAAACACGGCAACCGATCGGTCTCAAGCAAATGCGGCAGCGCCGATGTCCTCGAGGCCTCGGGCGTTGCCCTCAACCTGACCCCGGATCAGATCAGCCAGTGCATCCGCGAAGTCGGCATCGGCTTCCTCTTCGCCCCCGCCCTGCATGGCGCAATGAAATACGCCATCGGCCCGAGGCGCGAGATCGGCATCCGGACCATCTTCAATATCCTCGGACCGCTGACCAATCCGGCCGGGGCCAATGTTCAGCTTCTCGGCGTCTTCGACGCCAGGTTGACCGAACTGCTGGCCAATGTCCTCGGTCGGCTCGGCTCGAAGAGGGCCCTGGTGGTGCACGGCGAGGGGAACCTCGATGAACTGACGGTGACCGGCGCGACCAGGGTCTCGGAGCTGGCGAACGGTACGGTTACGACCTATACCGTGACCCCGGAGGAATTCGGCCTGCAGAGGTTTGGGCTCGAGGAACTGGCCGGGGCCGCGACACCGCAATTGGCGGCTGTCGAGATGCGGGCCATTCTCAACGGCGAACAGGGAGCCAAGCGCGAAATGGTCCTGCTCAACAGCGGAGCGGCATTGATGTTGGCGGGCCTGGCCCCGACCATCGCCAAAGGCATAAGGGACGCGGCCGCCATCATTGATGGTGGCAAGGCCGTGGCGAAACTCGATGAGCTGGTGCAGCTCTGCGCCACGTTCAGGCAGAAGAACGACTAAACCCCATGCTGCCAAATCGCAAAAAAAAACCTTCAGGTAGTTCCGGTAAAGAGTATAGGCCCCATTGATCAGAGATCTTGAAGATGATATTAGATAGAATAGTAGAACGGAAACGTGATGAGGTTGCCCAGCTCAAAAGAAAGGGGATCGTCCTGCCCGAAACCTTCTGGGATCGGCAGATCGATCCGCCGCGGGGTTTTCGGCAGGCCCTTCTCGACTACGACGGGGTAGCGATCATCGCCGAGGTGAAAAAGGCCTCTCCGTCCAAGGGTGTGATCCGCGAGGACTTCGACCCGGTAGCCATCTCCCGTAACTACGAACAGTCGGGCGCGCAGGCCGTCTCGGTGCTCACCGATGTCGATTTTTTCCAGGGCAGCCTGCTATATCTCATGCAGGTGCGGCAGGCAGTCAGGCTGCCGGTGCTGCGCAAGGATTTCCTCATCGAGGCGCTGCAGATCCAGGAAGCGCATGCGCACGGGGCCGATGCCATCCTTCTCATCGCGGCCATCCTCGATCTCCATCAGCTGCAGGAATACCAGGCCTGTGCCGCCGAACTTGGCATGGATGTCCTGGTCGAGGTACACGACGAGAAGGAGCTTGAACTGGCCCTGGCGGCCGACAGCAGGTTGATCGGCATCAACAATCGAAACCTGCAGGATTTCTCAATGGACCTCAATACGACCTTCCGGCTGAAAAAAATGATACCCGCCGGCATACCCGTGGTCAGTGAATCGGGGCTGCGGGATCAGACCGACATCAGGCGGCTGGAAGAGGCTGGAGTGACCGCGGCCCTCATCGGTGAGACCCTGATGCGTGCCGGTTCCCCGGGAGATGTACTCCAGGGGTTGCGGTGAGTGACTAAATCAACAAAAGGAGGAAAGATGCACCGGCGAACGCGGATAAAAATGTGCGGAATTACAAACATTGAAGACGCGGAGGAGGGCATACGGGCGGGTGTAGATGCCCTGGGTTTTATTTTTGTCGAGAACAGTCCACGCTATATCGAACCGGAAAAGGCCAAGGAAATCGCGGCCAATCTTGCACCTTTTGTCGATCTAGTCGGGGTTTTCGTCGATCGGGAGAATGTCGAGGTCCAGGAGATTGTCGACTACTGTGGCCTGTCCTATGTCCAGCTGCACGGCAACGAGAGCCCGGAGTACTGCGACCTGCTGGCCTATGCAGCGTCACCTTGCAAGATCATAAAGGCCTTCCGGGTAGGGACAAAGGCCGTACCGGCCGATTTCCAGCCATACCAGGAGGTTGTTCAGGGTTTTCTGCTCGATACCTATAGCGCCGAACGAGCGGGCGGCACCGGGCAACCCTTCGACTGGCAGGTCATCAACTCTCTCGACCTGCAGCGTCCGGTCATCCTCGCCGGCGGACTCACTCCGGAAAATGTCGGGGCGGCGATCCGGCAGGTGCAGCCATTTGCCATCGATGTCAATTCGGGTGTGGAATTGCGCCCAGGTCTGAAGGACTATGAAAAACTCCGGCTATTGCTGGAGGAGGTCCGTCAGGCCGATCTTGCCAGAATCGCTTGAAGAGGCTTTATCTCACAACGACGAATGCCTCTTTGTAGCCCTTGTCACGCATGGTTTTTTCCGCGATGAGGGCCTTGTCCTTGTCCGAATCCTTTCCAACGAATACATGAACCCTGTACAGGGCTGATTTTTTGCCGCTGATCTTGCGGATGACGGCAGTGTGCCCGGCATCTGCGAAGCGCTTCTGCAGATCAGCTGCATTGCGTTCCCTGGAGAAGGCCCCGACCTGGATGAAAAATTTACCTGGAGGGAGATCAAGGGTTCCTGATGGCGGAAGTTCTTTGGCCATTTCCTTGGCCGAACCGGCCAGGACGGTGACCTTGACCCTGGCGGTACCGGGTTTTTCCAGTTTCAGGGCCTTGGCCGCGGAACGGCTCAGGTCGATGATCCGTTTGCCGGTAAATGGCCCCCGGTCGTTGACCCGCACGATCGTCTCTCTGCCATTCTCGAGATTTTTCACCAGCAGCAGGGTATTCATCGGCAGTTGTTTGTGGGCGGCCGTCATGGCATCCATGTCGAACGGCTCGCCGCTGGAGGTGCGTTTCCCTTGAAAACCCCGGCCGTACCATGAGGCCAGGCCGGTTTCTGAATAACCGTTGGCGGACGTAGAATGCCGGTCGTAGGAGGCCATGGCAGATCCTGCCGTGGAGATGGTCAGAAAGAGCAGGGCCACAGTCAGGCGAAAAAGATTACGGAGAAAAGCGAGACTGGTTAATCCGGGTGTATCGTGTGCTCCAAAGAGAGAGCGGCTGCAGTCGGTCGTTGTTTGGCAACTGATCATAGGCGGCAGTCGTATGTTGTCGATATTGAAAGTGGGATGGCTTGGCTTCAGTCGTTCTTCCGGTCCTCCTTTGCCGGTTCGCTGAGGTGAATGTTGTTGAGACGTTGCCGGTAAAAGACTCCGGCCTTACCTGTAGTGTGCGGTGTGTAGGGGAAGAGCCCGCTGTCATCGGCATGGGACGGCCGGGAATCGAAACGCACCCGGCCTTCTCTGTCCAGCCAGGAGATTGAATAATCGAGAAGAGGCCGGACGACGACAACATTCCCGTCCTTGTCTCTTCTCAGCATTTGTGCTTCCCAGCGGCGCAAACTGTACCCCTTATACCATAGACCGTACCGTTTTTTGAAGCTAATTTTGTCCGTCATTTCCGGAGGCAGCTCTTCTTTCGAAAAATCCGTATTATTGCTGAGGACTTCCGTTACCTCAGAACTTTCCTGGATGGTCAGTCTGGTCCATGCCTCGTACTCATCGCTATCCGAGCGCAGCAGATGTTTGCCGTGATCGTTGAAGGTCCACTGGGCATGGCAGACCTGGCAGGATATCCTGCCAGGTGAAATCGCATGGGCCGGATCGGTCATAAGAGGCAGAAGGCGCTCTTTTTTGTCGGACCCGGCAAGAAAAAGATAGCCGGATTCGGTCTTCCTCACCCTGGGGGGAAGCGTTTTAGCCAGGACCTCGGCGTTATGGCAGCCGGCGCAGGACGGGCCGGCAACTCCCGACCGCATCAATTCCCCGCCGGAATGGCAATCGGTGCAGACGAGGCCGTGCTGCTGGTGGATATCGGCGGCCAGTTCGTGGTATTCGACGCCATAGGGCCGGAAATGCTCTTCCTTGGTGGTGTAAGGGGTACGGAAGTCGTCATTCAGGTCGTTATCGAAGCGCCCGTAGTAGTCAAACCCGACTTTGTTTCCGTAATGGCAGGAGAGGCACTGTCGGTCGCCCGGGACCGGCAGGAAGCGGTGCGATGCGAGCTTGCCGTTCCGGAATTCGAGATGGCATGCGGCGCAGCCGGTGCCGTGGGTCACGGAGGGATACGCGTCACCCTTGTAATAGAGATGACAGCGCAGGCAGCGGCGTCGCAGGAGGTCGTCGGCCAGTCCGAGGACATCCTGCGGTTCTTCGGCAACGGGGATTTCCATGAGCGATTGCAGGTCCGATTCCGCCCCGAAGGCGCGGCGCACAAGGTTGACGAGATTCTTCAGGGTGAAATGGGCGGACTGCCGGATATCCCTGACCTCCTCTGGATGGCAGGTGCCGCAGGTGGCGGCCATGGTATCCGGATGCGCCGGTTGGGCGATGAGACCGGCATGGGCCTCCGCCTTGTCGGCCGCATCCTCATCGCCCCGGTGGCAGGAGGTGCAGGCCAGATCGTGGTTCTTGTCCAGGACTACGGCATGGCAGGCGATGCAACCCCTGGCGGCAGGCGGCTTTGTCGGCTCTTCCCGGCGGCAGGCCGTGAGGAGCACGAAAGAGAGAAGAAGCAGCGGCCAGGCTGATGTCCAGGTTGAGTTTTGCAAGGTCACCGACAGAATCAGGAGTGAGATTTAATACGCTGAAATATTATAAAAATCTTATTTCCAACCAGCAAAGCGGCTCCATCTCTTATATTTCATAAAGGTTGAATTTTCAATCTTTACCTGCTATATAGGCCTCACGAACACAAGCCAATATAGCTCAGCTGGTAGAGCAACTGATTCGTAATCAGTAGGTCTGCGGTTCGATTCCGCATATTGGCTCCAAATATCAAGGGGTTGCAGCATTACAAGCTGTAACCCTTTTTCATTTTCTGCTCCATGTAGCCCCTGTGTAGCCAGATTTCATCAACACCCCTCTGTAAGCACCTTCACCGCGACAATCCAAAATCTGAACGTTATTATGGCGGTCTTTTTCCCGCCATGCGCCTAGCTGTAATCGATCTGTCACACGCCAGGTATCCTTCCTGTTTCCATCCAGGGGGAGAGGATCTGAAGGACGAGCTTGAAGAGTTGATCGATGCCGCCCACGATTTCAATGGCGACTACTCGATATATGAAGTGATGGATTTTGACAGGCCCGCCGCCATCGAACGAATGGTGGAGATGTACGGCCCGGTGGATCGCGGAAAGGTGGAGAGGTACTTTATCATCCTCGACCAGATCAGGGAGTGGAGAGAACCAGCACTGCAGTGAGCTCCCCCTCGATCATTCAGTTTCCGGAAACAAAATTGATTCATATTTTTCATCGGCCTCCAGGATCAGACGCTCGACCGCCGCGGAAAGAGAACATCCCCAGGTTGCTGCCAGTCGTTGAATCCTCCATGAAGCAGATGCGTTGACGTATCCATCCAGCATCCGACCATCCTGTTTTCGTCTTTATGCCCCCACCTTGCCCGCCTGGTTTTTATGTTTGCGTGGCCTCACCGGTCGTTTTTGCTCGTCAGTCATGATCGTCACCTCCTGGTGTGATGGTATTGATATCATCAAAATCGTTTCAGGTGACGAAACTCAAAAATAAAGTTACCGGTGATGATTCAGGGTAGGGCTGGGTCTAGTTGATTACAATATCGCAACCGGGCGGTGTCCTCATTCATGGGGTGGTCAGTCGAAATCTCTTCGACGGTGGCCAACTTCGCCTGTAGACGTCGATTTTGCGGGATACGCTAAACGCGTTTCATGGCAAAGCCGAATATTGCATGTTCGGAGCCTCGGATGTTGAATTGGCCGATTTTTTTAATGTATGCAAGAAGATTCTCAACGCCTGGAAAATAGATCATCCTGAATTTTGGTGTCAATAAAAAAGGGGAAGGATGAAGCTGACGCGCGAGTCCAGTGGGAATCAGTCAGTCCGGCAAAACGGCGCGGCCAAACAGCGGCAGGGTTACCGCCAGGTCGCCCTCGAAAAAATAGTCGGCAAGGGGATCGCGGCGGCGATAACAGGAAGCGGAGAGGGCGGTCTCTCGGTTGAATTCGTACACCAGTCCGCCCCGTTCCTTGACGAGTACCGGTAAACCGGCGGCCGGATAAACGCCGGCGGAGGTACCAATGACCAGCAGCAGGTCGCAATCGGCGAGTAGCTCTTCAATCTGCCCGAGGCTTCTTACCTGTTCGCCGAACAGGACAACGTTGGGTTTATAGGGATAACTACAACGTTCGCACGGAGGTACTTCAGCCATCCGGTAGTGGACCTCGGTCACCGGAACGATATGGCCGCACTGCAGACAGTGCAGATGCTGATGATCGCCGTGAATCTCGAAAACATTCCTGCTCCCGGCCGCCTGATGAAGATTGTCCACGTTCTGGGTGATCAGTCCCTTGAGGAAACCATTTTCCTCGAATTCGGCAAGTACCCTGTGTCCTTTGCTTGGCTTTTTGCCGATCAGTCCCATGCCCATTTCGCGATACAGCTTCCAGGCTTTTTGCGGATTGTGGAGAAAGACGTCGATGGTGGCGTATTCATCCGGCGAGAAGACGGTCCACACTCCACCTGGGCTGCGGAAGTCGGCGATACCGCTGGCAACTGAGATACCTGCGCCGGTGAGTGCAGCGGCGGACCGGGCCTGTCTGAATTTCGCCACCGCTTCTTCGAGGTGGGTTTCGTTTTTGCCGGGGGTGATAGTCTTCATCGCAAAGATTGACAGGCCGTCGATAACATCTCCGGCTTTTCTTGCGGATATCTGTTGGGTTCCGAATGAATCATAGAATGCTCTGCAGCCATTGGGAAATGTTGTCGATCTGGGCCGGGCAGACCGAATGTTCCACCGGATAGCTCTGATAGCTCACCCGGTAGCCCTCCTTGATCAGGCGGGTCACAGCGTTACGGCCAAGATGCTCGGGAACGATCGGGTCGTGCAACCCGTGCTGGACCTTGATCGGGATCTCCTTGTTGACAGCTTTATAATCAAGGGTATCGGCAGTGGCCAGGTAGGTGGACATGGCCAGCAGGCCGCCGAGCGGCTTTTCATGGCTGAGAACGACCTGGTATGCCACCGCGCCGCCCTGGGAAAAACCGGCAATAATGATCCGCCTGCTGTCGATGCCCCGGTCTAGTTCCCGGTCGATAAAACCGTTGATCGTCCGGGCCGATGCCATGAGGCCCTCGATGTCTATCCTGCGGTTGATCTGCATTTCCATGATGTCATACCAGGCAGGCATGACATAGCCGCCGTTGACCGTCACCGGTATGGCCGGCGCATGGGGAAAGATGAACCGTATGGCAGCTGTATCGGGTAATCGCAGTTCAGGGACGATCGGTGCGAAGTCGTTGCCATCCGCCCCCAGGCCGTGCAGCCAGATTACCGTGCTGTCGGGACAGGCGCTCGTTTCTTTCTCAATGGCCGGTAAAAGTGTCATCGTTGCTCTCGACTGGTATGATCGGATTGCTGTTCAGCAGGGTGTCAATAAGATAATAGTAGATTGTATCATAGTTCTTTGCCTGCTCGCCATCCTTTCTAGATCTCCTGAGATCCTCATATATCGACACATCGGTAAAGATATAGGAGACGACCAGAGCCAGCTTCTTCTCCCAGGGATGGAATTCGCAAACCTGTCTGCCGTTCGGTAAAATGGCAATGACATCCCGGTCCTGTGCGGCCCGCAGATAGTTTTTGCCAAGACGCGGGTCACTGAAGACAATTTCGTCAGTGCGGACCATGCCCGGCAGCAGCCGTGCCTCCTCCTGCTGTTCCTCGAGCAACCGATCCAGGCTGGCCTCGTCGAAGTCGGACTCGATCTCGAGCAGGCGAGGTCAGGGCGTGATAGGACAGGGGTTGCCGGAGGGTTTCCGCTATTGCGTCGATATGGGAATATCTGTCCAGGCAAATTCTGGTATTGTCCAAATTCTGGCAACCAAAAAAGCTGCCGTTAATCACGGCTGACACATGCTATTCCCTCTGAATAATCAAGCGGTTGAAGATAATTTACTATCGATACATATTTTTCATTTCAGTAATGGTTTTTCCAATATCTTCAACAAAACTCTGTGGCTCCAACACCTCTGCCATGCTCCCCCATGACAAAATCCATCGTTTCAATTCAAGCAGATGATTCACTGTCATTGACAGAACCAGCGATCCATCCGAGTGCTCTTCAATTTCCTGGGATGGATGCCATTTCCGCTCTTTGAGGTACCCGGCGACCGACTTGTCGAACCGGATTTTTACGTCAATCTCGTCATCGCTCCAGTGGACACCGAAGTGGCTGCCCGTCAATTTATGAAAATCAAAACCGGCTGGAATCTCGAAGGTGTCTTGTAACATCTTCGCATTGATCATCCTGGCAAGGCTGAAGGTACGGATCCCTTTGCGCAGATGACAGAAGGCCACTACGTACCAGTCACCTTCAAAGCGAACACCATGGTAAGGATCCAGTACGCGTATCGACGGTTCGCTTCCAGGTGTTTGATAACATGTTTCAATTCTACGCGATAAGCGTATGGCGTCGGTAACCGTTTCCCATATATCAGGTTTGATGATGGTGTTTGAAGGCGGGAAGACTGTAAATCGAGATTGCTCATTGCCGGGGTCAAGGGAGATTTTGTTTGGCAAAGAATCTTCGATCTTTTTAAAGACTGAGCAGAGG
>JANMSX010000123.1:0-39487 GCA_031389785.1 Desulfobulbaceae bacterium | reverse complement strand
ACGTCAAATACGGCGGACCGAAACTGATGCTGCATTTCAGCGAGATACCCATCGGTCTGTTCGAATAACCTCAACTCCCCCCTTCAAATCCGGTTTCAAACCTTTCCTCCAGGTCCTGCACGGTCACAACGCCCAGCAGTGCCGAAACAGGAGAGAAATTGTGATGAAAACCGATTCTCCCTGTCTTCCTGTTGGTTTCCTGTTCCTGATCACTGAAAAACCACTGAGGATCAAACAGCATTTCCAGGTCGCCCGTATCCCTTTCGCTATTCCGTACCTCAGCGAGGACGCTGGTATCGGTGGAAACACGGTACTGGAGATAGGCGTTCTGGATATCCTGATCCTGGTCGTTAACTTCTGCAGGTCACGCAAGGCCTCCACCGGCCGGTTGACGCTCTGTTTGCGCAGTGCGTCGTAGAACCAGGGGGCCGGGTCGAGGGTCTTGGCAATCTCGTACTGCCGCCGGGATTGGCTGTCCCGCTTCTCCTCGCAGTAGGCCTTGCCCAGGTAGCTGCGGATCAGGGCGTTGCCGGGATCGAGGGCGGCGGCGATCTCGATCTCGGCCCGCCCCGCTGCCAGGTCGCCGTCCCGGATCAAGGCCAGCCCCAGTCCGAGACGGGCGAGAGGCAGGGCGGGATCGAGGGAAATGGCCTTTCTGAAGGCCTCCCTTGCCCTGTCGGTTTCGATACGGGTCAGGTGGGCAAAACCGAGAACGGTCTGGATCCGGCCGACATCGGGGTAGAGGGCAGCGGCCTGCCGGGCTGAACTCTCGGCCTTGGCCAGTTCGCCGACCGAGAGTTGGAGTTCGGCGAGACGGGCGAGAATCTCGGTGCTTTCAGGATTGAATTCTTTCGTCTTCTCGAGGGTCGCCAGGGCGCCGGGAATGTCGAAACGGGCCTGCTGGGCATACGACAAGGCGAGACCGGCGGCGGCGGACCGGGGATTGATTTCGATTGCCCTCAACGCAAGGTCCAGGGCCGGCTCCGAATTGTTCTGGACGAATACTTCGGCGCCATGCCCCTCTCGGCGACAATCGCCTGGCCGGTAGAGACGTCCAACCGCCCCTGGCCGTTGACGGCCCTGACCTTTCCCTCGAAGACGATGATAACCGTATTTTCTGGTTTGACCTGAACAAGAAACTCGGTACCCTCTACCGCCCCGTTGACATAAGGCGTGGCGATGTCCAGAGAGCGGGGGCGGTGGCTGAAGATGTGGAGGATGCCTTTCAGGAGTTTGACGAGGCTGGCTGTTCCGGTCGAGAAATCGCCGAAAGTGAGGGTGCTGTTCTGATCGATCCGGAGAATCGATTCGTTGGCCAGGACTACGGCCACCCGGCCATGGGTCCCGACCCTCAAGGTATCACCGGGACAGAGGCTGAGGTCCGTCGGAACAGGGTCCCAGGTTGCCAGGCCGCTTTCGAGGACCTGCGCCTCGCCTTGTACCGAAACCAGCCGACCGGCCGGTTCCCGGCACCGCTCTGCAGCACCGGCGGTAGAGCAATAGATATGAATGCAGACGACAACAATCCACGGGACCAGAAATACGCGTGCTCCACAATTCATAGCTCCCCCCAGAAACTATGCGTGCATACGTCTTACTTTCTTGCTACCCCATTACTTCGGAATGCCGGTTTACAGATCGTGAGCGGGAAACTCGATCCCCTGCAAAGGATTTCGGCATGACGCCCAGCCATGTCGTGTTCCTCCTAACCTGAGATTTCGCTTCCCGGGTTAACGTGCAATAGATTGCCTAATCCATACGAAGACGCTATCCTGTTTGTCAGGCCATCGCAAGTTATTTTCAGACTTTTCCATCAGGAGGGAAATATGACTTTTTGGGATCTGGCCTCGTTGCCATTGGCGGAGTTCCGGCCGGGTATTCTGAGCAAGGCGAAAGTAGGCGATAATCTGATCATGGTGTGCATGCAGATCGCCCCCGGAAAGGAAGATACCGGTCATGTCCACCCTTTCGATCAGTGCGGCATCGTCCTGGAAGGTCGGATAGAGATGTTTGCAGGAGAAGACCGCCGGGTGCTCAAGGCCAATGAAAGCTATTTCATCCCGGCGGGCGAACGCCATGGCTGGAAGACCTTTGCCGAACCGGTGAAGATTCTCGATGTGTCGTTGAAACAGCCGGCGACATAAGCCCGTCTATCAGGCGATTTCCGTCAGTATAGCCGAGATGGTCAGCATCCGGCCGGGCCCTCTGCCCGGTGCCGTATCTTCGGCCTTATCGCCGGTGCCTGTACTTTCGGAAAAGAAAATTTTTCAAACGTCGCGGCCGTATTGCCCTTCTATTTTTTCATGCTTACAGGTGTCAGCTGTCGTCCCGAAATGCCACCGACTGCAAAACCTCAGCCAACCTCGACAGCGCCCGAAGGCCTTCCCCGGACCTGCCAGGTCCCCGGTTCCACCCTATGTCCGCCAACCTGAAGATTCTCCTTGCCCTGACCCTCATCCACTTCACCGGCGACTTCTACACCGCCTTCATCAGTCCGCTGTTTCCGGTTTTCGTCGACAAACTTGGTCTCTCCCTGACCCAGGTCGGGATTATTGCCGGCACGATGCGCCTCCTGGCCTTCATCATCCAACCGACCGTCGGCTACCTGGCAGACCGGCACCCGACGCGGGCCTTTATTTTCACCGGCCTGGTCTTGACTATCGTTTTTATCCCGCTTACCGGCATCGCCCCCAATTTCTGGGTCCTGCTGCTCTTTGTCGCCCTCGGTTCCGTCGGCTCGTCGATGTTCCACCCCTCCGTCACCGGTATGGTGCCCGTCTACGCCGGCAACAAGGCCGGTTTTTCGATGTCGATCTTCAATACCGGCGGCACCCTGGCCTTCGGCCTCGGACCCCTGTTCATCACCTGGTACGTGGCCTTGTTCGGCTTGACGGCCATGCCCGTTACCATGATCGCCGGTCTGCTGGTCCTCCTCTATCTGCTGACGATCATCCCCAAACCGCAGAGCGAGGGACTGCGGCGCTCCGGCTTTTTCGGGGCGCTCAAGGAAAGCCTCGGCAGCGCCTGGAAGGTCGTGGCCCTGATCTGGCTGGTGATGTTCATGCGCGCCGTGGTAGGCCAGTCCTTTCTGACCTTCATGCCGGTTCTCTATGTGCGGGAGGGGTTCAGCGTGGTGTCGGCGGGAGCGATCTATGCGCTCTTTACGGTATCGGGCACCGTCAGCGGCCTGCTCTCCGGCCATATCTCCGACCGCATCGGTTTCAAGCCGGTCTTCATCTTTTCCTATCTGTTCATGGCCCCGGCCCTCTGGCTGCTTTTGCAGCTCGAGGGCAACTGGGTCTATCTCGGTTCGGCCCTGGCCGGGGCCTTCGTCCTGGCGCCGCTTCCCCTCGGCGTGACCATGGCCCAGACCCTCGCCCCGAGAGGTCGTTCGATGGTTGCGAGCCTGATGATGGGTTTCGCCTACGGCCTCGGCGGGGTTGTCACCCCCATTGTCGGGAAAATGGCCGATATCTATTCGATTCGTCCCGTACTCATCCTCGTCGCCTGCATCCCCCTGCTCACCCTCCCCATCATCGCCTTCTTTCCGAAGATCCGCAGCAACGGGTGAACAGCCACCGGTGTTGCCATCGCCGTAATTTTGATCGCGGACCGATCATGTTACTCCCCGGCCGCCTCCTCCCCGAACTGCAGCCGGGGATAGATGTTCCGGGGATTCCACAGCAACCACCCGGAACTGCCGAAGGCCTCGGCAGCCCTGATCTGAGTCCTGACCCTCTCGTCGCCGAATTCGCCGGCGCCGAAGGCATAATCGCGAAAGGCCTGGAGCCATGGGCGAAAACGCAACGGTGAGACGCCGCTGCGCTCCTGGGCCCGTTTCAGTGACAGGTAGACGATTTCATAGGAATGGCTGACCGGGTTCGAGTATCCGGGAATGCCGAACTGAAAACCAGAGGGATAGAGCATCGGTGAGACAATATCCACACTGTCCATGATCGGTGCGAGTTTCTGGCCGACATCGGTGTCGTTGGCATTCCAGAGGACATAACCGAAGATATCGGCTGCCACCTGCACATTATAAGGTATGAGGGCCTGGCTGGCGGCCTGCAGAAAACCGCTGACGGCGGCTGTTCGACTCGCCTCGTTGGCAGGCTCCGCATACCTGAGGCCGGGTTTGTCGGGAAAACGGACATAATCGAACTGGATTTCCTCGAAACCCATCTCCGCCGCAATCCTGGCGACGGCGATGTTGTACTGCCATACCTCCCTCACAAACGGATCGACCCATTGCAGTTTTTCAAAGTCACGGTAGGGGGCGCCGGACGCAGTCTTCACCGCCCATTCCGGTCTTGCCGCGGCGAGCAGGTCGTCCTTGAAGACCACGATGCGGGCGATCAGGTAGATGCCCTCCTGCCGCAGTTCGTCCAGAAGGGCCGGCATATCCCTGACGGTAATAATTTTCTGGGCGCCGACGGCGGCTACGGCCGGGAGATCGATACGAAAAGGAATGAATCCCCTGTCGCCCTTCACATCGATGACCAGGGCGGTCATCCCGTTCTTTCTCAGGGTGTCGAGAGCTGCCTCCCGTAACCGTTTGTTTCCGATGCCGTAAACGGAGAGATAGAGTGCCTTGACCGTCAGGGGTTCCAGCAAAACCACGGCATCAGACCCACCGGGGTGGTCATGTGCGAAGTCCCGGCGCCAGTATCCGGGGGCCCGCAGGCGGAGCACCGGGTATGCTCCGGCAGGCACATTCTCAAGATGAAACCGGCCGTAGGAATCGGTGCGCATCACCCGGCTACCGTGGGTCACCACCGCATCGGCAATCGGCGCAAGCGTTTCGCTGTCGTACACCCGGCCCTCGTAGGCAGACACGGCGGCGGATGAAATGAGGACCGTTGCCGCCATCCAGAAGGCAAGGAATGCACTTTTCATCTCGTTATTTCCCCCTTCCCTGCCGCCGGTTTCGGGTCCATGACAATTTTCCTGATGCCGTGGCCGCTCACGATCAGATAGCGGGGCAGGGCCATGATTTTTTCAGCGCCGGTCACCGGGCGGCGCTCTATCGTAAAGGCCGCCGCATAACCTGCCTTTTCCGCCTCTTCTCCCAGCCATTTGTCATAGATGCCGAACGGCCAGGCCAGCAGATCAATTTTCCCGGCAAGTCGCCGCTCCAGGACAGTCTTTGATTTGTGCAGCTGCATCCGCACCAGCGCCTCGTAGTCGGCCGGTGCCAGCCGCTTCCTTTCCGTCCTGAAGTTGGGATGCCAGTAGGTATGGGAGGCAATATCGACCAGGCCCGTCGCCTGCATTTCCGCCAGCTGTGCCCAGGTCAGGGCGTAGGACGCGTTGGATATGGCGGAGGGATAAATGAACAAGGTGACCGGGATAGCGTACTGCCTGATAACCGGCAGCATCTCGTACCAGACCGACCGATGCCCGTCGTCAACCGTGATGACCACCGCCCGTAGGGGCAGCAAGGGGCTACCCCGGCGGAGAAAATCAACCAGGTTGCGCAGAGGAATTACGGTATAGCGGTTATCCCTGAGCCAGGC
This sequence comes from Desulfobulbaceae bacterium, assembly GCA_031389785.1. Lineage (GTDB taxonomy): Bacteria > Desulfobacterota > Desulfobulbia > Desulfobulbales > Desulfocapsaceae > Desulfoprunum. Next base: position 33,971 of record JANMSX010000123.1, on the reverse strand, counting down.
CACATCCTCCCTGAATTCCCGGGTAGTGACGGTCATCGGATCGGTTACCGTGGCAGCGAACCGGTGATAGACCAGGACAGGCACCCGCACCTCCGCCGTCCCGCCAGCCAGCTCGTTGCCCCGGAAGAAGATGAAAAACACAATGCCGGCTATGATTGAGAGTATCCGAACCATCTACCCGCCCTCGACTGAATGGCTGGGAAAACGAAAGATTCCTGCGAAGGGCCATCATGTCTATGGAAAATAGTAATACAAGACAGGGCAGGTAGCCAGACTGCGAGGGATTCCGGCTGCGAATACTCGAATCCGTGCAACCTCCACGGTGCGGCGCTTTTACTTGTTGTCGGACAGATGGGTGAGATTACCGATGTGACCGGAACCTGGATCGATCACGCTGGTCTCCTAACTGCCGTAACCGAGTCCCAGATACCTGGCCAGGGCCACCAGCCCCATGCCGACGATGACGGTGGCGAAAAGGCTTTTGCTCTTCCAGGCCACCGGAAAGGCTATCAGGGCCGTCCAGAAGAAAATATTGTCGAAACCCAGGTCAAGACGCTTCTCGGGGATCAGCAGCGGCGGTACCAGCATCGCCGCCAGCACCGCCGGCGGCACCAGGCGCAGCCAGGCCACCAGCATGGGCCGCAGGGTCCTGCCGCTGAGGAACAGGATGGGCAGCAGACGGGGCAGATAGGTGACCACCCCCATACCGACCATGGTCAGGAGGATCAGCCCTTGGTCCATCGTTCGACCCCCAGCCCGAAGGTGGCGCCGGCCACGGTCGCCACGATGATATGGAACTGCTGCCAGCCCGCCAGGTACAGGCCGGTCGCCAAGGCCCCCGAAAAAATGGCGGTGGCCACCCGCACCGGACTGCCGCACTGGCCGACCAGGAGGCCGATAAACATGGCGGAGAGGGCATAATCAAGGCCAAGCGGCTTGACATCGCCGATCAGATTCGAGGCGACGATACCGAGAATGGTCCCAAGCACCCAGGAGGCCTGGGCGGTGACATTGAGGCTCAGGGCCTCGAGCGGACAGCTGTTGAGGGTCTTGGCGGCCGAGGAATGAAGGGCGAAGGTCTCGTCAGTCAGCTCAAAGGCAAAGAAGGCCAGGTGCTTCTTCTTCCAGCCCGCCAGATAGGGCGTCAGCGAGGCGGCCATCAGCAGGTGCCGGAGGTTGACGACAAAGGTGGTGAGGATAACGGCAGCCGCGCCGGTACCGCTGGCGAAGAGCCCTACGGCGATGAACTGGGCGGAGCCGGCGAAGACGATCAGAGACATGATGAGAGTGTTGGCTTCCGAAATGCCGCTTTTGCCGGCCAGCACCCCGTAGGCAAAGCCGATCGGGATATAGCCCAGGACAATGGGCAGGGCCCGCCGGACACCTTTGAGACAGGCCGCGGTGCGTGAATATTCGGTTTCGTTCATGACTGGGGCTTCAGAAATGCAGGAATAAGCCGTTGTCAGAAAATAACATGGCCAATTCAATCTTCGGGAACGGCATAAGGAGCCGTAACGAAATAAAGAAAATGGCCATGTTATTTCGTAACGGCTCCTAAAAAAAAGCGACGAATTGCAAATGTGCAATAATTCTGAAGCAAAAGCAAGATGGGATTGTCATCCGGCAGCGAATAGAGAAAAAAGGAGGAGATGTCTCGCCCGGCCGGGTGATTCATCTCCTCCTTTTTTCCTTAATTTTCTGCGCAGGCCTGATCCCGGCTGTTTGTCCTGCCGGATCCTAAAATCCGGCCAGGCCGTACTCCGGCTGTTACGGGAATTCGATGGTCGCGGTCGCCTCGCCCTTCTTGTCGCTGGCGCTGACCTTCAATTCCAGGCTGTTGTTGCGAAAGCCGATAGCCAGCAGCGACTTGTCCTTGCTCTTATCAAGGTGGGCGATCTCCCTGATAGCCTTGATGATTTTTCCGCCGATTTCCGAACCGGGGGGCGGCAGCTCCGTTTTCTTGTATTTGGCCATGACTGTGACGGCGCCATCCTGATCCTGCTGTACGGTAATCTTTTCCGCATTGTTGTTGATGCCATGCAGAACCGCCAGGGCAATCCACTTCACCACCGCTTCGTCGGTGTCTTTATCCTTTTGTATTTTAGACATTTCCTTGAGAGGATCGTTCGTTGCATAACAGTCGCACATTTCCTGGACTTTCAGGTGCAGATTTGTGGAATCTTTCATACGAGTTCTCCCTTGTGTCGGTTATGTTCGTTTACATATCTGTGACGAGTTGCATGTCGCCTACGGAAAAATCTTTTACTGCCTGTTCGGGTGCCGCAATCTGACCTGTCTCAGCCGACACTCGCAAGCTGGCTGAGGAGGTGACAGACATGAGACATGGGTTACGGTTTCACTTTTCGACCTTTTCCAGATTATAAGCATGTACCTGAGGATTGCTTGCAGCCGTATCTTGTTTTATCCACCTCTCCTTTTCCGCTCAGGCTTTTCCCATCGCCGCGAGCACCTTATCGGCAGTCAGGGGCAACGAACGCACCCGTGCGCCGGAGGCGGTGAAGAGTGCGTTGGCTACCGCCGGGGCGACCGGCGGCACGCCGGGCTCGCCGATCCCGCCGGGGTTTTCGCTGCTCGGCACGATATGCACCTCGATTTCCGGTGTCTCGTTCAGCTGCAAAAGCGGATAGTCATCGAAATTACCCTGTTCGACCCGGCCGTCCTTGAAGGTGATGGCGCCGTACAGGGCAGCGGTGAGACCGAAGACGATCCCCGACTCCATCTGCGCCGCGATGGTATCGGGATTGACGATACGGCCGCAATCGACGGCGCAGACCATGCGGTGCACCCGTACATTCCCGGCCTTATTCACCGAGACCTCCGCCACCTGGGCGATGTAGCTGCCGAAAGAGTGATGGACCGCGATCCCCATGCCGCGTCCGGCTGGCAGCGGCTTGCCCCAACCTGCCTTCTGTGCCGCCAGTTCCAATACGCCGAGGTGGCGGGGGTGCTTGGCGAGAAGGGTTCGCCGCAACTCCACAGGGTCACGGTTGGTAGCGTGGGCGACCTCGTCGAGGAAGCTTTCGACCACGAAGGCGGTGTGCGAGTGGCCTACCGATCGCCACCACAGCACCGGCACCGGCTGGGTGGGGCTGTGCAGGTCGACGAGGATGTTGGGGATGGCGTACGGGGTATCGGCGGCCCCTTCCACCGAGGTCTCATCGATCCCCTCCTTGATCATCCCTTCGAAGGGGGTACCGGCCATGATCGACTGGCCGACTATAGTGTGCCGCCAGCATTCCAGCCCTCCCTTGGCGTCAAGGCCGGCTGCGATGCGGTCGTACCAGAATGGACGATAGAAGCCGGCCCGCGTGTCGTCTTCCCGGGTGCGGATGACCTTGACCGGTTTGCCGACCACCTTGGCCACCTGCACCGCTTCGATCACGAAGTCCGAGGCCGGGGTGGCGCGCCTGCCGAAACCTCCACCGAGAAAGGTGGTGTGGACCCGCACCTTCTCCGGCGGTAGGCCGGAGACGCGGGCCGCGGCGTCGCGGTCTCCGGTCTGCATCTGGGTGCCGGTATAGATATCGCAGCCGTCGGGACGTAAATCGACGCAGCAGTTGAGGGGTTCCATCGGGGCGTGGGCGAGATAGGGCACCTCGTACTCGGCCTCGAGGGTTCTCGCTGCCTTCGCCAGGGCGGCCTGCGCGTCCCCCTCCAGGCGGGCGGGGAGCCCAGGGGTACGGGCCAGTGCGGCGTACTGCCGCCGCATCTCTTCGGTTGAGAGCGCTGCCCCCGGGCCTTCATCCCAGCTGACCTGCAGGGCGTCGCGTCCCTGCAGCGCCGGCCAGAACCGGTCTGCGACCACCGCCACCCCGGCCGGTACCGCCACTACGGCCTTTACCCCGGGTACCGCCTTGGCCTTTTCATCGTTGAATTCTTTCAGGGTGGCCCCGAAGACCGGCGGTCGGGCTATGACTGCGACCATCATGCCGGGCAGCTGCACGTCGATGCCGAAGATGGCGGTGCCGTTAATCTTGGCCGGACTGTCGAGCCGGTGGATCGGATGGCCGATCAGTGTATAGTGCGCCGGGTCCTTGAGCTTCACCTGGTCGGGAACGGGCAGTTCCGAGGCCTTCGCCGCCAATTCGCCGTAGCTGAGCTTCCTGCCGTCGGAATGAATGACCTGCCCCTTCTCGGTTCGACAGGCGGCTGGTTCGGCCTGCCAGGTCTGCGCCGCCGCCTGGACAAGCATGGCCCGGGCCGTGGCGCCGGCCAGGGCCAGGCGTTGCCATTCGGTGCGGACACTGGTGCTGCCGCCGGTCACCTGGCTGCCGAATTCGGTGTGGTTGTAGATCGGTGCGACCGGGGCCGCTTCCACCCGTACCATCTGCCAGTCGCAGTCCAGTTCCTCGGCGACAATCATCGGCAGCGAGGTGTAGACCCCCTGCCCCATCTCCGACTTGTTGTTGATCATGGTCACCGACCCATCGCTGCCGACGCGCAGAAAGGCGTTCGGCGCAAAGCCGGCGGGCGGTTCAACGGCCCCGGCCTGATCGGAGAACGGGAGATACCAGGCCAGCACCAGGCATCCGCCGAGAGCGATGCCGGTCTTGAGGAGGTAGCGTCGGTCCAGCTTGATGATCTCGTTCATTTGCTACCTCCTTTCGGCTCGGCCGCCAACTTGTGAATCGCCTTGCGGATGCGCGGGTAGGTGCCGCAACGGCAGAGATTGTCGCCCATGGCGCTGTCGATCTCGGCGTCGCTTGGCGCAGGTTTGCCCTGCAGCAGGGCAGCCGCCGTCATGATCTGGCCCGGCTGGCAGTAGCCGCACTGGGAGACTTCCTCATCCAGCCAGGCCTGCTTGACGGGATGGTTTTCCGGCAGTCCTTCGATAGTGACAATTTCCTTACCCTGCATATTTCCCACCGGAGTGACGCACGAGCGCACCGGATGGCCGCCGACATGCACGGTGCAAGCGCCGCAGATTCCCTCGCCGCAGCCGAACTTGGTGCCGATCAGCTGCAGCTCTTCACGCAACACCCACAACAGGGGTGTATCGGGAGTTACGGAGACCTCATGTTTTTTGCCGTTTACGTCCAGTGTGAGCATTTTTTCCTCCCCTTGCAAGATTCAGACGGGTACTTCCCTTCAGATGGAAGTACCCTCAGGTTGCGCACCAGCTCCTGCCAGCGGCGTGAGTATATTTATGTCTGGAAAATCTTCTGACGGACACCGGGCCTCGTTTCGGCTCCATGTGCAAATAAGGATATAACAAGGCACTCCGCTCTTGCAAGGGGGGAAGACCGTGCGGGCTTTTTTTCTGTTGTCGCCGTGGCTTTTTTTCCCGGTTGCCCGGGTTTTCAGGCCATGGCTTGGGGAATAACTCCGGAGGGAGTCGATAAACGTCTGCACTTTCGACGTTTTTTTAGAAATAACGCAATCGGACGGTCACATGAAGACATACGAGCGTACACTCCCGCCTGGCGCAGCAGGCCGCGGCAGGCCTGTCAGACACCAACCGGCAGCCACAGGCAGGCTGCCGGTGAATTTACGATTCCGCCTGACCGCCCTTACCGGCCGCCGTCTTCATGAACGAAGTCATCATCTCCATCGGGATGGGGAAGATAATGGTGTTCGAGGTATTCTTCGTTGAAATATCGGCCAGAGTCTGAAGATAGCGCAGCTGCAGGGCCTGAGGGTTGCGGGAGATGACCTCGGCCGCCAACAGCAGCTTTTCCGAAGCCTCGAATTCGCCTTCCGAATTGATGACCTTGGCCCGTCTTTCCCGTTCCGCCTCCGCCTGTCTGGCGATGGCCCGGATCATCGACTCGTTGAGGTCGATATGCTTTATCTCCACGTTGATCACCTTGATTCCCCAGGCGTCGGCCCGCATGTCGATGATCTCCTGGATATCGTTGTTCAGTTTGTCCCGCTCCGCCAGCATTTCGTCAAGTTCGTGCTGACCGAGCACCGACCGCAGGGTCGTCTGGGACAACTGGTTGATAGCGTTCATGAAATCCTCAACCTGGATGATCGCCTTTTCCGGGTCGACCACCCGAAAATAGAGGACGGCGTTGACCCGTACCGTGACATTGTCCCGGGAGATGACATCCTGGGGCGGGACATCCATCGTCACTACCCGCAGATCGACCTTGAAGGCCCTCTGCACACCGGGAATGATGATGCGCAACCCGGGCTGTTTGACAGTCTGGAACCTGCCGAGAAAGAGGACCACCAGTCTCTCGTATTCGGCAACGATCCTGAAAGAGATGGCAATCAGGCCGATGATCAGAGCCAGCGGGGCTACATACTGCAGTAGATTAGGTGATATCATCTCAGTGCTCCTCCTTGATCTTTTCCACGGTCAGGACCAGTCCCTCCTTGGCCTTGACCTTCACTTTTTCGCCTCTTTGCAGCTTTTCACCGGCTTTTGCCTGCCAGGATTCCCCCATCAGCCAGATCCTGCCTTCACCGCTGAAATCCTCGCGGACCTCACCGGTCATACCGATAAGCGCCTCAACCCCGGTCCTCACAGGCTTGCGGCGGAGGCTGGCCATCCGTCCCATCAACCAGAAAACAAAGGCGGCGGAGACCAGTGTGGTGCCGGCGATCAGGGTAAGGGAAATCCGCAGGCTCTCTTCGTCCAGCAGGATGAGGGAACCGACGGCGAAGGCAACGATGCCGCCGATGCCGAGCGAGCCGAAACTCGGCATGAAGGCTTCAGCGGCAATCAGGGAAATGCCGAGAATGATCAAGGCCAGGCCGCTGTAGTTGATCGGCAGGACCTGGAAACCGTACAGGGCAAGCAGCAGCGATATAGCGCCGACCACGCCGGGAAAGAAGACGCCCGGATTGGCAAGTTCATAGATGAGTCCGTACATGCCCAGCAGCAGAAGAAGATAGGTCACGTTGGGGTCGCTGATCACCGCCAGTATCCTGTTCTGCCAGGTCGGCATAATATGGACCGTGGCCAGACCGGCGGTTTTGAGCTGCACTTTGCCCGAATCCATGACCACTTTCCTGCCGTCGGCCTGACGAAGCAGGTCGTTCAAGTCGGTTGCGACGATATCGATGACCTTGAGCGCCAGGGCTTCGCTGGCGGTCAGGCTCACCGCCTCGCGCACCGCCTTTTCAGCCCAGTCGGCATTGCGGCCGTGCCGTTCCGCCAGGGACCTGATATAGGCGGCAGCGTCATTGACCATCTTACGCTCCAGGGCGTTGCCGCTCGGCGCCTTCTTCTCTTCCAGAGCTTTTTCCTTTGATTTTTCCTTCGATTTTTCCGGGGATTCCGGCGAGGTCGGGAGGCCGCCGATCTGGATCGGGGTGGCGGCGCCGAGGTTGCTCGTCGGCGACATGGCGGCGATATGGCTGGCATAGAGCATATAGGTGCCGGCGCTGGCCGCCCTGGCTCCGGCCGGCGCAACATAGGTCAGGACCGGGACGGGGGAATTCAGAATGGCCTGGATGATATCCCGCATCGCGTGATCCAGGCCCCCCGGGGTATCCATCTGCAGGACGACCGCCACGGCTTTGTCATCGACTGCGGTCTTCAGGCCCTTCTGAACGTAATCGCTGACGGCGGGACCGATGGCGCCTTTGATCTCGAGGACGACGGCGTGCGGTGTTGTCTGGCCTGTTGCATATCGAGGCTGGAGAATTGCTCCGAGCGACAGACACGAGATAAGGATGGAGAACAAAAAGAACCTTTCGAGCCTGACATGTTTTCGAGCAGCAGCATAGGCCATGAACCACCTCCGCCGATCAACGGGGATTCTCCCTGTGAGACAGCACGGACGCGTCTCCGCCAGACGGGACGATATCAGTCCATAGGCACGAAGGCATAACCTTTGGTCAGGTATCCGATCATCGCAACATAGCCGCTGGCGACAACCTCCAGATGCGGTAAAAAGTCGACAACGTCGATTTCATACAGGCCGGCGGCGATGTAACATTGCTCGAGACGGAAGTGCCGGGCCTTGAACCGGTCAATCCTGGCCTCGATCTGTTTTTTCACCGGAAGGTCTGTATCAACAACATAATCATCGCCCCTGGTAAAGTAATTGCTTGCCTTGCCTCGAATACCGACGATAAAAAGCGGCGATATCCCGGCGGCGACAAGCTGGTCATAGGTGGCATCGATCAGCTGCAGACGATTAAGGAGTTTCGCCGGTTCACCGACATTGACATCAAAATAGACCTTCGCTTCACGTACGCCGGTCAATGCATTGCTGTTATTGTAGGTTTCGGCGGCCGGACCGAGCCGGGCCGTAACAACAATCAGGAGAAGAGTCATCACGAACTGCAGCAGCGATTTCATATGGCCAATACCTCCTTCCGACAGGCAGAAAGAACCGGACCACTCAGCATCCCAGATCCGGCAGCTTGACGATTTTCAGGGCGGTGTTGCCGCCCTGCTCCGGACGATACCACAGCTTGATCATCTGGTTGGTCTGCAGGTCTTCGAATTTTTTCACCCCGCTGAACTCGGTTTCCGAGTTTACTCCAACGGTGATGCGGGGACCTTTCTTCTGTTTGATGGTGATGGACCGATCCCCGGACGAGACGGTGTTGATCATCCCTCTGATGTACAGAGAATCCTGACTGGAGACGTCTTCATCAAACTGGGCTGCAGGCAGCAGACCCGACAGCATCAGCAGAAAACTGAGAAATACGAGACAGACAAAAACCGGTTTAGAGCGGGAATGGTATTTCATTGGTGTACCCTCCTGGTCAAACATGATGATCTGCAGCAACCCTCATCTGATTAAAATGGGCCTGATTCTTAATGCATAAGCCTGATCGGTTGTACTCAAGCGATCGTCTCCCAGAAAATGCAGTCTTCCGGGCAGTTTTTAATGGCTTCATCAACCTTTTCCTGCGGATATTCGGCCAGTTCGACAACCTCCATCAGGCCCGTGTCGTCGTTGTACCTGAACACCTCCGGGGCGACTTCCACGCAGCCCCGGCATTCCGTGCAACGGCTGAGATCGATGACCGGTATCCTCTTCATAGAGCACCATTCTCCTAGGCCACCGACTCTTTAAACATCCCGCGACCTTGACAGAAAGCCAAAAAGAACAACTCTTTCAGCTATTATTGTTATCGGCGGGGGAATGTCAATCAAGGCCGGCGAGGAAAGTTGCCTCCGGCCTTGTAATAGTCGTTTCGGTAAATTACTATGAAACCATACATATCAGGGGCCGTTACGAAATAACCGTTACATTTTTCATAATTTCGTTACGGCCCCTTATGCCGGAAAGGTATTTCTGCGTAACGGTTATTGTTTGACGACGGCTTATTACTGAAAAAACCAATAATCATATCACGGACAGGGTCATCATGCGTACAACTGAACTGGCAAAAGGGATCTACTGGGTCGGGGCGATTGACTGGGATGTCAGGGACTTCCACGGCTACTCCACCTACAGGGGCACGACCTACAACGCCTTTCTCATCGTCGATGAAAAAATCACCCTCTTCGACACGGTCAAGCGCTCGCACATAGAAGATCTTCTCCGCCATATCCGGGCCATCGTCGACCCGGAAAAGATCGATTATCTGGTGGTCAACCATGTCGAGATGGACCATTCCGGATCGCTGCCCGAGATGATGGAGATCATCAAGCCGGAAAAACTCATCTGCTCGCCGATGGGCCACAAGGCCATCCTCGATCATTTCCACCGGGAAGACTGGCCGTATGAGGTGGTCAAGAGCGGCGACGAGATCTCCATCGGCAAACGCACCATCCAGTTCCTCGAGACCAGGATGCTGCACTGGCCGGATTCGATGTTCTCGTATATCAAGGAGGACGGCATCCTCTTCTCCAGCGACGCCTTCGGCCAGCATTACGCCACCAGCGAACGCTTTGACGACGAGGCATCAATGCCCGAGGTGATGCACGAGAGCGCCAAATATTACGCCAACATCCTCTATCTCTACTCACCGCTGATCCGCAAACTGCTCAAGACGGTGAGCGAGATGAACCTGGACATCAAGATGATCGCCCCCGATCACGGGGTGATCTGGCGGAGTCATATCGGCAGCATCCTCAAGGCCTACGACGAGTGGAGTCGGAACACCTTCGACAGGAAGGCCTTGGTTATCTACGACACCATGTGGCACTCCACCGAGGAGATGGCCAAGGCCATCGTCGTCGGTCTCGAGGAGACCGGGGTCAGCACCAGCATGATCAACCTCAAGGTGCATCACCGCAGCGATGTGATGACCGAGATCCTCAAGGCCAGGGCGGTCATCCTCGGCAGCTCGACCCTCAACAACGGCCTGCTGCCGCGCATGGCGGGCTTTCTCATGTATATGCGGGGACTCAAGCCGGCCAATAAGATCGGGGCCTCGTTCGGCTCCTACGGCTGGAGCGGCGAGGCGGTCAACCTGATGAACAATTCCCTGCTCGAGATGAAGATCGATGTCATCGAAGAGGGACTCCGCCTGAAATATGTCCCCGCCGCCGAGCAACTGGAGGAATGCCGGGAAATGGGCAGGCGGATCGGCCAGGCCGTGCTGGACAGCAGCGATGCGGGCGAATGACGATGAACCGCAGGACACGCGCATGTTCCGCATAGCCCAGCACCGGATACTGGTCTCAGGCGACTCGTTCGAGGCCTGCAGAGATCAGGTCCGCAAGTTCTTCGACCTGACCTCGCTGGTCATCTACGACTGCATCGAGGTCCTGCCGGACCATTCGTTCTCAGGCCTCGATGCCGGTTTCCAGGCGGCCCTTGCCGGGGCGGTGGCGGAGAACCGAAAGATCGTCGGGGCGCTGCTCACGGATCTGCAGAAGACCGGCTGCCGCACGGTCTCGGACCTGCACGGCCTGGAACAGGGATATCCCAGCAAGGTCCTGCATATCATTGCCCATTTTCTCGACGGCTTTGTCGGCATTGATTCGTATTTCTACAACCTGCCGGATGACAGCCACTGGCTGCCGGCCGAGACCGCTGCCGCCATCGACCGGCAGCCGGAGAGATACTGGCTCATCCATATCGACGGCTATTCGGCCTCGCCGGAGGAAGCAGCCCTGCTCCACATGTAAAAAAATCGCGCCGGCCCCGGCCTGCCGGCAGCCCAGGCAGCCGACCGGCAGTTTCAGGAAGAGCGGAGGCACCAATGAACTGGCAGTCACTTTTTAAAGAAAACAAGGAGATCACGGCGGAACAGGCCCGTGAGTTTATGCGCTCCCGGCCAGCCGGGACTCTCCAGCTCATCGATGTGCGGCAACCGAGGGAATACGAGGAGGCCCATATCCCAGGTGCGATCCTCATCCCCCTCAATGAATTGCCGCGACGGATCGAAGAGATCGACAGGGAGCGGGAGACCATCGTCTATTGCCGCAGCGGTGTCCGCAGCATGGCCGCCTGCCAGATACTCAGCGACAACAGGATTCCCCATGTCCTCAATCTCCGGGGAGGCATCCTGCAGTGGCAGGGACACCGGGTTGCCGGAGAGGAGAGCCGTGGTCTCGAATATTTCGTACAGGGAGAGTTCAAGTCCGCCTTCGAGATGGCCTACCGCATGGAATCCGGCCTCAAGCAGCTGTATATGTTGGCGGCGGACAAGGCCCACGATGCCGCCGGCCGGGAACTCCTGCAGTACATGGCCAGGCTCGAGGACGGGCATATGGCCAGGCTGCAGTCCCGATACAGCATGAAGGCGGTCGAACTGCCCAGCGAAGATACGGCCGACGTGGCCGAGGGAGCAATGGATCTCCGGGATCTCGTCGAGTCCTTCAGTGCGCACCTCGGCAACCGGGAAGACATCATCCAACTGGCGATGCAGCTTGAGACCCAGGCCCTCGATCTCTACAGCCGCCTGGCCCGCCGCCACAGCGAGCCCACCCTGAATGCCTTCTTCCTGCAGATGGCCGAAGAAGAACAGAACCATCTTGATCGACTGGCGCGGGAAATGGACAGCTTAGGAGCCGTTACGAAATAACATGGCCATTTTTCACCATTTCGTTACGGCCCCTTATGCCGGAAAGGTATTTCTGCGTAACGGTTATTTTTTGACGACGGCATAGCCGATTGACCACAACGTTTTTGGCAGTGGTTCCGAGATCTTCATTTTCAGTCTGATCTTGGGCCACCAGTAGAAGAATTCAAGGAGAGTTTATGGGTATTTTCAGCTACACGGCAGAAGAACTGTATTCCTGGGTCACCCGGAAGGAAGACCTCGTCTATCTCGACGTGCGTAATGCCGTTGATTTTGCCAGATTCCGCGTGGAATCGCCGTATCCGCTGGAGATGCACAACATTTCCTACTTCGATTTCATGGAGATCGAGGAAGAATGTATCGCCAGGCTGCCCAAAGGCCGCCGCATCCGGGTCATCTGCGCCAAGGAGGGCTCGGCCAGATATGTCGCCGAGATCCTGGAAAAACATGGGTTCAGTGATGTCGGTTACCTGAGAGATGGAATCAAATCCTGGGGCAACCTGCTCGTGCCGGCACTGCTCAACCCCGGCGGCGAATTTTCCCTGTACCAGTTCATCCGTCCCGGCAAGGCCTCCTGCAGCTATGGCCTGATATACCGCGACGAGATGATGCTGTTCGATCCGTCACGCAACATCCGCTTCTACCTCGATTTTGCCGGTAGCCGCAACTGCCGGATCATCAAGACCTTCGAGACCCATCTCCAGGCCGATTACATCGCCGGTAGCCGCCTGATCGCCACCGCCACCGGCGCGGAATTTCTCGCCAACGACCTCGACTTCGCGCATGCCAGGATCAGCTACACCCCCCTCACGGATGGTGAGATCCAGCGTTTCTCCTCGTCAGGACCCGAGGTCAGGGTGCTCTTCACCCCCGGCCACACCCCGGGCAGCACCAGCTATATCATCAACGGGCAGTTCCTGATCTCCGGCGATACGGTCTTCATCCATTCCATCGGCCGTCCCGATCTCGGCGGCAAGGTCGACGAGTGGTCGGATTCGCTGTTCGACACCCTGGAAAAGATCCGGGGTCTCGATAAAGACCTGATTGTCCTGCCCGGCCACTACATGAGCTGGGACGAGGCCAACGACCAGCTGGCCTTCGCCGCCACCCTGGCCGAGACCATGGAGTTCAACAGGAACATCCATGCCATTACGGACAGCGCGTCTTTCCTCGCCTTCATCAAGTCCAATATGCGCAAGCAGCCGGACGAATACGCGTCTATCAGGCTGATCAACGCCAATCTGGAAGAGGTGGGAGACGACAAGGCGGAGGAACTCGACCTGGGCAAGAACGAGTGTGCGGCGACGACCTATGCCGCAGGCAAGGCGGGGAAATAACGATCGGTCAGCAGGCCTCCCTGCCCGTCCGGGATTAGGGGCCGTTACGAAATAACCGTTACACTTTTCACCATTTCGTTACGGCCCCTTATGCCGGAAAGGTATTTCTGCGTAACGGTTATTGTTTGACGACGGCTTACAGGCCGCGGGCAGGGAAGGACAGTGTCAGATTTTCGTTTCGGTCAGCCAGAGATCGTGCAGATTGCAGAAACTGGTGGCAATGAGGGAGCCGCTGTAGCCTTTGGGGAGGTCGTAATGTGAGACAGCCTCCGGGTCGGCGCCGGTGAAGTTCTTGCTTCCCAGGATGCTGCCATCGGACAGCACCAGGGTGTGCCGGACGATGAAATGCTTGTCCGACATCGGGTGGTTGGTCTGGACCTTCACCTTGCTGCCCTCGACGGTAATCACCGGGGCATGGCTGCCTTCCTTCTGCGCCCATCTGCCCGGATACTCCGTAGAATAGATGACGCTGCCCAGCAACGACTGGTCGGCCGCCTGCGCCGATCCCGTGCCCAGAAATGCTGCTACTGCCGCAGCGAAAGATCCCTTGAGAAATGTCCTTCTGTCCGGCATGTTGTTCCCTTTCATGTGATTCTTTTTGCAACTGTCCTGATGTCCTGTTGAAACCTCGTTCGTGCACATCGCCATCGGCGATTCTACAACTGGGTGATTCTGCCAGAAACGGCCGTCAGAATCAAATTAAAATCATCTTCAGATAAAAAAAGGTTGCGGCCTCAGAGCCCGCAACCTTTTTTCTCAGCCAGATTATACCGTACCCTCTGCGGGTGCAGGCGGATCAGGCGAAATATCGTTTCAGCAGGCCGGCAAACGCCTGGCCGTGACGTGCTTCATCCTTGCACATCTCATGCACGGTGTCATGAATGGCATCAAGGTTCAGTTCCTTGGCCTTGACGGCCAGCATCTTCTTGCCTTGGCAGGCACCGTATTCGGCGGAGACCCGAGCCTCGAGATTGGCCCTGGTGTCGCCGGTCACTACCTCACCGAGGAGTTCGGCGAATTTGGCGGCATGCTCTGCCTCCTCCCAGGCGATCCTCTTGTAGGCCTCGGCCACTTCGGGAAAACCCTCGCGGTCGGCCTGTCTGCTCATCGCCAGGTACATGCCGACTTCGGTGCACTCGCCCATGAAGTTGGCCTTCAGGCCCTCGATGATTTCGCTATCGACATTGGCGGCGGAACCGACGACATGACCGTCTGCCCAGGCCAGCGTCATGTCATCCTGGAGCCTGAATTTTATGGCGGAAGCGCCGCATTGCGGACATTTTTCCGGGGCAACCGCACCTTCATGGCCATAACCGCAGACAGAACAAATATACTTTTTCATTTGACCTCCCAATTTTTTTTAAGATTAATAATCATTACTACGTCAATCTTGGTAGGATACATTCTCGGAAAATTATTTGCAAGTTTTTTTCTTCCCCTTTTTAAGAAATTTTCTCTTTTCCCTTCCTTGCATCTGTCGAGGCAACTATGTACAACGACGTGATGCAGATATACAATGAATACGATGACGAACCGGAAGATATCTTCCTGCCTGTCGACGAGACACGCTACAGTCTCCTCTATGATATTGAGATGGGCGGGTTCCGTGACGACCTGCCCTTCTATCGGCGCCACCTGCCGGCCGCAGGCCAGGTCCTCGAGATCGCCTGCGGCACCGGCAGAGTCGGCGAGGCCGTTGCAGATGCCGGCAGAGAGGTGACAGGCATAGATATCTCCCTGGCAATGCTGCGCACAGCCCGCCGCCGGGAAAACTGCCGGAATCGCTACGTGGCCATGGACATGCGCCGCCTAGCATTCAGCACGTCCTTCGACGCCGTCATCATCCCTTACAACAGCCTCAATCTGCTCACCGACAGCCAGGACATCCACGCGTGCCTTAGCGGATGCCGGCAACTGCTGCGGGCGGACGGCATCCTCCTCCTCCAGCTCTTCGTGCCCGGGCGGCAGTGCCTGCAGCAGGCCGGACAGCGGACCTTTCATTTCCAGATCTTCGACGATCCGCAGATCGGCCGGGTGATCAAGGAGGTACGCCGGACCTATCTTCCGGCAACAGAGACACTGCAGCTCGAGGAACGCTATCGGCTGCGCCCGAATCGGCAGGACCGGAAGAACGAGGACCTCAATCGACAGATGGAGATCTGCGCCTGGCCGGCCGAAAGATGGTTCGACCTCCTCACCCGGACCGGTTTTGCCGTCGACCGGTGTTACGGCAGCTATGATCTGTCGCCTTTCCTCGCCGGCCGTGACAGCTGCCTGCTGCTGGCCGCCTCCTGTCTACCGGCGTCCCGATAGTTTTTTTCATCCAGGCGAAAAAATCTCGGTTCTCTTGACCTAGATCAAGGAGAATGAGACACTCCTCTTGTAGTATCTAAACATCGATCGACGGAACAGTGTCCATCGGTTCACAATCGTGAACGTGAACAGAATGCACCATTAACGAATGTATCCAACAACGGATACGAAACCTGTCTCAGGAGGATGCCATATGTTTTGTAATCAATGCGAACAGACTGCCAAGGGAATCGGCTGCACCAAGATCGGCGTGTGCGGAAAAACGGAAGATGTCGCCGCTCTCCAGGATCTTCTCACCTATGCCCTGCAGGGTCTTGCCCTGGTCGCCGTTGAGGGGAGAAAGGTCGGCGTGGTCGACAAGGCCATCAATCGCTTTACCGCCGAGGCGACCTTTGCCTGCCTGACCAATGTTGATTTTGATCCGCTACGTTTTCAGAACTGGATCAACACCACCGTCGATCTGCGCGAGGATCTGAAAAAGAAGGTTGCGGTCGCCGGCGGCAAGCTTGAATTCAGCAGCCCCACCGCCGCCTTCGTCCCGGCCGCCGGTCTGGCCGCTCTCACCGCCCAGGGTCAGGAACTCGACTTCATCAACAGCCTCGATACCAACGAGGACCTACGCTCCTTAAAGCAGATCACCGTCTTCGGTCTCCGCGGCCTGGCCGCCTACACCGACCACGCCTCCATCCTCGGTCAGGAAGACGACACCGTCTATGCCTTCCTGCATCAGGCCCTCGTCGATTTGACCCGCAAGGATCTCGGCCTTGAGGCCCTGGTCGCACTGGCATTGAAATGCGGCGAGGTCAACCTCAGGGCCATGGAACTGCTCGATGCCGGCAATACCGGCACCTACGGTCATCCGGTGCCCACCCCGGTGCCCCTCGGAGCCAAGAAAGGCAAGGCCATCCTGGTTTCCGGCCACGACCTGAAGGATCTCGACATGCTCCTTCAGCAGACCCAGGGCAAGGGCATCAACATCTACACCCACGGCGAGATGCTGCCCTGTCATGCCTATCCGGGTTTGAAAAAGTATGAGCATTTCTACGGTCACTTCGGTACCGCCTGGCAGAATCAGCACAAGGAGTTCCCGGAATTCCCCGGCGCCATCCTGTTCACCACCAACTGCCTGCAGAAACCGTACGACTCCTACATGGCCAACGTCTTCACCACCGGCCTGGTCGGCTGGCCCGAAGTCGCTCATATCGGACCGGACAAGGACTTCACCCCGGTCATCAACCGGGCCCTAGCCCTGCCCGGCTTCACCGAGGACACTGACAAGGACACCGTCCTGGTCGGGTTTGGCCGCAATACCGTGCTCGGCGTCGCCGACAAGGTGATCGAGGCGGTCAAGTCCAAGGCCATCCGTCATTTCTTCCTGGTCGGCGGTTGCGACGGCGCCAAACCCGGCCGCAACTACTACACTGAATTTGTCGAGCAGGTCCCGGCCGATTGCATGATCATGACGCTTGCCTGCGGCAAATTCCGCTTCTTCGACAAGAAGCTCGGCGATATCGGCGGCATCCCTCGCCTCCTCGATGTCGGACAGTGCAACGACTCCTACTCCGCCATCCAGATCGCCGTGGCCCTGGCCGGCGCCTTCAAGTGCGGAGTCAACGACCTTCCCCTTTCCATGATCCTCTCCTGGTACGAGCAGAAGGCGGTCGTCATCCTGCTGACCCTTTTCAGTCTCGGCATTAAGGATATCCGCCTCGGACCGTCCCTACCGGCCTTCATCACCCCGAATGTCCTGAATGTCCTCGTTGAGAATTTCGCGGTGAAACCGATCGCCGCCACCCCCGCCGAGGATCTGAAGGCCATCCTGGGCTGATCGCAGAAATCTGCCTCCGCCCGATCAAGGCAGGATATCCAACCGGATATCCTGCCTTTTTTAATTTACGTCATTGCTTTTGCGAAAAAAAACCGCATCTTCAATAAAAGAGCGGGCATATTGACCCAGGTCAAAGATCTCCAGCGGATTTCTGTTATACTGGGGGTATATCGCAGGAACACTGCTCCACCCCATCAATCTGGAGGAAAGAATATGAAGAACGTACGGAAAATTATCGAGATCAATGAAGAATTGTGCGATGGCTGCGGCCAGTGCGTACCCGACTGCGCGGAAGGCTCCCTGCGGATCATCGACGGCAAGGCCAGGCTGGTCGCCGACAAGCTCTGTGACGGACTCGGCGCCTGCCTCGGTTCCTGCCCGACCGGGGCCCTGAAGATCGTCGAACGTGAGGCCGAAGAATTTGACGAGGCCGCAGTCGAGGCCTTCCTGGAAAAAGAGAAGGTCAAGGCGACCGCACCGGCCATGGACTGCGGTTGCGCCTCGAGCCATATCCAGTCGTTGAAACCGCTCTCCCCCTGCCAGCAGGCCAATATCCCCTCGATGCAGGCCAGCACGGGTCCCCAGGGATCGGCCCTCAATCACTGGCCGATCCAGATCCGCCTGGTGCCGCCGCACGCCTCCTTTCTGCAGAACGCCGACCTGCTGGTGGCGGCCGATTGCACGGCAGTGGCCGCCAGGCATTTTCAGCAGAGATACCTGGAAGGCAAGGCGGTGATGATGGGCTGCCCGAAATTCGACGACGCCGAGGCCTATATCAAGAGATTTGCCGAGATCATCTCCACCTGCGGGCTCAAGAGCCTGACCGTGCTGATCATGGAGGTGCCCTGCTGCTCAGCGATGAACTCGATCGTCAAAAAGGCCAGGGATCTCTCCGGGGTTGACCTGCCGATCGAACAGATCACCATTTCCGTTCGCGGCGAGGAACTGTCCCGGACCAGCTTGTAGTGCCATCGCCGGATCAGGAGGGAGCACGACGGCCGGCGGGCGGCCGAAAGGATGAATGCCTGGGCCGGGATTGGCACAGGCGGGCCAGAAAGAAATTACTCTGCCGGTAAGGGCGGCATACCAGACCGAAACAACGGCCTGAGATGCCGCCCTTATTTTTTGTGCGGCCAGTGCAGGACAAAACCCTTGCCGAGACGGCCGATCCGGATGTCGAAGGGCTGCAGCAGCTGGAAAATGGGCCGGCCGAAATAGAACATCTCCTGCTGGAGGGTAAGACCGTATTCCCGCACGACCCGCTCGCGAAAAATGAGATCGGCCGAGACCAGCTGTTCGAGCCGAACCTGCTCCGCCCGCGGCATGTCCGGCAGGCGGTCCGCCAGGCCCTCGAGATCCGAGGGGCAGGGACAGCGCTCTTCGTGTTCGACGATCAACCGGGCCATGGGCCCCGCCGGGTCGACGATATCCAGCCGGCTCAGCAGATCCCTTTCGACCAGGGCCAGGATCGCCTCGGTATCCCAGCACTGGAGGACCTCGCAGGCCTGGGGACGGTGGCCGTAGATGCCGCATCCCCGGTTTTCCGCATCGTAATAGCTGCAGCGCCAGTCCTCGCCGGTCCCGGCAATTTTCACCAGTTCGGCACGCACCGCCTGCACCCTCTCGGTCAGGGGGTTGTGGGCCAGCTCCCCCTTGCGCACGGTGATCAGCCGGTCGAGAGGAATTCTGCCGCTCGTGACCAGTTCGAGATCCCGGCGGTGCAGGGCGGGTCCACCCTGGCTGCAGCAGGTGCCGCAGCGTCGGCAAGCGCTCTGTCCGTTCATCGATTCCGCAGGGGAACTTTTCGGAGCGAACCGCTGCGCTGTTGAAATAATCATTAAAAATCCATAATATAGCTGAATACATCCTCTTCGATCGAGCTCTTCACCTTGAGGCCCGAGTGGTTGAAGATGGCCTGCATCCGCTTGTTGTTGCGCAGGACCTCGGCGGTAAAGCCGGTAATGCCGCTGGCCAAGGCGATATGCTGGAGGTGTTTGAACATGAAGGTGCCCACCCCGAGGTTCTGCCACTCGTCGCGGATAACAAAGGCCACCTCAGCCCGGTTGGTCCGGTCGTCGAGATAATATCTGCCGACGACGATGATCTCGTCGCCGTGAGCCGCCGGCAGGATGCCGACAATGGCCACGTCCTTGCGGTGGTCGACATAGACGAAGTTCTGGATCTGGCGCTGGCCGAAGCGCTGGTGATGGCTCATGAAGCGGTAATAGACCGTTTCCATCGACAGGTCGTAGAGCAGGTCGCGCATCCGCGGCTCATCGGTCGGATGCACCGGCCGGAAAAGTATTTCGGTGCCGTTTTTCAACAGGCAGGTGGTCTTCATGTAATCCTGGCGGGCGATAATGAACTTACCCTCGACCTCGGCGAATTCCTGGCGGATGAACTTGGCCTCGATGGCCTCTTTCAGCAACTGCTCCTGGTGGTCGGGATGGGCGATCGAAATGAGGGCCAGGGTCCGGTCCTGCACCGATTTGCCGTGCAGGTAGGCGACCCCGTGCTCCGTCACCACATAGTGGACGGTGCCGCGGCTGATCACCACCCCCGAGCCCGCACCCAGCCGGGCGACGATCCGCGATTTGCCCTCCTCGGTTGTCGACGGCATCAGCAGGATCGGCCTGCCGCCCTTGGAGATGGCCGCCCCGCGGTTGAAATCGACCTGCCCGCCGATGCCGGAATAGAAATTGCCCTCCTCCGAATCGGAGCAGACCTGGCCGGTGAGATCGATCTCGAGCGCCATGTTGAAGGTGACCATGCGGTTCTGCCGGCCGATGACGTTCGAGTCGTTGACATATTCGGTGGGGCGGAAAGAAAAAAGGGGATTGTCGTCGACATAGTCATAGAGCCGTTTCGAGCCCATGCAGAAACTGACTACGATCTTGCCGCGGTCGGTGGACTTTTTCGCACCGGTGACGGCCCCGCTCTCGATCAGTTCGATGATCTCATCGGTGATCAGCTCGGTGTGGATGCCCAGATCCTTTTTTTCCTTGAGCAGCGGGATGATGGTCTGCTGGATGCGGCCGAAACCTGGAACCCTGCCGAGACCGAATTCCAGGGTCGCCCCGTCCGGCACCAGGGCCGCGGCCAGCAGTGCGATCTTCCGGCCGGTCTCGTTGAGTGGGCTGATGCCGTTGCTGAGCAGCGGCACGTCGGCCGGCACCAGGATATCGAGATCGTAGACGTCGATCAGGCTGTCGCCCCTCGTCCAGGGCATCTGCGGATTGACCTGGGCGATGACCAGGGAGGCATTAACGGCGGCGCTCTTGACGATATCCACCGAGATCCCGAGGCTCACCTTGCCGCGGCAGTCCGGCGGGGTCACCTGGATCAGGGCGACATCGAGGGGCAGCTGCCCGGAATCGAAAAGCCGCGGGATATCCGACATCAGGATCGGGGTATAGTCCCCCCGGCCCTCGAGAAAGATCTCCCGGACATTGTGGCCGATGAAAAACGAATTGACCTTGAAGGAATCGCTGTAGTTCCTGTCGATATAGGGGGCGTCGCCCTTGGTCAGCAGCTGCACGATCTCCACATCGGCGAGGTTGGCGGCCTCTCGCGTCAAGGCCTCGACCAGCACCGTCGGCTCGCCGCAGCCTGTGCCGAGGAACACCCTGTGCCCCGATTTGACGTGAGCCAGCGCCTGTTTCGGGGTCTCGATCATATCCCGGTAGCGGACCCGCCAATTCTCGTCGTATTCCATAGGGGAGTCCTCTGTTTGCTGCCTGCCTGCCGCTACAAGGCGGCCAGCGTCATGTGGACATCGGCGACAATCGGCTCGGTACCGATGTCCCCGACGATAAAGGGATTGATGTCGAGTTCGAGGATCTGCGGGAAATCGGTGGTCAACTGGCTGATCCGCTGCAGGCCGGAGGCGATTGCGCCAATGTCGACGCCCTGATGCCCGCGCCGGCCTTCCAGCATGGCATAGGACTTGGTCGATTTCAGCATCTGGATGGCCTCCGCCTCGGAGATCGGCGCCAGGTGGAAGGTGACATCTTTCATCACCTCGACGAAGATGCCGCCGAGGCCGAACATCAGCATCGGCCCGAACTGCGGATCGCGGTTCATACCGATGATGACCTCGAGCCCCTTGCCGATCATCTGTTCGATATAGATGCCGTCGATCCGGGCCGCCGGCACCTTTTTCCTGATCTTCAGCATCATCAGCTCGAAGAGATCCTCGACCAACTCGCTGTCCGGAACATTGAGCTGCACCCCGCCGAGATCGCTCTTGTTGATGATGTCCGGCGAGACGATCTTCATCGCCACCGGAAACCCCAGGCGCTCGGCGATCTCGACCGCCTCCTCGGGGTCGGCGGCCAGGGAGCCCTTGGGGATCCTGAAGCCGTAGGCGTTCAGCACCGCCTTGCCCTTGACCTCGTCCAGCTGCAGGCGGCCGGTGCGCTGCCGCCTGGTGATGATCCGCTCGACCCGCCGTTTGTTGACCGGGAAGCGGGTGACCATGCGGGGCGGCCGATTCTTCCAGAGGGCGTAGCTGTACATCGCCTTCAGGGCGGCGACCGCCCGTTCCGGCGAGTCGTAATCGGGCAGGCCGGCCGCCGTCAGCTGGCTCCTGCCGGGCATGACGTCAGTGCCGCCCATGAACGAGGCGACCACCGGTTTCGAGCCGTCGAGATGGGCGGCGATGGCCATCGCCGTTTCGGCCGGACGGGTCATCACCTGCGGAGTGAGGATGATCAGGATGGCATCGACGGCGGGATCGTTCTGGGCACTCTCCAGGGCGGCGACATAACGCTTGGGGTCGGCGTCGCCGAGCACATCGATGGGGTTTTCGACCGAGGCCAGGCGGGGCAGCTGCTCGCGCAGCAGCACCGAGGAGCGGGTATCGAGAGAGGCCACCCGCATCCCGGCCTTTTCCACGGCATCTGCCGCTATCGTCCCGGGGCCGCCGGCATTGGTGATGATCAACACCCGATCGCCGGTCGGCAGCGGCTGCAGGGCCAGGGCCGAGGCATAATCGAAGAGGGCGTCGAAGGTGTCGGCCCGAACCACCCCGGATCTCTTGAAGGCGGCGCCGTAGGCGGTGTCGGCCCCGGCAAGGACCCCGGTATGGGAGGCCGCCGCCCGCAGACCGGCCGCCGTCGTGCCGGCCTTGAGAATTATCACCGGTTTGTTGGAGGCCGCCTCTTCGGCGGCCTTGACGAACTTGTCGCCGGTGCTGATATCCTCGAGGTAGCCGAGGATGATCTTGGTCTGCTCGTCGTGGGCGAAATAAGTCAGCAGATCGACCTCTGTGATATCCGCCTTATTGCCGACACTGACCAGCTTCGCCAGGCCCAGGTGTTTTTTCGTCGACAGGTCGAGCATCGCCGTGCAGATCGCCCCGGACTGGGAGAAGATCGAGATGCCGCCGGCCTCGGGCATGCGCGGGGCAAAGGAGGCGTTGAGACGGCTTTCGGTATTGATGATGCCGAGACAGTTCGGTCCCAGGAGCCGGACGTTATGCCGGGCGCAGAGCTCCGTGATCTCCAGTTCATAGGCGGGACCATCTCCACCGATCTCGCGGAAACCCGCGGTGATGACGATGGCCGCCTTGATCCGGGCCTTGATGGCGTCGTTCAGCACGGCCGTCAGGGCGGCCTGCGGTACGACGATGATCGCCAGATCCACCTCCTTGCCGTAGTCGGCAAGGCTGGCAAAGCACGGCAGGCCAAGCAGGCTGTCGGTCGCCGGGTTGACCGGCACGAGACGGCCGGCGAAGCCGTCACGGATCAGGTTCACCAGGACATCGTGCCCGACCTTGCCGGGATGCCGCGAGGCGCCGATAACGGCGACGGACTCGGGATTGAACAGCTTCTCCAGATCTCGACGGCGATCTTGTTTTTTCTCGGGTGGGTTCATGGTCAGCGGGCCGGGTCAGGGTTTGGGGTGAGTGATATCGCACAAGAGAGTTGATGCGATCTCCCGGTCTGGTGTATGGTGGCCGGGACATGGACCGCGGCCCCCAGGCCTTCGCCAGTCATTCTCCCCCGAATATAGGGACCACGTCCCGAATTGACAAGGTAATAATGACCATCATCTTCTATCACAGCAGGCTCTGCCCCCGTTGCCGCGCGGCTGGCCGGACCATGCACGAACTCTGCCGGCAGCGTCCGGACCTGCAAATCGAAGAACGGGAATTCCTCCTCGCACCGCTTCAGGCCCTGCGGGACGGGATCACCATGATTCCGGCGATCAAGATCGGCGACCAGGTACTGAGCGGGATCTTTTTAGGGAAAACCGGCATCACCGAATTCCTGGGCAGGAACGGCTGCCTGTAAGTAGGGCCGTTGCTCAGGCGGCGGCAATCAATTTTCCTTGCCCAACCGATCGAATCCCTCGGCCGTTTCCCGGACCGCCCCGGTCATGCTCCGGTCGCATTTCCGCACCAGTTCGCACAGTTCATCGGCCATCTCACTGATAACCCGCTCATCCTGCCCTTCAACCATAACCCGGATGACCGGCTCCGTCCCCGAGGCCCTGACCAGGATTCGCCCGGAATTGCCGAGTTTTTCCTCCAACCCCTGCTTGGCCTTGGGAAATCCCGGTATGTCGTCGATTTTTATTTTGCCGGCGGTGCGGACATTCTTTAAGACCTGCGGGAAACTCTCCATGACCCCCGAGAGTTCGGAAAGCGGCCTGTGATGTTTCTTCATCACCGAGAGGAGCTGCAGGGCAGCCAGGATGCCGTCGCCGGTGGTGATATGATCGAGAAACACCAGATGCCCGGACTGTTCCCCGCCAAAGGAGAAGCCCTTGCGGCGCATGCATTCTACCACGTAGCGGTCCCCGACGCCGGTGCGGACCATCCGCCCGCCCATCCGTTCCATGGCGACTTCAAGCCCCATATTGGACATGATCGTCGCCACCAGGGTCTTCTTTTTCAATTTTCGCCGGCGCAGGAGATCCTCGGCGCAGATGGCCATGGTATGGTCGCCGTCGACTATCCGTCCATGCTCGTCGGCGACGATCAACCGGTCGCCGTCGCCGTCGAGGGCGAGCCCGATATCGGCCCCCACCTCCCTGACCTTCGCCGCCATCAGTTCCGGGTAGAGGGCTCCGCACTGGTGGTTGATGTTCTTGCCGTCGGGGCTGATTGCCAACGGGGTGACCTTCGCCCCCAGCTCCCTGAAGACCCAGGGGGCGACCCCGTAGGTCGCGCCGTTGGCGCAGTCGAGGACAATATGAATGCCGTCCAGGGTATACTCTTTGGGAAAGGTGTTTTTCAGGAAGACGATATAACGTCCCCGGGCGTCGTCGATCCGGGTTGCCTTGCCGACCTCGTCGGCGACCGGACGCAGGGCCGACATCTTGTCCGAGAACATCAGGTCCTCGATATGGGCCTCGACCGCATCGGGGAGCTTGAAGCCGTCGCTTGAGAAGATCTTGATGCCGTTATCCTGGAAGGGATTATGCGAGGCTGAGATAACCACCCCGGCATCGGCCCGCATCGAAGTGGTGATAAAGGCGATACCGGGCGTCGGCAGCGGCCCGACAAGCAGGACATTCACGCCCATCGAGCAGATCCCGGCAGCCAGGGCGTTTTCAATCATGTAGCCGGAAATCCG
This sequence comes from Desulfobulbaceae bacterium, assembly GCA_031389785.1. GTDB lineage: Bacteria > Desulfobacterota > Desulfobulbia > Desulfobulbales > Desulfocapsaceae > Desulfoprunum. The sequence goes on along the minus strand of JANMSX010000123.1, from coordinate 9,003 downwards.
GGTATCCTTGCCGATGACGATCCTGTGTTCCTTACCCTTGCCCTTGGCCTTGACGATAAAGGCGATTGCCCTGCCGACCTGCGTGGCGGTCTCAATATTCATCGGAAAGGTGTTGGCCACCCCCCGGATACCGTCCGTCCCAAAAAGCTTTCTCATTGTTTTTCCGTTTTCTTTTTAACTTTATCGGTCTCAATCAAGGCCTTCTTCCCGGCCTCTTTCGTATCGTTGCCTGCCTTTTCGGCGTCCGTGCCGCCATTCGAACCGCTCTTTGCGGCCTGGCTCTTCAGCTCTTCCTGTTTCGTTTCAGGTTCTACCTCCACCCGGGTCACGACCTCGGGCTTGACCGCCAGGATTTCAATATCCCCATTCATCCCGTCAGCGACGATGGCCTGGACCTTCATGGTCCCGTCTTCGGCGATCTCGCTGGTCGTCACCGTGAAGAGGTTTTTCAGATTGGCCCTCTCCTTCACCATGACCCTGGGGATATTGGCTGTCACCGAAACCGTCGCCGGCTTGACCTGCAGCTTAACGCCATCGACTATCGCCATGACCGGCAGATCGCTGATCGTTCTTTCCACGGTCTCAAGGCCGACCATGAGGTAGGCCGTGACCGAGGTCTCGCCGATCAGATCGATGATGGCGGGATTCAGTTTCAACGGTACCTGGAGCTGCTTTGATTCACGGATGCCGCCGATGTTGATGGTACCGGTATGCAGCTCGTCAACCTGCGAGAGGACCGTCTGCGGGCCGGTGATGGAGATCACCTCGGGCTCCATCGTCAGCTTTTTAAGGACGTGCCCTGCGGCAACCTTGCCGGTAACCGAGGGGGTGACCGGAAAATGCTTTTGGATGAGCTTGTCGAGCGAGAGGATCACTGAGGAGGGCTGCACACGCAGGACCTCTATACCCCGGGGCACCGGGATCGAATTATTGGCGTTGCTGATGACCATGGTGCCGGGCAAGGCCGCGGAGAGATCGATCTGCCTGGTGATCGCCCGGTTGCTCATTTCAACTATCAGCGATCGCGGGCCGCTGACCGTCACCTCGATCTCTTTCTTGAACTGGTTGGAAATGACCAGGTCCCTCGGCAGATTGATGATCTCGATCGGGATCATGACAATCTTGTCGACGGTATCCTTGCCGCCGACAAAATACCAGAGCATGAGCGCCAGGCAGAGCGACAATCCCTTCAGGAACCAGCTCCTGGACAGCAGCCGCTGCCAGCTGCGGTTATCGAACACCTTGTCCCTGAAGGCGGCTATCTTTTGGAAAACCAGCTTCGCCATGACTGCGAGGCCTCCTCCTTTTCAATGAATATTGCCCTGAGGCTGTTGCTCAAACTGATTTCATCGGGCTGGGTGGTCAGGGCTCCGTTCCTGACAACGGATATTTCCTGCGTCTCTTCCGAAACCACCACGATCACCGCATCGGTCTCCTCGGACAGGCCGATGGCCGCCCGGTGTCTGGTGCCGTAGCGCTTGTTGATATAGGGATTCTGAGTGAGCGGCAGGATACAGCCGGCCGTGCTGATGCGGGCATTGCTGACGATCACACCGCCATCGTGAAGCGGCGAGACAGGCATGAAGATCGAGATCAGCAGTTCCCTGGTCAATTTCGCATCCAGTTCCACCCCCGACTCGACAAAGTCCCGCAGCCCGGTCTCGCGCTCGATGACGATCAGGGCGCCGATACGGCGCTTGGCCAGATACAGAACGGTGCGGATAATCTCATCGAGGTCCTTGTCTCCGACATCCATGTCCCTCTGAAACGGCGTCTTGCCGACCTGGGTCAGGGCTCTTCTGATATCCTGCTGGAAAACGATGATGACGATGAGGAGGATGGAACTCAAAAAGTTCTGCAGCATCCACATCAGGGTCGAGAGATCGAGGACCTTGGCGAGAAAATAGACGATGGTCAGGATGATCAGGCCGACGACCATCTGCACCGACCGGGTCCCCCTGATGATCGATATCAACTGATGGATGATAAAGGTGACAACAACGATATCGACGATATCCTGCCAGCGAAAATAGTTCAGAACATCCATCATTGTCCTACGATACCCGATCAGTTGACGATTTCATCCTGCCTGGGGTCCAGCCCCCTTTCCCGTTTTGTCCCGGTCAACGGGAGCCGCTGCTCACTTCCGGCCGGCAGCAAAAATTCTGAATTTTTGATTTTACCAAATGTCGGCCAAGTTACAACAAATACTCTGGCCCAGGCACGGATGAATATGAAACCGGCATCAGCAGGACGAGGCATGTGTCAGGGCCGGCCGCAGGCAGGACTCAAAACGATGAATTATGAAGATGATAGTACGGATAACTGGATTTTCTCTGACATCCCCGGCTATTGCGCCCGCCATTCCGCTTTTTTCCCCGGCGGGACCATCTTCATACTTGAAAAATCATCCGGCAACGGGCATAAGTTCACCAGACATCGGGCCTGCACTCTCTTTCACGGGCAGACGCCAAGAGACATCACAGATCTGCACCAAGCCTTCCTGCAGAAGGAAACCGGCTCATCATCAGCGTTTTCACCTGAACAAACACTCATGTCGGACCACTTCGGAAACATCTCGATAACCCCGTCAGCTCCGGCCAGCGCCCCTCCCGAGCCGGAGAAGCAGCGTCCCGGAAAACGGCAGGACAGAAAACCGCTGCCGGAGAAAAAGCGCGTCTCGAAAAAAAAACTGCCGCCCGCAGCCGGAAGAAGCAACAAGGTCGTTTTCATTCTTGCCGCTGTCCTGGTCCTCCTGCCCCTGTTCTACAGTCTCGGCGGTTTCTGGCTGGTACCCCTCTATATGAGCAGGGCGCTGCCGGCAAGATTGGCCGAGAAGACCGGCATGACCATGTCCATGCAGGCCATCGATTTCAACCCCTTCACCTTCAAATTTTCCGTGCAGGGGCTCAGGCTGCAGCCTGCCCGCCCGGTCTCCGCCATCCCTGAGATGCTGGCCGTGGCCAGGATCGATGCCGACCTCGCCCCCCTGTCCCTGCTGAGAAGCGACCTGGTCAGCAATAGGCTGGCCATCGAGGGTCTGGATCTGAACATTATCCGCAGCCAGGACAAGCGATATAATATAGAGGAATTTTTCCGCACGGAAAAGACCGGTTCCGCCTCGGATATCATGAGTTTTTCTGAACTGCCCTTCCTGTTCTCGCTGAACAATATCTCGATCAGGAACAGCAAGGTCACCTTCCAGGATATCCCTGCCGCAGCTACCCACACCCTCGATCAGGTCGAACTCGATCTGCCGTCTTTCTCCAACTTTCCGTTCCAGGCCGACGAATATATCCGTCCACGGTTTTCCGCGGTCATCAACGGCAGCAAAATCGCCCTCACCGGCCAGGCGGCCCTCCCTGCCGGGGACGGGCAGGCCAATCTTGAGACGAAGCTCTCCTGTAGGATCGAGGCGCTTGACCTGCCGGTGTATTTCAATTATCTACCGGCCTCCCTGCCGATAACCCTCACCAAAGGCAAGGCCGACGGCAATCTGCAACTCAGCTTCAGCCGCGCCACAAAGAAAGAGGGGGCAAAAATTTCCCTCCACTTCGCAGGAGAAATTGCCGGGATGGAGATAGCCGGCAAGGAAAAACCGATCTCCGCGGCCATCCCCAAGACCACTCTGGAAGGCTCATTTTTCCCGATAAGCAGAGCCCTGCACATCAATAAGCTATCTTTCGAGAAGCCGCAATTCACCAGCCCCGCCACCCTCGATCTCAACACCCTCGCTGTTTTCCTGCCGGCCGTCGGGGAAAAAGCCGCCCAGAAGACGACGTCCGAAGTCGTCATCGACCTGCTACAGATGGAGGACGGCCGTCTCGATATCCCGGCCGCGAAAAAACAGAAACAGAAGAATGCCTGGGAGTCGCTGCAACTCAGCATCAAAGACTATGCCAGAAACGGCAAGACCGGAACATCGGCAACCGGAGGAGGCAGTTTCAGCCTCAGCGGCGAAAAATCGGACTCCGACATCGCCTTTTCCTGGCAGGGCCGATTCAACGAACGCTTCTCCCCGGTGGGCCGGTTCACTCTCGACAATCTCCCTGCCGCCGCCTTTTTTGCCGCGATCGGCATGGCTCCCGAGACTGTGCGCTCGGGGACGGCTAATCTGCAGGGCATTCTGGCCTTGACGAAAAAGACTACCGCGCCGGCTGCCCTGGTCACGGATCTTTCCCAGGCGGAAGTTACCCTGCAGGGCCTGAAACTCCTCTCGGGCAAGGAACAATGGCTGGACGCCCCGACCCTCAAACTCGCCGGCTTCCGCAAGAAGGCCTCGCAGGTCGACCTGGGCGACCTGCGCCTGGAAAACGGCGCCGTCACCCTGGACAGCGACAAACTCCCTGAAATATTCCAGTCAGTTGCCGCGAAAAACAGCAAACTCTCCCTGCAATCCCTTGATTACAGCGGAAAAATAACCGTATCCGGAAAAAGCGCCGGCCCCCTCACCCTCACCTCCGTCCTCCTCCAGGCCAAATCCCTCAAGGGGACGGACAAGCAGGATATGGAATCCCTGCTGTTCTCGGCCAAGGTGAATGAGACGGGGCTCGTCAAGGCCAAGGGAGCAGCGCGTCTCGCCCCTTTTCACCTCTCCCTCAACACCGGCTTTTCCGGGATTGAGGCCAGGACTCTGCTGCCCTGGTTCTCCACCCTGCCGCTCCTGACCGAGGCCCGGTCGGTCATCAGCGGCAAGGGTCTCCTGAGCCTGCCGGACCGATCGTTTTCAGGCCAGCTGCGCCTTGACAATGCGGTTTTCAACCGGGACGGCAAGCCCCTTCTCAACTGGCAAAGCTGCGACCTGCAAGGCCTTGCTTATTCCAGAACGCCTTTTCACCTGGGCATAGCCCTGATGGAAATCGACCAGCCCGTCATGAACTGGCAGCGATCGGCCCGGGAAACGCATCCGGCGGCACAGTTCGGGACATTCCTCCAGGGACTTCTGCCGGCGCAGGGCAAGACTCCCCCGCAGGGCAAAGGGACAATCTCCATATCGCAGCTGGATATTCAGGAAATACGACTGAAAAACGGCAAGGTACAGTACAGCGACAGCCGGCTTTCGCCGCCCTGGAGCACAGTTATCCAGGGCCTTGACGGCACGATCACCGGGCTCCACTCGCATGCGGCCAAGGAGCAGAGCCAGTTTACCTTCTCAGGCGTTCTCAACCAGACGCCATTCACCGTCAATGGCAGCGCCGATTTTTTCAGCACCGATCAAAACGGCCAGGCTGCCGTCACCATCTCCGACCTGCCGCTTTCCACCTTCGGGAAATATCTGCCGGACAGCCTGGGCATCGATAAAAGCGCCGGCAGCTTTACGATGAACTCCTCGTCTTCCTGGAACGGCAAGCAGCTAACCGGCAAAACTCAGTATCTCTTCAGCGGCCTGCGACCCGTTTCACCCGAGGCGGAAGCCGCCCTGCCGCTCGCCCTGCTCAGGAATGCCGAGGGCCGGGTGGCGCTCAACGTCAACCCCGTGCGCAGTCTGTCAGAGGGAAGTGTGCCGCTGCTGCAGGACACCCTGACCACCTTCCAGCGCCAGCTGCTCAAAGCGAAAGTCTCTCCCCTGCTGCTGGCAAGCGGTGATTACACCGATCTGGTCGGCAACGAATATGCCGATTTCCAGCCAGGCAGCTTTACTCTCACGGAAAATGGCCACAAGATCCTTTCCCGGTTTTCCGCCTTCCTCGGCGCTCATCCTTCTGTCGGCCTTCGGCTGACCGGTTGCGCGGACCGGATAATCGACGGGAAAGCCATGCAAAAGCAGCTTGAAGAGGTTGAGGCGAAACGGGTCGAGCAGGAAAACCGGCGCCGGAAGGCCGCCTGGCAGAAAGAAAGGGATCTTGATCTGGAGCGACGGAGAGCGCAGCAGCAGTTGGACGGTGAACAGGGCATCATCGAAGAGGACCTGCCACTCCAGGAGTCGTCCGCCTATGCCCCGATCCATCCGGCCCCGGTTGTCATCGACGACTCGATGCTCGAGGATCTGGCCATGGAAAGGGCTGCGCGGGTACAGGCCCTCTTGACGGAAAAACTGGCGCTGGACCCGGCCCGGATCGTGGTCTCCCAGGAACTGAAATTGACTTCCGACAAAAGCAGTCCCGGCAACCGGACTTTGATCGACCTGAAGGCCTATACCCCACCGGAGAGGAAATCCGCTTCTCCGGAAATTCCGGGGCAGTAACCCGAATTTTCTCACCCTTTGCACTGAACCCGAACTAAGCCCGACCATGAGATTAAATGCCGCTCCCTGACTGGAACACCATCGAACCCTATCTGCAATGGCTTGGCCTCATCTCCCTGCTGACCTTCATCGGCAGCCTGGCAATGCTCCCCTGGCTGATCAGTCATCTCCCCTATGACTATTTTGTCCGGAAGCGCACCTCCCGAAAAATTGTCCTCGGCAACACCACCTTTTTATCAGCCCTCTGGTTCACCACCAGGAACATCGCCGGCTTCCTGGTGCTTCTCGCCGGCATCGCCATGCTGTTTCTGCCGGGTCAGGGAATCCTCACGATTATCCTCGGCATCGCCATCATGTCCTTTCCCGGCAAGCATCGCCTCCTTGTCGCCATTACGGCAAAGCCGTCGGTGCAGCGAAGCCTCAATTGGCTGCGAAAAAAAACCAGGCATCCTGAGTTTATCTGGCCTTCCTGATATTGTTGTTCTGAACTGGGGGGCGGCAATACACCTCAACAGCCCAATTGGTCGTTTCTCTCAAACTGAACATTACTCAACAGGACCAGACACTGTAATTGAGCAGACCGCATCATTCTGCAAGACAGTGAGTACATATATTGTTTGATAATATACGCAAACTCCTCTATACTTTTTTCCAGTTGATTTCTCAGCAGATAGTTGATTGCAAACAGTTCCGGGAGAGCAAGGGCAATAATGGAAACACAGCAAATAGATACTGTAAAACAACTGGTTGATGTAGCAGGTCGGAGAAAAGGGGTCATCATCAGCTGCATCCTGCTCAGCCTCGCCATAGGACTGGGGGCATATCTACTTCAGCCGAAGGTCTATATGAGTACCTGCCTGCTGAGCTACCAGCAGCAGGATGTCAATCCCGCCAAAATGTCGCCGGAAATAAACACGAAGCTCAAAGAAATCGTAAGTACTTTGTCTCAGATGATAACGAGCAGGACCAGTCTCGAGGAGATCATCAATACAGAAGGATTATACAAAAAGGAACGTGAGAAATTACCGATGGAAGATGTCGTGGAGACGATGCGCCGCAACATCGATATCGTCCCGTCCAGAGAGGGTGAAACCTTCAGTATCTCATTTATCGGCAGCAATCCCAATAATGTTGTTCGCGTGACAAACGCACTGTCTTCCCGCTTTATAGAAGAAAACCTGAAGTATCGTGAGGAGCGGGCGTCCGAAACGTCGATCTACACAAAAGATGAACTTGCCATGGTCAAAGAGAAGCTTGACAGCAAGGAAGCGATCATGCGCGATTATAAATTAAAACATTACAATGAAATGGCGGATCAGCGAACCAGCAATACGGAAAGACTGATCGCCTTGCAGACCCAGTATCAGAGCAGGCAGGATTCCATCCAGAATCTGGAGCAGACCCGCATGCTCCTGCGGGACCAGATTAATTTGAAAAAACAGGAACTGGAATACAGAAAATATACCGACAATCAAACGATGGCCGGCGGAATGGCATCACAGGCTGGAAGAGGCGCTGAGACACTCGATCAACTTCAGGCCGAGCTTAAAAGTCTGCAAGGGCGATACACAGAACAGCATCCGAGAATTAAGAGCCTTAAAAAGAAAATCGCCAATTTCGATCAGACCACGACGGGCAACCAAAGTGCGGGCGAGACTCTCGACATTCAGAACCAGATGAACGAAATCGGTGTGAATATCGCAAGGATGAAAAATGAAAGGGAAGAAATCAAAGAACTTATAAAACAATACGAGCAATGGGTTGCGGCGGCGCCGGTACGAGAAGCCGAATGGTCCGCATTGACGAGAGAGTATGGTGAACTGAAGCGTCGCTACGATTTTCTTGTTGCCCAGAACCTGCAGGCAGACTCGGCGCTGAACCTTGAGCGAAAGCAGAAAGGGAGTCAGTTCAGAATCGTGGATTCCGCCCGGATGCCGGAGAAACCCGTCAAACCTGATTTCCTGAAAATTATGGGAATGGCCCTGCTGGCCGGTTGCGGTCTCTTCGCGGTATTAATTTTCGGACTTGAACTCCTTGATACCTCCTTCAGGGATCCAGCAAAACTCGAGGAGACCTTCAACCTGGAAGTCATCTGTTCAGTCCCGCACCTGCCGCTAAAAAAGGAGACCGTCAGGCAGCGGATTTTGACCACAGCGAGGACGGGTTTTTTTATAGCCTGCGGATCTGCAATTGTGCTGGCAATCGTTTTTTTCTGGAAACAGGGGCGTATCGTCTTTTGATGGCAAATAAATGAGCTGCATACCCAAGAATGTATCGTAAATTTTACGGCCTACAGAAAAGACCATTTGAGCTCGCCCCGGATGGAAATATAGTCTATCTGAGCGAGGCGCATCGGGAAGCCATCGCGACATTGCGCTACGGCGTTATCGCAGACAAGGGTTTTCTCCTGCTTACCGGCGGGGTTGGAACCGGCAAGACAACGATGCTCAACAACTTGCTTGGTATGCTGAAAGACAAGGTGCGGCTCTGTGTCCTTAACAACCCGACCCTGAGCCGACACGAATTCCTTTATTTTCTAGCGGGAAAATTGGGTGTCGGCTATGAAGGCAATAAAGGCGAATTCATCCTGCAGTTTTCAAATCTCCTGGAAAACTGCGAGAGAACGGGAGAAAAGGTCCTGCTCATCATCGATGAGGCCCAGGTCTTTCCGATAGAATTGCTTGAAGAAATACGATTGTTATCAAACCTCGCCGAAGATCGAAATGTGCTCAGTATATTTTTAATCGGTCAGCCGGAGCTTCAGGAAAAACTGGCACACCCCCAACTGCTGCCGCTCAGGCAGAGAATCGGCATCAGGT
>JANMSX010000112.1:0-44364 GCA_031389785.1 Desulfobulbaceae bacterium | reverse complement strand
CGTTACAGCTTCTCAATTATGGGGAATCTTCAGATGATATAATTAGTAAAATTGTTCGAGCGAAGGATAAAAGCAGGACAAGGTACTTGACCGGACACCGCGCACCACACAATCAAGCTGCGCTTGCTTGCGCGGCACACGTCGCCGGTCAGCACCGCGGTTGGGCGTCTCAAAAATTCCCTATTTTAACTGCTCCAATAACTATAAAGGATGAACCTTATGGGGTTGCGGAGGCCTATTTTGATGAGAGTGCCACGCACGATGGCTCTGAAGCAGTATGCGTGGCGGGGTATGTATTCGAGAAAGAAAGTGCGGTCGCGCTTACTGCAGAGTGGCAGTCGATGCTTGCCAAGTATGCCCTTCTGTTTTTTCGGATGTCGGATTGCGCTCACCAAATTGGCTACTTCAAGGGCATGGCAAAGAAAGAGATCGACCAAGCTGCACGAAAAGCAATCGAGCTGACCAAAAATTATGCAGCTGCAGGTATAGCCGTCTCAATAGAAATGGATGTATTTCACCTGATCCCACGACCCAAGCTCTTTGAAACACCTTATGGCTTCGCATGTTCTCAGGTGTTGCTTGGTATTCAGTCTTGGGCTGACAATAGTAGCTTTAATGGTGAAATTGAGTATTTTTTCGAAGCTGGTGCCGTTAATCAGCGTGAGGCAAACAAGTTGATGAAGGAGATATTTGACAAGCCGGAGTTGAAGCAACGATTTCGGTATGGGTCGCTTACCTTCGCGGAGAAAGCTGCCGCGCCACTTCTGCAGTGTGCAGACTTGCTCGCATGGCACTGGCACACCTTCAACCGGCGAAAGCGAGAAGGCAAGAAACCAATGCGAGCAGATTTCAAGAGTCTCGTCGAGCGGAGAAACGTCGATGTTCATCACTACGACCGAGAGTCTATAGAGCGGTGGCTAATTGAAATGCGAGTGCAAAACGGAAAGCTCCCCTAGAAAACTGCCCAACAAGTCAATAAACCTGACCGGAATAAAGCGCGTTCTTAAAGGGGGCAACGCGTCGGCCGGCAGGTTATTTCACCGTTAGGCACCGCGATATGGCGCATCTCCAGAGTGAAGCTGTAACAGTTATGACGAACGCCCTGCGAAGGGTAGAGTCGTCAATCGCTCCGCCACAGCCAGTTGCACACAAGGGTTCATTCGTCTTCCGCTACGCCAACAAAGGCGTTCACGAGGCGCTTGTGCAAAAGCTGGCTCGATATATAAGCGGCCTAAATGCGATGGCCGTTCTCCTCGATGCCGGATACGTTCAGGAGGTTGGTGTCTTGTTCCGAACGCTTGATGAAATGCAGGAAGACATTTTCTTCTTGGCCAGTGCCGAAACGAATGGCGATCGGTCAGAACGTCATACACAGTATCTCGAAGCGTTTTACGCGGAAGCGGTCTTTTCACGTCCAGAAGGCTCGTTGCGAATCTCCGAACCTAACCTGCCCCCGCGGAAGAAGGTTCGGGCTCACACAATCAACGTCCTCGGACAGGGAGTTAACGCCTCGCAGGCGCTCGATGCGGGAGAGAGCGTGAGTACAGCGTACTCAGGCTACGTCCACGCCGCGTCTGAGAACGTCATGGAAATGTACGGTGGCAACCCGCTGCACTTCCACGTGCAGGGCATGCGGGGGACGTCACGTATCGCTACCTTCGAGCGGGATGCCGAGAACTATGTATATCGGGGCCTTATGGCAGCAACCGTGGTCGCAAAGGCATTTGGGGACAAGCCGCTCGTCGATATCATGTATGAGTTCTTGAAAAAGTACGAGTCGGCGAATGGCCACAAAAAAGGCGGTGATGCCTAACACCCGTTTTGAGGCGTACGGCTCACCCTTCCGCTGCGCTCCTGGGCGAGCCGCCGCTCAAGCGGAACGTTAATATTGCCATCTCGAAGGTCTTCATACACTATCAACGTTTCTCTTTGAAACTACTACTGTGAATTTCAAATCTTTAATAATACAGATATCGCCAATCTATTTTAACTGGCTGCTCATAAAAATAATTCCTGATTGTCCTGGAAGGAAATGTCCTCGCCAACCGTAAGCAGAAGTCGAGACGAATAATGAGAAGATGTCGGATTAAATCCCGTATTTTTCAGTAAATACCTCCTGACAGCCGGAGGCATTCCAAGATTACGCTAAGCAGGATACCGGCTCGCGGCCGTTCTCGCCGCCGTCAGGCCGTCTTCCCGACCTGCGGCCGCCCGGATGGCAGCGGGAACGGCACCTGCCGGTCGATAGGCTGTGCTCAATTAGCAGCTATCATAGTTGCCGGCTCATGGTTATAATACCAGTATTATCGGAAATCAGCGACGCCGAGGAATTTGCACCCTGAGCAGGCGGGGGACCGTCCTCAGCCACGGTCTCCGAGCGGATTGCCGTCGAAGGCCCTGGCCTGACGTTTTGAGGGAAACACCACGTCCGGCACTGCGGAAGAGAGGAGGACAGCCATGCCAGCACATGACGATGTCGAGATCACCAGCGGGATGCAGCGCTACATCGACCAGAACGACCGATACCTGGCCGAGCGCGACAGGTATATCCATGAGGTGGTGAAAAAGTGGAGATTCGACACCATCGCCGTGCATGGTCTCTATTCGGTCAGCGATGCGATCAGGGATTACCAGGGTGCGATCATCGAGCCGATCTTCATGTCCACCTCCCAGGCCTATGCCGATTCGGACGAGATGGCGGCGGCCCTGGCCTATAAGATCCCGACCTGGTGCTATTCGCGGATCGCCAACCCCTCGACCTATTATTACGAATGGACCCTGGCCCTCATGGAGGGCTACGGCTTTGCCGGCGAAACCTCCTGCTGCTCGACCTCGTCCGGCATGTCGGCGATCATGACCGCGGTGACGCCCTTTCTGCAGGTGCAGAAAAAGGCTGGCGAGCCCTGCAACTTCGTGGCGACGGCCCAGTGTTACGGCGGCACCTTCCAGCAGTTCACGGTCCGCTTCATGCAGCAGCGCAATATCGAATGCCGCTGGGTGCTCGATGCCACCAACCTCGATGAATGGGCCTCGAAGATCGACAAGAACACCCGTTTCCTCTACGGCGAGCTGCCCAGCAACCCGCAGCTGGGCTTTTTCGACATTCAGGCGGTCGCGGACCTGGCTCACAGCCACTCTCTGCCGCTGATCTGTGATTCGACCGTCGCCACCCCGGCGCTTCTCAGGCCGATCTGCCACGGCGCCGACATTGTCGTCCAGTCCGTCACCAAGAGCCTGACCTCGAGCGGCTTCGGGATCTGCGGTGCGATCATCGCCAGGAAGAACCTGGTCACCACCATCGACGACGAGCAGCTCAAGGCCGACTTCTCGCTTGCCGTCAAATACCTGCAGAACCGCGATTTCGGCCCGAATCTCCATCCCCTGCAGGCGGTGATGAGCCTCAACGACATGCGGACCCTGCGTTCGAAGATGGACCTGATGAGCCGCAGCACCATGCGGGTCGCCCGGTTCCTGGAAGGTCACCCGCAGGTCGAGAGCGTCCAGTACCTGGGCCTGCCGAGCCACCGGCACCATGACCTGGCCAGCCGCTATATGTGGCTGGTGGACGCCGAGTTCGACGAGCAGTACGGCAGACCGGTGAATCGCTACGGCCACCTGATGTCGTTCTGCGTCAAGGGCGGCGCCGCCAGGGCCCGCTCCTTCTTCGACAAGTTGCAGCGGATCTGGCGGGCCACCGACCTGGGCCGGATCAAGAGCGTGGCCACCATCCCGGCGATCTCCACTCACCAGCAGCAGGGCGAGGCCGGCCGAGCCCTGGCCGGCATTCCGCCGAACATGGTCCGCCTCTGCGTCGGTGCTGAGCATCCCGACGATATCATTGCCGACCTGGCCCAGGCCCTGGACAAAATCTAGCGGAGAATGAGGTCTGCCTGCCGCCCGGGCAGATCCGGTCCGTCCCCTCGGAGCGGGGTGTTGTGAGATTTTTCCATCTGGTCGAAATGACAGAATCTGCAACTGGACGTTTTGCAAGAGGCTCAGGTGAAAAGAGAGGAAAACGATTATGAGCAAGCGCGGCACATTACCGGATAAGATCGACCGTCTCGAACCGAAGGAACGAAAGGGCCTGATCGTGGTCATCACCGGCAACGGCAAGGGCAAGACCACCTCGGCCCTGGGCATGGCATTACGGGCCTGCGGTCACCGGCTCAGGCTGTGCATCATCCAGTTCATGAAGGGCGATCTTTACGCCGGCGAGTGGGACGGCATTAAAATGCTCGACTGCGCCATCGAGCTGCACTCCACCGGCAAGGGATTCTGCGGCATCCAGGGCAACCCCTATCCCTGGGCCGAGCACCGGGCCAACGCCCAGGACGCCATCGACCTGGTCCGGGAGAAAATGGCCTCAGGCTCCTTCGATATCCTCATTCTCGACGAGATCAACAACGCCGTCAAGCTCAAGCTGGTCGACCTCGAGCAGGTTCTCGACATCCTGCGCGACAAACCGACGGCCATGCACCTCATCCTCACCGGCCGCAACGCCCACCCCGAGATTATCGAACTGGCCGACACGGTCAGCGAGGTCAACGAGATCAAGCACGCCTACCGCCGGGGGATCGAGCCCCAGCCGGGCATCGATTACTGATCGCTGCGGTCTCCCGGGGGAAATTTTCGCCAGCCGTCAAAGCCAAAAACAGAAGGGTAGCACGAGAAAGAACCCGGCGTCCATGTTGCCATCGCCGATATTCGACTTATTCTTTAATGATCCGGAGTTCGGACACATTTTACCGCCTGTATGATGTTTCATCATAGAATGGGAGGTTTTCCGATGCCGTTATCCTCAACACATCTACCCGATAAATTTCTCACCCTGGCCGAGATTATGAACATCTCCGAGCAGGAACTCGAAAAAAGAAAGGAATTCCTGCAGTTCGGCCCGGAAGACGAGGAGCGTCTGCGGCGGCTGGCTTCCCACGCGGAGGGCTACGCCGAGGAGGTCATCGAGTCCTTCTATGAACACCTGCTGTCGATCGACGAGATGAAGGTTTTCTTTGCCGACAACGACCTGCTGACCCGGGTCAAGGCCAGGCAGAAGGCCTACTTCCTGCGCCTGACCCAGGGGAGCTACGATATCGAATATGCCGAGGAAAGGCTGAAGATCGGCGCGACGCACGAGCGGATCAATCTGCCGGTCAAGTTTTATCTCAGCATGTACAGCTTCTATCTGCGAGCGGTATGGAAACATATCTTCGAGACGGACAAGGAACATCCGGATGAAACGATGATGACCTTCTTCTCGCTGATGAAGCTCATCTTCTTAGACATTTCCCTGACCATAGACACCTATATCGATTCCCGCGAACAGACCATCAAGGCCCTGCAGCAGGAGGTGATCCGGGAGCTTTCCACGCCGGTGCTGCCGTTCCGCGAGGGGATGCTGCTGCTGCCGATCATCGGCCAGATCGATTCGCCTCGGGCGCGGCAGCTGACCGAGCACCTGCTCATGGCGATCAGGGCCAATCGGGCCAAGGTCATCGTCATCGACATAACCGGGGTCGCCACCGTCGACTCGCGGGTGGCCAATCATCTGGTGCAGACGGTGGATGCGGCCCGGCTGATGGGTGCCAAGGTGGTCATTTCCGGCATCTCGCCTGAGATCGCCCTGACCATGGTTACCCTGGGAATCGACCTGGGGCCGGTTTATACGGTCGGCGATCTGCAGAACGGCATCGAACACGCGGAGAAGCTCCTGGGCTACCGGGTCGAGAAGATAGGCGAAGCCGGCGCAGGCAACAACGGGGAGAGAATGTGATGGAGGTCCCGATTCTCAAACAGGGCGATTATCTGATCGCCTCGATCCAGGGCGCCTTGGCCGACAGCGATCTCACACGCCTGCAGGAAAACCTGGTCCGGACGGTCCGCAGGCACCGGTCGAAAGGGGTGGTGATCGATGTGACGGTCCTCGATGTCATGGACTCGTTTGCCGCCAGGATCCTGCGCTCGATCACCATGATGACCCGTCTGATGGGGGCGAAGGTGGCGATTGTCGGCATCCAGCCGGAAATCGCCTTTTCCATGGTCCAGCTGGGACTGAAGCTGGATGGGACAATGACGAGTCTTGATCTGGAGGACGGTATCGCCATGCTCAAGGCCGCGGACAAAGAGGACGGGTTCGGCAATCATGGACGTTGAATTGATCACCGTCGCTTCCGACGCAGGGGTAATGAACGCACGCCAGAAGGGACGCGAACTGGCGATGACGATCGGCATATCGGGCAGCGATCTGACCCTTCTGGCCACTGCCATTTCTGAGATCGCCCGCAATATCGTCCAGTACGCCGGCCGGGGCGAGATCGAGTTCCGCAGTGTCGTGCGGGGGGGCAGGCGGGGACTGTTGATCGTTGCCCGCGATTTTGGCCCGGGCATACCGGATATAGCCCGGGCCATGCAGGATGGCTTCTCGACGTCAAGGGGGATGGGCCTGGGCCTGCCGGGGGCGAAGCGGCTGATGGACGACTTCAAGATTGTCTCCGAGGTCGGCAAGGGCACAACCGTAACGATGGTCAAATGGGAGCACTCGTAGTGGAAACCGCATGCCGCAACGGAGAACTGGACTGGGGCGTCGCAGCCAGGGCGCTGCCCGGTGAGGATCTGTCCGGAGACGACCACTTCGTCGCCGAAACGACGACGGGCTGGCTGCTGGCGGTGGCCGACGGCCTGGGGCACGGGCCGGAGGCGGCCGCAGCCAGCACGGTCTTTGTAGAGGTGCTGAAACGGCATATCGAGGAGCCGCCGGTGGAGTTGATCCGGCTCTGCCATGAGGCCATGAAGGATACCCGAGGCAGTGCCGCAACCGTTGTCACCATCGACAGGAGGCGCTGTCTGCTCAGTTGGGCCGGAGTCGGCAATGTCGAAGGGGTGATCCGTCATGCCCATCCCGCTGCCTCGCCCACCGAATATATCACCATGCGCGGCGGCATCGTCGGTTATCGGATCCCCGGTCTGCAGCCTGCATTCCTGCAGCTGTTCGATGGCGATATCCTGGTCCTGGCGACCGACGGCATCAATGGCGATTTTGTGCAGGCCATCAGCCTGACGCACCCTCCCGAGGTGCTCGCCGGCTACATCCTCGATCATTATGCCAAACCCACCGACGATGCCCTGGTCCTGGTGGCCCGCTGGCGTTTTCCCTCAACAGAGCAGGGGGTGAATCCGTCGTGAGCAGCCTGACTCTTGCAGATCCTCGCCAGTCGTTCGCGATCGCTTACAAAGAGGCGCTGGTGGAGTACACGCTCAATGGAAAAAGTGAAGAGTCGCTGATGTGTGCCTACGAACTCGGCCGCAGGGCGGTGGCCGAACAGCGCAATATTCTCGATCTGGTGGCGACGCACCAGAACACCATGTGGAATGCGGTGTTGAGCAATGCCGACGCGGCACAGATGGACGCCTACTTCCGCCGGGGCGAGGCGTTCCTGGCCGAGGTGATGGCGCCGTTCGAGATGATGCATCGCGGTTTTGCCGACACGATCGACCAACTGCAGGAGGCCAATGCGACCCTCGAGCAGCGGGTGGACGAACGGACCCGCGCCCTGCGGGAGAGCCAGCGAGATACCGCCGATCTCGCCCGCCTCTATCAGATCCTCAGCAGCATCAACTCCGCCATCGTCCGCCTGCACGACCGCGAGGAACTGTTCAAGGAGGCCTGCCGGATCGCCGTCCACCAGGGCGGTTATCCGGTGGCCTGGGTCAACATGCGCGATGCGGCCGAACCGGATACCGCCGATACCTGGTGCCATGTCTGCAGCGAAGGCTCACCCGGCGAGACTGCCCCGCTCGATTCAATCTGTACCGAGGTCCGCGGCGCAATCGACCGGGTCTACGACGAGGGCGTGTCGCTGGTCCGCCACCGGGACAAACTGGATTCGGCACATCGGAATTGCTCCGCCACGGGCTATGCCGCCTATGGCCTGCTGCCCCTGAAGCTCGACGGGCAGGTGATCGGGGTTTTTGCCCTGTTCTCCGGCGAACCCGACTCATTTGACCCTGAGGAGATGCGGCTCCTGGAGGAGATGGCGGGTGATCTCTCCTTCGCGATCGAGAATATCCAAAAGAGGGAGCAACTCAACTACCTTGCATATTACGACTCCCTGACCGGCCTGCCGAACCGGAGCCTGCTGTTGGAACGGCTGTCGCTGCAGCTCCAGGCCGCCGAACGGGCCGGTAGATTCGTCGCCTTGCTGCTGGTGGATCTGGTGCGTTTTTCCGATGTCAACGATACCTACGGCCGGCACGTCGGCGACAGCCTGCTGAAGCTGGTCGGGGAGCGTTTCTGTACATCCGTCGGCGATTGCGAGACCGTGGCGAGACTGGGCGCCGACCGCTTTGCCCTGTCCCTCTCGAATATCCGCGAAACGGATCAGGTCGCCCACATCATGGAACAGGAAGTGCTCAGCTGCTTCACCAAACCGTTTCAGGTCAGCGACACCGATATCCATATCGACATCCAGGTCGGCATTTCGCTCTTTCCCTCCGATGCCGCCGATGCCGACACCCTCTACAAGTATGCCGAGATTGCCCTCAAGAGGGCCCAGGGCAAGGGCGAACCTTATCTCCTCTACGATGCGGCCATGAACGAGAGGATCATCCGCTCGGTCACCATGCAGGCCAAGCTGCGCAAGGCGATCGAACTCGGCGATCTGGCCGTCCACTACCAGCCGAAGGTCTCCGCCGCCAAAGGACGGATCGTCGGCCTGGAGGCCCTGCTGCGCTTTGCCGACCCGGAAACCGGCATGGTCCTGCCGGGTGACTTCATCCCGATGCTCGAGGAGACCGGCATGATCATCGAGATCGGAGCCTGGGCGATGCGGCGCGCCGTGGAGGATCTGCGCAAATGGCAAAAGCTGCGGCTCGATCCGCCGAGGGTCGCCGTCAATGTCTCGCCGATCCAACTCAAACAGAAGAACTTCGTCGAGTCCCTGCGGCAGATCCTGCACGACAGCGACGGCCGCAGCGACGGACTGGATATGGAGATCACCGAAAGCGCGGTGATGGAGGAGGTCAAGCAGAACATCCCCAAGCTGGAGGCCGTGCGCGATATGGGATTCCGCATCGCCATCGACGACTTCGGCACCGGCTACAGTTCGCTCAGCTACCTGAGCCAGCTGCCGGTGAACGCCCTCAAGATAGACCGTTCCTTCATCGTCGAGATGACCGAACGCCCCACCAGCCTTGCCATCGTCACCTCGATCATCTCGCTGGCCCATTCCCTGGACCTTGAGGTGATCGCGGAAGGTGTGGAGCATGAGGAACAGGCGAAGCTGCTCAGGCTGCTGCGCTGTGACCTCATCCAGGGCAACCTCTACAGTCCGCCGTTGCCGGCGGATAAGATCGTAGACCTGCTGCGCCGGGACCGGTTGTGACGGGGGTGTTGAGACCCGCAGACCGCACTCTGTGCGGAAATATTCCTGCCCTGAATATGGCAGCGCCCGGCCGGAAAACCCTCGGCGGAATGGATGAAATCAGCGGCGTAATCCAGGTCTCGGCCGCTCCTCTGCAATTGCCGTCAGACCCGGCAGCCGCAGACTTTTGCACAAACAGCTCCATCTTTCTTTCCCCGGATAATTGCAATTCTCTTTTAAATAGCTATACTTGAAACATGATTTGTTCGGATTCGGCTGCCAGGATCGTCCTGCCGCAGCCGGGAAAAAATGGCGGAACGCCTTTGCCTCAGCCGGTTTGCAGGCTGGGGCCCTGAAGCCTCTCGATTGAGAGGCCTATCCGCTTCCTGCACTGGCCGTTACAAGGAGCCATGCCATGCCACGCCAAAACCTTACCGTCACGGACACCATTGAAGAACTCTCCATCCTCGACGATCTGGGAAATCTGGACAAGGACCTGGAGCCGCAGATCGCCGATGAACAGCTCCTGAAAATTTACCGGACCATGCTGCTCGCCCGCCGGTTCGATGAGCGCATGCTTGACCTGCAGCGTCAGGGCCGGATCGGCACCTTTCCGCCGATCAAGGGTCAGGAAGCCGCGCAACTCGGCGCAATCGTGCATCTGCTGCCGGACGACTGGTTTGTGCAGGCCTTTCGGGAGGTGGCCGCTGAACTCTGGCGCGGCCGGTCCATGGAGAGTATTCTTCTCTATTTCAACGGCTTTAATGAAGGGGCCATTCTTCCCGAGGGACAGAGGGATCTGCCCTTGTCGATTCCGGTCGGTTCTCAGGTCCTCCATGCCGTCGGGCTCGGCTGGGCCGCCAACTACCGGCAGAAAAAAGAGGTCGTCATGGCCTTCTTCGGGGACGGTGCGACTTCCCAGGGCGATTTTCATGAAGGGCTGAATTTTGCCGCGGTCTACCAGACACCGACAGTTTTTGTCTGTCAGAACAACGGCTGGGCGATTTCCACGACGGTCAAGCAGCAGACCCATACCCCGACCCTGGTGCAGAAGGCCCTGGCCTACGGCATGCCGGGCATCCGGGTGGACGGCAACGATATCCTGGCGGTCTATGCCGCCGCCGGGGAGGCAGTGGAACGGGCCCGCAACGGCGGCGGCCCGACCTTCATCGAGTGCGTCACCTATCGGCTGATGATGCACACCACGGCCGATGATCCCAAACGTTATCGCACCGACGAGGAGGTCGAGACCTGGAAGAAACGCGATCCCCTGCCGCGATTTACCAACTATCTGCTGAACAAGGGCACGGCCACGGCGCAGTCGCTCGATGACCTGGAGGCCCAGGTGCTGCAGGAAATCCAGACCGCAGTGGAACGGGCGGAGGCGCAGATGAAGGAACTGAGCGATCCTCTCGCCATGTTCGACCATCTCTACGCCGAACTGCCCCCGTATCTTGCCCGCCAGAAATCGGACCTGGCCGAAGAAATCGCCGCAAATGGCAAGGAGGTGCAGCATGGCTAAGATGACAATGGTCCAGGCCCTCAACCTGGCCCTGCAACAGGAGATGGCCAAGGACGACCGGGTCATCCTGCTCGGTGAGGACGTGGGCGTCGACGGTGGGGTTTTCCGGGTTACCGATGGTTTGATCGACACCTTCGGAAAGAACCGCGTGCTCGATACGCCGCTTGCCGAATCGGCCATCGCCGGCATGTCCATCGGCATGGCCATCTACGGCCTGCGGCCCGTCTGCGAGGCTCAGTTCTCGGGTTTTTCCTACCATTGCTTCCATCAGCTGGAGAACCACGCCGCCCGCCTGCGCTGGCGCTCCCAGGGCCGGCTGTCGGTGCCGATGGTACTGCGGGCCCCGTATGGCGGCGGGGTGCGGGCGCTCGAACACCATTCCGAAAGCCGGGAGGCCTACTGGGCCCATACCCCCGGTCTGAAGATGGTTATCCCCTCCGGGCCGCGCAACGCCAGGGCTCTCATGGTCAGCGCCATCCGCGATCCGGACCCGGTGATCTTCTATGAGGCCAAGGCGCTCTACCGGGCCTACCGGGAAGAAGTGCCGGAAGAGGAGGAGACCCTGCCCATAGGCCAATCCCAGGTCATCCGGGAAGGCAAGGACCTGACCATGATCGCCTACGGGGCGATGATCCGACCAACTCTCGAGGCCGCCGAGGAACTGCGGGCAAGCGATGGCGTCGAGGCCGAGGTGATCGACCTGCTGACCATTTCGCCGCTCGACGACTCGCTCATGGTCCAATCGCTGACGAAGACCGGCCGGGCCGTGGTGGTGCACGAGGCCCCGCGCAGCTTCGGACCGGGCGCCGAGATCGTCAGCCGGCTGATGGAAGGCGCCTTTTTCTATCTGCAGGCCCCGATTGCCCGTGTAACCGGCCATGACCTGATCATCCCCTATTTCAGCAGGGAAAAATGGTTTGTGCCGAGCGTTCAGCGCATCGTCGCGGCGGCACGCAATACTCTTGCCCTCTGAACCTCTATTGCGGATATAACTCATATTGAAGGAGCGGCGCGGAATGGCCGGAGAAGCAAGGGCCAATCCATTACGATACGCACATCACACGGAGACACCATGACTCAATCCTTTCGTTTGCCTGATCTGGGCGAAGGCGTTCACGAGGCGGAAATACTGGCCGTTCATGTTGCGGTGGGGCAATCGATCAAGGAAGGCGATCTCATCCTGGAGGTCGAAACGGACAAGGCAGCCGTGGAGATTCCGTCGCCGATTACCGGTACCGTCAGTGAAGTTCTGGCCAAAAAAGGTGATATGGCGGGGGTCGGCGATATCCTGATCAACTTCGGTGAAACTGCCGAGGCAGCCTCGGTGGCAGCACCGGCAAAGACGCCGGCAGCGACTCCCTCTGCAGATTCGGCAGCGACACCGCCGGAGAGAAAAGCCGACCAGCAGACACCTGCCCCACAGGCGACCAAGACTGCTGAGCAACCGGTGCCGGCCTCTCCGGCCACCCGCCGCCTGGCCCGCGAACTCGGCGTCGACCTGCGGCTGGTCTCCCCCAGCGGGGCCGGGGGGGTGGTGAGCGCCGACGATGTCCGCAACTTTGCCACAGCGGAGAAACCCGCGCAGGAATCACCGCCGGCCGAGCAGCCGTCCGCCGACCAGCCGCCGGCAGCACCGAAACCGGCAGCGGTGAGTGCTCCGGCCGACCTGGTCTCCCCGCCGGCAGGCAGCGAGGCCGGCCTGCCCGATTTCAGCCAGTGGGGGGCGATCGTCCGGGAACCGTTCCGCTCCATCCGTCGGGCGACCGCCGCCCATATGATCGCATCCTGGGTGCAGATTCCCCACGTCAACTGCCAGGACACGGTGGACATCACCCGTCTGGAGGAGTTCCGGCAGAGGCACAAGGCGGAGATCGAGGCGGCAGGCGGCAGGCTGACCATGACCGTCTTCGCCCTGAAGGCGGTCGCCACCACCCTGAAAAAGTATCCGCATTTCAATGCCAGCCTCGACCTCGCCAGCCAGGAGATCATCGTCAAACAGTACTACAATATCGGCATCGCTGCCGACACCGAGCACGGCCTGATGGTCCCGGTCATCCGCGATGTGGACCGCAAGAGCATCAGGGAACTGGCGATCGAGCTGCAGGGGACGCTCGACAGGGCGCGCCAACGCAAGAACAGCCGGGAAGAGATGCTCGGAGGCACCTTTACCATCACCAACGTCGGCGGCCTGGGCGGCAGCTCATTCTCGGCCATCATCAACCATCCGGAGGTGGCCATCCTCGGCCTGGGCCAGGGCCGGATGCAGCCCGCCGTCGTCACCGACGACAATGGCGAGCACGAAATCGTCCCCCGCCTGATCATGCCGATTGTCCTCTGCTTCGATCACCGGGTGGTGGACGGCGCCGACGCCGTCCGTTTCCTGCGCCAGGTAATCGATCTGCTGGAGGATCCGGACGAGCTGTTCATCACGATGATTTAACACCCCACAAGGGGGTATAAGTGCCTTTCGCAGATTATTTTCTTGTTTTTTATAAACGAAAATAATCTGTAAGGCACTAAAAGGAGACTGTCATGGTCATGGGCGATATGGAACTGACCAGCGAACTGCTGGTCATCGGCAGCGGGCCGGGCGGCTATGCCGCCGCCTTCCGGGCAGCCGACCTGGGGCTCGATGTGGCCCTGGTGGACCCCGGGCCGAGACCGGGCGGGGTCTGTCTCTACGAAGGCTGCATCCCCTCCAAAACCTTCCTGCATCTTTCGGAAATCATTCACGATGCCAATCAGGCTTCGGCGATGGGCGTACATTTTGCCGTCCCCCGTCTTGACCTGCCGGAAATACGCGCCTGGAAACAGCAGGTGATCGACTCGATGGCCGACGGCCTGATGTACCTGACAAAAAAACGCGGTGTGCAGCTGATTCAGGGGCTGGCCAGGTTCGAGGACGCCACCACCGTCCGGCTCGAGCGCTCCGAAATCCGCCGCATCCGTTTCCGCAACGCCATTATCGCCACCGGCTCTCGACCGATAGGCCTTTCCGGTTCCGACTTCCGACCGGGCGGCCGGATCATGAGTTCGACCGAGGCCCTGGCCGTAACCGACATTCCTGCCTCCCTGCTCGTCATCGGCGGCGGCTATGTCGGCCTGGAACTGGGCACGGTCTATGCCGCCCTCGGCAGCAGGGTCGAGGTGGTCGAACTGGCGGACCGGCTGCTCGCCGGCGTGGACCGCGACCTGGTCCAGCCGCTGCAGCGACGCCTTGCCTCCCTGTTTGCCAAAATCAGCCTGCAGACCAAGGTTGTAAGCATGCAGGAAACTGCCGAATCGGTCGAAGTCAGTCTGCAGACGGCCGGGGGAGTAGCCGAAAAACGCAGCTTCGACAGGGTCCTGGTGGCGATCGGCCGGCGGCCGAACAGCGGAGAACTCGGCCTCGAAAGTACCGCCGTGAAGCTGACTGACCGGAGCTATATCGAGATCAACGATCGGCAGCAGACGGCCGAACCGCATATCTACGCGGTAGGCGATGTCGCCGGCGGCATCATGCTGGCCCACAAGGCCACCCGGGAGGGCAGGGTGGCCGCCGAGGTCGTCGCCGGCCAATCGTCGAGCTTTGATGTGCGGGCGATTCCCGCCGTGGTCTATACCGATCCGCAGATCGCCTGGTGCGGACTGACCGAGGAACAGGCCGAAAAAGAGAAGATCGCCGTCACCGTCCAGAAATTTCCCTGGAAGTTCTCGGGCCGGGCCCATACCATGGGCGCCGCCGAGGGCCTTACCAAGATCCTCGTCAACGCCAAGGATGGGCGGATTCTCGGCTTCGGCGTCGTCGGCCGGGGTGCGGAAGGACTCATTGCCGAAGGCGTGCTGGCCATCGAAATGGGAGCCCTGGCGGAAGACGTGGCCCTGAGCCTCCACCCCCATCCCACCCTCTCGGAGACCGAGGCCGAGGCGGCCGAGCTGTTTCTGGGCAGCCCGACCCATATCCTTCCGAAAAAAACCGGCAGCCGTTAGATCCGGTCGTTGCTTTTATGGCGGCTCAGACGTGAATCCTGTGTTTTCAACAGGTTCTGGATTCCCATCTGCGCCTGAGTGATAATGCCGGGGGGCTTTTCCCGAGACTTGACAGTGTCCGGCCATCATCCTTTTTCCGGCACCAGATGCTCGGGTATCTGCACCGCAACCAGCCGGCCTCTCACGGAAATTTCAGCTCCGGCCGAAACCGTGGCGGTGAGGATGGTCTTGCGTCCCTTGATCTCCTCAACCCTGGCCCGGATCTCGATAGGCGGCCCCAGCGGGGTCGGCTTCAAATAATCGACCTGTAATGAAGCGGTGACATAGCGAAAGGCCGGCAGGCTCCCGAGTTTCCGTCCCTCCGCCCGGTAGGCGGCAGCGGCCGCGGTGCCGACGCAGTGGCAATCGATCAGCGAGGCGAGCAGGCCGCCGTAGACATAGCCGGGAAAGGCCAGATGGTATTCCTTCGGCTGAAAGACGGCCACCGACTCCTCGCCATCCCAGAAACTCCTGATATGCAGCCCATGCGGATTGTTCGTCCCGCAGCCGTAGCAGTAACTGAGCGATTCCGGATAGTGGTCCTGGAAAGATTTTTTGTTCATGGTGATTCCTTTAGGTGGACAACAAATGGAAAAAGAGAGGGACTCGATAATCGTCAGAATCCTGATCTCAACCTCATAATGAACCAGGGGGGCGAGATGCCCCGCTATCCTTCGATTCGTCGGAAAGATCGATGTCTTTCCGATCTTCAATCTGCCTGTCATGCAACCGGGAAAAGAGCAGCAGGGCGATGACTGCGCCGATCACCGCGATGAACATGTCGGCTTGGGTATCCCAGGGGTCCCCCTGGGTGCCGAGGAACTCGTCGGCGCCCTGGCCGAGGGCGACCGCCGCCGCCCACTCGATGAGTTCGTAGCTTGCGCTGATCGCCAGGACCACGCAGACGACGATGAAGGCGAGCATCCTGCGGCCCTGCACATACCGGCCTCGGAGAAGGATCTCCCGGGTGACCAGGGCGGGGACGAAGCCCTGGAAGAAGTGGCCGATCCTGTCGTAGGGGTTGCGGCTGAGCTGGAGCAGGTCGGCCAGTTGGAAACCGAGGGGGACCCTGGCATAGGTGTAGGCCCCGCCGGTCATGAGCACCACTGCGTGCAGGAAGATGCACACGTAGAGCAGGGTGGTCAGCGGAAAGCGGCGGTAGGTGGTCACCAGGACCGGCAGGGCGATCAGGATCGGGAAGACCTCCAGCACCCAGGTCGTGCGGTCGTAGGGATGCCTGCCGGACAGGGCGAGCAGGGTCAGCAAGGTTATCGAGGCAAGGATCAGGAGAAGGGTGCGGGAGAGTGGCATTTTCACGGGAAAAGGTCAGTCCCGTTTCCTGACGTTCATATGGGAGTTGAAATCCATATCGCCCCAGCCGGCGAAGAGTGTCTTCGAGTACATGCCTTATTTCCTCTGGAAACTTGATTGCATTGCATAAACAGGTCATTCCCCTTGTTTGTCAAGGAGCGATCCTCGCTTCGAGAGGAGGAAAGTGTGTCTGATTGATCCCTTACCGGGGCTGCCCGGTCGCAGCGGAGATCGAGCGCTCGCGCACCAGTTTCTGCTTCAGCTCCCAGAGCGCCCGGGTCAGCGAGACGTGGTAGCGGTGGGGATTGACCATCCGCTTGACGCCGTCGTCCAGGCGCTCCAGGTCATGGTCGCGGCGGCTACGCATCCGGGCGATGGTGTCCTCTATGGGCGAATCGGCGCCATGCCGGGGAAGGTCGATACACAGCCGTTCCACCCGGTTCAGCTCCTGCCGTTTCAGGGTGCGCTGGATATGGAAGTCGACCGGGTGGTGCAGGTGCAGTTCGGCGGCCTCGTCCAGTCGTTCGTCCTTGATGGCCAGCACGTCGCATACCGCCTTGTCCCGCTTGTCGTACAGCCGCCAGATCTGTTTGGTCCCCGGGTTGATGGTCTTGCCGGGCGTCTCGGAGATCTTGATGGCCGGCTGCCATTTTCCCTGGTCCTGGACGGCGGTCAGCTTGTAGACGCCGTCGAGTGCCGCCGCACCCTGACTGGTGATCAAGGCGGTGCCCACGCCGAAGACCAGGCGGTTGACGATATCCTCCGGATCCAGCCCGTATTTCGGCGCATCCGTGCGGACCTGGCTGAGGATCTGCCAGATCACCATTTCATCAAGCTGGTTGGAGAGGAGGATGGTGGTGTCGGCAAAACCGGCCTGATCCAGGGCCTGGGAGGCCTTCAGGGTCAGGTAGGCGAGATCGCCGGAATCGAGCCGGATGCCCACCGGGCGATGGCCTTTTCGCCGCAGTTCCTCGAAGACCCTGATGGCGTTGGGGATGCCGCTCTCCAGGGTGTTGATGGTGTCAACCAGCAGCAGGCAGTCGTCGGGGTAGGTTTCGGCGTAGGCCCGGAAAGCCCCGATCTCGCCGGCTCCAAGGGCGGCGAAGGCCTGGACCATCGAATGGGCATGGGTCCCCTTCGGATCGAAGCCGAGCGCATGGGAGATCCCCACATTGCTGGAGGCGTCGGCCCCTCCCACCAGCGCCCCGCGGACCCCGGGATTGCCGCCGTAGCCCTGGGCCCGCCGCAGGCCGAACTCGATGATCGGCCGGCCGGCCGCCGCCAGGCGCATGCGTGCCGCCCTGGTGGCGATCAGGGTCTGGTAGTTCATATGGTTGAGCAGCGGGGTTTCCAGGATCTGGGCCATGGCGAAGGGGCCCTGCACGGTCAGCAGGGGGACGCCGGGATGGGCTACCCGCCCCTCCTCCAGCCCCTGGATGCGGATCTGCGCGAAATTGCCCTCCTGCCGCAGCCAGTCGAGAAAATCCCGCTGAAACAGCGGCCTGCCGCTGCGGCCGGTCTGCCCCCGGAGACAGGCGATTTCGGTCTCGCCGAAACGCTCTTCCGCCATCCATTCCAGCAGGCTGCCCGTACCGGCCAGGATGGTGTAGCCGGCCTGATGCGAGCCGTAGGATGGGTTATTGCGGTAGAAGTACTCGAATTGGGCGGGCATCAGGTGCAGCCCCTGGCGAAAATAGAGCTGGGCCATGGTCAGCTGATACTGATCCGTCATCAGGATCCCTTCGCTGAGCTGACGGTGGGCGCGTCTCATAGCCTGCTTTCCTTTTCCCATTCGTGGATCAGGGTGGCGGACATCACCCGCAGGCCGCCGCGGTCGACAATCTGCAGCAGGGCCTGGGCGCTGTCGTCCGGCTGGACGTTGACGCCGCGGCAGGCATCCTCGATCACCACGATCCCATAGCCCAGTTCCAGCGCATTGAGGGCGCTGTACACGACACAGTAGTCGGTGGCCAGGCCGCAGAGATAGAGATCGGTGATGCCGGTATCCTGGAGATAGTGATGCAGGTCGGTCTGCTGCCGGCGGGCGTTGTCGAAAAAGGTGCTGTAGCTGTCTATATCCAGGTTGGTTCCCTTATACACCACATGCCGGATCGGGGCGGTGAGGAGCTCGGGGTGGAATTCCGCCCCCCGGCTGCCCTGAACGCAGTGATCGGGCCAGAGGACCTGCGGGCCGTAGGGGGTGTCGACCGTCTCCATCACCGGTTTGGCGTAGCGGCTGGCGAAGCTGATATGGCCCGGCGGATGCCAGTCCTTGGTGGCGATGACCATCGGGAATATTCCCATCAGTTCGTTGATCACCGGTACGATGAGGTCGCCTTCGGGCACCGGCAGGGCCCCGCCGGGGCAGAAATCGTTCTGAATATCCACGAGCAGCAGGGCGCTCTTCATTCGCTGTCCTCCTTCCTGGTAATGGATGATCGGGCGATACGGCGGCCTCGGGAAAAACCCCGGCCCGGCCAGAGGCCATTTACGCATGGCCTATAGAACGGTATAGGTCCATCCGCTGGAAAAAGCAAGGTCATCGCCGTCAGAGTGGGACACTCTTCCTCTCTTTCGACATCAATCTGAAAACCCTGTAGGGCGCCTATCTGTTGAGGAATTCATCAAGTTTTTCAAGGCAGGTCGGCATGTTCAGGCGGCCGAAGCCGATGCGGAAGCGGTTGAGGTCCTCCTGGTAGAGCGTTCCGGGCAGCAGCAGGACCCCGGCCTGGGCAACGAGATCGCGGCAGAACCGCTCGACCGATGGCCCGAGATAGCGGGGAAAGGCGATGGGGCCGGCCTTGGGCCTCTGCCACTCGAACAGGTCGGTATGGGCGGCGAAAAAGGCCTCCAGCAGGGTCAGGTTCGAGCGGATGATCGCCATATTCCGGGCAATCAGCGCGTCGCCATGGCCAAGGGCGAGGGTGGCGAGAAATTCGCTCGGGGCGCTGTTGCAGATCGTCGTATAGTCCTTGAAGGCCGCCAGTTCCCGAAAGAGCGAGGTGTTGCGGGTGCAGATCCAGCCGATCCGCAGGCCGGCCAGGCCGTAGGCCTTGGACATCACCCCCAGCGAGATCGCCCGTTCGTTGATATCGGCCATGGCCGGCAGGCGCTCTGCCGGATCGAGTTCCAGGCCGCGGTACACTTCGTCGGAAAATACGATAAAACCGTGCTGGTCGGAGAGCCGCGAGAGTTCGGCAAGGAATCCGCAGTCGGGTAGAAAACCGGTGGGGTTGTGGGGGAAGTTGACCACCACCATCCTGGTCCGGTTCGTCAGCGCAGACCGCAGGAAGTCGAGATCGGGGGCCCAGGTCCGGCCGGGACTGCCTTGCCACTCGATCACCTCAGCGCCGATACTGCGGGCAACCTCTCCGAGGGATTGGTAATATGGGGCATGGACGATAATCTGGTCCCCCGGTTCCAGGGTGGCGTGCATGCAGTTGAAGATCGCCTCTTCCGCCCCCGCGTGCACGAGTATATCCTCAGGGGAGGCCTGTGTGTACAATGAGGCGATCGCCCGGCGCAGGTCCGGGCTGCCGAGCGATTCGGTGTAGCCGAGCCGCAATGCGAGAAAACGCTCCTGCGCCCCGGGTTCCATCGCCAACAGGTCCTTGATCGAGATGCTCTCGCAGTCGGAACAACAGAGCAGATAGGGGCTGGAGAACTCATGCTCGGCAAAATACCTCTCCAGGCGAAAAGGTGTGGGCTTCATTTCAGCGACTCCTTGGTTGTTGGTGGCAGGTAAGCCGTCGTCAAACAATAACGGTTACGCGGAAATACCTTTCCGGCATAAGGGGCCGTAACGAAATGGTGAAAAATGTAACGGTTATTTCGTAACGGCCCCTAACTGCAATGAGGGAATCGGCTGATCACCTCAAATGACCCAGTCTACCGAAAATATCCTGTTATTTCAAGTGAACATCCAGATGGCACGGCAAACTCGGATTGCAAAGCAGATGGCGGTATGGCATAGTCTGGCTGAAATGTCCGGTCGCCCGCCCAGTGCCGGCAAGGGAAACATGGATGGCGAAAAAAAACTGATCGGAGAAATAAATCCAGAGTGAATACAAGTAAACAGCCCTTCGTCCGAGCCGGCAGATGGTTCATCCTGATAGTTTTCACAATACTCTGGTACGCCCTGATTCAGGGGATAAGCCAGGCGGTCTTTGCCGTCGCGCCCGAGACGGCGGCCATGCCCCGGGATCTGGCAGCCCACCTGCTGCTGGCGGCTCTCTGCTATGGCCTGTCGGGCGGGCGCCTGACCCTGGCGCTGCCGGCCCTCGCCGCCCTGGTTGCCGCCCTCAATCTCTGCAATGCCGGCAAGATCGCTTTTTATGGGACACCGGTGATGCCCGATGATTTTCTGGCCCTGCGCAATCTCTTTCTTCTGCTCACCGGCTGGCAGCTGGCTGGGGCAGTCGCCATCGTTGTCCTGCCGATCATGCTGCTGCTGGTGATGATCGCCTGGCGGCGGTGGCAGACCTGGTTCCTCCTTGCCGGCATGACCTTGGCCATAGCGGCGGTGATACTGAAACCCGAGCCGGTCCTCAAGGTCATGGATAGGGCTTTCAAGAACAGCGTCTGGAACCAGCGCGGCAATTTTGAGAATCGGGGCGTGCTCATCCATATCGTTCAGGAGTCGATCCGCCATCAGGCCCGGAGTGCCAGTCCGCCGGCTGAAAAGGAGGTCGAGGAGGACCTGGCCGTCCTGCAATCAGTGAAACCAGGGAGGGAAGCGGCTGTCACCCCGCAGGGGTCGGGAAAGCAGGCGCGCAATGTCCATATGATCGTCCTGGAGTCGTTCTGGGATGCCGCTCTCTTGACCGGATCGGGACTGTCCGAGGATCCGCTCGATCCGGAGTTCCGCAAACTCTGGCAGGCTGCCGGCAATTCGCATGCCCTGTCGCCGGTCTTCGGTGGCTATACCGCCAACCCGGAGTTCGAGATTCTCTGCGGCATGCCGGTGACCGAGAATTTCGTCTTTTTTGAGGCGGGCCTGCGCAACAGGGTGGCCTGCCTGCCGCAGGTCCTGAGTGCGGCAGGGTATCGGAGCATCGCCTCGCACCCCAACGTTGCCGGGTTCTGGAATCGGGTGAACGCCTATCTGCGCATCGGTTTCGACACCTACTGGTCGGAGCGGGATTTTCTGCTCGACGACCTGAACGGCGAGTTCCTGAGCGATGCCTCGCTCTACCGGCAGGTGATGGCCAAAGTGGACCCTATTGTGGCGGGCGGGACGCCGGTCTTCAACTACATCCTCACCTATTTCGGCCATGTCGACTACCCGTTGAACGCCGAGCGGCCGAAGGTCATCAACACGACCGACAAAAACGTTCTGCTCAATAACTATGTCAACCTCATGCACTACAAATCGAGGGAGCTGATGGATTTTCTCGGGAAACTGCGGCAGGAAGACCCCGACAGTCTGATCGTCGTATTCGGCGACCATCTACCCTTTCTCGGACCGGGTTTCTACGGATATCTCCGCTCGGAACTCCTGACCGACAATCGGGCGACGATGACCGTTCCGATGGTCTACACCCTGACGGCCACGCCGCTGGTGGTGATCGACGGCCGGCGCGGCCCCGTGCCCCTCGGGGACGTGCCGATGTACCGGCTGCCGGCCCTGATCCTCGATCTCCTCGGCCTGGAGGGCGGGTCGGTGGTCCGCCTCTCCGCCACCCCCGGCGATGCCGCCATCAGGCCTCTGCCGGGGATGTACTGGATCGGTGAGAAAGGCGGGCAGAAGGTCTGCCGTGAGGACCGGAAACAGCAGGAATGCGCGGAGACGGACCGCTGGCTGCAGGCGATCATCACCGTGACCCAGGACCTCTTCAGCGGCAGACAGCACAGCCTGCCCGCGATCGAGGCAAGCCAGGGGGCGGTGTCGGGCGAGTAGGATCCCATCCACCTGCAAGGGCGAAAGGCATTCCGCTGCACCCCAGCTTTCCAGGTTGACGCGATGCGGCGGCAATCGCAGCAGGTGCGACGCGACCAGGACCAGGGGGATCGCGCGGTGCCGGGTCCGGGTGTTCATGCTCCCGGGCGGATTCACAAGACCCAGCCCTCTAGGTTTTCATTGTCGCTACTCGAAATTTCAGCCTGTAAAGGCCAGAGGAATAATACAGGGCCAGCAGGATGCAGATGGGCGCGCCAAACTCTATGCATTCCTCAGCCGTTCGGAGAAAGAGCTTTGGGTTAGAGGAAAATAAGGTGATTATCGGCTCCAACGGGGTGGAAAGACTGTCCAGCCCCTTGCCCAGCAGACCGTAACCGATGGCCGCCAGGATCGCCATGGCAGCCGGCTGCCGGAGGCGAAGGGCGAGGACGAAGCGGCCGAAATTATAGGTCAGATATCGTACCGCAATAATAAGAATGCAGATCATGATGAACGACACTATCGCTTTCTCGCCGGCCGGCACAGCCGGACTGATATAATACTTGGTCTTGAACACCCCCATCGTAGTGAAACGGGCATGAAAATCAAGTTCACGCAGGCCGAGCAGTAAGACCAAAATCCCAGCCGATATCGGCTGGCCGGAAGCATCACGGCCTACCCGGCAGAAGAGCCAGAAGGCGGCGGCAAGAAGTCCTGCGGCCGACAGCATCTCAACCGGCCCATTTTCAACCACCATCAGCAATGTCAGATCGGGCGGCAACAGATTAATGCCAACAGTGAGGATCACCACCACCATTGCCACAACCCGAAGCCTCACGATATATGGTTTCTCATTCGTAATCATCACGATCCTTTATCGGGTGAGGCCGGTCGTCGGCAGCGACCGCCGTATCTCGCTGCCTGGTTGAATTTGCTCTATGCCGGGCCATCCCGGCCAGGGAGCATGTCAGGAATACATCCCGATGAATCAAAACGCTCTTTTCTTGTTGCGGGAGTTGAAGGTGATCCTGTGGTAGATCTTGATAATCGCTTTCTGGGTGAGGCTGCGAATGCCCGCAAGCGGATCTTTGATCCGCATGGTTGAGCGGTTGCGAATCACCCTGCCCATGGTCGCGGTGGTGATCTGCCTGTCCTTTTCGCCGATCATGCGGCTGACAATGGCAAAAAGGTTCTCTTCTTCAAGCACCCGGCGTCTCGCCTCGATAATATACGGCAGGCGGTCGCGATATTCGTTGTTCGCCAGGTGGCTTTTGATGATCTCCCGGGCTCGGGGATAATCGTTGATGTCGATGGGGATGAAGCTCTCTTTTGGAAAATAGTCGGCGGCATTGGGCGCACCGTGATAAAAGGGCACGGTGTAACCGAGAAAGGCGTCCGGCAGCTTCTCGGTGAGATGATGATTAAAGACATGATTTTCGACCGCAATGTGAAATCGGTACGGGTCGAGGGCCTCGGCCTTATCGTTCATCGGGTTGACGCCGTGACCGAAGATATCCAGTTCCGGCAGGTCATATTTCAATCTCCTGGTGAAATCCACCCGGGTCGAATGCAGCGTTACATTTCCGGTTCGCCGGGAACAGACGGTTGAAATCATCCGACTCTTTTCCGGCGGCGGTGTTGCCGCCAGGGTGTCCCAGGTGATGAATCCATCCTTGTCAAACGGCAGGCCGTAATGCCACATCAGTCCGGGATGGTGGAAAATGACATTGGGGTGTTTCATTGCCCACGGTTCCTGGAAGGTAAGGATGCAGCCAAACTGACGCAGGTAGTCGGTCCCGAAGACGGTGATGGTCGAGGGCTCGCCGGTGAGGAGCATCGTCCTCTCCTTGCAGCAGTGCAATTTCTCTTCGCTGAAATAACCGTCGCCGCGGGGGATATCCTGATAGACCACCAGCCAGTCATAGTCCCGGCAATCCACATCAAAATCAA
The DNA here is from genome assembly GCA_031389785.1 of Desulfobulbaceae bacterium. Lineage (GTDB taxonomy): Bacteria > Desulfobacterota > Desulfobulbia > Desulfobulbales > Desulfocapsaceae > Desulfoprunum. Next base: position 20,339 of record JANMSX010000112.1, on the reverse strand, counting down.
AAAGACAGTCTCCCCACTGCGGCAAGGATCCCGGGAACTGACGGAGAAAGCCGGCACTCGAGCGGCCGCGGGGAAGCCCCCGGTGCATGAACTTCACCTTGATCATTGCTTTGTTCCACCGCGTCATTACTCTATCCCGCCCTCCGGAAAGGTCTTCGCTCTTAAACAAATGAAAACATTTGATGCCATTGGCAGCCTATAAGATTCCCATGAGCGGCACATTACCTCCGCCCGGAACTCGCCAGAGGCCGCATCTTGCCGACCAGCCTGGCTGACAGCCTCGGCATGCCGCTGATCAGGGAAACGATCACGGCCGCGGCATAGGGGACGCTCTGGACGATCAACACCAGGGCCCAGACCCGGATATCGAGCATCGTGCCGTCGGGGCGGATCTGCACGGCATAGGCGGAGAGGCCAAGGGCGATCAAAAACAGCAGTTCCTCGCGGGCATCGATCAGGGACTGCAGCAGGGCATTGGCCTTGGCCCGCTTCGGGGTGCGGAAGAAGCCTATGCCGCGGGTGATGAAACCGGTGAGCATGGCCCTGGCGATGACATGGGACAGGGCCAGCCCCGCCAGGCCGGCGGCGAAACTCTGCAGCAGGCTGGCCGACACCCGGCGGCGATAGAGGAAAAACATCTTCACGCTCTTGAAGACGAACAGGGTCAGAGGCAGGATCGCGAAGATGATGTGGGGCGGCGCGACATGGGACGGGAAGAGGCACATGCCGACCGACCAGGCCAGGGCCATGAAGTTGAACAGCAGGTTGATGCCGTCGGCGAACCAGGGCAGCCAGCCGGCGATAAAATGATAACGCTGGCCGAGGGTCAGGTTGGTCGATTCCAGGCCGATCAGCTTCATCAGGTGGCGGCGGATGATGATCACCGCCCCGTAGGCCCATCGGAACCGCTGCTTCTTGTAGTCCAGGAAGGTGTCGGGCATCAGGCCCTGACCATAACTGTGCGGAAGGTAGGTGGCGTCATACCCGCGCTCGAAGATGCGCAGGCCCAGTTCGGCATCCTCGGTGATGCACCACTCGGCCCAGCCGCCGACCTCATCGAGGACGGATCGGCGCACCAGGGTCATGGTGCCGTGCTGGATAATGGCGTTGCGCTCGTTGCGGGTCACCATGCCGATGTCGAAGAATCCGCGGTATTCGACATTGCACATGGCCTTGAAGGCGTTGTCCATGTCATCCCGGTAGTCCTGCGGGGCCTGGACGATGGCCATTTTCTCGTCCTTGAACTGCGGCACCAGGGCCTGCAGCCAGTTTTTTGTGACGATATAGTCGCTGTCGATGACCGCGACGATCTCTGCCTCGGTCGCTGTCTCTTTCAGGGCGAAATTCAGGGCGCCTGCCTTGAAGCCGGCCAGTGGATCGACATGGAAGAAGCGGAAGCGCGGGCCGAGTTCCCTGCAGTAGGCCTCCACCGGCTGCCATACCGCCGGATCCTTGGTGTTGTTGTCGATGACCAGGACCTCGAAGTTCGGATAATCAAGGGACGCCAGGGCATCGAGGGTCTGCTTCAGCATGTCGGGCGGCTCGTTGTAGGCCGGCACATGCACCGAGACCATGGGGTGATATATCTCGTCCTGACCGGCCGACGGCATGGGCAGACGCCGCCAGTTGTTGGTCCACAGGGCCTCCGCCCATTCGTGGGCCTCGGCGAGGATGACGACGATGGCCCCGAGGGCCGCCAGAAAGAGGATGATGCCTACGGCCAGGCCGCCCGGCGACATATACTGCTGGGAGAAATCGTAGACGATCCAGACGGCAAAGGTGGTGATCGAAAAGGCGACAACGGCGAGAAAGCCCCGGCCGGAGGTCTTCATCGTGCCGCTGTCGCGGAACAGCAGGAGGAGGATGATCACCGACAGGGCGATGCTGATCGCCGCCAGGTCGCGCCACTGCGGAACCTTGACGAGCGGATCTCGAAACGAGAATTTCGGCAGGCGCTTGTCGTTATAGACGCCCCAGTGCGCCCCGGCCTGACCTTCCGCGGACTTCTTCCAGACCTGGTCGAAGGCCTCCATGATGTAATAGGTATAGCCGTTTTTTTCGGCGGTGGCGAGAAAGCGGCGCAGAAACTTGGCCTGGTTCTCCTGGCTGGCCACCGCCTGGTTGCGGGTCCGGCCGTTGCTCGGCCAGCCGACCTCGGTGATGATGATCTGCTTGTCGGGGTAGGCCTTGCGCAGTTCGTTGTAGCGCATTACCACGTAATTGACGGCCTCGTCGATCGAGATTCCCTCCCAGTACGGCAGCAGGTGGACGGCGATGAAGTCGACGTGTTTGACCAGTTCCGGGTGCTCCAGCCAGATATGCCAGGGTTCGGCGCAGCTCACCGGGGCCCATACCGACTTGCGTACCCGTTCGAGATGCTCGATCATCTGCGGAACCGTCTGTTCGGTCCGCAGCAGAGTCTCGTTGCCGACTATGACCCGGACGATGTTGCGGTGATGGGCCCGGTAGACCTTGATGAGTTTCTGGATCTCCTCCTCATTGTCCTTGGCGATATTGGAGATCCAGGCGCCAAGCACTACATTGAGTCCTTTCGAGGCGGCCAGCCGGGGGATCTCGGCCAGGGTTCCCTTGACGCTGTAGGAGCGCACGGCGTGGGTGTCACCGGCCAACAGGGCCAGATCCTCTTCGATTTCGGCCTCGGTCGGGAAGGCGTTCTGCTCGGCCGACTGGCCGGTGCGATACGGGGAAAAGGAAAAACCTTGGACCATCGTCGGCCAGGGTGGTTCGATATCGGGAGAATTGACCAGCATCCAGAGGAGGGCGGCGAGGCAGCCCATGATGAAGGTGATGAAAAGTCCGGAACGGTTCATGCGGATCTATCCTTTTGCCGGCGAGGCCCTCGGGTACAGGTTTTGGCTGCCTGCTTCCGGTGGGCCATGGTGCCTGCTGAAGCTGCGTGGAATAGCGGAGTTATGCGTACATTCATCGTTACATGCCGGTGTTGCCCCGTCAAGGGATTTTCCCGCTGCCCCCCAGACTGGCCCGGCAGGTCGGCAGTTGGCCGGTTAAGCTCTTGGAATTCGGCACACTATATAGCACAGAGCGACGGACATGGAAAGGGTGGAAAGGGAATTTTGCCCCATTCCCCGTTCCCGGGCGTGGAATATATACAGAATACCGGCCGGCGGGAGTTAATATTGATTACCTGAATTTCTGGTAACTGAAAGTCCATGCGGCCGCCTTAAATCTCACAGGTCGCCATGGCCTGCCAAAAAGAGAAAAAAATCGCCAGGACTGTCGTTCTCGTTCATTGTTGCGTATAATCATGTGAACATTATGATTACCTGTTTAATAGGGAAGGCGGAATGACCACAAAAGGTTGGTACATTTTCAGCAGGCCGATTGTCCTGAACCGGTGTCGGGCTTTACATTTTCTGTTATTTCAATCTCAGGGAGAAACGTTATGGTGCGAAAAAGAATCCTGTTGGCTGTCGACGGGTCTGAGCATTCCAGCAAAGTGCTGGATGAGGCCATTGAATATGCAAACCTGCTCGATGCCGAGGTGGTATTTGTCTACTGTCATGAAAAATACCCGGAAATCCTCGGCGAACCATACCGGGAAAGGGAGATATTGAGAATAAACAATGCGATGGAAGAACTGGTCAGACCCTTTCTGCAGCGTCTTGAAAGTGAAAATATCCCGGTTGAGGAACGGCTTATGGAGGAACCGGCAGGGAAGATGATCTGCGAGGTGGCCGAAATTGAGAAATGTGATCTGATCATCATGGGATCACGGGGTTTGAGCAACCTCACCAGCCTGATCGTCGGCAGTGTCACGAACAGCGTCCTGCAGGCAGCCCCTTGCTCGGTGCTGGTCGTGAGATAGCGATACGTAGAGAGCGAATGGAAAGATTTTTTTCATAGTAGCCTGATGAGTTAATCGACTAATCCTGACCCTGACGGAGCTGCTCGAGGAGAAAAGAGATGTCGGTCTCGGTGTGGGCGGAGTTGATCTGGAAGCGGATGGTCTCGTCGCCCCTTGGTACAACGGGAAAGGTCAATCCGACCACGAGGATGCCGGCGGCGAAAAGCCGATTGACCAGCGCCCGCGTCGCCGCCGTGTCCCGCACCAGCAGCGGCACGATAGGATGCGGACCGGCGATCGATTCAAGGCCGAGCCCGGCCAGTCCCTGCCGGAACTGATCGGTTCGCTGCTGCAGCTGGCGGAGGATTGCCGCCCCTTCCAGGCTGTCGCAGATGTCTAGGGCGGCGGCCGCCGCAGCGCAGTCACCGGCGCTTAAGGGGTTGGTGTAGATATAGGTGTCCGCCTTCTGGCGGACCGCTTCGACGACCGTGTCGCTGGCGGCGATGAAACCGCCGTTGACCCCGAAGGCCTTGCCGAAGGTGCCGATGATGATGTCCGGCGAGACCCCGCAGAATTCCGCGGTGCCGCGGCCGGTCGCTCCGTAGGCGCCGAGGCCGTGCGAGTCGTCGACCACGGTAATCACCCCATCCCTGAACCGGTCATGGTAGCCGCTGCATACCTCGACGATCCGGCTGATCGGGGCGAAGTCGCCGCGCATGCTGAAGATGCCGTCGAAGATGACCACCACCCGTTCCATCGCCGGATCGACTTCGTCAAGACGCCGCTGCAGGTCGTCCATGTCGTTATGCCTGTAGATCCCCTTGTTGGCGCCGGGGACGCCGGCGATGCGCATGGCCCGGATGATGCTGTTGTGGTTGAGCTGGTCGCCGATCCAGTGGGTCTTCGGGGTGGCGATGGTCAAGGCCAGGCCGCAGTTGGCGGTATAGGCCGAATTGAAGATCCGGGCGGCGGCCGTGCCGACAAAACGGGCGACCCTGCTCTCGAGGGCGGTATGGCAGGAGAATGTTCCGTCGATAAAACGCACCGCCCCCGGTCCCGCCCCGAACAGGCGGGTGGCCCGGTCAGCCGCCTCGATCAGGGCCGGATGCCGGGAGAGGGAGAGGTAGGAGTTGGAGTTCATCCGCAGAAAGGGGCGTTCCCGGCCCTCCAAGGTATAGCGCGGTCCGCTGGCGCTGCCGGCCGAGAGGTAGCCGTTGATCACCCGCTCCGGCGGTTTGCTCCGACCCTCTTCCTCCAGCTGCCGCAGTTCCTTTCGCAGCGCCTCATCCAGTCGCCTCAGTGCCATATCGTTCTCCTTGTCTGCCTTGAAACGGTGGATCAGATTCCCGGACACTCTGCCGGTTCATTGATCGGTGGTACGGGACTCCGCCCCGGCAGTCAGATCCTGCCTGGCCGTCGCCCTTTTGTTCCTGTACGGCGGCGAACAGGTCTGCCGTCAGCTTTTGCCAATCACCTTATTCCCAGTTGAGGATGACCTTGCCCGAGCGACCGGAGCGCATCGCCTCGAAACCCTGCTCATACTCACTGAAGTGGAACCTGTGGGTGATGAGCGGGCTGATATCGAGGCCGGTCTGGATCATCGAGGTCATCTTGTACCAGGTCTCGAACATCTCGCGGCCATAGATGCCCTTGATGGTCAGCCCGTTGAAGACCACGGTGTTCCAGTCGATGGCGGTGTCGCCGGGCATGATGCCGAGCATGGCGATCTTGCCGCCGTGGCACATGTTGGCGAGGATGGCCTGCAGGGCCGCCGGATTGCCGGACATCTCCATGGCCACGTCAAACCCTTCGCGCATGCCGAGTCGTTTCTGCACATCAGCCAGATTTTCTTCCCTGACATCGACGGCCAGGCTGGCGCCGACCTTTTTCGCCAGCTCGAGCCGGCAGGGGTTGACGTCGGTCACCACCACATGGCGGGCCCCGGCATGCCTGGCGATGGCGGCGGCCATGCAGCCGATCGGACCGGCCCCGGTGATCAGCACGTCCTCGCCGAGGATATCGAAGGAGAGGGCGGTGTGGACGGCGTTGCCCAAGGGATCGAAACAGGCGAGGATGTCGGTCGGGATCGAGTGGTCGCAGTACCAGGCGTTGGTCACCGGGATGGCCAGATACTCGGCGAAGGCCCCGGCCCGGTTGACCCCGACGCCGCTGGTGCGGTTACAGAGATGGCGCCGGCCGGCCAGGCAGTTGCGGCAGTGGCCGCAGACCAGATGCCCCTCACCCGAGACCAGGTCGCCGGGCTTGAAATCGAAGACGTTTTCGCCGGTCTCGGCGACAATGCCGACAAACTCATGGCCGATCGCCATCGGCACCGGGATGGTCTTCCGGGCCCAGGCATCCCAGTTGTAGATATGGACATCGGTGCCGCAGATGGCGGTCTTGACGATTTTGATCAGGACCTCGTTCTTACCCGGCACCGGCACCGGAATCTCCTGCAACCAGAGGCCCGGTGCGGCCTCGGCCTTGACCAGCGCCTGCATTGTCTTCATAGCTGGGACCTCCTTGAGGTATCGGGAAAAAGACGGCCGGAGCCATGGCTGCCCTGGCGGTTCTTGCTGAGTGAGAGCATGTCGTCTGTCATGCCGCCGTAGACCTGGCAGAGGCCGGATTCCCTGCAGACCTCGAGGCAGGGGCCGCAGCCATTGCAGAGTCCCTCAGGGAAGCTGAGCCACACCGCCTCGTGCGTCCGGGAAGAGCGTATGGTCATCTCGGAGTCTCCTGAAATATCGGCGATATCAGCTTGTTCCGGTCAATTTCCTGTGTGGGGGTACAACAGGAAAACGGCCGATGCAAGAACATGTTGCCTTGTTCTCTGCCTGAGCTGCCGGCGCCGGGAGACCTTGCCTGGAGGACGGTCAGTCCTGCAGGATCTCCGCCAGAGCGGTGACCAGGGCGGCGCAATCACCGTCGTTGCCGACCGTAACGCGGAGGAACTGCTCGATCCGCGGCTGGCGGAAATGGCGGACGATGATATCCCTCTGCCGCAGTTTCCGGCTCAGTTCGAGGGCGTCCCGATGCGGGTGACGGGCAAAGACGAAATTGGCCTGGGACGGCAGGACCGTAAAGCCGAGCCGGCGCAACCCCTCGCCCAGTTCCTCTCTGGTTGCTATGATCTGCCGCCTGGTTTTTTCGAAATGCTCCCGGTCGTTCATGGCCTCGACGGCGCCGGCAATGGCCAGGCGGTCGAGGGGATAGGAGTTGAAGCTGTCCTTCACCCGCTCCAGGGCCTCGATCAGCTGCCGCTGGCCCATCGCGAAGCCGACCCGCAGACCGGCCAGGGAGCGGGATTTGGAGAGGGTCTGGATGATCAGCAGGTTGGGGAAATCATTGATCAGGGAGACGGCGCTGTCGCCGCCGAAATCGATATAGGCCTCGTCGACGACGACCACCGAATCGCTGTTGCCGGAGAGGATCCTGCTGACCTCGGCAAGCGACATCCCGACTCCGGTCGGGGCGTTGGGGTTGGGGAAGATGATGCCGCCGTTCGGCCGCAGGTAATCGTCTGGATCAATGGTGAAATCCGCGGTCAGCGGGACCAGTTCGTGCTGTACCTGATAGAGGCCGCAGTAGACCGGGTAGAAGCTGTAGGTGATATCCGGAAAGAGCAGTGGCTGTTCATGCCGCAGCAGGCCGAGAAAGGTGTGGGCCAGCACCTCGTCGGAGCCGTTGCCGACAAAGATCTGCTCGGAAGCAAGACCGTAAAATTCGGCAATCGCCGCCCTGAGGCTGTCGGCGTTGGGGTCGGGGTAGAGCCGCAGACTGTCGCCGGTGCCGTCGGCGATCGCTTTGAGCGCCCTGGGGGAGGGGCCGTAGGGATTCTCGTTGGTATTGAGTTTGACCAGGCGCGCGGCCTTCGGCTGCTCTCCCGGCACATAGGGTTTGAGATCGTGGATGATCGGACTCCAGAAACGGCTCATGATGATCGGTCCTTGTTGGCAAGTGTTCTGCTGATTTCGAGTATGCTGCTTTTTGTCCGATAATGCCGGGAATGTCAATTCCATTCCAACGCAATCGCCGGCCAGCGGCGAGCGGCAGCCCGCTGCCTCGCCTGCGGACGCGTTACAGATTACGTTAGTGGTTGAGCATAAAAAACTTGCTGGGGCGATAGCGTCGCGCTAGGTTTATGTGCCAATGCTTACAATTGGGCGACCATGCGGCAATTGCGGGCAGCGGCAGGGGTGAGGCATGTTTCTTTGCATTATCATCAACTTGAAGAGGTGACGGCGATGAAAAAAGTTGCGATTGTCGGCTGCGGGTCTTACATGGATGCTGGATATGGCTGTCCGGGCGAGTGGCGCTGCCTGAAGGCGGCGGCCATGGGTGAGGGGAAATTCGCCGAACCGAAGGCCGTAGTCTCTTTCATCAAGTGCGAATGCCCGGGCCGCACCCTGGTTCCCAACACCGGCATGGCCATCAAGCTCTCGGAGATCAAACCCGACGAGATCTATCTCAGCTCCTGCATGGTCAACGCCAAGCCGGGCTGTCCCTACACCACCCCTGAGGAAAAGGCCGAGATGATTCAGGGCAAGACCGGCATCAAGGTCGTTCTCGGCAGCCACGAGTATATCTGAATTGCAGGCCTGACAGCCACAGCGTCGGGATCGACCGGCCCCTGCGGGGAGAAGGTCAATCCCGGTGCAGGCTGTTTTTCATCCAGCGGACAAAGGCGGAGATGTAATTCGTGCCTTTTTTTTCGCCTTCTTTTTCAAACCAGCCCAGTTCCGAGAAAAGTGACAGGTTCCAGAGCGAGCCTCCGATCCCGTCATGAAGCAGGATGAGTTCCGCCTGCTGCATGGTGAGGATGGTATCCGCCTGGCTGCCGCGGGTAAAGAACGTGACGTTGCCGTCCTGTGAGGCGGCAACGGCGATCGAGCCGGGCTGATCGTAGGCGAACTGGGCGGCCGATTGGTGTCGGGTGCCGCTCAGACTGGAAAAGGGGCTGCCCGTCACAAGGTGCCCCTCAAAGGGTTCGATGATCTGCAGCTGTGAAGAAGAGGCCTTGATATTCTGGGCCTTGATCTTGGCGCCGAAGCAGTAGACATAGCGATCGAAGCTCATCACCAGGGCGCCGTCGACTGCTGTCAGCCTGGCGATGCGGTTGCATTGCTGCTGGACCTGCTGCCAGGTGCGGATCCAGTCTTTCTGATGTGGCAGGTTCATCTCTTCGATCAGCTGACCGATCTGATCGAGAGCTGCATGGCCATCCATGGGGTGCGGGGTCCGTTCGGTATCGGCGTCAAGAAAGTTGGCGCCGCCGGTATACTTGATCGGGGCCTTGATCGACTGCATCCAGTTCGTGTTTTCCGGCACGACGAGAATAATGCCGCCCTTGCCGTGTTCCCGAGTCTGCTGGACAATTTTCAGGATGGCATTGTAGCGCAGCAGGTTGAGAAGGCGGATATCGTTGGTATGGGCCTGGCTGGCGATCCTCGGCATCATGGTCTGGAGGATGCCGCGCGGATCGATGAAGACCGCCTGGTTGCCGGTGACGGCGGCGATGCTTCTGCCGCTGTATAAGATGAGGATCCGGCCTGGTCCGAGTATCTGCACCCAGAAATCAGGGTTGAGCGTTTCGTGTGAACTCGGGGAAAAGCCCCAGACCTTCAGCAGGCCGTTCTGATCAGGCCAGATACCGATATCCGTCTTGGGATTTTCCAGGGCTGGCCCGAGTTTGACCAGTGTCTTTGAGGAAAATTCAAGAGGATTGTCAAAGTGGAAGGTATCCGAGGTGTGTTCCGATTGCTTGAGAAGCAGCGAGGCGGTCACCGGGGTTCCCTCTTCCGTGGCGAAACTGGCCCAGTAGGCGACGTCGACGATGAGGGCGAGATGCTCAGCCGAAGGGATATTGCCTTTTAAAAAGATGCTGCTGAATGCCGAACTGTTCGACGATGCCTCATGGGGGTTGGTGATCCGTTCCCAGAGCTGGTCGACGAACTGCTGGTTGAGCTGAAATGCCGATGTACGCATGAAGCGAAATTCCCTGACATGAGTATGCTGCAAAGGTGGTCACCTGGCCACATTTTATTGCGCGACTCGATGAATAATCATTCACTATACACTACGACAACGCTCTGTGCATCTGGGGATCAGGGAAAAAACGGTATAAAAACGGCATATATTCGGAAATTACACGGGAAGAACACGGCAAGGAGGATTTTTTGCAGGTCTCGGCCGGTTCGAGGCAATGGCATGCCTGCAAAAGGGCGTACTTCATATGCAGGCATGCCGGCAAACAGATCAGTAAATGGTCAAATATGACTATTGGTTATATATAACCATTTTATTTGTGCCAGTGAATCTCGGTCACGGTGTCTGATTTTGATCAATTTTATTTTAACAACGAGATATTGGCTTGGTCGACAAAGAGGATCGGAGATCTGGCGCAAAGATTGCTCTATGAAAAATGGTTATGGAATACCAGCAAAAGGCCCTGCGCGTTTCCCGGGGCAGGTTTTTTTTCTTGCAATATTGCCTAAAATTAGACGAGCATGAGATCAGATCAAGTTGTTTTGCTGCAGGTGGCAACGTGTACTCACCATGTCATGGTTGTCGTGACCCATTCACACCCAAATCGAAGGAGATTTCAATGAGAGGCAATTTTTTTAAGGCAAAAATGGAGTTCAGGCGGGCACTGGTATTAACTCTCCTGCCTGCTCTGTTCTGTGTGTTGCTCGCGGGGACCGGGGTCTCTGCGGCATATTTGGAGAATCCGGCGGCCGGAGACGAATTCTCCGCACCTGCGCCGTTGAGTTCAGAACGGCTGGAGAGTCGCAGCCTTTCATCTGCAAAAGGAGAAAATGAGAGAGGACTGGCGGAAACTGCAATGCAGGGCAATATCCTTGACGAGAATAGCGATGATGAACTGCTGACAGCCAGGGGCGGGTCCGCCTCTGCCGGTGGATACGGAACAAAGAACGGTCAGGGCAATCAGCTGAGAATCGCTGCAGATGCAGAGTCTCCGCCGACGCCGCCGCCTGACAACATCGTCCTGGCTGCCAATGAATACGCCCTTCCTGCTGCAGCCTCAGGCCCGAATCCAGTAGACACGGAAAAAAGCGGACCTGCCCCGGGCCCGAAGACCTCGAAAAGCAGTTCGCTCCGGACCCCTCTCCTTGTCACAGCCGGTATTGTCCTGGCCGTTGGCGCGGCCGTTGCTGTCGGCAGTTCAGGGTCTGGTGGTTCCTCTTCGCCAGATTCGACGAATACAGGTCCAGAAGGAACATCAACCGGCGCGACGGATGTTATCCCTTTGGCTGACCTTGTCCGGTTGGGCGACGATAACGATTACAACGGTAATCACCCCGACCATTTTCGGCAGAACCGGCCATCTGGACTGAGTTGGACGGAATCGTTCACTATTAATAATGCCAACACGGTAGGTTCGGCGCGATTCAAATACACGGTCGCAGGTTCGAAGGTGGGAAACCCCATTTTCATCAACGGCCAGCAGGCCGGCAGATTGTGCAACCCGGGGAATCTCGCCACGAACGTCCGGGCCTGCTCCCTGGACATCCTCGGTCATATTAGATCAGGGGCGAATGAAATAAGGATCAATGTTGCAATAGACCGGACTGACACAACCACGCCTTTTGATGATGTCGAATTATACAATCTGCGTATTGAGCTGACACGCTGATCCCGGGATTCTGCCGCCGTACTTGGCAAAGGCGTCGAATTGCCGGCAGTGAGGGGCAGGGGATTCGGGTGCGCTCTGGGTCTCCTGCCGGAAACGGTAGCATTAACGATTTTTTCCTATCCCCTTGCCGAGCCGTCGCGCTACAGGTGGGCCAGCCAACGGTGTTCCAATTTTTTCAGGACCCAGACCAGGCTGAAGGTTATGGCCATGTAGAGCAGGCCGGCGGTGACAAAGGCCTCGTACGGGCTGTAATAGCGGGAGTTGACAATCCTGGCCGCACCGGTGATATCTACGATGGTGATGACACTGGCTAAAGCCGTACCGTGCAGCATGAAGATGATCTCGTTGCCGTAGGCGGGCAGCGCCCTTCTGAAGGCGCTCGGCAGGATGATCCGCCTGATCATCAGGAGCCGCGACATACCCGCCGCCCTGGCAGCCTCGACCTCCCCCCGCGGAGTATTGACGATCGAACCGCGAAAGATTTCCGCCGTATATGCGCCCGTATTCAGGGAGAAAACCAGGAGGGCGCAGAAATGCGCCTCTTTGAAATACTCCCAGAGAAAGGTCGTCTTGAGCCATTCGAACTGGCCCATGCCGTAATAGACCAGAAACATCTGGATGAGCAGCGGCGTACCCCGGAAGAAATAGATGAAGGCCCTGATCGGCAGGGTGAAGGCAGGATTGGTCGAGTTTGTCAGGATCACCGCCAGGATCACCGCGATAAAAAAGCCGAAGAAAACCGAGAGCGAGACCAGTTCCAGGGTGTTGCAGACCCCCTCCCAGTAGATGCCGACGTTTGCCAGGATGATTGCGAAGTCCATGCTAATCCCTCCGGTAGCCCTGGCTGTAGCGTTTTTCCAGCCAGTCCAGGAGATAGACCGAGACCGTGGTGATCATCAGGTAGATGAGGGCGACTGCGGCGTAGAAGGTGAACGGCATGCGGGTCGCTCCGGCGGCAAGCGACGCCTTGCGCACCATGTCGTCGAGGCCGATGATCGAAACCAGGGCGGTTGCCTTGGTCAGTACCAGCCAGTTGTTGCCGAAGCCGGGAATGGCATGGCGGACCATCTGCGGCAGGAGAATGCGGAAAAACACCAGGGTCTTGCCCATGCCGTAGGCATAGCCGGCCTCGAGCTGACCGTGCGGCACGGCCATGATCGCCCCCCTGAAGGTCTCGGTCATATAGGCCCCGAAGATGAATCCGATGGTCGAGACCCCAGCTATATAAGGATTGATGTCGATATACCCTTCATAGCCCAGCATGCCGCCGAGCTGGTTGATGAGCATCTGGCCGCCGTAGAAGACCAGCAGCATCAGCACCAGGTCGGGGACACCCCGGATGACGGTGGTATAGATCTGGGCGAGGGCCTTGAGGACGCCGATGCCTGAGAGTTTGGCCAGAGCCCCGATGATCCCGAGAAGTACCGCGATGGCCAGGGAGGCCAGGGCGACGTTGATGGTCAGCAGGGTGCCTTCCCAGATGCTGGGACCGTAGCCTTGCAGGTTCAGCATGCGTTACCGTTGGCGAAAGGAGGAGAGACGGGCCTCTCCTCCCGTGAAAAGAGGATGTCCGAATGGCACCGGTCTATTCACCGTAGACGTTGAAATTGAAATATTTCTTCTGGATCTTGTCGTAGGTGCCGTCGCTGCGGATCTTGTCGATGGCGGCGTTCAGCTTTTCCTTGAGATCGGTGTCCTCCTTGCGCACCGCCGCACCGATGCCCGGTCCGAACCATTTGGGATCGACCATGTCGGGGCCGATGAACTCGTAGTCCTTGCCTTTGTCCTTGCTGAGAAAACCGTCCAGCAGGGCGACGCTGTCGGCCATGAGGATATCGAGCCTGCCGGCATCGACATCGAGATAGGCCTCATCGAGGGAGCCGTAGCGTTTGATGCTGATGTCCTTGCCGTAGATATCGGTAAGGTACTTGTCATGGACCGTTTCCCGCTGCACGCCGACAGTCTTTCCTTTCAGGGAATCCGTGGAAAAGGTGGTGATGAGACCTTTCTTGGCCATGAATTTTGCCGGAGTCTGGTAGTATTTCTTGGTGAAATCAACTTTCTGCAGACGTTCCTCGGTAATCGACATAGAGGCGATTATGGTGTCGTATTTTTTAGCAAGCAGGGCCGGGATCATGCCGTCCCAATCCTGGGTGATGAGTACCGCTTCCGCGCCCATCGCCTCACAGAGTGCCTTGGCGATATCGACGTCAAAGCCGATGAGCTGACCGTCCGGGGTTATCTGGCTGAACGGGGGATAGGCGCCTTCAATGGCCACACGGACTTTTTTCCACTCCTTCGCCTGGACGGTACCGGCGGCGAGCATAAGGGTAATGGTGACGAGGGCAAGCAGTTTTTTCATGGTCTTTTCTCCTGGATGAGGTTCCTGGACTATGGATGCAGTGCTAAATCACAGCACTGTGTTGAGAAACTGGGCGAAGCGTTCTGACGTGGGATTGACGAAGACCTTGGAGGGAGGGCCCTGTTCCTCGACCTTTCCTTTGAAAAGGAAGAGGACCTCCGAGGAAACCTCCCGGGCGAAGCCCATTTCATGGGTGACGACAATCATCGTCCTTCCTTCCAGGGCGAGGTTGCGGATGACCTGCAGGACCTCTCCGACGAGTTCGGGGTCGAGGGCCGAGGTGGGTTCATCGAAGAGCATGACCTCGGGTTCCATGGCCAGGGCCCTGGCGATTGCCGCCCGCTGCTGCTGACCGCCGGACAGGTGGGCCGGGTAGGCATGCAGCTTGTCGTGTATGCCGACCTTGTCGAGATACATCCTGGCCTTTTCTATCGCTGTCTTTTTCGGCACCTTGAGAACGTGGACCGGGGCCTCGATGATATTTTCGAGGATGGTCATATGCGACCAGAGATTGAACTGCTGGAAGACCATGGCCAGTTTGGCGCGGATCCGCTCCACCTGTCTGTGGTCCACCGGCACATTTTCGCCTCGCCGGTTCCTTTTCATCAGGATTTCTTCGTTGCAGACGGTGATCCTGCCACTGTCCGGGGTCTCCAGAAGATTGATGCAGCGGAGCATGGTGCTCTTGCCCGAGCCGCTCGAGCCGAGGACGGCGATCACATCACCGCGCCGAGCCGACAGGGAGACGCCGGACAGGACCTCGGTACAGCCGAAGCTTTTGTATAAATTTTCTACAGTGAGGGCTGTGTCGGCAATCTGCGTCAAGGATCGTCTCCTGGCAGGGGTGGCGAGGAAATGTCGTCAGGTATCCTTTCCATCGGAGATGAAAGGTCTGAGCGCCCCATTTTATACTACAGAGTCAACGGTCTAGGCTATATAAATCATCCGGGTGGGAAATGCAAACGGATAGGCTGCGGCGGCATGGGCATCGGGTGTAAGGCCGGTCCGATGGCTGGTAAAGAGTTGCTGGGCGTGCCGCGCCGGTCAACGTACCTATCTGACAACCTTCAGGAAGACCTCCTTGTAGAGTTTTCTGTAGTCTTCCAGGCTACTCTCATCGAGCCATCTCTCGTATGCCCTCCGATAGCGATCGCTGGGGCGCTGCTCCAGCAGGACGCGATTGATCTCGCCGATCGTCTTTTTTCCCCAGTCGGTCTTCGAACAGGCCACGTAGCTGAACCAGGATTCTGGGCTCGTCTGGTTTTCGGCGATGGCGATAGTCATGATCTGATCACGGATCCCCAGCCGCTCTGCCTGGTACATGGCCTCTTCCGGCAGACCGATCAGGCCGTCGAGACGATCGAGTTTGAGCATCTTGAAGAAATTGAGGGAGAGCTCCTCTCCTTCGAAGACAAAGATATTTTTTCTGGTACCGTAGGTATCGAGGGCCTGATCGACGAATTTGCCGTATGAGCGATTTTCGCCCCGGCCGATGATGAGCTTGTTGGATTTCAGGATATCCGCCAGGTTGACCATCTTGGCGTTGCCGAAGGCCGGCCATTTGGATTTATCGATAATGAGAACCGTAGGGTAGGTGAAAAAACTGGGGATCGAGAAATACATGAATTTCTCGCGTTCAGGTGTCTTGTACAATCCCACATTACAGACCTCCTGACCCTGTTGGAACTCATAGTAATGACGGGTTATATTGGCAATGGTATGGGAGTGGGTGTACTGCGGCAGGTTTTCCTTGATGATGCCGGTGATCAGATCCTCGTAGCCCTGGCCCTTTAAAGGCCCTTCGTGGATAAAGAAGGGCGGGGCGACAGCTTCCAGCCAGGTAAGCGAATCCCTGGCGCAGGAGATGCCCGTCCAGGACAGAATGGTAACGGCAATGATGGCGACGGTTTTGATACTTCTGCTGAAGAAAAACATGACAGGCCCCCCGGTCGTCAAAGGATTATCTTCGTGAAAAATGGATGTCGGAATTCCTGGTTCTTTATATGCGTAGAAGGTTATGGATGGTCCTGCCGAGTTGTGTCAGCGTATATGGTTTGCTGATAAACCCTCCAGCCCCCAACCGCAGGGCCGCCTTCACCTCGACATTCTGCGAATAGCCGCTGACGATAATGGCCCGCTGGCCTGGACGGATGGCGATGATCTTCTCGTATGTTTGACGGCCGTTCATCCCGGGCGGCATGATCATATCGAGGATGATGAGGTCCACCACCGTCTTTTGCATGAGGATGACAGCCTCCTCGCCGGAAGAGACGGTTGTCACCTTGTATCCGAGAACGGTCAGGAGTTGGGCCGCAATATCGCGTTGCTGTTCTTCGTCATCGACGACCAGAATGCTCTGGCCATCACCCCGGAAGGCAACGGGAGAGGCGTCCTCAGGCTGTATTGCCGGTGTTTCGTTGGTACTGGGAAAGTACAGGTCAAAGGTCGTGCCGTTTTGGTCGCTGGTGACAATGACCGTTCCATCATGATCCTTCATGGTATTCCAGACCACCGCCAGGCCGAGTCCCGTGCCGCTGCGGCCCATGGTTTTTTTGGTGTAGAAGGGCTCGAAGATGTGCTTGAGATCCTGCGGCTGAATACCGGAACCGCTGTCTTGGACGGTCAGCACGGTATAATCACCAGCCGGCAGGGCATTTTTATTCGATTGATTTTTGTCGATGGAGCGTTTCGAGGTGGTTACGGTGATCGTGCCCGCACCGCTGATGGCCTCTGCCGCATTGGTGATGAGGTTCATGAGGCATTTTTTTACATGGATCGGCGAACAGGATATATGGCCTGTATCGGAGCCGAAGTCGGTGATCAATGTGATCTTTGGGGAGTAGGAGACAAGCTCGAGAAATTCCGGAGACTCAAGGTATTCCGAGATAAGTGAGTGCAGATCGGAGACGATTTTTGTCGCCGCGACACCCCTGGCGACGGTGAGCAGGTCGGCTACCACCTCCGCGGCCTGCAGTCCTGACCGGCGCATGATCTCGAGAGGATGGCGCAGAGGGCTGTCCTGAGGGAGATCCATAAGCATGAGTTCCGGATAGTTGACCACGCCGGACAGGATATTGTTGAGATCATGGGCGACGCCGCCTGCCATCAGACCGATTGCCTTCATTTTCTGGGCCCGGCGCAGCTGTTCCTCGAGGGCATGGCGTTCGCTGATGTCGATGGCGATAGTCCTGGCGCCGGTAATCGTCTGATCCTTGAGAATCGGGGCAGATCGGATCAGGATCGGAAATGATCTACCGTCTCTGCCGGCAGCACGAAACTCCCTGAGGCCGAGGTCATGCCCTTGCAGCGAATCCGCAAAATAATCAACAATTGACTCCCGTTGTCCGGAGTCTATGAAATCAAACCAGACACTCGGAAGGTCCGGAGAGTCTGAAAGGCCAAGACGGCGCATGGCGATCTTGTTGGCATAGGTAACCCTGCCCGACTGATCGGCTTCCCACACCATTTCCGGCAGGAGATTGACCAGATCGTGGAAGCGACGTTCACTTTCCCGCAGATTTCGCGTACGCTCCCAGACCTGCTGTTCAAGATATCTTCTGTTGGAAAAGAGGTTGATGAAAAAAACAATGGTAAGCGTGATGAGAAGCAGGAATATCAGGATATTCACCAGAGGGTAAATAACCCGCATATATTTCTTGCCCTGGAGAGAGCCGATTCGTTGTCCGTTGTAGGTGATATCAGTGGCAAGGTTTTTCGTCCTGATAAGCTGCAGCAGCTCAAGCAGACTGTCAATTCCGGCCAGGGGCGGACTTTCCACCTGGACGAAAGGCTCTCCTCCCTGCTGCCTGACGGAGAGATTTTTGAAGGAATTTGCCTGCAGGACCAGCTGCAGATAGGGCTCTGCCCCGGAAGGGTTAACCGCCCAGACATCATCGGCGATAATGGTTGCATGGATCTTGAACTGCCGGATGTCCCGAGCATGATCTTTCTGGATATAGAGAATGGCTACGGCACTGAACACCACGAGAAAGACACCGAGACTCAGTATCGGTTTGGCGCGGGATCGAGAGAATGAAATTGTCATAATATGTGAGATCTTTCACATCAAATATCCGGCGGAGGATGACCAGGCTGGTTTCCCGCCGTTCTGGAGAAGTCTGTCACAGGTATCCGTTGTTATTTCCGGAGATGTCCCGGAAAATTTTCAACAACCTTGTTATTATTTCAAAATAATTGGTTTTTTTCAATGAAAACCGTTCAGTCTGGGCAAATAGGTGAGGATCCTCCGGAATAAGCAGGGCCATCGCTACGACGGAGGCATTATGATACCTGATTCCTGCCTTACCATCTATCCAAATTACCGATTTGATTTGAGGATACTCGGCTATGAACGACGTGGGGTGTCTCAGCGGTATACCTGGTATGCCCTGCCGGGAAACTGCAGTACGTATTTTTCCAGGGTTGCAGCCTGACTCAGGGTGAACCGGAAAACTCGCTGACGGTGTATGAATATTTACTTGTCCCGGATCCAACACACAACAGAATAGAGTTGAAGAAGGGCCAGCAAAAAAGGTATCCTGACATGAGGACTCGAAAGAGGCATGCGGCTGTATCCGTGCCGGGAAAACAACAGGTTTTTATCTGATTTTTCCGTGATATCCTATGTTTTCTGTTCACCGTAGGCGGGGTGACCGCTCTATGGTTTATCGGCACGGGGAGGTATTCTCTGCTGCAGTTCCAGAGTCGCAGGAAACAGCGTGGTCATGCACCGAGGCGAACGCTTCAACATTATTACCCACCTTCTTGGGGCCATTCTGGCAGCGGCCGGATTCCCGGTGCTGGTGGTCTCTGCCGCATCGCAGGGCGATCCCTGGAAAATTGTCAGCTACAGCGTCTATGGCGCAAGCCTTGTCCTTCTCTATACGGTCTCTGCTCTCTATCACAGTGTCCAAGGCCGGCCCAAAGCCGTATTCCGGCAACTCGATCACCTGGCGATCTATATCCTCATCGCCGGCACCTATACCCCTTTTGCCCTGGTTACCCTGCGTGGTGCCTGGGGCTGGATCATCTTCGGTCTGGTCTGGGGGCTGGCCGTAATCGGCCTTATCGTCGACTCACTGCCGCGCACCCGCAACGGTCGCAGGTACCTGCCTCTTGCGGTCTACCTCCTGATGGGCTGGCTTTGCGTGATCGCCCTGGGACCTCTCCTGCAGAAATTACCAACGATCGGCTTTGTCCTACTGCTTGCCGGCGGGCTGTTTTATACCGTTGGTATCGGTTTTTACTTGAATGATTCCCGAATTCGCCATTTTCACGGCGTCTGGCACCTGTTCGTGCTTGCCGGCAGCATCAGCCACTTCTGGGCGATTCTGCGCTACCTTGATTGAGTCTCTGATATCCCTTCAAGATATTTCATTATTTGAAAGACGCCATGGGTGTTACGTATGACGCTTATTTTCAATTAGATGACTCACGATTTCAGGGGCAGTCCGAGTCGAATGGATGATATCCGCCAGCGAGTGGAGAGGGACTGAAATGGCAAATAAGACAAAAATGTAGGCAAATTCCATTAATGTATGACAATTCATGGAGGATTGTATGTCAAAAAAGAAAGTTGAAGAATTATTGATTGTCGGTGGTGAGGATGTAAAGGTTCGCTTGCGGTATGATGCGCTGAAAACAAAAGAGGAATTCGTGGCTCAAGCAAATATTGACGGCTTTGAGTTTTCCATCGAAGAACTTGATGCTGTTCTCAGGGAATCCGGTGATTCCTTCGATCTTGTCGGCAATCCGACAAAACGGATGATCTGGTGGTCGTAGATTGCAAAAGACGCTGAAGTGCGGATGAGCAAGGCGGTGGCGGGGCGGGGGAGGGGGGACTGCAACGCAGAAAGCCCCTGTCCGGGGTGAACCGGGCAGGGGCTTTCTGGGCAAAAAATTCGGCGGCGACCTACTCTCCCACATAGTCTCCCATGCAGTACCATCGGCGCTGAAGAGCTTAACTTCCGTGTTCGGAATGGGAACGGGTGGGTCCTCTTCGCTATGACCACCGAAAAACTCGGTGCGAGCTGCGGGCCAGTGGCCGGCCGGACTGAAGTACAGTGCCGGCGCGGACATTTCTGTCAGGCAGTCTCGTATAAAAAACGATAATTGAATAGTAGTCCAGCCAGTAGCCTTCAATCAGGAAAATATGGATAAGCCGCACGGCTTATTAGTATCGGTAAGCTCCATGTGTTGCCACACTTCCACACCCGACCTATCAACGTTGTAGTCTACAACGAGCCTTGAGATGGCTTACGCCATGGGATATCTCATCTTGGAGTGGGTTTCCCGCTTAGATGCTTTCAGCGGTTATCCCTTCCGAACTTAGCTACCCAGCGATGCCCTTGGCAGAACAACTGGTACACCATAGGTTCGTCCATCCCGGTCCTCTCGTACTAGGGAAAGATCTCCTCAAATATCCTGCGCCCGCAACAGATAAGGACCAAACTGTCTCACGACGTTTTAAACCCAGCTCACGTACCACTTTAATT
>JANMSX010000094.1:0-39948 GCA_031389785.1 Desulfobulbaceae bacterium | reverse complement strand
AGAAGGGACGACCATGATTGGCATCTTTCACGATACGGCTCTTTTGCAGTCGGTCACAGACTCGGTGTACCACATATGCTGACAGAAAACTTCGATACACTCCAGAGCCCATGCAGTCTCCGGCAGAGTCAGATGAAACGAGCCGCATCAGCAGACACTTCAAGGAGAACAAGGATGCACGACGCTTTTGTCATAAAAAACGCCCATGTCGTAACCCCGCAAGGGGTGAGGGAAAATGCCTCGTTACAGGTTGAAGACGGGCGTATCGTCGAGATCCGTGAAGGTTCACTCGAGAAAACCAGAGAGATTGACGCCGGCGGGAATTACCTCTTCCCAGGTTTTGTCGATATGCATTCCGATGCCATCGAAAAAGGCATAGAGCCCCGGCCGAACACCTTTTTCCCGGTGGATATCGCCGTCTATGAACTCGACAAGAAGATCTCCTCCTGCGGCATCACCACCATGTACCACTCGCTCTCTTTCGCCGAGCTCGAGATAGGGCTGCGCAACAACAGCACGGCGGCCGGGATCATCCGGCAGATCAACGGGCTCGCCGGCAAACTGAAGGTGAACACCAGAATCCACGCCCGCTTCGAGATCACCGACCTCGGGGCGGTGCCTTTTCTCGAAGATCTGATCCGCGACGATCAGATCAATCTCTTCTCCTTCATGGACCATTCCCCCGGCCAGGGCCAGTTCCGCGACATCCTCTCGTTCAAGAGCTACTACGGTCCGGTCTACGCCAAGACCGATGCCGAGATGAACGAGATCATTGAACGCAAGCTGCAGGCCAAAAACGGCGACAGCCCCCGTTGTATCGCCGGGCTGGTCGGGCTCTGCCGCGAGAAAGGGATCTCCATCGCCTCCCACGACGACGATTCCCGGGAGAAGATCGGCTGGCTGAAGGAGATGGGCATCGGCATGACCGAGTTTCCGGTGAATATCGAGGCGGTACGGGCGGCCCGTGAGCTGGGCATCCGGGTCTGCCTTGGCTCGCCCAACGTGGTGCGGGGTCAGTCCCAGGCCCGCAACCTGAGCGCCAGGGAGGCGATCAGTTGGGGGTACGGCGACATCCTCTGTTCCGACTACTCGCCGATGACCATGCTCCATGCCGTGCTGACCCTGGAAAAACTCGGCATCCTGCCGCTGCACGAGGCGATCAGAATGGTCAGCCTCAACCCGGCCAGGGCCGTAGGCATCGCCAATCATACCGGTTCGCTGGAGGTGGGCAAGGACGCCGACATGGTACTGGTCGATCATTCCGATGATTTTCCGCGGGTGCTGAAGACCTTTGTCGCCGGTCGGGAGGTCTTTGCCACATGCTGAACATAGGCAGCAATATCAACGAAGCGAGGGTGGATGGCAGCCTGAAGGCCTTGCGCCATGACCTGGCAGCCTTCCGGGCATTCGGCCTGACAGCGGCGGAGATCTCGATCCACGGCCTCGATGCCGTCAGAAACGGACGCATCGACAGCCGCAGGGCCTTGGAGATCCGCTCGATCCTGGCTGATTTTCCGTTTTCCTGCAGCACCCATGCCCCCAATCCCCTGAATCTGATGGACAGCCACTCTTTCGGCATGCACCGGGATGTGCTCCATGCCTCCCTGGAATTTTCCGCGATGATCGGGGCATGCTGTATGGTCTATCATCCCGGCCGCTACCTGGCCGAGGAAGAGTTCGGCATCCGCGGCCCGCTGACGATGACGGAAGAGGAAAAGCAGCTGCTGCTCGACCATGAGATGGAGTTCCTGCAGGAGGCCGCCGATTCCTTTCCCGAGGTGACCATCGCCATGGAGAATGCCCGGCCGTATCTCTACCATTCACCCTATTGTTATGCCGAGTTCCCCCGCGAACTGGTGGGGCAGGTGCAGCGAATAAACCGGAAGAATGTCAGGATGACCCTTGATTTCGGCCACCTGCACCTCTCGGCCCGGCACTACGGCCTGGACATGGTTGCCGAGGTCAGGAACGCCGCTCCGTTCATCGCCCATTGCCATGTCCATGACAATTTCGGTGACTCGGTCTATTACACCGAAAAGAGCCAGACCCAGCAACTTCCCTTCGGCAGAGGGGATTCCCATATGCCGGTCGGCTGGGGGACCGTGCCGTTTCATGAGCTCTTCGGCGAATTTGTCGCATCGTACAGCGGTCTGCTGATCTGTGAACTGCGCAGCCGTTATTTCGAGCAGACCGGCGAAGCAGCGGCAAATCTGGCCGCAATCCTGGCCCAACTCGGGGTGCGGCGGTCGGCCTGAGATCGATCCTCTGATCGAATCCTCATGGGAAATGAACTGTTTCCTTACCCGGACCCGGTAGTATCCCAGGCATGATGAAACTCCTCCTCCATGACCGAACAGCATACGACACCAACCTCGAGGCCGAGGCAGCGGCATTTGCCCGGCGCAGCCGCAGGTTGTCCCTGCAGCCCTTTTCCGTCGGCGACACCAGCGCCGGCATGGAATATGAGCTGCAGGTCGCGGTCGAAGGCGAACACAACGCCGTCGACCTGCCGATGGCCATCCGCGAATCGAGCTTTTTCCGCAACACCGTCAAACGGGCGGCCCGGGGCGATCTGCCGCAGTGGAGCGTCGACTCCCTGCGCGATTTCCTCTACCGCAACGATACGCAGGTCTGGGAAAACAGCTGGATCAGGCTGCAGGAGGACCGCCTGTGCGACTACGCCAGAAAGCTGCTCGACCACGATCTGCGGGCCGACAAGAGTTGTCCCGACGGCCCGCAGCGGCAGGATATCCATCGTTTTTCGGTTCCCGTAAAAGGCCGGACCTGGCGACGACTGCCGATAAGCTACCTACTGAAACTGGCGCTGGCCGATGCCATCGGCAGTTCCCCATCAATCTCGCCGGTCATCTTCAAGACCGGTCGGGATCTCCTGCCGCATTTTCTCAGCGACAATACCTCGCCGGAGATCCTCTCCTTCACCATCCCGGTTGCGACGGATGGCCAGGTCGGCCGGGCGGCGGCCCACGAGACGGCCAGGAGTTTTCTCCTCAACCAGATCCTGGTGCAGTATGCCAACAGCAGCCTGGGGCTGCAGGAGTCGGGCCAGAAATGCCTGCTGTATAACGCCCCCCATGCCCCGCATCGCCAGAAAAAGCTCAATGAAATCGTACCGGATGGCTTCTACCGCCATCTCTTCATGAGTCCCTGCCTGTCCGGCTGGGATCGCGGCGAAGAAAAGCACCAGTACATGGCCCTCTGCCACCGGACCCTGTCGCGCAGCCAGCTGAACACCATCGGTAAGCTGAAAGACGCCGGCATCATCACCAATAACCTAGTGACCCTGCCCAACACCTCCAATACCTGTCTGGCCAATAACGGCACCCATGTATCTTTAGGCAGCAGACTCCTCACCAGGCTGGCAGCTGAAAACGGCTCGGGATTCACCCCGGCTGTCGAGAAGTATCTTGGCGATCTGGTGATCAAGATCGTCGAGCACTTCCTGCCGCTCTTTGTCACCACCTACACGGCCGCACCATATCGCATCGATTTTGCCGATTTCCATCCCGAGAAGGTCCTCGGGTTTCTGCCCCATGAACTCGATTATACCCACCTGCGCATGATCTGGCGACGCTGGCAGAAAAAGGCCGATCTGGGTTTTCTCGGGCATACCTTCACACCCTTCGGGCCCCGGGCATTCGACACCATGCTGGCCAGGTGCCTCGGCCTGCACGGCGACCTGGTGCCCGACTTCCGGCTCATTGATTACCTGGTGACCCTGTTGTCGACCGAATCCTCTCCCGCCCTGGACGGCCTGGTCGGCAACCAGCTACGCCTCAAGCAGGAGCTGGCCGACCTGGGGGTCTTCGATCAGCGCATGGCCATGTACCTGCCTTACCGGCAGCGGGAATCCGCCACGATCGGCTTTGCCGGTTTCGAGGGCCGCAGCTATTCGCTCTTTCCCAGCCTTTTAAGCGATATGGCGAGGGCCGTCGACCTGCAGAACCTGGTCACCGCCCTGGCCTATCAGTATCTTATCGAGGAAAGGGTAGGACACCGGGATATCCCCGACCAGCCTTCGGTGGAAAGTGAACGCCGGCAGATCTTCTTTGCCGCGGCCATCGGCATCCCGACCTTTTTCGTCAGGGCCGACACCCCGAACCGTTTTCTGCGCAAGATCCTCAGTCGCGTCAGGAATCAGCGCAACAGCCACCGCTACAAAGGCTACATCCGCATCAAAATTGATGAATATCGCCTGGCCCTGCTCGAGGTGATCGAACAGGACGGCAGGAAACTGATCGGCGACCTGGGCCTGGCCGGGACCATCGAGGATCTCCGGCACCGTCTCACCGAACCCGGCGCCACGGCCCTCGATCGCCTGCTCACCGGCACCATGCAGGCTGGCGGCAGCCGGAAGAAACCGCACCGGCAGCCGGCCGACAGCTTCAACAAGGCGAACGAGCTCTATTATCGAACGACGCTGCGAAGACAGCATACCGGTGAAGGCCTGACAGTCCTGGCCGAAGACTGTGAGCGTCTGGAGAAGGCCGGAGACCCGCATCTCAGGCAGGTCTTGGCCGGTATCGGGCAGGACTGCACCGGCGCCGCATTCATCAGGAACAATGCGGCGGCACTGCTCGGTGAGACTGCCTCGCCGGAGGTCCTCCAGCAGCTGTTGCAGATCACCCTTGCCGTCGTTCACTTCGAGCGACAGGTTAGGAAATGATTCCCATGACATCCCCTGCCTACCCTCACCAGTATATCGATCGCATTACCGGACGTATTGTCGATGAACAGCTGATCGCCGACCGGACAGTCTCCTTTCTCTATACCACTTTGCGGGAAAACGCCCCGATCATGTTCCGGGCGCTGACCTCGGCCTGGTTGTCGAGCCTGCTCGGTTTTTGCCGCTATGACCTTCCCGGGCATGGCTGTCGCCAGGCGGCACTGACCTTCCAGCGCCTCGGCATTGATCCTCAGGAATGTCTTGAGCCCCTGTCCTTCTATCGCAGCATGCGCCGGATCTTCGAACGCCGGATCCGCTACTGGCAATGCCGGCCGATGGACGACGACCCGGCGGTTGTCGTCTCGCCGGCCGATGCCCGTCTGCTGATCGGCTCGCTGGCCGGGAAATCGTCACTCTTCATTAAGGAAAAATTCTTCGATCTCGAGGAACTGCTCGGTCGCGACAGCCGGTGGCATCATTTTTTCGCCGGAGGAGATTTCGCCATCTGCCGTCTCACTCCTGACAAATACCACTACAATCATCTGCCGGTGTCTGGACGGGTCGTGGATATTTACGAGGTCGACGGTTGTCATCATTCCTGCAATCCCCTGGCCTCAGTCGCCGTAGCCTCCATTTATTCCAAGAACCGACGGGTGGTCACCGTCATTGATACCGATGTCTGTGGTGGTTCACAGGTCGGACTGGTCGTCATGGTGGAGATCGTCGCGCTGATGATCGGCGATATTGCCCAGGCCTACAGCCGAAAACGATATGACGAACCGATATCGGTCTATCCCAGTCTCTTCGTGTACAAGGGTTGCCCCAAGAGCCTGTACCGGCCCGGTAGTTCAACAGACGTCCTGCTGTTCACCCCGGGGAGGATCGAATTTCTTCCCGATCTCGTCGAAAACTCCCGGCGACCCGGCGTGCAGAGTCGTTTCACCGATGCCTCCGGCCGACCGCTGGTCGAAACCGACATCCGGGTGCGTTCGCCGCTGGCCCGTAGACGCAGGGAACCATTCACGACGGCACTGCCATGTCCGACCTGATTTTTCTCTCATCGTTCTGCTGCCTCCTCGGTCTTCTGCTGGCCTGGGGCTTTGCCCATCTACCGGGGGAGCGCTGGCAGATACTGGCGGTGGTCCCCGTGGCCAAAGACGGCGAGGGGCAATGGCTGGGGGTCAATCTCACCTATTACGGCTTGTTCATCGCCACCGGCCAGCTCCTTGCGATCTGTCTTCTCCTGGCATTGTTGGGTTCCGCCCGCATCTCTCTTGCCGGCACCGTCGCGGCCACCGCCATGCTGCTGCTTGTCTGTATTCCGGCCGCCCGGATCGTGGCAATCCTCGTCGAGAAAAAACGGCACACCTTCACGGTCGGCGGCGCCGCCTTTGTCGGCATTGTGCTCGCCCCCTGGTTGATCCTCGCCGTGGAGAGGGGCCTGCAGCCTCTGTTTCCCTGTTACCTGCCCGTGCTGCCGGTGCTGGCCGCCATGGCCACCGCCTATACCCTGGGGGAGGGGCTGGGCCGTCTCGGCTGCATCAGTTTCGGCTGCTGCTACGGCAAAAGGCTCGAGGACTGCAGTCCCATGATACGGAAGGTTTTTTCCCGGTACCCCTTCGTGTTCAGCGGGCCGACCAAGAAGGCGGTCTATGAGAGCTGTCTCGAAGGAGAGCCGCTGGTGCCGATCCAGGCTGTGACCTGCATCATCTACTGCCTGACATCGATGGTCGCCAGTCTGCTCTTCCTCCGCAGCCAGTTCACTGCCGCCCTGCTGGTCAGCATCGGGGTTAGTCAGCTCTGGCGAATCCTTTCGGAGACGTTGCGGGCAGATTTCCGGGGCTTTTCCAGGATATCGACCTACCAGATAATGGGAGGCCTGGCCGTAGCGTACGTACTGGTCATCACACTGCTTTTCAGGCCGCCGCATCTCGGAGATCCGAATATCGGCCACGGCCTCCGGCAATTGTGGCATCCCGGCGTCATCATCTCCCTGCAGGTCCTGTGGCTGATCTTCTTCGTCATCTTCGGTCGCAGCACTGTCACCACGGCCAGACTTTCCCTCGGCCTGGTCAGGGAACGCCTGTGAAATCAACCGGCCCCAGGCCCGTCAACGGCCTCCTTTCAGGATCTCCTTCGAGAGTTGGACGACCGTCTCCTCGGTGCCGGGTGGTCCATGGACTCCCTGGTACCGGCAAAGGGAAACGTCCATGCCTGGCTGGTCCGGTGAAGAAATGAGTTTCAAAACAGGTATCCGTAACGGATGCCGAGAGTGTCCAGGCCTTCATTGGGGTTGGCGGTATAACCGTTGGAGACGTGGTCAAACATCAAAAAAATCCTGTTGTGCGCCGACAACGAATAACCGAGCTCAAGGGAAAAGTGAAACAGGAACCGGCTGCCGAGTTCCTTCCTGTCCACGGCCTTCGGGTTGTCCGTTTCGCCATCATGCACCGCCAGTCCCGCGCCGAGATCGGCAATGCACCCGTTCCGCCAGAGGAATTGCCAGATCCCGCCGGTATAGATTTTACTGGTCGCCCCGGTGTCGTTGACGGAAATGCCGATATTCGGCCGAATATGCCCGCCCCACAGGGCGTAGGTGGGGGTAAGGATGATCTCGGCGTTCACATCGGTGCCGGTTTCATACGACGACCCGCTCCACAGGTTATCGGTATCGTGGTCGAGGATGCCCACGCGGACTTCGTGCAGCAAACCGCTGTTGTCTCCGGCGTCGGCTACGACTGGTCGGAGAGGCAGGCAGGAAGTGGACAACAGGATGACAAACAGAAGACGGGAAAGGGGCAATTGCATGTTTTTGCCGGGGCTCGTTTGATTCAAAATGGCGGATGGGTGAAACGGTATCGCATCGTTCCGCCCATCAGCGAGGCGGCGACGACGAAAAGATGGCACAATGCCTCTGTGCCTCTCGTCATTTCATCCCCCCATCATGAAATGCCGCCCAATAGCTGTTCTGATCCGCCTGCCATACGGCCTGATGCAGCCAGTCAAGAGACTCCCGGTCGCGGGCAAGCATGGCGAGTTCCCGGGGGGTCAAAGCCGCAGGTCCCTCCTTGAGGCAGAGATCCCGGAGTTTCACCAGAAAATCAGATCTGTCCCCGCCTCGATGCTGCCGTCCCAGGAATTGATGGAGCTTGTTCAGCGCCGGATCGATGACGGCTTCCTCAAATGCCGTCAAACCCTCCAGCCTGTCGCCGGCTGCGGCAGGGGCGTGCAGCTCGGCAAGCAGGATACTCCCTCGAATTTCTTCGGGAACGCCGAGCAGTCTGAGTTGTTTCAGCGCTTGGCCAAGGGATTCCCGTCCGAGCAGCAGGGAGAGCGGTACCGCCAGCACCAGCGGGATCACCACCGGCAGTGACCAAAGAAAGAACATCGTATCCAGGCGATAGGCGAAACCGGCCCAGCAGCTGGCGATGATCGACCCCGGCAGCTGGCTCACCAGGGTCTGTTTCCAGCCGGTTTCACCGGTGCGGTTTTGGCCGGCCCAGGACAGATTCAGGTTGAACAGGGCCTCCACCACAAAGCGGCAGTGGGCCACCATGCGGATCGGGGCGAGGATGGCGGAAATCAAGGTCTCCAGGGCCAGGCTGGCAGGAAGCCGCATGATCCCGCCGAAATCGGAAATCCGCCGGGTACGCAGCACATCGAGTACGGCCAGCAGTTTCGGCAGAAAGAGAAAGAAAAAAGTGCCGGAGGCGAGGGTGAGGGCGAGATCGGGATTCCATTCCGGCCAGGCCGGAAAGGGACTGTGCCGGGCGGGGAAGTAGTCGATCGGCTTCAGTGCGAGGCGGGTGGCCTCCAGGGTGGAGAGGAGGAGAAAGGCCAGCCACAAGGGGGAAGCGAGATAGGACATGATGCCGTTGAGGAATGCCATACGGTGGGCCATCCTGATTCCGCGGGCGAAGAAGATGAGCCGGAGGTGCTGGAGATTGCCCTTGGCCCAGCGTTTGTCGCGGGTGAGGTCCTCCACCAGGGTGGGTGGAAACTCCTCATAGGACCGACCCAGTTCCGGCTCGAGCCAGACCTCGTAGCCGCCGCGGACCATGTATGCGGCCTCGACAAAGTCGTGGCTCATGATCGCCCCGCCGAACAGCCCCTTGCCGGACAGCCGCATCAGACCGCAATGGCTCATGAAGGGGTCGTTACGCAGGATGGCATTGTGCCCCCAGTAGGTGGCTTCACCGAGCTGGAGGGCGGCCAACCCGGCGGTGAAAACAGGGCCGTAGAGATGACTGGCAAACTGGTGGGCCCTGGCGAACAGCGACCTGGCGTTGATCAGGGTCGGGCCGGTCTGGAGGATCCCGACCGCGGGTTCGACCTCCATCAGGCGCACCATCCGGACGATGGTCTCTCCGCCCATCAGGCTGTCGGCATCCAACACCAGGGTGTAGCGGTAATTGCGGCCCCAACGGCGAAAAAAATCTGCGATATTGCCGCTTTTGTACTTCATGTTGAGCTGGCGTCGACGGTAGAACAGGCGCCCATCCGCGCCCAGTTCCCTGCACAGTCGATACCAGGCGCTTTGTTCGGCGAGCCAGACCTCGGGATCGCGGCTGTCCGACAGGATGAAAAAATCAAAATGTTCTTTTTTCCCCGTGGCCTCCAGTGAGCGATACACGGCCCGCAGACCGCCGAAGGTCCTCTCGATCGGTTCGTTATATATCGGCATGATAACTGCGGTGCGGACAAGCGGAATATCCCTGAGAGTGTGGGGCGGGTGTCGATGCATCAGCGACATCCTGTCGCCGCCGCCCAGACGGACGAAAAAGCCGTAGATGCCGAACCAGGAACCGACCGAAATCCCAAGAAAAAGGAGGGTGAAGACGATGGCCAGGCAGATCTCGAGGAGATCTCCGCCGTGGTAGGGGAGAACCCTGATCATCGCATAGCTTGCGATGCCGCACTGGCTTGTTACCACCAACGTCAGAATAATCCGGCGCAGTCTCGCGGTCTTTCGCCATCGAGGGGGTTGAGCGGGGTGCATGGAAAGATCTGCGGTGTGGTTGCCGGCAATGTATTGAGTCATTCTTGATGCCAATAGCCGATGCTCCCTCGATTGATGGGCGGACAGGGAACGGGCAGCGGACTGTCGGGCACGTCGAGGCGTTGAGGCAGCTCGACGACAACCCGGTCGAGGGCATCACGGGAATCGATGATGAGAATTTCCTCAATCATCTTCAAGGTGGCGAGCGCCGTATCGCGGGTCAGCGTGATACCGCTTTGTCTGAGGTAGCCGAACGTTCTGGTAAAAAGGTCCTCATAGACGAATTCCTGCATTTCAATCTCCTTCTCTGCGAATATCGTTGTCAGCCGGCAGCCTGTAGGTCCAGGTTTCCGTCAGCGTTTCCTGCTCCCGTTTCAAATAGGCACGAAGGACCAGCGGGCCGTCAGTGGCCGGTTTTGCCAGTATCGACAGCCGCCAGCAGCGTTGTTCCGGGACATGTTCGACATAGTGATCGAGCACCTCGCCGTTCTCCAGGGCGGTGACCGCACCAACTATTTTTGCCCGGGAAGACAGCTTGTCGAGGGGGCCGCCGGCAAAATCGACTATCAACCGGTAGGCACCGGCACTTGCTCCTCCTCCGGTGCGGTTGCCGTCCCCGACCAGGGTATTGATCGCCTGGGCCACCGGTTCCCCGGCAATCCCGGCATTGCCGAATTGCAACGTATATTCGAGAGAGAACGGTTCACCGGTTGCCACCCGTTCCGCCGGGGTCCAGAAAGCGACGATGTTGTCATTGGTCTCGTTCGGGGATGGCAACTGGACCAGCACCACCTGCCCCTTGCCCCAGTCGCCCTGCGGCTTGACCCATGCACTGGGGCGAAGATGGTACTGGGCTTCCGTGTCAAGATAGTCGTGGAAATCGAGGTCCCGCTGGAGGAGGCCGAAACCGCGTACGTTCGTGACGGCAAAGGCGTCCATCTGTAAGGTTTTGGGATTGACCAGCGGCCGCCACAGCCATTCTCCGGTCATCCCATCGTGGATCAGCAGACCGTCGGAATCGTGAACCTGGCGCCGCCATTCACCGGGCGGTCGGGCTGTATTGTCGCCGTAGTAGAACATGCTGGTCAATGGGGCGATACCGGGCAATTTCAAAGGGGTGCGGGCGAAGATCGACGCCTTGACCGCCACGTTTGTTGTCGGCCCAGGAGTGATCTTGAAGGCATAGGCCCCGGTCACGCTCTTGCTGTCGAGGAGGGCGTATATCAACATCTCATTCGCTGCAGGGGAGGGTCGTACCAGCCAGTATTCAACGAACGAGGGAAATTCTTCACCGGATGGCAGGCCGGTATCGAGAGCGACACCACGTGCCGAGAGGCCGAAGGCGTTGTCCCTGCCGACGGAACGGAAATAACTGGCCCCGGCGAAAGCCAGGAACTGGTTGTGCACCTCGTCCGTCTGTATCGGATAGGTAAGTTTGAACCCGGCATAGCCAAGGTCCGGTGGAATCCGTTTTTCGATATCGGGGTCGTCACAGGTAAATAGGTCACGCCTGAATGGCAGGGCATGGACCCCTTGAGCATCGACAATATTGATCGTCACGGCGTGGGTGTAAAAGAGGCCGGGCGGTATGAGCATGACTTCAAAATTGGACGTGGACTCCCGCCACAGGCTTTTTTCAGGATTGAACCGGATATCCTGATACTGGTCATAACTCAATTCCCGCATGAATTTCGGGATAACCGGAGGCGCCTGGTAGGACTCGGAGGCCAGTGTCCTGGCCTTATCGATCACTGCTTGAAATTCAAAGGCCGACACCGGAACGGGGGTCACAAGGGCCGCCAGCCACAACAGGAGACCCGAAGCGACCATGCCCCTTTCCCTGAATGGTTTGAAAAACAGACTATTCATTGTATGTATGTTCGCTTCGAATGATGCAGAATTGCTAAGTTTGGGGGCGTTCAGACATTGCTGCCTGCCTAGTTGAGGGCAAGGGTGAAAGTAGTGAGTTGAGGCAGGTATTCCTTCCTGCCAAGTTGGTGCAGCCTGGTTGTTGTTTCGTGCAGCAGGGAGGCAAGTTGAGCGGCGATCTCATTGGCCTGCCGGCATACCTGACGAGAAAGGTCCCGGGACCTGGCAACGGCTGCATAGACTTCGTCGATATCTGCCGGGACGGCTCCGGTCTTGCCCATGGCCTGGTCTACCGGGCCGGCGCTGACGCCGGTCTCCGCCTGCCGGCTGGTAACGACAAGGGGGATGTCGGTGATACGTTTCATGTCGAGGATCCGGCTTTCGATACCCTGCCAGGTGCTGGTGAGGGTCGAATTCTCCTTTTCGATGTTTTCAACCCGGGCCATCGCTATCTTGGCCGCTTGATCGGTATTGAACGACAGTTCCCAGATTTCATTGGCGAATGTCCCTAATTTCCGATTCGCGTTTTCGCCTCGCTCCGCCTCGATCGTCGCGTTCATGGCCAGGAATTTGGTCTGCTCGGCGATTTCTCGAACCACCGTGATGGTATCGTTGATCTCCCCGATCGAGGTAATGATCCGGCCCAGGACGGCACGAGAATTTTTGCTGCCGTCAAGAATCTCCCGGGCCACCGTTTTCCGGGGCTCGATCTGCCCGGCACCATCTCTCGCTGCCGTGAAGAGATGAGGTGGTTCCGAAGGACCGATTGGATGTTCAGCGGTCACGCCGCAGTACAGCGGGACATTACCGTATTGGACTTCGACCACGGCTGCCTGCTCGGACAGTCTCTTGGACATTTCCACCAGTTCCCGGGCCCTGCCTTCGAGGGTGTGGATCACGCCGGCGATCGTGTCGATCAATTCGTCGACAAGGGATTTTTCCCTGCTCTTGCGTAGGTTTTCGCTCTGCAATTCGATCAAGACCTCGCGGAAATGACTGATGCCTTCGGAAAGCACGCCTATCTGGTCGCGGCGGTTGAAGCCGGGAACTTCTTTGAAATTGCCGGAACGGATCTCTTCGATCGATTGGGCCAGATGATGCAAGGGGCGCTCGACGATCAACCGTACAAGGAAAAAGAGGATCACCATATTGGCGAGAATCGCCACAACTCCCATGCCGAGCGTGAAATGACGCTGCTTCGTTCGGGTTTCGACCAGTTGCCGCTCTTTGGCGCTGATTTCATCAACGTTATAAAGAATCTCATTCCTCGTCATTTCAGCCTTCAGGCTAATGTCGGCGGATTTACGGGAGAGCTCCCGGATCCGTTCCCGAAGTTCCCCGGGAGAGAGTGCCTGCTCCGAGAATGATGCTATCGTCGCGGCAAGCCGAGCTGCATCCTGGTCCGGGTTGGCGCTGGCCAGATGTCTCCTCTCAACGGTGTCGGTAAATACCCCAGAGGCATCCAGGATGCCGTAGGAGAGAAGCAACCCTTCATCGGTGGACTGGATGACAAACCCCTTATTGGCGAGATCACGTCGTTCCTGCCGGGAATAGTGTTGCTGATAGTTCTCTCTTCCCTTCAGCACCTCTCCCCCGACTGTCTGAAAATTGTGTTCGACCGACTCGAGGACGGAATTGCGATCATTGCCTCTGAACAATGCCGGCAGGGTCAGGAATTCGTTCTGCAGATCGACGATTGCCCTGCGGAGATGGTCGCTCAGGTCTTCCCGCATAACCAGGACATCATTGACAGTCCGTTCAACCGTGGCATTGGCTTGCAGAATGATATAGAGCATTGAGCCAATGACGATATTGGAGGCGAGAGCCACCCCGAGAAGGATCTTGGCTCCCACCGTGATCCCTTGTGTTTTACCGGTTTTCTTTGAATTATCCATATATTTCCTTGAAGTATGAAAGTGCTGAATCGATCATTTCGATTGCGTCCGAAAAGAATTTGATTATCTGGAGACACTACAGGGAAAATATTGGGACTGTGTTAAAATCCCGTTATGAAAAAAAAAGGATGGAAAAGCCATTCCAGAGAGCGAGCATGAAGAGCACAGACCGCCTGACGGCATGACTGCCGTGCCGGGCGACTCTCCGACTGAAAAAGGCGCTGGCGGGATTACTGGCAGTGTCTCGGGAACGAAGGCGATGGCCATGATCTTCCTATTTATTTGGGGTTGAGCCTCGGCATTGATGTCAAGCGGCCGGTCTTACAAACGCGGTTGCGGTTCCTCGCCCGGCACCTGACTTCCTCTTGTGCCGGCAATAAGAGGCTGGGCTTTGCCTATCGATCGTGTCTCGACCTCCCCGTCGAGAGTCAGGCCCTTTTTCCCACGATCATTGGCAAAGGCGGCTACCGTTTGCCAGAGTTCACCGGCAGGTTGAGGCGGCACAAGGGAGATCAGCCTTCCGAAGAAATGTTCCTGCCGGGTCGCCTGCGCCTTGTGTACGGCGATGGTGTAAGAGGCATCGGCCTTGATCGCCTCCTTCGGACCTGAGTAAGTGAAACCCCGCAGTACCTCTCTTGCCAGGAGCAGGTCCTCACCCTTCACCCGCATCAGGTAGAGGCTGCTGGTGCCGGTGGTTCCCACAGGTTCACGTTCGACCTTGAAGGTGTCCAACAGGTTTTGCCGGGTGAGCGGTCCCCGCCATTTGTTCCGCCAGACACTCGCCGGATTGACGAACACCGCATCGACACCCGGAAGGCTGGCAGCGGCGAGAGCGGCGATTCCGGCAATCTGCGGCCGACCATGCTCTTTCGTCACCACCGCGACCGTCTCGTCCATTTCAGTCCGGAAGCGGTGCAGGATGTGGGCTACCGCCCGGTCGATCCTGGCGTTTGCAGGGGTGAGGCCGGGCCGGTTCTCGACAAGCCGGTAAGTGCTTTCGGCGATGGTCTTGTTGCTCAGGTCGTATTGCAGATCGAGTCTGCCGATGTGCTCGGCGTCGGAACCCGCCTGGATGATCCGGGTATCCTTCACCTGGATGGTTTTATCAAGGGCGGCGTGACTGTGGCCGCCGAGAATCAGATCGATACCGTCCGTTGCCATCGCTATCAGGGTGTCGTCGGTGATTCCCAGGTGACTCACCAGGACGAGCAGGTCGACCTCGGACCGGTGTTCTTTGATGATATGCCTGGCAATGCGTAGGTGATCGTAATCCGAGACGAGGGCGGGAAATTCGGGGTAAATGGGACCGTCGTACTGACGGCCGGTCGCATCGTAGGGTCTGGCGGTAAGGCCGAAAAATCCAATTTTCACACAGCCCACCTGCAGTTCCGCGTAATCCGTCCAGGGTTCTTTATCTTTTTTCGATTTTTGGCCGTTGAGGCCGCTCAGCCGGGAGTTGGCGGACAGCACCACTGACCGAGGATCATCGCTGAACCGTAGAAGCTCCTCTATGCCCCAGGCAAAATCGTGATTTCCGAGAGTCCGGACGTCGTAACCGAGGGCCTTGACGATCTCCCGGGTCGATTTGCCACCGGTAAGTTCCTCGGCCACTGAGCCTTTTTCATAGTCGTCCCCACCGTTGGTGAACACGGTGTAGGGATTCTCTTTTTTCACCGCTTCATAGTAGCCGCGGATGCGGCCGACAGGGGTTTCGCCGCTGATCTCCGGATTGTACTTCGCATGGATGTCGGAGACATGGACAAATGAGACCCGCTGCATGGCGGAAGTTCCGGTACAGGTCGGCCAGTGGTTGCCGGGCGCTTGTGGTTCCGCCCGGACCTGACCGACAAGAATCGTTCCCATGGCCAGGAACAGGAAAAAGCGCAGCAGCCAGCCGGCGAAGGGAGGTCCGATGAAAAACTGGCAAGAATCGTGATTGCGCATACTGATCTCCTTTGTCGTTGTGGGTCGAGAGGAAAACCGGCGAGCGCCCTGGTCTCGGCGTGATCCGCCTGTTCTCCGGACACTTCGATCAGTCGCATCATAGAAATGAAGACAGCGGCAGAAGGGGGCATCAGCCCCCTTCTGGTTAAGGGATCCGAAACGCCGGAAATGGCGGTCGGGAAGCGCTTATTTGACGTAGACAAAAATGGGGTTGCTGTAGAACCACAGATCATTCCAGGCTTCCTGGGCGCCATCGACTCCCTGGTTTTGCGTCACCAGAGCGTCCGGCAGCGGATTGCCGGCTGCGTCGGTCTCGTCGGGGGTGTTCGGTGCCAGGTTTGTTCCGCGAAGACGGAAATACATGCTTTTATCAACGCTCTTGAGATGGTGGACGATGACATTGGCACCATCCTTGTCCTTTTCCCAACTGTTCGCATCGAAGGTGGCTATGACCCTGGTGGTCGGATTGGTAGCGTTGGTATAGTCAGGATCGGTTGGGTCGATCAGGCCCGTAATGTCGCCGGCGATCAGGTCGATGTGGTCCACCTTCGGCTCGGCACAGGTGGTGATAAAGTCGTTAGTAACGCAGTTGTTGGTTTCGGGGCTCTTGAATTTGATTTTGATCTTGAGGTTTCTGATGATTTCGCCTTCCGCCTCCAGGTCGCCGCCCATGCTCACCTTGTGGTTGTTGTCCTCGGCCTCGAATTCAAGTTGGGTGATCAGGTCGCCGTGGGCGAAATAGGCATTGCCGGATCGCATGCCGTCGGCGATTTCGTTGTAGGAGTAGGCGCCGTCATTGTCCTCGTCTTTGGCATAGACCCAGGTTTTCTGATATTCGCCGGGATAAAAGTCATCGCCACCGGCGGTATAATGACTGTGATAATCGGAGTTGGCAAAGTTGAACCAGTGCCGACCTTCTCCCAGCATTGCGTCCCACAGTCCGCCCACCTCGGCGGTGTAGAAACCGACACCGCCGTAGGTTCCGCCGAAATCATCAGATTCGCACACGCCATTGTCATTGCAGGTGACATCGTTGCCGAAGCCGCGATCACTGTTGACCTGGTGTCCGGGAGCGCCTTCAAAACCGAAGCTCACGTCCGGCCCGGCCTTGTTGAAATCACGGAAATCATTGACATCGTAGCCGCCGGTCTCATACGGGCCATTGCGCTCGATGTGGGCGAAGATGATCCAGGCATTGTCGATGCCTCCGTCCACATACT
Organism: Desulfobulbaceae bacterium; assembly: GCA_031389785.1. GTDB lineage: Bacteria > Desulfobacterota > Desulfobulbia > Desulfobulbales > Desulfocapsaceae > Desulfoprunum. The sequence continues at coordinate 23,337 of JANMSX010000094.1, read as the reverse complement.
GCCCCTGCATCCATTTACAGGCGGCGACGGCATCAGCGTGCGTGGCATTGGTCTTGGCCAACTCGCTGTTGCGGCTGGTATCTTTGTCCGATTTGTCGAACTGGTATTCGAAAGCGCTGATCGCCTCCGCACCCTCGGCGACGATGGCGGTACTGCAGTGTTCATGACCCGGAACATTCCACTCGAAACCTGAAAACACCCTCCGCTCCGGATAGAGCGAGCGGGTGGCTAGAATTTGCGGGAACACGTAATCGCGCAGGCTCTGCCACCGCCACATCAACTGGTGGCCGCCGCTCGTCGCGCTATCCCCCAGAATAGGGTTCGGGACGTAGGTGTCCCAAAGGACCCCGTTGCCATCACGGTTGCGGCCGCCGCCATGTTCCGAGTTGGCCCACCAGTCCAGGCCGTACTCGTTGCTTTTCTCCATGACGAAGTCGAAGGGGGTGCTGCCGTCGGTGTACAGGCTGTGCTGGTGAAAATCGCCGGACAGCCATCTGCCCTTCGGCTCGGCATTCGAGGCCGGGCCGGCCACTGCCAGGCACAGCGAGGATGAAAACAAGGTTCCCAGGGCCGCAATGGTAAAAAATTTCTTCGATGATCCTTTCATGTCTCCTCCAGATAGTGAGTTCTCTTAGTTGTGACGAACAGCAACGGCCGCGTGGCGGAGTTCCGCATGATGAGGATTGCGGTGTTCCGCGACCCGATCGATCCTGTGCGCACCCATGGTTGCCGGGAGCTGTAAATCTCGCCGGCATCGCTATTATAGGAGGAAATATGTTAGGATCGGGTTTTTCTCCGGATAGATAATGGGCAGGTTTTCGATAAGGTTTTAAGCGAGCTGCCGACCGGTGCCACCATCGGGACGCTCCGACGGGTTGATGGAATGTTCCTCAGCGAGACTCGGCGAAGGTTTTCTGCAGGATTATTTATTTTCTTGGCTGAGAAGAACACGAGAGAAGGGGTCTTTACCAGGAAACATGCGTATCTGCATGAGCTGTATTCCTCTTCATCGAAAAGACCAATACGCCCTCTAGCCCAATCCTAATCAAGTATTAACAACAAGGAAATACGCTGCCTTTACCCTATCCGCATTATCAAAGGCAGCGCCCTGCCGCAGGTATAACCTCTACCACACATAGGCATGACGAAACCCATGCAGTAATCAACCTGTACCATACCCACCTGAAAGGAGATCACAATGAAAGTAAAATGCATGTTTCTGGCCAGCGCCCTGACCATGACCTTGATCAGTACCGGTACCGCCATGGCGGCTCGCGACTCGATCGCCATCGTCGGTTCGTCCACCGTCTACCCCTTCGCCACCGTGGTCGCCGAGCAGTTCGGCAAGGGTTCCACCTTCAAGTCTCCGAAGATTGAATCGACCGGTACCGGCGGCGGTTTCAAACTGTTCTGCGGCGGCGTCGGCGTCAACTTCCCGGATATCTCCAACGCCTCCCGGGCGATCAAAGATTCCGAGAAGGAGACCTGCGCCAAAAACGGCGTCAAGGACATCGTCGAAGTAAAGATCGGCTATGATGGCATTGTCCTGGCTAATGCCAAGATCGCCGAGCCGATGCAACTGACCCGCAAGGAGATCTTCCTCGCCCTGGCCAAGGAGGTGCCGGATCCGCAAAACGACGGCAAGCTGATCGCCAATCCTTACAAGACCTGGAAGGAGATCAACCCGGATCTGCCCGACACCGCCATCGAGGTCCTCGGCCCGCCGCCGACCTCCGGCACCCGCGACGCCTTCACCGAAATGGTGATGGTCACCGGCGCCGAAGAGTTCGACTTCATCAAGGCGATGAGCAAGAGCGACAAGGACACCTTCAAGCGGGTGAGCGAGACCGTGCGTGAGGACGGCGCCTATATCGAGGCCGGCGAGAACGACAACCTGATCGTCCAGAAGCTGCAGGCCAACCCCAAGGCCCTCGGCATTTTCGGCTTCTCTTTTCTCGACCAGAACGCCGATGCCATCCAGGGTTCGCTGATCGAGGGCGAGGCCCCGACCTTCGAAAACATTTCCGCCGGCAAGTACGCCGTCTCCCGCCCGCTCTTCATCTACGTCAAGAAGGCCCATGTCGGAGTGATCCCTGGCATCAAGGAGTACATCACTGAGTTCGCCAGCGAGAAGGCCTGGGGTGACGACGGCTACCTCGCCGACAAGGGGATAATCCCGATGCCGGCGGGGGAGCGGAAAAAATACGCCGACGATGTGGCCAATCTGAAGACCATGTAATACATTGTAACAAACCGTCGGCGAGCCCTTTAACGACAATCCCAGGGAGGAAACTATTCATGTCACTTTTCAAGAAATCCTCACTTGCCGGTCTCGTTCGGGAATCCCCTTTCAAGCCCATACAGGAGCATATGCGATCGGTCTTTTCCTGCATCTGCCTCATCCCCCCACTCTTCGACGCTTTGTACCGAAAGGATCTGACCCAGGTCCATGACTTCGCCGCCCAGATCGACCAGCTCGAGACGGAGGCGGACAAGATCAAAACCACCTTTCGGCTGAATATGCCCAAATCTCTCTTTCTGCCGGTGGACCGGGAAGACCCCTCGACCTGATCGCCGTCCAGGACCACATCGCCGACACCGCCGAGGAAATCGGCCAGATCCTCTGTTACCGCGACATGCTGGTGCCGGAGGAACTCAAGGAGGTTCTCGATGAACTGCTAGAAGGGACGATGGAGATCAGTTCGGAAGCCAAGGCGATCGTCGAACAGCTCGACGAACTGCTGGAGGTGGGTTTTAACGGTCTGGAGGTGGACAAGGTCTCCGACATGATCACCGGACTGAGACGCGACGAGCACAAAATCGACGCGATCATGCACAGGGCGCACAGGACCCTATTTGCGAGGGAGAAGGATCTCGACCCGGTTTCCGTCATGTTCTGGCATAAGATCATCGACCGGCTAGGCAGCATCTCCGATCAGGCTGAAAACATTGCAGACCGCCTGCTTCTCTTTCTTTCCAAATAGGCACCAGGACTACACAGGAGATTCCTGTTAGGCAAGGCACGCCCCTGAGCGTCCTCGCGATCATTGTTCACCTCTCCCCCATTTTAAACATTTATTTGCGTTTCTGGCGGTATTGATCACAACTCGGAAAGTTGATTTGATAATCATATGAACAGTGTCACCGGGAGGGCCGTATGGCCCTTCCGAGATGGTACATGCTTCAACTGAAGCATCCGCTCAGATGCCTCAGGTCCGGCCGGGAGCTGGTGTCTGGAGCGGCGCGATGCCGGTCTGCAGCGACGTTTGGGTCTGCTCGGCCGGGAATTTCTGCACGAACAGGCTCCTCGTTTTGGAACCGTTGACCGCCATGGCTATGGCGGCAATCTCCTCGAGTTCCTCCCGGCTTGCCCCGGCCTCCCTCGCAACTGCGAGGAAAAAGTCCGTTCAGGGGTCGCAGCCGGCCGCAAGGGCCGCCCCCAGGCCTACGAGCTGTTTGGTCTTGTGCTCCAGCCATCCTGGGGCCAGGGCGGCATCGAGAAATGTCTGAAATTCCTTCATCGCATCCTTCATATCATCTTTCTCCTCCGGGTTGTCCGTCTGCCGGCCTGCAGGTTCGGCGGTCTTGTTCATCGTGACTATGAAGAGATCCCGAGGCAGGCTGCCCTCTTCAATGCGTTCGATGGTCTGGATCCGGTAACCCCTAGCCAGCTTGTTGATTTTCCGTTCGTCAAAGAAATGGATCACGAATCCGCCCACCTCGTAGATATCCTCGGCAATATGGCGGCCGGTACGAAAATGCCGGTCGAAATTGCTGCGAACCGAATAGACCACGATTCCGCCGGGCCTGAGGAGGCGGTGGACCTGCCGCAGGATGCCGGCGATCTCGGCCGTGGAAAGTTCCATGCACAGCAGCATGTGGGAATAACAGGCATCGAATGTCTGATCGGCAAAGGGCAGAGGCTCCTTCAGGTTGCAGGTCCGGGTCCGGACCAGGGAAGAGAGGCCGAGGCAGCCGGCCTTCTCCCTTAGCGCGGAAACGGCGGTCTCGGAGTAGTCGACGGCGGTCACCTCCAGGCCGTTCCGGGCGAACAACAGACTGTCTCGGCCCTGGCCGCAGCCCAGTTCCAGTACCGATCCGACCTGGTTTTTCCGGAACAGGTCCAGGGCAATCCGGGCGCAATCGCTCGGTCCTTCGCCAAAGAAGTCCGGTTCGCTGCCGTACACATTATTCCAGTGGTCTCTCTGTCCCATTGCCGATGTTTCCTTCCTTTTCATGATGATCTGTCACTTGGGGGATGTTGTCGGGTATCTCCGTCTCCAAACATGCACCATGGTCAATTTTCGCAGCGGTTGACTTTCTCCTCTCTATTTATGATAATGTCGGGCCTGAGATGTCCCGTCCGGCAGGCGGTCCGGACCATCTTCATCACTACGCGCTTCGATACGAGGGAGGAAACATGTCATTGCTGGTCCCCGTCTCCTGGGGGGAACTCCTGGATAAGATAACCATTCTGCAGATCAAGAGCGAGCGCATGACCGATGCCGTAAAACTGGCCAATGTCCGGCATGAACTCGATCTGCTCGTCTCGGTCTCTGACCGGCAGCTCGTCCGCCCGGCCGGCCTGGACGACCTAGATGACCTGATGGCCGCCCTGCGCCAGGTCAATGAACGGCTCTGGGATATCGAGGATGCGATCAGGGTCCGCGAAAGGCAACAGGATTTCGGGGCCGGCTTCGTTGCCCTGGCCAGGGCCGTGTACCAGACCAACGATCGGCGGGCCGCCCTGAAGCACCGGATCAACATCCTCATGGGCTCGCAGGTGGTGGAGGAAAAATCCTACCAACCCTACGATGCCGGAAACTGAGCCGCCGATGCAGCGCATCCTGATCATCAAACTGAGCGCTCTGGGCGATATGGTCCAGGCCGAGGGGGCGATGCACGACATCCGCCTGCATCATCCCGATGCCGAGATAACAGTGATGACCACCCCTCCCTATCGGCTGATGATGGAGCGCTGCCCCTGGGTGGACAGGATTCTCATCGACCGGCGCGACAGCCGCTTCCGTCTCGATCGCATGTTTGCCCTGCGCCGGCGCCTGCGACAGCAGCGTTTCGACATGGTCTACGATCTGCAGCAGGTCGGCCGCAGCAATTTCTACTACCGCTTCTTCCTGTCGGGCACCCCGTGGATGGGGGGCGCGCGGGGCTGCTCCAGCTACTGCCGGAGACCGGCCGATCGCTGCGCCGCCGACCATTTCGCCATCTGCCTGCGGCAGGCAGGAGTGCCCGTGCGGCACACCCTGCGCTGCGACGTCTCCTGGATGGCCGAAGATGTCGATGACATTCTGGCCCGGGCGGGCCTCGCCCGTCCCTTTGTGGTCCTCATCCCCGGCGCTTCAGCGGACCACCCGGAGAAGCGCTGGCCCTACTACCGCGAACTCTCGGAGATGCTCCTCGATACGGGGCTGCCGGTGGCAACCGTCCCCGGTCCCGATGAAACGGAGCTCTGTCGCTCGCTCAAAGGGGAGATGCTGCTCAATGCGGACGGCAGTTTTCTCGATATCTTCAAACTGGCAGGGGTGCTGCGCAAGGCGGCCTTCGTGGTCGGCAACGATACCGGGCCGACCCATATCGCGGTGCATATGCAGCTTCCCGGTCTCGCCCTGTACAGCAGGCATATCCCGGCCACCTTTTCCGGCATTCAGCATGGCCGCTTCGCCTGGATTGAGCAGGCGAACCTGGTGGAACTGCCGGTTTCGCTGGTCTGGCAGAGGCTGACCTCGCTGCTGCCGTGGGCCCGGGGCCGACGCCCGGGTCGGGAGAGCTTTATGGATCCTGCCGGGCGATAACCAAGATCTCACCTTTTCCTCATCCTTTCCTGTTGCCGATCTGTTTTCTTGAAAAAGAAAATACAGTGGAGGAGAAAAGGATCCGCCTGCACAGCATGATCGATCCGGCGATCATCTTCATCATCCGGGAATTGATCGTCATGCTTTACTCCCACACCCCGCTGGTGGGCGAAACCCTGATCGGCTTTGCCGTCCTCCTCCTGGCCCTGGGGATGATCAGGACGATGGCGGTGGTCTTCAGTCCGGCGGAGGACCGCAGGCCGGAGCCTTGAGAGGGCCACGCCCGGGCCCGGTCGTCAGCGGTGTTTCAGGAAGGTCCCTTCGCGATATTCGCGGAAAGCGGTGCGCAGTTCCTCCTCGGTGTTCATGACGATGGGACCCTGCCAGGCCACCGGTTCCTGCAGCGGCTTGCCGGAGACCAGAAGAAAGCGTACGGAGCTTTCACCGGTACGGACGGCGATCTCCTCGCCGTCGTTGTAGACCAAGAGGGTGCCGTCGCCATATTCGTCAGAATCCGCCGGAGAGAAGAGGGCCGAGCCGGCGATGACATAGAGGAGGACGGTATGGCCGATCTCGGTCGGGTGGCTGAATGCGGTCTGCGCCGGCATCGAGATATCGAGGTAATGCGGATCGACGGTGATATCCTCGACCGGCCCCCTGACCCCGTCGACCTGTCCGCAGATGACCTTTATCCGGGTTCCGTCCTGCCGGGTCACGGTCGGGATCTGCTCTGCGGTGATATCGCGGTAGCGGGGGGCGCACATCTTCTCGACGGCCGGCAGGTTGCACCAGAGCTGAAAGCCGTGCATGCTGCCGGCCGCATCCCCTTTCGGCATCTCCTGGTGGATGATGCCGCTGCCGGCCGTCATCCACTGGACGTCCCCCGAAGAGATTACGCCTTTATTGCCGAGGCTGTCGCCATGCTCGACATCGCCTTTCAGCACATAGGTGATGGTCTCGATGCCTCGGTGCGGATGCCAGGGAAAGCCCCGGAGATAGTGCTCGGGGATGTCGGAGCGAAAATCGTCGAGAAGCAGGAAGGGGTCGTAGAGACCGCTGTCATAAAAGCCGAAGGCGCGTCTAAGATGGACGCCCGCCCCTTCCAGGGTGGGCGTGCTGGAGGATATCTTGCGCAGGGTGCGGATAGCCATAGGTGCAGTTCTCCTTGTGCTCTGGTTGCGGGAAGGATTGCCGGATCGGCGTGCGGCAGTTCTCGAAGCTGATCATCGCTGACGATATTCTATCAGAAGAAAGCCGATAAGGGAAATTTACAGCTGAAAGTCGAAGGCTGAGGGCAGCCATTGAGCTATTCGGGCCTGATGATGGCGGCCGCCCAGTTGCCCTTTGCCGGCGGGCCCAGCAAGGTTTTTTCGCCGCCGGCAATATTTTGGCTGGCTCCCCACTCACCCGAGTCGATGTTGATCCAGTGGGCGATCAGCAGCCCCCCGGTGGCTGTCAGGTCGACCCGGACCTCGCCGCTGGCCGGGAAATACAGGGCATAGGCGCCGCCCGGCCCGGCAGCCAGATAGGCCTCGTTCGCGGCCCGGTCGGACAACAGTTCGTTGGCGGCCTGCACCGACCACAAGGGTATCTTCTCTTCGAGCTTTCGGGCTGCACGGATGGCGGCCACTGCCTTGTCGTTCAGCCCCAGGCCGACAGGGTGGCAATTGCTTTCTTGCCGTAAATGGCGTAGGATTTTCGTCAGTGAAGGGGACCGGGTACGTCAAAGCTGCCTGCAGTCATCGGACGGCACGAATATTCACCAGCGAGGACACAGTGATGGGACTTTCTGATTTTACCTACTACAGCATGATCTGTCGGAATGCCGGTCTTTTCAAGGAGAAGACCGCCTGGCACGAGGCCGAAACCGGCAGAGACGTCTCGTTTCAGGAACTCAAGGAGCTGACTGACGACCTGGCCGCCGGGCTCAGGGCCAGAGGGATCGGCAAAGGCGACCGGATCGGGGTTCTAGGGAAAAACAGCCTTGAATATTTCCTTCTCTACGGCGCTGCCGCTGCCCTCGGCGCCGTGATGCTGCCGATCAACTGGCGGCTGTCCGCCGGCGAGGTCAGTTTCAACCTGCATGACGGCAAGGTCAGGATAGTCTTTGCCGACCAGGAGTTCGGTGAGACGGTCGAACGAATCCGACCTGAACTGGCCACGGTCGAACACTATTTCTGCCTATCCGGAAAAAACGAGGCGATCGGGAATTTTTCTGATCTGCCGATCAGAACCGCCGATTTCCAGTCCGCAGATGTGGCAATGGACAGCGGCTTTGTGATCATCCACACGGCTGCGGTCGCCGGCAGGCCCCGCGGGGCGCTGCTCAGCCATGCCAATATCGTCTTCTCCGGCCTCGAGTTCATCCGGGCCATGTCGCTGCAGGCCGACGATGTCCACCTGAATATCCTGCCGCTTTTCCATGTCGGCGGGCTGTTCATGACGATCAGCTGTTTTTATGCCGGAGCAGCCTGCCTGAATATGGGCAAATTCGAGGCAGCGGCCGCCGCCCGGCTGGTCGCCGCAAAGAAGGCCACGGTGATGTTCGATTTCGCGCCGATCCTCGGCTCGCTGCTGGAGCAGGGTGAAAAAAATGGCGATGATCTCTCCTCGCTGCGGAAGGTCATCGGCCTCGATTCCCCCGAGACCATCGTCAGATACCAGGAGAAGACGGGCGGCACCTTCTACAGCTTCTTCGGCCAGACCGAGACCTCCTGTCTGGCCACCATCGGCCCGTATAACGACAGGCCGGGGGCAGCCGGCAGGGCCGTGCTGGCGGCCGAGGTCGATCTGGTCGACGACGACGACCGACCGGTCGGAGAGGGCGAGACCGGCGAAATCGTGGTCCGGGGACCGATGGTCTTCAAGGGGTACATCAATCTCCCCGCTGACACGGACCACAGCTTCCGCAATAACCGGCACCATACCGGCGACCTCGGCAGGTTCGATAAGGACGGCTACCTGTTCTATATGGGCCGGAAGGCCGAGAAGGAGCTGATCAAACCGGGCGGGGAAAATGTCTATCCGGCCGAGGTCGAAAATGCCATCCTGCTCCACCCGGCCATCGCCCGAACGGTGGTCTTCGGTGTCCCGGACCCGAAATGGAAGGAAGGCATCAAGGCCGTCTGCCAGCTCAAAGAGGGCTTTGAGCTCACCGCGCAGGAGTTGATCGATTTCGTCGGCGGGAAAATCGCCCGTTTCAAGAAGCCGCAGTACGTACAGTTTGTCAGCGAGATGCCCCTGCTTGCAAACGGTTCTCCGGACAGGAGCCAGGTCAAGAAACTCTACACCCAGTAACAGCATGGCAGACAGGGGGTGGGTTTCGGTGTGACCCGAACCTTGTCATAGACCATCCTCCCGGAGGGAATAAGAGCATGAAAAAAGTAGAATATCGAGAGCAGGCATTGAAGATCCTGCCTTGGGTCTGCGCAAGTTGCGGCCGTGAATTTTCCGGCAAAAAGCTGCGGGAACTGACGGTTCATCACAAGGACCATAACTACCGGAACAATCCGCCCGACGGCAGCAACTGGGAACTGTTGTGCCTCTACTGCCACGACAACGAGCACTCCCGCGACCTGGACGCCGAATGGCTGCCTACCGAAGATTCGGATAAGGAAAGAGGACCGATGGCTACCCACACCCCTTTTGCGGACCTGAAGAAGCTGCTGCGAGTGCCTGACCGGAAAAAAGAGGAAGAAGAAAAGGAATGATTACTCACCCTGCATCTACCTACGAAGACCTCCTGTTAAAGATTGCCCGGTTGGAGCATGAGGCCCATGCCGCCCGGCAGGTGGAGGCGACGGTGCGGCAGCAGGAAAAATCCCTGAGAGAAAGTGGGGAAACCGAGGAGGCCCTGCGGGAGAGCGAGCAACGACACCGGGTGATCTTCGAAAGCTCACCCCTGGGGATGGTCAGGTTTGATGCCCGGGGCACCATCCTCGATTGCAATGAGAAATTTATCGAGCTTATGGGCTCGACGCGGGAAAAGCTTATCGGCTTCAACACGGCGCATCTGGGCGGTCCGAAGATGCAGGAGGCCATTAAAAAAGCCCTGGCCGGGAAACCGGCGGTCTTTGAAGATGCCTATGCCTCGGTTGCCGGCGGCAGGACCACCTTTCTGCGGGCGATGTTCAATCCCGTCACCCCTGGCCGCTCACCTTCGGAAGTAATTGCCACCCTGGAGGACGTTACCGAGCGCAGGCTGGCCGAGAAGGTTATCATGCGCCGCATTCTCTCCCTGACTCAACCGATAGAGGATGCTTCGGAAATTCGCTTCGAGGATCTTTTCAACCTGGACGACATCCAGCGCCTCCAGGATGAGTTTGCCAGGGCTACCGGCGTCGCTTCGATCATCACCCGCACAGACGGCACACCGATCACCAGGCCAAGCAATTTTACCCGATTCTGCAAGGATATTATCCGTAAAACAACCAAGGGCCTGGCTAACTGCTGTGCATCCGACGCCGAGCTCGGACGGTTCTCAATCGGTGGGCCAGTCGTCCAGCCCTGTTTGAGCGGCGGTCTCTGGGATGCCGGGGCGGGGATCGCAGTCGGCGGCCATCATATCGCCAACTGGCTGATCGGGCAGGTCCGTGACGAGAGCCAGGACGAGGAGAGGGTACGCCGATATGCCGCCGAGATCGGCGCCGGGGAGGAGGAGGCGGTCGAGGCATTTCGGCAGGTACCTGCCATGTCGCGGCAACATTTCACGGAGATCGCCAGGGCGCTCTTCATCCTTGCCAATCGTTTGTCCACTTCAGCCTATCAGAATATCCAGCAGGCCCGGTTTATCACCGAGATAAAAGAGACCCAGAAAAATCTCAAGGACAGCGAAAACCGTCTGCGTTTCGCCCTAGAGGGGGCCAATGACGGTCTCTGGGATGTGCATCTGCAGACCGGAAAGGTGTATCTCAGCCGGCGAAGTTGCGAGATCCTCGGCTATTCCGCCGATGAGGTGAGCGATTTCTCAAATAACTGGCGTTTCCTGGTGCATCCGGATGATCTCGGCCTGACCAGGGAAAGGCTCGTTGCGCACTTCAAGAAACGAACGCCGATATTTACCGTGGAACACCGCCTGCAAACCAAGGACAGGGGCTGGATATGGGTGCTGAGCCGCGGCAAGGTGGTCGAATGGTCAGAGAACGGACGGGCCGTGCGTCTGACCGGAACCCATACCGATATCGACGAGCGCAAGAAAATCGAAGAAGCCCGGGTGTTCCTTCTCGAATGCGACCGCTCCGCCACCGGCGAGGATTTTTTCAGGTTGCTGGCCCGCTATCTGGCTGGGGTCCTCGAGATGGACTATGTCTGCATCGACCGTTTGGAGGGAGAAAACCTGTCGGCCCGGACCGCGGCTGTCTATTATGACGGCCGTTTCCGGGAAAACGTCACCTACACCCTGCAGGGTACTCCCTGCGGCGAAGTGGTGGGCAGGACGACATGCTGTTACAGCAAAGAAGTAAGGCATCGCTACCCGGCCGATGCATTGCTCCGGGAGATACAGGCGGAAAGCTATGTCGGCACGACTCTCTGGGATTCGCGGGGCAAGGCGATCGGGGTGATTACCGTTATCAGCCGCCAGCCTCTGGCGAACTGCCATCTGGCCGAATCCATTCTGCAGCTGGTGGCCATACGGGCAGCCGGGGAATTCGAGCGCAGGCAGACGGAGACAGAGAAGGCGCTTCTGCAGAGCCAACTCATGCAGGCCCAGAAAATGGAGTCGATTGGCCGTCTGGCAGGCGGCGTGGCCCATGATTTCAATAATATGCTGGGTGTGATTCTCGGCCATGTGGAAATGGCCCAGGAATTGGTCGAACCGGCCGGGCAACTTTTTGAGGACCTCGATGAGATTAAAAAAGCAGCCCGGCGATCCGCCGACCTCACCCGGCAGTTGCTGGCTTTTGCCCGAAAACAGACGATCTCACCCAGGGTGCTCGATCTGAACGAGACGGTGGAAGGTCTCCTCAAGATGCTGCGGCGGCTGATCGGCGAGGATGTTGACCTTGTCTGGTTGCCGGGGCAGGGCCTGGGGCCAGTGAAGATCGACCCGACCCAGGTGGACCAGATACTCGCCAATCTGACCGTCAACGCCCGTGATGCCATAGACGGCGTCGGCAGGATCACCATCGAAACCGCCAATGCAGTGCTCGATGAGGAGTATTGCGCCGAACACAATGGTTCTGTTCCGGGCAGCTATGTCATGCTGTCGATAGGTGACGATGGCTGCGGTATGGACCGGTCGGTCCAGGAACATATCTTCGAGCCGTTTTTCACGACCAAGGAAATAGGTCAGGGAACGGGCCTGGGGTTGGCCACCACCTATGGGATCGTCAAGCAGAATAGCGGCTTCATCAACGTCCGCAGCGCACCGGGCCAGGGAAGCATTTTCAGGATTTATCTGCCAAGGCATGTCGGCAGGAGATCGGCGATTGACAGTGGTGAGGGTGCAGAGAGGGCTCAGAAGGGCCAGGAGATGATCCTGCTGGTGGAAGATGAACCGGCAAACCTGAATCTTGGCAAGCGTATGCTGGAAAAGCTGGGTTACCGGGTCTTGGCCGCCGGCACACCAGGCGAGGCCCTGCGGCTGGCCGAGTATAATTCCGGTGAGATTGACCTGCTCCTGACCGATGTCGTGATGCCGGAAATGAACGGCCGCGACCTGTCGAAACGCCTGCTTTCACTCTACCCCGGCCTCAAGCGGTTGTTCATGTCCGGCTATACTGCCAATGTCATCGCTCATCACGGAGAAATCGATGAGGGGGTTTATTTCATTCAGAAGCCCTTTTCCAGGCTGGAACTCTCTCGCAAGGTGCGAGAAGCCCTGGGGAAGGGTTCGGCAGCAGAATGACCGGGAGTATCCGCCGGCGCCGACCATAGCAGCTGTTCCCGTGCCAGTTCCTGTCCTGCCGTGTCGCGAAACACGAGCTCATCCGTGTCCAGGTCGTATTCGGGGATATGCGGATCATGCCAGCGAGAAAGAAAATATCGATATAAGGGGAGATACAGGCCCCCATGGGCGCTCTCGCTGCTGAACACGTATTCCGGCATGTTCCGGACGTTGAGACCGGCATGATAATGCCGGAGAAAGGCATGATCGCCGAGTATCGCCAGCTTCAGCAGAGGCATGTCCGGGTAGAGCTTCAGCCTGATGTTTTTCTGGCCAAGGCTGAGCCCTTTGAGAAAATTGATACTTTCCATAATCTGGTCGCGGATGACTTCCGGCGTAATCTCCGGGTCCGGGATGCTCTTGGCGCGGGCGATTGCCCCTTCCCCGAACGGGTTCAGCAGCAGTATCTTTGCCTTGCGGCAGGTCCGGACGGCTTGATGGAGTTCGCCCGCAGGCGCCGCGAAAGTCCGGAATCCTGTCGATCCGATGATCATGATATCCCCCGCGACCCCCTGTGCCGCTTTCAGCTTGTTGCCTGGTTTCCGCCCTGGAAGCCCCGGGAACCGCGATTCCGGGACCAGACCGGCGCTTTTGGCCAGGCGCGAGAGTTTTCTGGCCTCCCATCCCTGCCGCAGCGAATTGAACAAGATGATCAGCGCGGCGGCCGTGGAGATTTCCAGCGAGACGAGAAACATCTTTTCGTTTTCGACAAAGGTCCAGAAGGTGAGCAGGTTTTTTGCCAGGGTGCTGAACACGTGCGGAATGGAAAGGGCGATGGCGGCGCTCAGCAGGAGCACGAAGATATGGTAGGAAAGATGGACTAAATTTTTGGTCATGAACAACTCACAGTTACGATTTTCAAGTCAGTTTGCTTCAGGCGTACGAGGTCAGGACAGAACGATCAATGCCGTGACCAGCGAAAACGCGATGTCGGCCTGGGCAGTTTGTTCGCCGGCCGAAACCCGGTCGCATAGTGAAGAGACCAACTGAATCTCTTCCACCGGCAAGGTGAGCAATTTATCCCTGGTCTTTGCCAGGACGGCCGGGTCTTCGATCCTGTCTGCGAGGACCGGCATGATCTTGGCGGTTTCGGCCTTGACGATCCTGTTCTGACGATTTTTCAGGGCATTGTCCGTCCTCTGGACGCCGCTGACAGGTTGCCGGTACCCCTGCGGGGCTGCGAATGCCTGGCCGACGGCGAATAGACCGATATGAAATGCCAAAATTACACTCAAGGTAGCGTGTCTCATTTTGTGCCTCCTTTCGAGGTTGTTAACGGCAGTCCTGGCAGGAATGATGTCCCGCCGATTAACCAGTGATGTCAACTCCTTCGCAAGATGTATGCCACTCTTGTAACGAGTAAGTAATATTTTGATTTCATTGATAGTATGATGAGAATCGAGCTGCTGCCGGTTTCGCCAGGTTTGGTTTGTGTATGGTTTTCCCTGCAGCAGGAAACCGGGCCGCAGCCAGCCGACATGCAGACAACTGCCTTAACCGGGCAGCTTATGCGAGGTGTATTGATTTCCCTTCATGCTCAAGAGAAGAGTCTTTCCGAAGGGAGTTACTTCTTGAAATCGCCGGGATTCAACCCGTGCTTCTTGAGAAGGACGTACAGGTCGGCACGATAGCGGCCGGCTATGGCCGCAGCACCGCTGACATTGCCCCGAGTGCACTCCAGAAGGCGGACAAGATACCCTTTTTCATAGGCATCCCGGGCCTCTGTGAGCGGCTTTAAGGTCTCCTCGAATGCTTCCCCTTTGCCCGGAAGGATCAGATCGTCGGTAATGACATCCTGCAAGGTCATCGCCGTCGCATATTCGATCGTATTCTCCAGCTCCCGCACATTTCCGGGCCACTCATGGAGCATGAGCCGCTGCAGGGCCGCGGGCGCCAGGCCCTTGATCTTTTTGTTCATTTGTGTGCTGAATTTCTTCAGGAAATATTCGGCGAGAAGGGGGATATCCTCCCGTCGTTCCCGTAAGGGGGGTAGCTCGATGGGAATGACATGGATCCTGTAAAAAAGGTCTTCACGGAACAGGTCCTGCTTGACCAGCTCCGCAAGATTCTTGTTGGTGGCCACGATGACCCGGACGTCCACGGACAGGGATTTTTCGCTGCCCACGGGATAGAACTGGCGCTCCTGGAGAACCCTGAGCAGCTTAACCTGGAGCGAAGACGGCATATCCCCGATCTCATCCAGGAAAAGGGTCCCTTCATGGGCCTGGGCGAACAATCCCCGGGAACTTTTGACGGCTCCGGTAAAGGCGCCTTTTTCATGGCCGAAGAGCTCGGACTCCAGCAGGGTTTCAGGCAGGGCGGCACAATTGATGGCGACAAACGTTTTGTCCTTGCGCGGGCTGGCGAGATGAATCGCCCGGGCGATAAGTTCCTTGCCCGTACCGCTTTCGCCCTGGATGTGCACTGTCGAATCCATCTGGGCAATCCTGGCCACCACTTCCAGCACCTGTTGCATTTTTTCGCTTCGCGCCACAATGTTCTTAAAATCGTAGCGCTCCGCCAGCAGGCCCTTGAGTCTGCTCACTTCAGATGTAAGACGGCGGTTCTCCAGGGCTCGGTCGATGTGCAGTTTCAACTCACGCGCGTCAAAGGGTTTGGTGAGGTAGGTATAGGCGCCCCGCTTCATCGCTTCCACGGCGCTTTCGATGCTGCCATGGGCTGTAAGGATGATGGTCGGCAGGTCCGGATTTATCAGGTGAATCTCCTCCATCAGGGAGATCCCGTCTTGATTCGCCAGCTGCAGATCAATGACGGCAAGATCGAAGACCTGTGCCGTCACGGCCTGTCTGGCTTCTTCTTCATCCCGGACCGCAGTCACCTCGAAGTCCAGGGAATCAAGCCTCATTCTGATGATTTCCAAGAGGTTGCGATCATCGTCAACTACCAGCAGTCTTGCTCGTGACATGTCTCCCTATCTCCTCAATTCCCTCTTTTTCTCTTCGATCTCGATGTCTATCTGCCTGGTCTTCTCCAAGGTTTCGAGAATGCCGACCCAGACCCTGGCCTCCTCAGTGCGCGGACTTTCAGGGAACTCATCCATAAGCCGGGCAAAGAAGAGCTGGGCCTGGCCGATGTCCCTTTTCGGGTTGGCGTAATGGACGTGAATCAGCCCCATTTTGAAAAGCGCCTCATCGCCGGGCGGGGTTTGCGGGAACCTGGCGAGCACCTCCTGGTTTGCCCGCAGGGCCCCTGCAAAATCACCCCGGGCGAGGAGCTGCTGCCCGCGCTGCAGATCGACGTTCTCCCGATCCATCGGCAGTTCCCGCTTTTTTTCTTCGGACTCGATGTGTTTATGTCCGGTATTTTCCAGAGATTCTAAAATATTACCCCAGATCCTGGCCTCCTCGGCACGCGGACTCCCGGGAAATTCCTCCATGAGCCGGGTAAAGAAAATCCGGGCCTGGCGGATGTCCCTTTTCGGGTTGGCATAATGCAGGTGAATCATGCCGATATTGAAAAGGGCCGCATCGCCGGGCGGAGTACGCGGAAACCGGGCGAGCACTTCCTGGTTTTCCCGCAAGGCGCCGGCAAAATCGCCCTGCGCGAGGAGATGCCGACCCTGCCGCAGGTACACGTCCTCCTGTTGCGCCGGCCAGCTTCCGACCGACGCGCAGGCGGCGAGCAAGGCCATGATCAGACCGGCAGCACAAAAGTAAAGGTACTGCCTTGCCCGACTTCGCTCTCTACCCATATCCTTCCTCCGTGTGCATGTACAATATGCTTGACGATTGCCAGCCCCAACCCCGTGCCCTGAAGCCGACGGGAGTCCGCGGGGGAAACCTGGCGAAATTTTTCGAATATTCCACCGATGTGTTCCCGGGGTATGCCGGGCCCTGTGTCGGTCACCGAGATATGTACCCCTTCATCCGTCCGCCGGACCGCGACCCGCACCGAGCCGCCGGGCGGCGTGAATTTCAGGGCGTTGCCGATGAGGTTCCTCAGCGTTTCTCTGATTCTCTCGCTGTCCATGGCAACCTGCGGGATCTCTTTGATCTCCTTTTCAAGCGTGATGTCCCTGGACTCGGCCAGGGGCATCAGTTCATCGAGCGTTCGATCGATCAGGGGAGGCAGGTCGTTCCCGGTAATATTAAAGGGCACCATCCCTGCCTCCAGTTTGGAGAGGTCGAGCAGGGAGTTGACCAGGCGGATCAGCCGGTTGCTCTCTTCGGAAATAATAGTCAGCAGCTTCCGTTGCTTTTCCGTGACCCCCCCTCCCTTTCCTTCCAGAAACAGGTTGGTTCCCTCCCTGATCGAGGTGAGGGGCGTCCGTAGCTCATGGGACATGAGGGAGAAGAACTCGGACTTCATCCGGTCCACCTCCTTCAGCTTGGCGCACATTATGTTGAAGGCCTGGGCAAGCGCCCCTATTTCAGGGGGAGAGGGCAGGTCCAGATCCGGCTCAAGGGCCCCCGCGGCAATTTCCACCGTCTTTTTTTTCATCCGGGATAGCGGCACGATGATGCTCCGGGTAATGCTGACCGAGAGGAGCAAACCCAGCAGGAAAGCGACTGCGGTGATAACCACGGCCATGGTCTGGGCCTTGACCCCTGCTTCATCCAGTTCCCGGACCTTGCGAAAGGTACTCTGATGGATCAAGGTTTTCAGCTGTGCCAGCTCCTCCAGGGCCTGGTTCAACATCTGCTCTTTCTCCTCCTCGTTGCGATTTTCAGGGAGAGATTTGCCGGCCTCCAGAAGGGCAACCTCTTTGGCAAAGAGCGCCTGATAGGCCCGGTGCCTTTCCTCCAGCCTGGATAGCACCTCGCGAATCCCGCCGTCTGACTCAGCCAGGGTCATCGCCTCCTCAAGGTATCTCTCGAAATCCTTCTTCGAGGCGAGAAAGCTTTTGTAGAGGGCGGGATCCCACATGATAGTGATGTTTTTTTCATAGCGGGAGGCCGACAGGAGGGCGTCGGCCATGTTCTTGTGGAGGTCGAGCAGGTTGGTATCGAGCAGGATGATGGAATGGGTAATCCCCCGCATCTGTCCGAGTTGGAGGATGGAGTAGGTGCTCACCCCGGTGGCCATGATCAGCAGGGCGATATAACTGAGCATCAATCGGGAAAATATTGTCAAGCTTCTGCCTCCTGGTTCAGGATAATGCTGGTAAAACGCCTGTTGAGAGCTCACCTGCCTTGCGGTTTCATGGGCACGCATGATGAAAACCACGGAAAAGTCAGTACCAAGACCACGGCGATACGGGTCAAACGATAATCGGGGCCGGACCGGACAATCCTGCCGAGGTGCCCATGGCCATCGTCACCAGGGGCAGGTTGTCGGCGGGAAGAAGGGGTCAGCCTCGATTTTCGATCGCCACGAACGGACGATCGGGATTGCCGGTATAGACCTGGCGCGGTCGCCCGATTCTACTGCTGTCTTTGTCAAGATTCATCTCCTGCCAGTGGGCTATCCAGCCGGGCAGCCTGCCGAGGGCAAACATTACTGTAAACATATTGGTGGGAATGCCCATGGCCCGATAGATAATGCCTGAATAAAAATCGACATTCGGATACAGGTTTCGCTCGATGAAATATTCATCCTCACCGACCAGTTCCTCAAGTTTCAAGGCGATGTCCAGCAACGGATCAGAGATTTTCAGGGTGTGCAGGACATCGTGGCAGGTTTTTTTGATGATCGTGGCCCGTGGGTCATAGGTCTTATAGACGCGATGTCCGAAGCCGGTGAGTCTGTAGGGGTTGTCCGGGTCCTTGGCCATGTTGATGTATTTGTTGTAGTCCCTGCCGTCGGCATAAATCGTTTCGAGCATTTTCATGACGGCGGCGTTGGCGCCGCCATGCAGCGGCCCCCAGAGTGCGCTGATGCCGGCGGAGATGGACGGATAGAGCCTCACCCCGGCACTGCCGACGAGCCGCACCGTTGATGTCGAGCAGTTCTGCTCATGGTCGGCATGCAGGATAAGCAGCTTGTTCAGCGCTGAAACCAGGACCGGATCGATTTCATAGGGCATATTTGGCCGGTCGAACATCATGTGGAGAAAATTTGAGCAATAACTGAGATCCGCCCGCGGGTAGACAAGCGGGTGGCCCATATTCTTCTTGTAGGAAAATGCCGCAATTGTCCTGGTTTTCGAGAGCAGCCTGGCGGTGGTCGTGGTGATGCCGCCATACGGATCCTCTTCGAGATCCATTTCCGGGTAGAAATCATGCAGGGTCCCGACCATTGTCGACAATATCGACATCGGCGAGGCCTTTGGTGGAAAATGATCGAAGAAGTGAATCATGTCCTCATGAATCAGGGAATATCTGGTCATGTCATATTTGAATTGCCCCAGTTCGGAGAGGGTCGGCAACTCGCCTGTGAGGAGAAGATACGCCACCTCGATAAAGAGACAATTCTCCGCCAGATCGGCTATGTCGTAGCCGCGGTACCTGAGAATACCCTTATCGCCATCGAGATAGGTAATCTGCGACTGGCAGGAGCCGGTGTTCATAAAACCGCTGTCCAGAGTGATATAGCCGGTTTCACGAAGCAACCCCCGGATATCGAGGGCCTTTTCGCCGGTTGTGCCTGCGATGATCGGCAGGTGATAGGTGCTGTTGTCAATAGTCAACTCTGCGGTTTGGTCGGACATGTATTCTCCTTATCGGGTTGATGCCGGATTGCCGGATTTGGTCAGCGGTTATCGCCAGGCGATGCGACGGAACCTGCCCGTTTACGGCGTGGCGGCAGCAACCGGCTGCGAGCATAAAGTATTATTTACGGATAAGCTCTTATTGTAAACGGCCCCAAAGACCTGCTCTAGAGGGGCGGGGGATGTGCAGGCCGTAAGTTGGGCCTGTGAAAAATTACAATTGCCAGACTGCTGCAGGAAACAACGCCTCGGACAACGCACCGTCTGTAATGCGATTCTCTGCAAAAAATCTCAACACATTGATTTAAATCTGGAAAGGGAAAGAGTGGACAAGGCTGTAAACGCAGTGTTTGCTGTCGAGCAATTGGATGATCCGTGCCGATTTTCTCATCCGGAGGGCGGTGCCTTTTTATCGGGGATCTGCTGATTGCGTCCTTTTCCGGTCTTTTAACGCCTCCGAAAAGTGGTTCATCGCGTATTGTGCGAGGCTGTACTATCTACTTACCATAAATTACCCGAAAAGGCATCAGGAAAAATTATTTTATTTAATTAATTAAGTAAGATATAACAGAATAGATGGGCTGCAGCCGATGGTTGTTCAGTTTTCCTCAGGGTACATGGCGACAAATTTTTTTTCCGACTCAGCCGTACCGATCATAATTATCTCATCATTATTTCTCAGTGCTTTTGAAGGGTCAGGGTTGATCTGCATGCTGCCGGCCCGGTGTATGGCGATAACACTGCAGCCGGTTTTTTCGCGGATTCCGCTTTCGACCAGGGAAATCCCGGCCAAGAGGGAATGGACCTTATAGCGGAAAATGTTCAATCCTTCGGTGAGCATGAGAACCCGGCCCCGGTTCAGAATGTTGAGGAGGGTGTTGGCGGCCATTGAGGCATGGGACATAACCAGGTCGGCGCCGGCGGAGTGGAGCACGTTGATGTTTCTGTCCAGGGTGGCGCGGCTGATGATCTGCATATCCGGCCGCAGACGGCGACAATAAATGGTAAGGTATATGTTCATCTCGTCGCTGTGGGTGGTGATGAACACCGAAGGCGCCTCATTGATGCCGGCGCTGATCAGGGTCTCGTGGTCGGCGGCGCTGCCGATGATGCAATTCTCCTGTCCTTCGCATATCCGGGAGTTTTTCTCGACAATACGGTACGCTACGCCGTCCTCCCGTAAAGCCGTGGCCGCGGCGCGGCCCACCCGCCCCCCGCCGAGAATGAGTACAGGTGCGGCAACGGCGCTGGTTTCCCCGACATAATCATCGTAGACCGCCAGTTGTTTCTCCGAACCGGTCAGCACCAGCACGGTAGAAACAAGATCTGAGAAGGGAAATATTTCATGATCGCAACGGTCGTCTTCGGAGCCTCTTCGTTATCTGAACGGACAGCTCTTGAATCGTATCGGGCGGTATGGTGCAAAAGGGGATGATAAGAACGTGCTCTCAAGGGGAGCCCCCAAAAAAAGCTGGCCTGGAGACGGCGCCTGAAGCGAGGGCAGGTTAACTTCTCCGGCCGGTTTCCACTAGATTTTTCCATTTTCCATGTTGTAGTCCCGGTGTGAATGGTATTTGCAGAATTTTTTTGGTATTCCAAGGATAAAAACGGCGGATGGAGCAGGTCGGCCTGGCGAAAAGGCACCGGTTATCGCTCCGGCGCAGCTCAGGTGCTGAAAAAACGGGGCTGTCGAGAAGGGAATTTGCCAGTGAAGTGACTTGTCGGCAGGATGGATTCAGGGAGGAGATCGTCGTCTCCGCCTGCCGCACTGAAAACAACGCTTTCGGCCAGTGGCCGGAGAAGCGTGAATTGCCAACGGCGAGGGCAATCAGAATTCCCATCGCCCAAACGATGCAGATGATTGCTAACGGGGACGGGCAGTAATATGAGCAGAGGAAAAATCAGAGTAGGGCATTCCGGCAGGCTGAATCTCTTCAGGCCATCTTGCCCCTGTTGTGAAATTCGTTGAGACAGCATGGGTCGATGAAAATTTTACTCTTTATCCTGATGGCACGTAAAATACCGCTGTCCAGCATTTGATAGACCACTTTTCGCCCCACCCCGAGGAATTTCGCGGCTTCTGGGACAGTTACCAGCTCAGGCAATGTAATCATCGGCAGTAATTTCTGCATTTCGGTACCTCGACACCCATCGTTGAAGAGACAGCCCCGATCGGGCACAGCGTTTTGATCCCGCATGAGACGCATACTATTCCCTCCACTAAAAACAATAAGCACGAAAGGCCGGTTTGAGGATATTGGCAGGGCTGCTGCGGTCATGCCCGGCTGTTTCGGTGTAAACCTCCTCGTTCACCGGGCAACCTGCCGATACAGGCCGGGAATGCCCAGGCCCTGGATGCGCAGGGCGTTTGTCCCCTCCTCATAGGCCAGGAGCCTGCCTTCCCGGTGCTGGATGCGGAAGGCAAGGGCCTGGGAGAGGACCCGGATGGGGTAGTCCCGGGGGAGCTGCTGCAGGTACGGCTGGATGGTGACGAAGTCGGTCGCCCCGTATTGCTGCATGATAAAACGCAGGCCGCCGTTTTTCGGGCCGATATTGTAGGCCAGCAGGCCAAGGAAGAGATCGCCTTTCATTTCGGCGAGATAATGTCTGAGGGTAGCGGCCCCGAGAAAGGCATTATAGCGGGCATCGGTCAGCATGCGACTGTCGGCAGGGAACAGCCTGTCGACCTCGGCGGTCACCGCTGCCGGCACCCGGGTGATCTGCAGGAGCCCCTGGCCGCCATCCTGGCTCTGCCGCGGCAGAAAAGAAGATTCCGTGGCGGCCAGACCCTGCAGGAGATCGATATCGATGGCGAAGACCGCAGCCGCCTCCTGGAGCGCCGGCTGGTACTGCCCGGCCCTGTCGATCATGGTCTGCAGCTCGGCCGTATTCAGGCGGCGATAGGCCGCATAGACCTGGTGGGCGAGGGTAACCCGGCCGGCCTCTTCCCTGCCGCCGACCAGGGTCCGGTAATAGCCGAAGGCCTGGCTGAAGCGGTCCTGCATGGCGAAGCAGCCGACCGCCAGGGCCAGGCCGAGGGTGATGGCGGGCGGCAGCAGGTGCGAGCGCTGCTGCAGCCATCTGCGCAGCCTCTTCCAGCCGCTCATAAGGAGGGCGGCCAGGACGATGAGGAGGAGGATGCCGCCGGCAAAGGGCAGGAGACTGGCGAAGAAGCCGGTGCCGGAAAATCGGTTGGCGGCATGACCGAGCAGAACGATGATTGCGGCGATCCCGGAAAAGGCCAGGCCGAAAATCTCAAGACCCAGCAGCAGGGCGTCCCGGCGCAGGTTGACCGGCGGTTTCTTTTTGCCCTTCCTGCCCTTGGCCTTCGAGGCGGGACGGGGACGCGGCCGGCGTTTGGCGGCGGTTTGCGGTTTTGCCTGCGGCGGCTGTGGTGGAGGCGGTTGTGGTGGAGGTGAAGGGGTCATGAAAAACTTGTCCGTAAATAGCTTATCGGGATCGTGCCGGATATGGAGATGGATCTGGCCGTGACGATTGAGGAAATCCGCAGGCACGGCAGCACCGCGCCGAGGCTTTTCCGCATGGAAAACAATCGAAGGCGGGCACGGGCCGGACGCGAACGCATAGGCGGGGTGCGCGGCCAGGCCCTGAGCCAGGATAAGGGGTTTCCGCCAGCCGGGATCTGTCAAGGCACTCTGCAGAGCTTAATCGACGGCGGTTTTACGGTCAATGCCTTCTTCGCTCTCTAGTGCCTGTCCAGAAGCGAGAGATTTCGTTCTCAATCGAGACGCTCGAAAAATTTAATCGCAGGCATATAGCTGATATTCCGAAGATTAAACTTTGAGAGTAACGAAGAGTTAGGGGGGGATAGCCATTTATGGATAGGCATTCTCTAGCCATGCAGAAGGGGGCCACGGTCCACGACCTGGCCGAGACCATCCATGCTCATCCCACCCTGGCCGAGATCATGCTGGAGACCTCGCTCAAGGCCTTGGATCGCCCCCTGCTCGGCTAGAGAATGCCTATCCATAAATGGCTATCCCCCCCTAACTCTTCGTTACTCTCAA
>JANMSX010000059.1:0-43950 GCA_031389785.1 Desulfobulbaceae bacterium | reverse complement strand
TATTATTGAATAGCACACGCAACACTACTATCTGTTCCCAGGTCAGTCAAAAACGGAATCGCGGAACAGCACAACTCTCCTCTCTGTTCCCTTGGCTTTATACATTGCCGTATCGGCATTTTTGAAAAGGATGTCTGCCGTCTCTCCATCTGCGGGATATATGGCAATACCGATACTGACTCTAACAGAAAAAACAGTCCCTTTAAACTTGAAGGCCTCGGAAATTTGTTCAACAATCAACTCTGCAAGGCGAACTACGTCGGCTTCTTGCTTGACTTCCAACAACAGGCAGACAAATTCGTCGCCTCCCCAGCGACTGACCGTGTCTTCTCTGCGGGTGGCAGCCTGTAAACGGTCTGCCACCGTGAGCAGCACCTTATCTCCCAGATCATGACCATAGGAGTCGTTAATATTCTTGAAATTGTCGATGTCCATAAACAGGACGGCGAGTTTCCAACCATGCCGTTTTGCCTGGATTAACCCATGATCGAGGCGCTCTTCAAATAATACACGGTTCGGCAGACCTGTGAGCGCGTCATGAAGCGCAACTTTTCGTGACTCTTCTTCTTTGGCCTGGGATTTCGATAACTCGTCACGCACGTCGGATAGATCGTTTTTCATGTCGGAGAGTTCGGTTTCGATTACCAGTCGTTCAGTCACCTCCTTGGCAAGTTCGGTGTTGACCTGATGTAAATCGTCTGCGGCTTTCGCCACTTTATGCTCGACCTCTTTGTTCTGAGTGATGGCCTCTTTGATGATCTGAACAGGGATCTTGACTTCTTTTCCCTGCTCGAGAATTTCATTTACCGAAGTGAGTTCATTTGCAGCCTGCTTGACAGTTTTTTTGATTTTCTCATTTCGGTTAATGACACGTTCAAGCGAAGCATTCTTGTCGGACGCGGTTTTTTTCAGATCTTTTGATTTTTATTTCATAATATGATATTTATCTCTTTAATATCAATCTGTTGAGACTTTTTGAGGAGAATCTAATCAGAAAGTAACCAGAAAACGCTAAAGAGACATACGTTAGAGATGACCCAAATGATCGTGCCAATGATCTCGAACAACAGGCTCTCGCCCCAGATCAACTCCACGACCAACAGCGCCAACCATACGAAGGCGAGGGCCAGCATCGGAATTTCCAGCGAGTCCTCCAGGCGCCGGAGGAGCTCGTATCGCTCGTTTTTTAGCGCCTCCTCGATAGGGGCTGCCTCATCTTGCTTCTCGCTGGCTCTCACTTCGCTCATCGGGTATCCTCGCCTCCGAACCGCCGGAAGCCTTGCCGCCTAACATGTAATTCTGCTGATCTTTATATCACCCCGACTTGCAGGTGTGTTGCATGTTGACCTATACCAACAAGTTTCATCCGGTGATGGTCCACCGGTCCGAAATGGGGCATGCCTGACGTTCGTCAGAAACAGCCGATAGTCTCAAGCGGTCTGCTCCAGGGCGGGGAGGATTTGCCCGGTCACTTCGCCGAAGCCGACACGATAACCTTGTCCCTGGCACCAGCCGGTGATCGTGACGGTGTCGCCGTCCTGGAGAAATTTCCGCTGCTCACCATTCTCGAGCCGTATTGATCTTGTCCCTTTCCATGACAATTCCAATAAGCTGCCGTAGCCCCCTTCATCCGGTGCGCTTATGGTACCGGATGCCATCAGGTCACCCGGCCTTACATTGCAGCCGCTGATGGTGTGATGGGCCAGCTGCTGCCGGATATTCCAGTACATATATCTGAAATTGCTGCGGGAGATGCGCGAGTTCTGCAGGTAGACCTCCAACTTGATATCGTAAGACAGATCGCCATGGGTCTGCAGGTAGGGCAGAGGACGCGGATGCTGTTCGGGTCCCGGGCAGCGGAAGGGATAAAGGGCCTCGAGCGGGACCACCCATGGCGAGATGGAGGTTGCGAAGTTCTTGGCGGTGAAGGGGCCCAGCGGCTGGTATTCCCACTTCTGGACATCCCGGGCCGACCAGTCGTTGACCAGCACCATGCCGAAGATATGCTCAGACGCGGAGTGCACGGGGATCGGCTGGCCCAGCTCGGAGCCGGGACCGATGAAAAAACCCATTTCCAGCTCGAAATCAAGGAGTCTGCTGGCCGTGAGGACAGGGTTTTCCTGATCATCCGCCTTTACCTGGCCCTTCGGTCTTCGTATCGGCGTACCGCTCAAAACCACCGAGCTCGAGCGGCCATGATAGGCCACCGGCAGGTGCAGCCAGTTCGGCATGAGAGCATTCTCTTTTCCCCTGAACATGATGCCGACGTTGGTGGCATGCTCCCTGGAGGAATAAAAATCGGTGTAATCGCCTATGGCGACAGGCATGCGCATGGCAACCTCCGCTACCTGAATCAGCGCTTTGCTGCGCAGTTCGGCATTGTCGCGGAGTTCGGCCTCGTCGTCTCGCAACAGGCGGGAAACCGTTGCACGTACTTCACTCCATGCCGGACGTCCCATTGCCAGGAAGCGGTTGAGTGTGCCGGAGTTGAAGAGTTCGGGCAGCGAGGGAAAGAAGCCGCGCCGCTCCAAGAGCGCCAGGTCAAGCACCATCTCGCCTATACGGACGCCGGCCCTGGTGCTGCCTCGTTCCTCGAAGATGCCGAGGGGAAGATTCTGTATCGGGAAATGAGAAGTTTCATCATATTCGACAAAGGACCTGAGCGTCGGGTCTGTGGTTGATCGCATAGGTTAGGCTCCAGAAGTGCCGAGAAATCCAAGCAAACGCAGACCTGCAACGGGTTCGGCGAAGGAGCAGCTGCCGAAACTTATCACTTTGCTCTGCCGCAACCGCTTGATCTCATCGGTTGGAATCGTTGTTTCCTGCCAGGAGAAACCCTCCTCCGTGAAGTGAAAGTGGCGGGCGGTTTCATCACGAAGGCATTCCGTCATGTCGTCGGTGGAAAGGTTGCAACCCCAAGCCAACAGGGCAGCGCCGAAAATGTTGATGAAACCGTGCTGCATGACCCCTATACAAGGGGAGTACTTGCGAAGAGGGTGGTGCATTCCGGCGGTAAATTTCATCGCTATATCGTTGTCGCGACAGATGCCGATGGCCTCGGCCACCTTTTCGGGTGCGGGGAAGGCCTGTTTATTCTGGCCGCCGCAACGGAGCTTGTAGCCGACATTGCTGATGACCTCCCCCCCGCTGCGGCGGTTGTTGAATGCGGCAATGGCCGCGGCTGCCGGAGCAACGTCCGCCGCTTCCACGAACAGCTGCACATCGTGAAGACCGGCCTCGAGAAGCCTGTATTTTAAGTGCAGTAATTGGTCGGAACAGTAGTCGGTGCTGTCGGCGATTTCCGGCAAGCGGGTCTCCACCATTTCCACGCGACCTTTGAAGGCGCTGAGCTGCTCAAGTTCTTCCCGGGGAACGGCGGGGCTGACAATGACCGAATACCGGAACCCGGGACGAAGCGCAGCATGGCGGAGATGGAGGGCTGGAACAATACACCTGCCCAGCATCCAGCCCTCTTCGCCCTCGAGATAGGCGGCGTAATTGCCTAAGGCCGTCTCGATATCAAGACTCGCCGGCGGAAAGAGTCCCGCATAATCGATCAGGCCGGTCAGGAAATTCCTGAACGAGACCTCCATCATCCCTCTTCCAGCCAGGAAGTCTGGTAGGCCGTGTCTTCACAGTCCAGAGCGGTCTTGGCGACAACCAGCGGTTTGAAGGTGTCCACCATTACCGCCAGCTCTTTTGTCTCCTTCAGCCCGATCGAGGCCTCTGCCTTGCCGGGGTGAGGACCATGGGGCATACCGTCCGAGTGGAGGGTTATCGAGCCGAATTCAATTCCTTTTCTACTCATGAACTCATCACTGCAGTAATAGATGACCTCGTCAGCGCCGATGTTCGAGTGGTTATAGGGAACGGGGATTGCATCGGGGTGATAATCAAAGAGCCTGGGCACGAACGAACAGACCACAAAACCGTCACCTTCAAAGGTCTGATGGACCGGCGGCGGCATGTGAATGCGACCGGTGATCGGCTCGAAATCGGAGATGTTGAAGGCCCAGGGGTAATAATATCCGTCCCAGCCGACCGTATCGAAGGGGTGGTGGCAGATGGTCATGCGTTGCAGTCCGTCTCTGCTCTTCACCACGATGGTAAAATCACCTTCTATATCATGCGTGATGAGTCGCGACGGAGGCCGGATATCCCGCTCGCAGTAGGGGCTGTGCTCCAGCAGCTGTCCGTGTGCATTCCTGTAGCGGCTGGGGCTGCGCACATACCCCCTGCTCTCGATGATAAAGAAGATATTCTTTTGCGCCGTGAATCTATAGCGATGGATTATGCCTTTGGGGATGACCAGATAGTCACCTTGCCGGAAGTCGATCTCGCCCATCTGCGATTCAAGCACTCCCTCGCCTTCGGTAACGTAGACAACCTCGTCGCCCTGGCCATTGCGGTAAAAAAAATCATCGTCAGCCGAAGGGTGCGCCAGCAGGAGAGCGACCTCATCGTTGAACAAAAGCGGTGTCCTGTCCAGTACCGGACTTGCACCGGCAGCCGCCAGCCTGTGGGCTCTCAGGTGTCTCAAGCGCAGGGTGGGATCGGGGTCAGGTTCAAAGCGGATTCCCTTCATCCGTTCCACTCCCCTGAGCTGGGTAGGAGGACGCACTGTATATATTAGGGACTTGATTCCACTAAAACCAATGCCCATCAGGTGTTCTTGATATATGCCGCCGCCTTCCTTGCGAAAGGCTGTGTGCCGCTTGTGCGGAATTTCTCCCAGTTTGTGGTAATAGACCATTTTGATCCCCTCCGTATTTTCATTTATGAGTGTCGGGACAGAAACTGACCGGGTACATGCCTGAGATGAAAACCAGTTAGAGATTGCCCCTGCGCCTCTGCTCCAATTCGATGGATTCAAAGAGCGCCTTGAAATTGCCTTTGCCAAAGCTCTCGCAGCCCTCGCGCTGGATAACCTCCAGAAAAAGCGTAGGCCTGTTCTGCATCGGCTTGGTGAAAATCTGCAGGAGGTAGCCGTTCTCGTCTCGGTCTACAAGGATATTATATTTATGGATCATTTTCCGGTCTTCCTTAATCTCTCCGACTCGGTCCCAGATGGTGTCGTAGTAGCTTTCGGGAATGGTGAGGAAATTGACTCCGTTCCTTCTGAGCGCGCCGACTGTGGTCACGATGTCCGGCGTGTTCAGGGCGATATGCTGGACACCGGCGCTGTAGTTGAAGTCGATAAATTCCTGGATCTGACTCTTTTTCTTTCCCGCAGCCGGTTCGTTGATGGGGATCTTGATATCCCGTGTATCGTTGGCCATGACCTTGGAGCGTAACGCGCTGTACTCGGTGGAGATATCCATGTCGTCATACGAGACGAACTGATGGAACCCGAAGACATTGGCGTAGTAGTCGCACCACCTGTCCATCTGCCGATCCTCGGTGTTGGCGACAATATGATCAATATGGGTAAAGCCCAGGTGTTCACCCTCGATCGGGGCGGGCTGGAATCCCGGCAGAAACACACCCGGATAATCCTTTGTGGAAACAAAGGTGTGGATTACATCGCCGAAAGTGCGGACGGCCGCCCGGCGCACACTGCCGTTTGCATCCTTCAGGTCGTCCGGAGCCATGGCGGATGCAGCGCCCCGTCTCACCGCCTCCTGATACACCCCGTCCACATCATCCACCTCAAAGCAGATGTCCTTGACACCGTCGCCGTGCAGAAGCAGGAAGACATTCCTCGGATCGAGATAACTGAGCGGCGTGGTGAACACAAACCGGATACGGTCCTGCTCCAGGACGTATGAGGCGCAGTCACGATGTCCTGTTTCCGGCCCGAGATACCCTATCTGGTTAAAGCCGAATGTCTTTCGATAGAAGTATGCCGCCTGCAAGGCGTTGCCGACAATGAATTCGACGTGGTGTACCCGTTTGACAGGGAGATTTTTTTCCATAGCTTCCTTTCCTTTATAGAACTTTAAGGTTTTGAGAAAACTAAAATATAGGTCAACTGCCGGAATGCACAAGGTGCGTCATCGCATTTATCAATCAGTTTAGCTAGATGGGATACTCCTCTCTGTCCGTGCGGCCTGGCCTGTTCGAGATGCCGGTTGTCAGGAAACGGAAAAAAATCCTCCCCTGGCGTATGTTCCCTTGCAGCTCTTTTCAGGCGAGGAGATAAAACAGACCGTTGACGATTGACCAGAACAGCACGAGGCCGGTGCCGACAATACAGGCCATGCTGAGAAACCTATGCCCTATTTTTTCCTGGGAACGTTCCTGGTAGCCGAGAATATAGCCGGCCAGCGCGCCGGCGAGCATGCCGCCGCCATGCCCCCAGTTATTGATGCCGGGAACCAGGAAACCAAAGATAAATATACCCACTGCCCAGCCGCCTATCTGACTGTAGACGGCATTGCCGTATGCGCCCCCCCGGCTCTTCCCGTAGTAGAGCGCGGCACCTATCAAGCCGCATACCGCGGCTGAAGCCCCGATGGTGAAACGCACTCCGAAGAGGGCTGAGATAAGATACCCGGCGATCCCGCTCAAGGTGTAGATGGCGATGAACCTGCTTTTCCCGTATTCCCGGAGGAGCAGTGGACCGAGCTGGTGCAGCGCGATCATGTTGAAGACTATGTGCAGCAGACTGCCGTGCAGGTAGCTTGCCGAGATAAGCGACCACCAGCGATTGAAATGAAACAGCGGTATCGCACCGGTGGAGCCCAGCACGAGGAGGCTGTTGTTGCTCGGTGAAAGAAAATTGAACGGGCTGCTGGATAGGGCTGCCTGTCGCGGGTCGATCGCCACCGAGATTACAAACATGACAATATTCGCCACAAGGATCACCCTGAGGATTCCATCCTCCCCACCGATCCCCCGGGTAAATATATTGTCTTTCCAGATCGAGCCTGGATTTTTCAAGCCGCAGGCCGGACATACCGGTGCCGACCGGCTGACCAGCCTCCTGCAATTGGGACAAAGGAGTGCGGTTTTTTTTGATGAGTTCATTATGGTATCATGTTGCTCTATGGCGATATGGTGGAGAAAGCAGTTGAAGCAGGATTGTGCAAATGGTCTGGATAGTGGGCGTTCGTATTTTCCGCCCGGGCGGGAAACCGGTAAGCTCGCTCATCCGGATCCCCGCCTGCACGGGGATGACGACCTTTGCAGGAGATTCGAAAGGATTTGATCATGCCGGGGGCCTGCCGGCCAACCATCGTTCGATGCGATCAAAGGCCTCATTGATAACCGCTGATTCCCCGCCGAAGGATATTCGCAGATGACCCTCGCCGCCTTCGCCGAACGCCCCGCCGGGTATGGTGATAACCTTTGCCTCCTTCAGCAGGCGGATCGCAACCTCCTGAGAGGAGGAGGCCGAGAAAAGGTACCTCGCCATCACATAAAAGGCGCCTTTAGGCGGCACATAGGAAAAGTATGCGTTCAGCCTGTCGAGCCTTGCACAGCACAGGGCTTTTCGTTTGACCAGTTCAGCGCGCATTGCCGTGAGACATTGCTGGTCGCCGTCAAGGGCGGCAAGGGCGGCAAACTGGGATGGGGTAGGGGAACAGATGGCCGTGGCGTCGTGGACCTTCATGATCTGTTCCATCCATCGCCTTGCTGCGGCAACCCAACCCACCCGCCAGCCGGTGAGGGCGTACTTTTTTGACAACGAAGAGATCGAGATAACGTTATCGCGGAATGCATCGATGCTGAGCGGGTTAAGCGGCATCGCGCCGTCATAGACCATATAGTCGTAAGCCTCATCGGTGATGACGACGAAATTATGGGCAACGGCCTGCTGGCAGAGGGCGATGACCTCGTCATCGGCAAAGACGGTTCCGGTCGGGTTGCCGGGGTTGCAGAGCATGATGGCCCTGGTTTTGGGGGTGATGGCCCTGCCGATCGCCTCAAGGTCCAGCCCCCAGGTGCTGGTCAACGGCACGAATTTCGGGATGCCCCCGGCCAGGAGAATCTGTTCGATGTACGAGGCGTAGGTCGGGGAGGGCAGGATAACCTCGTCGCCCTCGTCTACAACCGTCATGACCGTGGCCAATAAGGCCTCCATGCCGCCGACGGTGACGCAGATTTCACTCTCCGGGTCCACAGCTACGTCCTTTTCCACGAGCATGTACTCGGCGATACGTCTTCTCAGGGCAGGCATGCCGGTCTGCAGGGAATATTGGCCGCTGCTCGGGTCCTCCCTCAAGGCCCTGGTAACCGCCTCCACTATATGTGGCGGGGTGGCGAAGGAAGGCACACCCTGGCCGAGGGAAACGCAGCCGCCTATGCCGGCGGCGATCAAGGCCATCTCCTTGGTGGCTGACGGGGAAATGTTTCGTACTCTCTTGCTTATTTTCATTGGATGATCTTGTAAATGTCCAGGATATTTTGCTTCCGTCCTGTGCTGGTTAGATGGACTCAGCATTCAGGAAAAATTTTCCCCGGGTTCAATATCAGGTTGGGATCGAAAAGCCTTTTGATGTTTTTTTGCAGCTCAATGCTGTTTTCAGACAGCTCCATCGAGAGATACCGGGCCTTGGCGATGCCGATGCCGTGTTCGCCGGAAATCGTGCCCTGTAAACGCAGGGTCAGTTCGAGCAGCGCCCTGGTGCCCTCGCGGGCCGATTCTTCCCTGGCGGGATCCTGGGTGGTTATGTTGAGGTGGATGTTGCCGTCACCGGCATGGCCAAAAGCGAAGACCTCAATGCCGTACTTCTCTTCATAGGAGGGCAGGGCGTTGACCAGTTCCGCTATGGCGGTGAGCGGCACAACGATATCCTCCGGGATGTACAGTTTTGCATAGTCGTGGATGCGCAGACTCACCTGGCGGCGGACCGCCCAGATTTTTTCCCGTTCCCCGGCATTGGCGGCCTTGATCAGCTCAACGGCCCCCTCTGCCGTGGCAATCGAGCAGATGGCCTCCATCTCTGCCTCGACCTGGCCCTGCGGCCCATCCACTTCAATGATCAGGACGGAAGGTTTGGCCTGGGGCAGGGAGAAGGGCAGCAGTTCACCGATCAGGGAGAGGCATCTGTGGTCCATGAACTCTATGGCGCTCGGCAGGAATCCCTGGCCCATGACTGCCGCCACGCAGTTCATCGCGGAGACCATGTCATTGAACACGCACATCATCCCCTTGGTGGCCGCAGGTTTGGGGATGAGCTTCAGGGTCAGCGAGGTGATGATCGCCAGGGTGCCCTCGCTGCCGACCAGCAGATTGGTGAGGTCATAGCCTACCACGCCCTTTCTGGTCTGTACTCCGGTGGCTATCAGTTGGCCGTTCGCCAGGACCGCCTCCAGGCCGAGGATATAATCGCGGGTGGTGCCGTATTTGACACAGGCCGGGCCCCCTGCATCGGTGGCCGCGTTGCCGCCGATTGTGCTCAGGTCCATGCCGGCGGGGTCAGGCGGATAAAACAGGCCTGCCGCATCGGCTGCCTGGCGGACTTGCTGGCTGATCACCCCCGGCTCAACCTTCATGACGAAATTTTTGCGATCGATGGTGATGATCCGGTTGAGTCCTCCGGTCAGCAGCACCACCCCGCCCAGCGACGGCAGGCAGGCGCCGGCCAGGCCCGATCCGCCGCCGCGCGGGGTTACCGGAAAGCGGTAGATGTTCGCAAGTTCCATCAGGGCCTGCACGTCAGCGACACTTCCTGCCCGGACAACCAGTTCGGGGGTGAAGTGCAGACTTGAGGCATCGCTTGCATATTCGTCCAGCAGTTCAGGGGCGCTGATGATTGATTCGGGATCGATCCGTTCCCGGATGGCGGCCTTTATCTTGTCGGTAATCGGTGAATATTGAACCATGGCGGATAGGGGAGGAGGTTGGGAAACAGGGTCTCAGTTATGGCCGAAACCGGGGACAAAGAGATACTGTTCAAGTTTTTTCAGGATAATGATGGCCAGGGTAACCAGACCGAGATAATAGAGGCCGATGATGCCGAAGACCTCGGTGTAGCGAAAGTACTCGGTGGCAATGGTTTTTCCCTCGCCGGTCAGTTCAATGCAGGTGACGATGAAGGCCAGCGAGGAATACTTGATCAGGTAGATGATCTCATTGCCGCAGCCGTGAATGGCCCGGCGGACCGCCTGGGGGACGATGATCCAGAAAATGGTCTGGAAGGTGGTAAAACCCAGGGCCTGGGCGCCGAGGTACTGGCCGCTCTTGATCGACAGCAGCGCACCCCGCACATATTCGGACTGGTAGGCGCCGCTGCACAGGGTGAAGCCGGTGACGGCGGCCACATACGGCGACAGGTATATGCCGAGGTTGGGGAGCCCGAAATAGAGGATAAACAGCTGGATGACCAGCGGTGTACCGCGAAATATCGCGGCATAGGCATCCCCGATCGTCCTGCCGAACGGCCCGCCGAAGGTGCGCACGGAGCCGGCGATAATGCCGATCAACACCCCGCCGATCGCCGAGGGTATGATCAGGGCGATGGACATGATCAGGCCCCGGTTCAAACTGGTCAGCAATTCCTGGTAGAAGGGCGACAGCTCCACGATCAGGCCTCCACCTCGGAAAGTTCGTTGAGCCGGTCGCAGAACCCCTGGGATTTACTCTTGTTGCCGGCGGCCAGCAGGGCGGCGGGGGGGCCCTGCTCGACGATCCTGCCGTCTTCCATGAACAGGATCTCATCGGCCAGGTTGGAGATCAGGCTTATCTGGTGAGTGGCCATGATCATGGTCATGCCGTTGACGGCCAGGCCTTTGATGACCGCGATCACCTCGCCGATAAGGGTCGGGTCGAGCGCCGAGGTCGGTTCATCGAGCAACAGGATCTTGGGATCCATGGCCAGCGCCCTGGCAATCGCCAGCCGCTGTTTCTGGCCCCCTGAGAGTTGTGCCGGATAGAGTGTCTCTTTGTCGCCCAGCCCCACCTGGTCAAGCTCCAGTCGGGCCCGTTGCCTGGCCTCTTTTTTATCCAGCCTTTTCACCTTGCGCAGGGCGATGGTGATGTTATCGAGAGCGGTAAGGTGGTCGAACAGATTGAAATCCTGAAAAATCATGCCAATCTGCTGTCGCAGCATATAGAGGTCCTGCTTGCGGTTATAATCGACGCGCTCGTTTTCCAGCTCGATTTCGCCGGAATCCGGCACGACAAGGCAGTTAATGCATTGCAGCAGGGTGCTTTTGCCTCCCCCGGAAGGGCCGATAAGCACCTTTATCTCGCCTTTCTCCAGCTCGAAGCTCACCGAGTCGAGGATGGTGCTGTTGCCGAACGATTTGGTTATATTGTGAATTTTGAGAATCGGGTTGTTTCTGGTAATCATTGGTTACCATGGTGAGAGTATCCGGGAATACGGAGATATTGTTCCAGCTTTCGCAGGGCGATCACGCCGGCCCAGGTGAGCA
The DNA here is from genome assembly GCA_031389785.1 of Desulfobulbaceae bacterium. GTDB lineage: Bacteria > Desulfobacterota > Desulfobulbia > Desulfobulbales > Desulfocapsaceae > Desulfoprunum. The sequence continues at coordinate 32,628 of JANMSX010000059.1, read as the reverse complement.
GGAAATAAATAATGCCCGCCGTAATGTAGAGTGACAGGTGCTGATAGGTGCGGGAGGCGACAAACTGGGTCCTCGCCATGATCTCGGGCGCCCCGATGACAAAGGCCAGGGCGGAATCCTTGAGGATGATGGAGTATTCATTGGACCAGGCCGGGATCGACATCCGCAGAATCTGCGGGAGGATTATGCTCCTGATCGCCTGCATATCGCTCATGCCCAGACCTCGTGCGGCCTTGAGCTGCCCCTGGGGCAGCGACAGGATAGCCCCTTTGAAAATATTGGCCTGGTAGGCCCCGGTGGTCATGCCCAAGACGATGGCGACAGCCGTGAATGCGCTGAATTTCAACTCCAGGAAGGTAAAGAGGCCGAAGTAAAATAAAAAGAGCAGGACCACTACCGGCACGCCCCTGAATATCCAGACATAGGCGGTCAGCAGGTATCTGATGAAGCTGTTGCCGTAGACCAGGCCGACTGCCATGAAGATGCCGATGCCAAGGCCAAGCAACATGGCGGAGACCACTATGCCGATGGTTAGAAATGACCCCTGGAGCAGATACGGCAAGGAATCTATGACTGCTGACAAGGCATTCGGCATCGGGTTACCATCCGGAAGGAGGCAGGGGTTTCAACAACAACGATGGCTGTGCCGGGGCAGGGCGTGGCGCCATCCTGCCCTTTCCAGCCGGTGCAATCAGGGCAACCGGAACATCAAACGATGACATGCGCAAGGGGAATCTTCCAGCCGGCGGTTTCGGTTTCACACAAGGGCGGATCTTCGACGGGTTACCGTCGAGAGCCGGAATGCAGGGGGCTCTGCAACAATAAAAAAGGACGGGCCGACATCTTTACCTTGCCGCGCCCGTCCTTTTGATTCCTATTTATTCAGTTTGTACTTCTCGATCATCGTGTTCCATTCGGGAGTTGCCATCAATTTGGTCAGGGCCTTGTTTACTTTTTCAAGCAGTTCCGTATCTTCCTTGCGGACGGCGTAGCCGAATTGTTCGTCATGCATCCCGAAGGTGCCGACGATCTGGACTTCTTTTTTCGAGGCGGCGTCCTTTGCCGGGGCATCATCCATTGCCGCCGCATCGATCCTGCCGTTCAGGACATCTTCCACGGCGAGCGGCGAGGAACTGTAATAGCGGAGCTCGAAATTCCAACCCTTTTTGGCAGCTTCCTCTTTGAGCCATTTGGCTTCGGAAGTTCCCTGCTGCACGCCGACGATTTTCTTGCCGGTTTGAATCTGTTCAATGGTAAGCGAGGAGCCTTTCTTGGTGACCATCACCTGTTGGATAACCCAGTACGGTACGGAAAAGGCGACCTGCTGGGTGCGTTCCTCGGTAATGCTCATGCCGGAGGCGATGATACCGATCTTTTTGGTAAGGAGGCTGGTGATGATCCCATCCCATTCGATGGGCTGATGGCTGACCTCGACGCCGATCTCCTTGGCGATCCAGTTCATCGCATCCACATCAAACCCGCCGGGCTGGCCGGTTTTATCGATATAGGCGAATGGCGGAAAGTTCGCGTCGATACCGTTGACCAGTTTCTCGGCAGCGAAGGCATGCCCGGCGAAAACCAGGGCCAGAATACTGCACAGCAGGAATACATTTTTTTTAAGCATTTTCCCCCCTTCCTTTGTTGTTGAGTCTGCCCGGAAGATTCTCCCTGGCTGTTCATTGGCGATATGCGCCTGGTCTCTCTGAGGACACTCAGAGAGACCAGGAAAACTGTCCGGCCTTATTCATATTTCTCAGTTTTTATCATATCCAGTTTTGCCGGCCCGGGCAAGTTCTTTCCCGGCGGATTACTCCCTGATTGACCGCGGAAGGATCGAAAAGCAACACTGTTCTCAGCTCTCCTGCCTTCGCGTTCCCATCCCGGTCAGGCTGGGGAGTCCCGCCTTCTTCAATGTCCCTTGCCCGGCAGCACGGACAAATCCTTGCCCCCCTTGTCGAGGCAGCTAATCTTTGCCGATTGCATGCTGTTGCGACAGCTGATCCGCGATCTCCCGGCACAAGTGGGACAACGTCTCGCTCAGGGCCTGCACCAGTCCTTCGAAATCCGGCTGCGCGGCCGCTGCCTGGTAGGCAACCCGCCGTTGCGGCAGCAGGATTTTCCCGTTGCGGCCCTGGATCGACCAGATGGCTTCAAGATGCGCCTCGTTGTATCCCTCGCCCTCGAAACGGAGTATCTCGATGACGATCTGGTAATCGACCGCTGCCGCCCGGCTCCACGGGTAATAGACGATGCGTTCCGTAGCCAGCCGGGCGGCGAGATTTTCCCGCAGCACCCGGGTAATGTTTTCGCTCAGCGATTCGGCCCAGCGGCGGCCTTCGGCCAATTGCAGGCGGTTGGAACCGGTCCGGATGACGATCTGGGGACGATCAAGCAGTTCCGGCAGTCGCACGGGTCCGATGCCGATCACCAGGTCGCCGATCGCGCTTGCGGCGGCCGCAGGCCGGCCGGCATCGATGGCGGAAAGCTGGTAGTAGGTGACCGGCGAGGTCCGGGCACAGCCAGACATCAGCAGGGCAATGGTCAGGAGGATGAGGCGCCGGCTGACCCGGGGGTAGACTAACGCTGCAGACTTCATTCTTATTTCTCCCCAGTCTGTTTTCCCCGGAAAATCGCCTCCGGCTGCTGCTCCAGGCTTTCAGCCAGCAGGCGCAGGGCGCGGGCGGCGCGGGATATTTCCTGCAGGGACAGGGTGAACTGCCGGATGGCAGGTGATTCTTCGTCGGCCAGCTGTTCCAGCGTCCGGGCCGCATTGGCCAGCTCTGTGCCGGCCCGGGTGATGCTGGCGGTGATTTTGGAATCCGCGTCGACAAATTGCTCCACCCGGTCGGCGGCCCGGCTGACCTTGGCCATGGCGGCTTGCACGGCGTCGATCGCCTCGTGCAGCTCGGCGAGACGCGCCGTCGCCTCGCTCAAAAGCGGGTCGCTCCGGGAGTCGAGCCGGGCGGACAGTGATTCCAGGTGCGAGAGAGTGGCATCAAGGCGGGTGGGGATGGTCTCCATCGCCGAGGTAGAGAGGATTTTATTTATCGAGGCGCCGATTCCGGCCAGGTCCGCTAAAAAGGCAGTCATCGGAAAATCTTCCAGCATGGTCGTAAATTCCTTCACCGTCGTCGGAATGGTGGGGATTTCACTGATTTTCGGATTATCGTTGACGAAGTGTGCGGTTTTTCCGGGGTAAAAAGCCAGATCCACATAGAGCAGGCCGGTGAGCAGGCTTTGCATTTTCAGCCGGGCCCGCAGGCCCTTGTCTACCAGTTGCCGGATGGTGAGCTGGTTTTCCGGATCGATCTGTTCACCGGAGTGGATTTCGATCATCTGCAGATCGAGTTCGATGGTCACCTGGACCGTGAAGTGTTTCTTTTCATCTTCAAGCCCGATCTGGATGTGCTTGACCGTGCCGACCTTGACGCCTAAAAAGACCACCGGCGCACCCACCTGCAGCCCCTGGGCCGCCTCGTCAAAATACAGGACGTGCCGGCGCCGCTCCTGAAACCACTCATCGCCGGCAAGAAGGAAGATGACGATGATCCCGAGAATGAGGGCGCCGAGAACAAAGGCGCCGATCAGGGTGGGATTGGCCTGCTTGCTCATGCTTCCCCCCTGGTGAGAAAATGGCGGACCCTGGGGTCGCCGGAATGGATTGCCTCTTTCGGGTTGCCGGTGGCGATCATGGTATGGGTCTCGCTGTCGAGAAACACCGAATTGTTGCCGATGCCGAGGATGCTTGCCAGTTCATGGGTTATCAAGACAATAGTGGTGCCGAGGCTCTCACGCAACTCCACGATCAGGTTGTCGAGGCGGCGGGCAGTGAGGGGATCGAGCCCGGAAGAGGGTTCGTCGATGATCAGGATATCCGGGTCAAGGGCCATGGCCCGGGCCAGACCGGCCCGTTTCTTCATGCCGCCGCTCAGTTCGGCCGGATAAAATCCCTCGAAACCGGCCAGACCGACCAGGGCAAGTTTGAAGGAGACGATCTCGTCGATGAGTCGCGGCGAGAGGTCGGTATATTCGCTGAGCGGCAGGGCCACATTCTCTGCCAGGGTGAGGGAACTCCACATCGCCCCTCCCTGGAACATGATGCCCAGCCTGCGTTTGAGCCGCTCATGCTGATCCGGGTCGACATTCCAGAAGTCCACGCCTTGATAGAAGACGGTACCCTCGGTTGGGCGCTGCAGGCCGATCAGGGAGCGCATCAGGGTCGATTTGCCGCAGCCGTTGCCCCCCATGATGACGAAGATATCGCCCTTGTCGACCGTGAAATTGAGGTCGTGCTGGACGACATGGTCGCCGTAGGCCATGGTCAGGTTGCGCACCTCGATGTGGGTTGCCGTGTCCATTGTGTCAAATACCCAGTTGGTAAAAGAGAATGGTCAGTATCGATGCCGAGATGGTGATCAACAGGATGCTGGTCACCACCGCCGAGGTCGCCGCCTCGCCCACGGCCTCGGCGCTCCGGCCGCACTGCATGCCGCGCAGGCAGCCGGCATAGGCGACCATGGCGCCGTAGACACTGCCTTTGGTCAGGCCCACCATGAAGTGCTTGAGTTCCAGGGCATTGAGGGTTTCATGGTAGTATTCGAACATGCCGATGTCAAAGATCGAGGTGGAGATCAGCAGGCCGGCCAGCATGCCGACGAAGCCAGAGTAGAGGGTCAGCAGGGGGACCATCAGCATCAGGGCCAGGATCCGCGGCAGAACGAGAAAGTCTATGGGGGATATGCCGAGCGTCCTGAAGGCGTCGATCTCCTCGTTGACCTGCATGGTGCCGAGCTTGGCCGCGAAGGCCGACCCGGTCCTGCCGGCGATGATGATCCCGGTCATCAGGGCTCCGACTTCCCGCACCATGCCGATGGCGACCAGATCGGCGATAAAGATCTGCGCTCCGACCATGCGCAGCTGGTCTGCGCCCAGATAGGCGAGAATCAGGCCGACAAGAAAGCTGATAACCGACACGATCAGCAGGGCGCGGGGACCGACCTCCTCGATCTCCCACCACAGATCGCTCCAGCGCAGGCGGGTCCTGCCGGATATCAGCCGGCCGAAAGAAAAAACAATCTGGCCGAGGAAGCTCAGCATCTCCGGGGCGCCGTGAAAGAACCTGATCGCGGCCGAACCGGCCCGGAAGAGCATGCTCCGTTTAACATGCTGGCGGCCGGCGATTTTCTGTTCCGGCACGGCGGTGGCCAGGGTCAGCAGATCACGGACCCCCTCCGGCAGTCCGCCCTGATCGGTGTGTATGCCTCGTTCGGCGGAGAATTTGATCAGGCAGGAGAGGTAGGCGAGGAAGCCGCTGTCCCAGGAGGAGAGCTCGGTCCTGAAGGTGAGGCGATTGATGCTGCCGTCCATTTCGGACGTGAGCAGATCAGGAGAGGGCAGGTCCTGATCCAGGCACCATCGGCCGCTGAACGAGACCTCCAGAATGTTGGCGTCGATCTGGTTTGTTTCCAGATGCCATCGCTGTTTGTTCTTGTCAGTGGGCATGCACTGTCACCGGCCGGTCATATCCTGTAGTGCGGAAGGAAAACGGCAGGCGAAACGGCAGAAAAAAGCATACTGCTCCCGGGGTTTTCATGGGGCCATCCGCACAATGTATTCATCTGAGATGGAAGGTCTGGGCATCCATTCATGCTGTTATTTTTGCTGTTTGCCGGTGACATCCTCTACTTTATTCTATGTCAATTAAGCCTGAGATTTCAAGGCGGAAGATGAAGAATCAGGAAAGTCGTCATGCTGAGCTTCAGTCTGCTTCTTCTCGGTATTTTTGGTATGGCCCTCTGGCGATACCGCTCTCTGATTGCTCTGAACCGGGAGCTTTCCAAGAGTATCGCGGAGCAAAAAAAGGCCGAGGAGGCATTGATGTACTCCGAGAAGAGATGGCGGAACATTGTCGTCTCGACCCCGCAGATCGGCATCAACCTTGACCCGCAGGGGCGAATCATCTTTGCCAATACCCATTTTTTACATCTGGTCGGGTGGCGGGGAGCAGGAGGTCATCGGCCGGGACTGGTTCGCCATGTTCATTCCCGAATATATCCGGGAACAGGTTCGCAATATCTTTCTCACAACCATGAGACGAAACGATACGCGGGAATTTTCAACCTATGAAAATGAAATCCTGACCAGGACCGGCGAAATGCGCGTTGTGGCCTGGTCCAACACCCTCAACAGGGATACTCATGGGAATATTGTCGATGTAACCTGTCTGGGCGTTGATCTCACCGAGCGTAAGCTGACGGAAGAGGCCCTGCGGGCAAGCAAGGCCAGGTATGCGGCGACGATTTCCGCCGTCGACGACGGGCTGTGGGAATGGGATGTCTTGAGCGGTCAGGCCAAGTTCAGCGCCATCCACTACAGGATGCTCGGCTGCGAAAATGATGAATTTACCTCCTCCTATGAGTCATGGCGGCAACTCGTGCATCCTGAAGATATCGAGGGCGTCGAACTGGCACTGCAGCGGAGTCACGAGTTCGGACAGGGGTTCAATATCGATCTCGGAATGAAAACGAAATCCGGTGAGTGGAAGTGGGTGTGCACGCGCGGCAAGGGAATCGAAAAAGATATGGAGAATAAAGCCCTGCGATCACCAGACAGCTGCTGGCCTTTGCCCGCAGACAAACCGTCGCCCCTCAAGTTATCGACTTGAACGAGACCATAGAAGGGATGCTCAAGATGCTGCGGCGGTTGATCGGAAAAAATATCGATTTCGCCTCAATTGTCTGTTCATGTCCGGTTATACCTCTGATGTCATTTCCCGGCACGTCACCCTGGATGTGGGGGTTGCATTCATCCAGAAACCCTTCTCCAAAAAGGACCTGGCGATCACGGTCAGGAGGGTGTTGGAAAAAAACTGAAAGAAAATTCCTGGCCATACGTAACAAATTCCGTTTTAAGAGTTATTCTTTCCTGGAAAGAAGTTGGCCTGAGAATCAGCAGGTTCTGCCCCTGTGGAGGGGCGGCAAATACCTTTGCAACAATGAGATGAAGCGATAAAGGGATACACATGTCTATTATTACAATCACCAGAGGATCATACAGTCGGGGCAAGGAAGTAGCCGAAAGGCTGGCCAAAAAATTGGAATACAGATGTATAGCCAGGGATATCCTGTTGGAGGCCTCTGAGGAATTCAATATTCCCGAGATCAAGCTTATCCGGGCAATTCACGATGCGCCGAAAGTCCTTGAACGGTTTTTCGGCGGTTCCGAGCGCTATGTCAAATACTATCGCTCGGCGCTGCTGCAGCACGCCCGCAAGGACAATATCGTCTATCACGGCCTGGCCGGCCATTTTTTCCTTAAGGGCATTCCGCACGTCCTCAAAGTCAGAATAAATGCCGATATGAAAACCCGGGTAAAAGAAGAGATGCTCAGGGAAAATATCTCGGCCGAAGAGGCCCTGTATATCCTCAAAAAGGATGACGAAGAACGCCGGAAATGGGGCATTCAGGTCTATGGCATGGACCCCTGGGACAGTCGCCTGTATGATATGGTCATCAATATCTGCACACTGTCGCTTGATGATGCGGTTGATATCATATACGGGGTGCTGCAGAAACCCACCTTCCGGACAACCCCCGAGTCCCAGAAACTGGTAGACGATCTGGCGCTGTCGGCCAAGGAGCAGATAGAACTGATCAAATCCCTCGGTTCCACCGTATTCTGAAAGGTCTGCGGATTCATTCGTATGGCAATCCCCAATCACGCGTCAGTATTGCCTTAGAACTTATTCACGGATAAGCTCTAAGCACCTCCAGAATACCGACAAGCAGTTGCAGCGGGGTCGGGGGGCAGCCGCGAATGACGGCATCCACCGGAATGACATTGGCGACAGCACCGCAACTGGCGTATGAAACACCGAATTCCCCCCCATCGGCACCGCAATCACCCATGGCGATAACCAGTTTAGGCGCGGGTACTGCGTCATAGGTCCGCTTCAGCGCTGCCTGCATGTGCCGGGAGACCGGTCCGGTCACCAGGAGAAGATCCGCATGGCGCGGGGAGGCGACAAAATGGATGCCGAACCTCTCGATATCGTAAAAGCCGTTGTTCACCGCATGCATTTCCAGCTCGCAGCCGTTGCAGGAACCGGCATCCACCATTCGGATGGCCAGGCTTTTGCCGAAGATGCGGGCTATCTCCTTCTGCACTTCCGATCCGAGCTGCGACGCTGTCGTGTCGCGGGCTGGGAGTTCTTCCGTCAGACAGCCGGTTTTGAAACTTTTAGCAAGGACGTTGAACATTGTGTTTACCTGAAAGGCAAAGCCTGATTACGAGTTGAACCTTAAGATACCTATTTTCCCTGTTTTTACACCTGCGTTTGCTAGAGATCGTGACCGGAGTACGAGCCGTTTATGGATTTGTTGCAAAGGGGAAAGTCGGGCACAATCACCCCTCCGATCAAGGCCTCCAGTGCCGGCCAGCTGAGCCAGCTCGGATCGCGGGGAAAATAGCGCGCAACCTTGCCGCCGGCATCGAGATGCACATAGGCGATTATCTCTCCACGCCAGCCCTCAATGAACGCCACCCCGCTGCAGGCTGTCTTGATGGCTGGAAAAGCCTTCATGATTTCCCCGGCCGGCAGATTTGCTAAAAATTGATCCAGCAAATCAAGAGAAACGAGGATCTCGTCGCCGCGCACGCGCAATCGACTCGATGAAGCGCCGCCGGAATAACCGGGGACGGTAACCACGACATCATCGTATGGCGCGTAGGGCGCATCCCGGCGCAGATCCCAGCATTCGCCGCTGGCCCGGGCCACATACCCGAGGGCGCCGATTTTTCTGACCATATCGAGCGAGAGCATACCGGTTGTCCGCAGGCGGTCCTGCAGGGATGGGTATTCATAGAGCAGGGGGAGCAGGCCCTGCAGTTCATGGTGCAACTGTCCGCCATCCTGCTGCAGCAGCCCGATCTGCTCGGAGGTCAGGTCGCAGCCCACCCCGCCTGGCATGACGACATCCATCAACAGACGATGACCAAAGACCGCAGCGCTCCGCCGTTGCCAGAGTTCGCGCAGACGGCTGAACTGTGCCTGGGCAAAGGCAAACCCGACATCGTTGCAGCAGGCGCCGATATCGCCTAAGTGATTGGCGATCCGTTCCCGCTCCGCAAGAATCGCCCTGATCGCCAGAGCCCGCCGGGGCAGAGTGATGCCGACCGCCGATTCGCAGGCCTGGCAGGCCGCCCATGCATGGGCTACCGTGCTGTCGCCTGAAACCCGGCCCGCGAGGCGGATAAGGGCAGGGATGTCGCGTCCCTCCGCGCACTTCTCGATGCCTTTATGGACGTAACCAAGGTGTTCTTCCAGACTGAGAATGTCCTCGCCCACCGCCTGGAAGCGAAAATGTCCGGGCTCGATAATTCCGGCATGAACCGGACCGACCGGTATCTCGTAGACCCCTTCGCCTTCCGCCGGAATAAAAGGATAGTCGCTATCGGGCGGCGTCTTCTCCAGGGGTGTCCCCGCCAACGGAAAATCCTTGCGCAACGGGAATTGGTCGGCATTCCAGGCCTGGTGCCGCATCCAGCGGCGATGATCGGGATGGTCGGTGAAATGGACGCCGAACATTTCCCGTATGTAGCGTTCAGGCCGGTTGGCCGCCGGGAAGAAAGGTGTTTGCGAGGGGAGCTCCGCCCGGGTGTCGGCGACCGTCGTGCGGATGAGCAGGTGGCCATTTTTTCCGGCCAGCACGGCGGTGATGTCCATCTCCGGCGGCCGGTGTTCCCCCCAGACCGCACACCAGCGTATGTTGGCCGCCGCCGGCACTGCTGCGGCCTCTCCCCAGAAACGGGCCTCAATCGCCACGGCTGGGGCCGGACCCTTGATGCCGGTCAGCTCCCTTGTGGGGATACCGGCCTGGTTCAGCAACAGCGGAATTGATTCGATATCCGGAGCCTCCATCTGTCCCTGCCGTTCCATTCCGTTCATAGCACCCCCTGCCCGACAATCATGATGGTTGCCTGGTTGAGCCATTGCGCCAGGACAGTGGGGATGGATATGCCGAGCCATAACACCAGGGCGAGATGGACGACGACCGGCCACATATTGGCGGCGACAGGCTGCTGGCCGGCCGGCGGCTCGCCATAGACCATGGGCTGGAGGTTTCGGAAAAGCCCGGCAAAAGCGATCGCCAGCCCGATCAAAAGGGGCGGTACCAGCCAGGGATAACTCTTGATGGTGGCGGTAAAGAGCAGAAATTCACTGGTGAATACGCCAAAGGGCGGGAAGCCGGCGATGGCGCAGGTGCCGATAAGCAGCCCCCAGCCGACCATGGGCTGGGTCCGGATCAGACCGCGTATCCGGCTGATCGCCTGGCTGCCTGAAATATGGGCGGCATGGCCAACCGTGATGAAAATAGCCGATTTCGTCAGTGAGTGGACAATCATATGCAGGAGGCCGCCGAAGGTGGCAAGCGGCCCGCCTATGCCGAAGGCAAAGGTCATCAGACCCATATGTTCGATCGAAGAATAACTGAACATCCGCTTGACGTCTTTCTGCCGGTGGAGCAGAAGCCCGGCCACGGAAAAGGTGAGCATGCCGAAACCCATCATGAGATTTCCGGCAAGATGACTGCCGAGGGCGGGGTCGACCAGCATTTTAAAGCGGACGATGGCATAGAGGGCGATGTTGAGCAGCAATCCCGAGAGGATGGCCGACATCGGCGTCGGGCCTTCCGAGTGGGCGTCCGGTAGCCAGTTGTGCAAGGGGACGAGGCCGACCTTGGTGCCGTAGCCAACCAGGAGAAAGACAAAGGCCAGGGCCATTACGCCTGAATCCATCATCCCGGCATGTTCCTGCAGGACCGTCCAGAGCAGACCGTCTTCCTGGCCGTGCAGGGTTTTTTCAGCGGCAAAATAGACGAGGATGGTACCGAACAGGGCCTGGGAAATCCCCACGCCGCAGATAATGAAATATTTCCAGCCGGCCTCGATTGATTCGCGGGTCCTGTACAGACTGACCAGCAGGACCGTCGCCAGGGTCGCCCCTTCAATGGATACCCAGAGGACACCGAGGTTGTTGGTCGACAGGGCGATGAGCATGGTAAAGAGAAAACCTTGATACATGGAATAATACAGCCTCATGCGCCCATCGTCGACACGCCCGATCGCCATCTCATGGGCCATGTACGGACCTGAAAAAACGGCGGTAGTCATTCCGACAAAGGCATTCAGCAAAATGAGATAGACATTGAACGCGTCGACGTAGAACAGCTTGCCGGCGGAAAGGATTGGACCGTGCTGGAAGACATCAATGGCCATGAACAGGGCGGTCGCAAAGGTTAAAATACTGATGACCAGATTCACGCCGCCGGCATGTCGCCAATGACCGATGAGTCCCAACAGCAGCACACCGGCGAGGGGAATGAGCAATGTCAGGGCAAGGGCGATCATCTGTCGACCTCTGTCAGCCGGTTGAGGCGATCGGTATCGAGACTGCCTATTTCGGTGCGGATGTGAAAGAAAAAGACGCCGAAGAGGATTGCCGCCACCAGCACGTCAAAGGCGACCCCCAGTTCCACGACCATCGGCATGCCGTAGGTCGAGACGACAGCCGCAAAGAACAGGCCGTTCTCCATGGACATGAAGCCGACGACCTGGGTGACCGCCTTGCGCCGGGAGATGACGATCAACATGCCAATCAGCACGACCGCCAGAGAAATGGCGATCGTGTTGCGTGTCGACAACAGGGATAAGGCGCGAATGGGCAGGGCGACATAGTAGCTGAAGAGCACGAGGCCAGCTGCGAAGAGCATTATTAAGGATGGATTGCCGATAACCTCGACTTCACGATGGATATCGAGGCGAATGACCAGGCGGCGCAATTGAATGGGAATAAAGAAGACCTTGAGGAATAAGGTCAGGGCGGCCGAGATGAGCAGATGATATTTCCCAGAGATAAAGGCCATGAGGACCGTTGCCGAAAACAGCAGCAGGCCTTGCAGGGCAAAGACGTTGATCAGGCTGTCGAGGCGTACCTGCGCCAGCATGAGAAACGAGGTCAGAAGGATCAGGGCGGCCAGGGTCAGGACCAGCTGTTCCGGGAACGATAAAGTGGTTATCAGCATTTAACCGACCTCAAGGATGATGTGGCTCATCATTCCAAGCAAAGAAAGAATAAAGGCCAGGCCGAGGAATTGCGGCGCGCGGAAGAGCCGCAGCTTCGCCTGTACGGTTTCGGCAACCGCCAGAAGGACACCCAGGGCCAGCAGCTTACAGACAACGGCCAGGATGCCGAGTAGGATATCGCCGGGAGCAAGCGTCAGGGCCACCCCCCAGGGAATCACCAGGTTGGCTATCAACACGGAATACAGGGTCAGCTTGAGCATGGCCGCCCATTCCATCAAGGCAAGGTGGCGTCCGCTGTATTCAAGGATCATCGCTTCATGGATCATCGTCAGTTCCAGGTGGGTGTCCGGGTTGTCGATGGGGATGCGCCCCGTTTCAGCTATGGCCACGAGGATAAAGCCCATTGAGGAGAAGATGAGCGATGGATAGAGGATAAAATCAGACCGCACGAGATGGGATATAACCGTTGATAGATTCGTGCTGGAGGCGTTCATGGACAGGGTGAAAAAGGCCATGAGCAGGGCCGGTTCGGCAAGAGATGAAATCGTCACCTCGCGGGAAGAGCCCATGCCGCCGAAGGCCGTACCTATATCCATCCCGGCCAGTGACAGAAAAAACCGGGCAAGTGCCAGGAAGCCGACCAGGACGATAACGTCGGCCAGGGCTGCAGTCGGCAACTGCACGGAAACTGTCGGCACCACGGAGACCGCGACAACAGTGACGCTGAACACCACATATGGAGCGGCGCGAAAGACGGGCGATGCCGTAACCGCCAGGAGCACTTCTTTTCTTGAGAGCTTGAGCAAATCCCGGTACGGCTGCCAGGGACCCGGTCCCCGTCTGTTCTGCAGTCTGCACTTCAGCCATTTGACCCAACCCGCCATAAACGGGGCAAACAGGACCACACAGAGGGTTTGCATCATCGCGAAGATCCAGCCGGTCATACGATCACCCAGAGCAGGAACAGCAAGGTGAAAAACGAATAGGAGAGGTAGACCCGCAGATTTCCTCCCTGGATCCGGGACGTCCTCTCAGCCAGTTTGAGTATGATCTTGCCTATGGGCACATATACCATCAGCCACAGCCAGTCACCCAGCTGCAGAGAGTATCGAGGTCCTTTCCCCTGCCGTCCGGGTTCCACCTTCTCGGAAATAAACCATAAAATTGAGAAGATGCGGCGGATCGGCATGGAAAACGCCAGAGAGGTGTATTGCATGCGAGAGTTCAGCGGTCCGAACCCGCAATCCCAGACCGTGGCGATTCGTATCCTATTGTCGCGTCGCAGGGGGTGGAGGAAGAAATAGACGATCAGCCAACTCAGCAAAAGCCCAAAAAGGACGGACAGCGCGCCGTAGGAAGCGGTCTGTTTGCCAATCGGCGTCAGCCATAGCCAACTCGTGTTCGCGGCCTTGGTCAGGCCGACACCCATGAGGTTTTCAGGAATGACATTGATGGCGCGCACCACCCAGGTAGGAAATATACCGAAACCCAGACAGCAGACAGCGAGCATGACCTGGGCAAACTGCATGCCGAAAGGCGACTCCTGCGCCTCCGCCACCTGAGGACTACGCGGGCGTCCCAGGAAGACAACGCCGTAGACCTTGACAAAACAGGCGGCGGCCAGGGCCCCTGTCAGGGCAAGCATGGCTGAAGCGATGGGGAGCATCGCCCCGAGAATGCCGCTGTGCAGGACCGTGCCCTGCAGTGCCGCCTGGAAGGTCAGCCATTCCGAGACGAAGCCGTTAAACGGCGGGAGGGCGGATATACTGATGCAGCCGACCAGAAAACAGGCGGCTGTCACGGGCATTCTCCTGATCAACCCTCCCATCTTTTCCATGTCATGTTGCCGGCTTTGCTGCAATACAGCACCTGCCCCTAAAAAGAGCAGTCCCTTGAAGAGGGCATGGTTCAGGCAATGATAGAGGGCGGCGATCAGAGCCAGGGCGGCAATTTCCAGGTGGCCGGTTGCATGAAAGATCATCGATAAGCCAAGGCCGATATAGACAATACCGATATTCTCCACGCTGGAAAGGCCAGCAGCCGCTTGAGATCATGCTGCACCATGGCGTACACTACTCCTAAAACAGCTGATACTGCGCCGATCAGCAGGACCAGGACTCCCCATTGCCAGAGGATGCCGCCCAGAAGGTCATAGACAAAGCGAATGAAACCATAGATTGCAACCTTGAGCATGACGCCGGACATCAGGGCGGAGATATGCGATGGGGCAACCGGGTGGGCCTGCGGCAGCCACACATGCAGCGGAACGATACCGGCTTTCATGCCAAAGCCGACGAATGCAAACATGAAGGCGATGGTCGCCCAGGTCGGGCTGAGATTGGCGGCTGCCATTGCCGCAAAACTGAAACTGTCGCTGAATGCGGCAAGGACACCATAGGCAAGCAAAATAAAGGCGCCGCCCACAACCGCCATCAGCAGGTAGATGAAGGCCGCGCTGCGGTTCTCCGCCTGGTGGTGCTGGTAGGCAACGAGAAAGTAACTGGCGACGGACATGATTTCCCAGGCAATCATGAATGAAAAGGCATCCGCGGCCAGTATTACAAGCATCATCCCGGAGACAAAAATACCTGTGAAAAATGTCAATGTGCCGATGGGATGCGGCCCATCTATATGTTCTTTGACATATGCCGGGCCGTAACATGCTGCTATGAAGGTAATAAATCCTACAATACACAGGAAAAAACCGGACAGGGGGTCGATACGTAAAAAAACATGCAGCCAGGGGAGACCTATCGGAAGCACAATTTGCTCGGCATGGTTCGTCAACAGGATCATCCCGCCGGCCCAGGTCGAGGCAATGCCGGAAATACCGAGCAACAGGAAGGACAGCCTGACTAAGAAATATGGCTTACGCGGAAAAACCAGGGGCAGTATTGCCGAGAGGAGAGCTGAAAAAACCGCCGACTGAGCAATAGTTAACGACATTGTTGTGTTTAGCATGCCATGGTAGTAAGTTAGGAATTAATCCGCACGGGCTCAAAAACATGCAAAGAATATCGCCTTCGCCGGAAGTATTGCCAGAGTTTGACTCGCCTGCATTGTGATTGTATAACTCAAGGAGAATACTTGTCAACAGGAGGTGCCCCTTGGAGGGGTCTGCTTCCATGGGCTTGGCTGTTTTTTGAATACGTTGCTCAATCAGGATCTGATTGAGCAAATATGGTACTTGATCCCTGTCCTGCTGCATGCAGCGGAATCTGGTGCAGGATCAACTGCCTCTGTTGCGTCAATACAGTTCCTTCCCAGGAACCCGAATCACACCATTTTTCAACGATCCCGGCAAGAATGGGGAGAAGGGTTGTAATCAAAAAGGAAACTTATGGTTTTTGGTTCGTTTTCATTCATTTTTCTTTTCCTCCCCATCACCGTTGCCGGGTTTTTTATTATTTATCGTAATAATAAGCGCTTGGCGGCAGGCTGGCTGGTATTGGCGTCACTGTTTTTTTACGGTTGGTGGGATTACCGCTATTTGCCGATATTGTTGGCATCGATTCTTTTCAACTACTCGATGTTCGGACGTATCATTAGCGCAGATCAACCAAAGCGTAAAAGATGGCTGACTCTGGCTGTGATAATTAATTTAACCGCACTTTGTTATTTTAAATATTCGAATTTCTTCATCTTATCTATTAATGACCTGGCCGGCGGACATATCCCTTTATTGAATATCATCCTCCCAATCGGAATTTCATTTTTTACCTTTACGCAGATATCATTTTTGGTAGATGCATATTATGACAAGGTAAAAGATACTGATTTTATAGATTATGTTTTGTTTGCCTCCTATTTCCCCTATATTGTATCGGGGCCTATCCTGCATCATAAAGAAATGCTGCCGCAATTTGCCGATACAGCCAGGTACGGGATCAGTGCAAACAATGTCGCGGCAGGCACTGCCATCTTCGTATTCGGTTTGGCAAAAAAATTATTGATTGCCGACAATCTGGCGTCGGTGGTTGACCCTGTTTTCGCCGGCCATAACCCGCAACTCATCCAGGCATGGTTAGGATTGCTGGCCTACAGCTTTCAGTTGTATTTCGATTTCTCCGGGTATTCCGATATGGCCATAGGTGTATCACGGATTATCGGATTTCAATTGCCGATTAATTTCAATTCCCCGTACAAGGCCGATAACATCAGTGACTTCTGGCAGAGATGGCATATCTCGCTCTCAAGGTTTCTTCGAAATTATCTTTACATACCCTTGGGTGGCAACCGTCACGGATCGCTCAAACGTTACCGCAATTTAATGGTGACGATGCTGTTGGGCGGATTATGGCACGGTGCCAACTGGACTTTTGTCATATGGGGCGGCTTGCATGGGTTTTATCTTTGTGTGCAGCATGGATGGCAATTTTTGATGTCGAAAAAGGCAAATCCGCCCTCTCCGGTCGCTGGTTTTGCCCCCAGGGTGCTTACGTTTTTTGCCGTAATGATTGCCTGGTGTTTCTTTCGTGCAGCCAATGTCGCATCCGCAATGGATGTATTGGCGGGAATGGCCGGGATGAACGGTGTTTCCCTGGTGTTTGCAGAAAACCCTGTTGGCTATGCAATGCTTGCAGTCAGTGCATTCATTGCTTTTTATTTACCCAATACCAACGAGATATTTCTCTATTTCGACAGCTGGTATGCCGGGAGGTCCTTTTCGTTTTCTCTCTTGCGAATGAGATGGACGCCCAGTTTACGTTGGGGAATTGCGACCGGCCTGATCTTTGCTTTGTGTATCTTAAGCATGGATCGAACAAGCGATTTTATTTACGCTCAATTCTAATCAATTATGAATGAATCTCGTTTTCGGATGTATTTCTGGACATCAGGCCTGACAGCGTTGTTGGTGCTGACCGGGATTGTCTTGTTCAATTACCTGGTAGACCCCTATTTGATTCATCAATGGGATACCGAGTTGGTTGACAGGCCAAGCCCGGCACAACAGAAAATTATGCCATGGGTTAAGACCTATGCGGCGTATCGCTACCGGCCGGAGGTCATTTTCATTGGCAGTTCGCGGGCTGAAATCGGCCTGCCGACAAATTTTGCCCCGTTTGCGGGCAAACGTGTTTTCAATCTTGCTCTCGCCGGCGGAACCTTCGGTGATGCCCTCAACATGCTGAAGCATACGAGTGTCTTTCATCGCCCTGAAATTGTCGTGTGGGGGCTTGATTATGGTTGGCTGTTCAGTGAAAAAATCGGCAACACGGATTTCGACAGAACATTGGTTGCCCAAGGACCGCTCTATCCGCTTTGGCGGACCTATTTAAACATCAAACGTTCTATCTCCATGTCCATGACTGTGGATGCCGTTAAAATTCTGCTGGGCGTATCCGAGCAAAGCTGCAGTTCGCTTTTGGCAACCTACGGACAGAAATCTACCCAATGCCTGGAGCGGATAATGAAAAACGAAGGAGGCACGGCCAAGGCTTTTGATGAGGTTCTCAAGAAAAGCAGCCCCTCGTCAACCCCTCTGGATTTTGCCGCTACTTTACAAACGCTGGACAGGGTGACGCATGACTACTGCCGGCAGGGAACAGTATTTCGCTTTTTTATTCAGCCTAATCACGCGCTGGCTGAGTTAGCTTACTGGACAGAACGATGGGAAGAGAAGGAAAACTGGAAAAAAGCCCTTGTCGCAGTTATCGAGGAACGCAAACAGGAAGGTTGCGATATTCGGCTCTTTGATTTTTCCGGTTTTAATACCATTACCACTGAGGATATCCCCCAGGTGACTGGAAAGGATACCATGAACTATTTCTGGGAGCAATCGCACTACCGCAGTGAGGTTGGATATAAAATTCTTGAGCAATTGTTTGCAGCGGATCCTCAGTCTGCATCGAGTGATTTTGGCGTCGAATTAACCAATGGGACGATTAAGCAGCATCTGCACAACGTACGGGAAAAAAGATCTCAATACATAAAAAAACATCCGTTTGAGACGAAGAACCTGACCTTTGACGCAATTATCACAGACGGGTAAAAAAATCATTCACCGTTGAGCCAAAACAATGCATCGGTAATCGAACGTTATGAACGATCCGGCAGACCTTGATGGAGATGGAGAATTTGACGCTATTGATATTTTCATTATGGAGAACGGCGTTGATGGTGGTGGAAGAAAAATTAACAGCGGATGCTGCGTACTGGTTTTTCTTCTTGGCTCAACGCTTATTGCCGGACTGCGAATGGTTGATTATCTGATCTGAAATCGTTGTAGCATTTATCAGAAGAAAGATTAATATTTATTGTGATTGTAAAAAATGTATAACTCTGCTACAGCTGATTCTACTACGATGCATCATGCACCAAGCTGTAACCGTAACCCACCCTGTTAATCAAAGCAAAAACAACAGAACGAGGAGAGGTATCATGGGAGACAAGGGCGGCAAAAAGGACAAGGAAAAGAGCAAGAAGCAAACCACTCAGAAAACCAAACAGAGTGACAAGAAAAAGGCCGATAAGCAACCAGCCAAAAAGGCCTGATTGCTGTCCATGACGGCGCAGGGAATGATTTCCTGTCCTGCCTGTCCTGCCTGTCGTGTGATGTCTGATCAGCTTTTCAACCAGTGAAATCCCTAAAATTTTGAGAATAAAACAATGAAAAATTCACCACCTGCGAAAGAAAGAAGACGAAGACTTGCCAATGATAGTGACTTTCTGAAGAAGCTTGTATCTCTCCTTGAGAAAGAGAAACTCAGCAGAGAACAGATTGCCGAAAAATTGTCCATAGAGGATGTCAAGAAGTTAACGGACAGTGTCCTTCTCGGGGCAGTGAGACTTGCCGGCAACAGTAAAATTCTTGAAAATATCATCGAGAAGACTGTCGTCAGGACGAAAAAAGGTCCTCAGTATTCAGAAAAAAAGGGTCTGATAATCCCGGCGTGGCAGCTTGAGGGCAAGGGTATTGCCGACGGTCAAAAATATGAAATGACATACGGCAGCAAGAAGGGAATTGTCACCCTCCGCCCAATAAATAATGGGGAAGTTGCCAAGGATTGAGAAGGAAGAGGTCTGAATAAATTCCTCCCTGTTCGTCAAACGCCAGGGAGGAATTCCGCTGAAAATATTGCGGTGAGTCTTCTGGAAATTTTCAGGAATGGTTCATGCTGAGAGGGGGTGTTCCGGTCAGGCTCCCTCTTTCACCGCAGCCTTATCACCAATCCCTTCACAGACAGCGCACAAAACAGCATCTTCCGTGCTCCGGTCGATCAGTTTCCATTTGCCGGTCAATATGGATTCGATTTTCCCTTTTTTGCAGGCTTCACAGATCCAGATTTCGGGGTCGGCTTTGTTCGAGGTTTGGTATTTGTATTTATTCATGATCTCCTAGCGGCATGTAGTGCCAATCCTTTTTGAATCTGTCAAGAATACCTGGCTGTAAATCTATGCCAAGTCAACACCAGAGTGGTGGCCGGAACTGTAAGCCGTCGTCAAACAATAACCGTTACGCAGAAATACCTTTCCGGCATAAGGGGCCGTAACGAAATGGTGAAAAATGTAACGGTTATTTCGTAACGGCCCCTAAATTATCTCGGCTATCCGAGATGCGGGTGGGACGTTCTGCGTGATTTTGTCATTTTGCAAAAGGCCCACCAGAATATCTATTTAAATTCTTTCTTAAAGGTTAAGAACTCATTCTTCAGCGTGTCAATCTCTTCCTGTAAATACGCCACTGATTTTTCAAGTTCGGCGATCCGGTCATTATCTGCTTCCACTGTAATCATGATCGGCTCCTGGCGGGCGGAAACCTGGTCGATATTTTCAGGTTCGCCTGCCAGCAGGTGGGTGAAACGCTGCTCCTTCTGGCCGGATTGCCGAGGTAATTTCGCGACGAGGCCGATATCCGAGAGATTATCAAGGTATTGGAAGACTTCCTCAATATTTTCGAATGAGCAGAGTCTCTCGGTACGGGTACGCAATTCCCCGGCTGTTTGAGATCCGCGAAGCAGCAAGAGGCAGAGCAGTGCTGCTTCGCGCCTGATCAAGTTGTTTTGCTTGAAAAAATCATGCCAGTATTTAGAGACGCGGCCGGCGTCGCTTCGATAGACCAGTTTCTTTTCTTTCAGGGAATGCAAGGCACTGACCACTTGGCGCTCGTCCAGGGAAAACACCGGGGATCGGTTGGTTTTCTGATTGCAGGCATTGACCAGGGCATTCAGCGAGAGAGGGTAGTATTCAGGGGTGGCCAATTCTTTTTCCATCAGGCTACCAAACACCCGAACTTCAATTGGATTGAGAATGATACTCATGTGTGTGGTTTCCCGTGGGCGTCATCATGTGTAACAATGCAACTATAACCATATCTCATTATATTTACGATATTTATGACTTGATTGAAAGGTTGAAAAAATCCGTGGCGTTGTTATTCAATATTTCTTCCAGGGTATCGGATGAGATATTTTTTGTTGTCAATACCTTAAGTTCCCTGTCCCAGGCATACGGGATGTTGGGAAAATCGGATCCGTACATTATTCTGTCAGTTCGGTAACGCCTGAGATCAATGCCATCCTTGATCGGCAGATATCCGGCAAGGGCCATGGTTGTGTCCAGCCAGAGGTTGTCGTATTTTTCGATCATCTTTTTGTACGCCGCAGTTTCATCAATTCCCAGATGGGGGACACATATTTTGAGATCCGGGAAATCTTTCAATACCTGCTCACATTTCCGCGCACTGCAAAGCTGATATGGGTCGCAACGGTACGCCGGGCTTTTCGGTTCTCTCCCAATATGCATGACGACAGGTTTTTTATTCACCCTGCAACATTCATACAAACGATTCATGTCGTCGCTGTTCATGTCGAAGCACTGGACATGGGCATGCAGTTTGAGCCCTGCCAACCCTGAATCAAATGCCTCCTGCAGCAATTGTTCGGCATTCTCTTCGCCTGGAAATACAGTGGCCAGGCCGGTAACCCTGTCTTTGAACTCGCGGCATTTCTCGGCCATATAGGTATTCAACATACTGGCGATGCCGGGTTTATGGGCGTATTGAAATGCGATGATATGTTCGACGCCGCGCGACAGCAAAAAACCAAGGACCTCGGATGAGGTCATCTGATATCTGATATGCCAGCCATATTCATCAAACCATTTCCATACCGCCGAAAAAATACTGCGGGGAAAAATATGGACATGGGCATCAATGACGGCAGGCAGGCCGGCAGGAACCATTCCATCTTCCTTGTCATCAATTGAAGGCATGTGCGGTTTCAACATCATATCACCAACGACAGAATCCGATCAATGAGGTGCCACCTGAAAAATCTCGGCCTTGCATGTGCGGATGGAAATGCACCGTGTGGGACAGGCGGAGGAGGAAATGCAGGATAACAAAAAGGATCCATCATTCCCGTAATCACGGTGGCAAATTTGATCAGTATTACTCTATTCGATATCGAGTTGACGGTAAAGTCAAAGAAGAGGGGCTGGGATGGTCAAGTGAGGGGCGGCAGGAACCGGCAATCAAGCCGGCAATAATTATTTTTTATACCTCCGTATCGTATTGATTTACAGTGCGTAGATTCAATTTTCATTCCGGCAAAAATCAAATAGGTGTGTAAACGTGGCAAGCAGAGCAAGTATAGCATCGATGGAACCGATGCTACCGCCGGAAAACGAGCGGCACCTTGAGGACCTTCCCTTCGATCTGGCAACCAAGGCCGGCGGACTGGCAAGGCAATTGCCCCAACCAGTCCGCCAGGGGATCGGAAATCTTGTCCGTTCGATGAACTGTTACTACTCAAATCCTATCAAAGGGCACGATACACACCCCCGCGATATAGACCGTGCCCTGGCCCATGCCCCGACTACTCGACCGATCCGGAGAAATGAGCCCTGCAGCACGAAGCCATCGCCCACATAAGAGGTACAGCGACTCATAGACCACCAGAAGGATCTGCAGGAAGAAGAAACAAGTGCCGAGTATCTCACCTGGCTACATCGAGAATTCTGTCAGCGCATACCGGATGAACTACTTTGGGTTGTAAATCCCGATACGGTTGAGCGATGGTTTCCACGATTGTACCCAACTGTGTAGAGGTTCATCGCGCTGAAGGAAAAATCCTTCATATGGAATCACACTGTTTCAGTGAAAAGGTTGACCAGGGGTTGACCAAAATTGGACACAAAACAAAAAAGCACTTACCGAGTTAACGATAAGTGCTTGAATTTACTTGGCTGGGGGACAAGGGCTCGAACCTTGATAAGCGGAGTCAGAGTCCGCTGCCTTACCATTAGACCATCCCCCAGCGCGGGTAGTGCGATGCGGTCAGATATATAGAAGAAATAGCATTCCCTGTCAAGAAAAAACAGAGCAGTATCCCCGTGTTCAGCGAATGACGATTCCTGCATAGCCGACAACCTGGTCGGTATCTCCGGAAATTTCCCCCGAGTCGGTGTAGGTCTGCACCCGTGCCTCTTTAGCCCCCAGCCGGACAGCGGCGAGCAGGGCGATGGTGACCGGGATGATCCCGCACATCGTTATCCTGTGCTCCGTTACCGTGCGGTACAGGCCCTCGGCGTCGAGGTTTTCAATCCTGTCGAGGGCAAGCCTGTCCTTTTTTGTCGCCGATTTTCGTGATTCATAGTGGCTCATGTCGCTTGAGGCGACCACCAGGATCTCTTTTCCCGAGGCCGAGATGACCTCGGCGATGGTCTCGGCGATCTCGAGGCAGAGGGCGTAAGGTATGTGCGATACGACGATCGGGACGATATGGAGATTCTTCTGCATGGCCTGCAGAAAGGGGACCTGCACCTCGAGCGAATGCTCCAAGCGGTGTGCCGTCTCGTCGCCCTGGATGGCGGCGAGGGAGGCCTGCAGCCGGGCGGCGATCTCCTTGTCAATCGGCACATCGCCCATCGGCATACGCCAGGTCGTAGTCGAAACGGCGACCGGCCGGCCCTTGCCGTGATGATTCGGGCCGAGCAGTATCACGGTTTCCGGGATCTCGACAAGGCTGAAAACTTCGGCGGCCACCGCGCCTGAATAGATATAGCCGGCGTGCGGTGAGACCACGGCCAGGGCCTTCTGTTTCGTTGCCTGTTTTGCCGGGAACAGACCCGCCAGGACGTTGGAGAGGTCATCCGGACTGCCAGGATAGAAGCGATCGGCTACTGCGGGATATCGTGGCATGGCTTCTCCTGTATGAAAGAGGAGGGGGTGGTTCGTATCCATCCGGAAACGAGATATTTTTTCATGAATCGAGGCGCTCGATGAATTTAACCGCAGGCATATATCTGATATTCTGAGGATTAAATTTTGAGAGCAACGAAGAGTCAGGGAAAAAGAGCCGTTTCCGGACGGATATCAGTTTCGTTTGACGCTCCAGGTGGTACCATCCGGGCCATCTTTCAACTCGATGCCCTGAGCCAGGAGCTCTTCACGGATCTCGTCGCTGCGCGCCCAGTTTTTCGCGGCCCGGCTGGCATAGCGTTCCTTGATCAGGGCCTTTATGGCGGCCTCGTCAATGCTCAGGCCGGCCAGCATTTTTTCCTTCTGTCCCCGGACGTAGGCGGCGGCATCCTCACGCAGCAGTCCCATGATCGCAGCCAGCCTTTTCAGGGTCCGGATGGAGCCGGCGAGGATATCGAGGTCTGCCGCGGCTGGGGTTTCCGGCAGGTCTTTGACGAGCCGGTTGATGGTCTTTACCATGTCAAAGAGCACGGCCTGGGCCTGGGCGGTATTGAAATCGTTGTCCATGGCCTGCTGGAACCGGGTCTCAACGCCCTCGAGGGCGTCGATATCCTTGCGGGCGATGCGGCCTTCTCCTTCCTCCCTCGCCTTGTTCGCAAGGCCTTCCACCTGCGCCACGCAGGCATAGAGGCGTTCCAGGCCGGCCGCCGCATCCTGCATTGCCGACTCGGAAAAGTCCAGCGGATTGCGATAGTGGCTGGAGAAAATGAAAAAACGGAGGATTTCCGGGTGATAATGGTTGAGAATATCCCGGATGGTCAAAAAATTGCCGAGCGATTTCGACATTTTTTCGTCGCGGATGGTGACGAAGCCATGGTGGATCCAGCAGTTGACGAAGGGCTTGCCGTTGGCGCCCTCACTCTGGGCAATCTCGTTTTCGTGGTGCGGGAAGATCAGGTCCTTGCCGCCGCCATGGATATCGAAGGTCTCGCCGAGGTATTTCCGGCTCATCGCCGAACACTCGATATGCCAGCCCGGTCTTCCCGGGCCCCAGGGGCTGTCCCAGGTCGGTTCCCCGGGTTTTGAGGCCTTCCAGAGCACGAAGTCCATGGGATTCCTCTTCTGCTCGTTGATCGAGATCCGGGCCCCGGCCTGCATGTCTTCGAGATTGCGGTGGGCGAGCTTACCGTATTCCGGATAGCTGTTCACCGCGTAATAGACGTCGCCGCCGGACTGGTAGGCCATGTCCTTGGCGATGAGTTCGTTGATCAGGTCGATCATCTCGCCGATATGCTCGGTCGCCTTCGGTTCCAGGTCGGGACGGTCGATGCCGAGCCGATCCATGTCGATGTAGAACTCGTCGATAAAGCGGTTGGCCAGTTCTTCGGCGGTGGTGTTCTGTTCGGCCGCCCGGTTGATGATCTTGTCGTCGATGTCGGTGAAGTTGCGGACATAAGTGACCCGGTAGCCGCGATAGCGGAGATACCTGACGATCATGTCGAAGGCGAGGGCGGACCGGGCATGCCCTATATGGCAATAATCATAGGAGGTTATGCCGCAGACGTAGAGCCTGACATGACCCGGCTCGAGAGGCCGGAGCAGTTCCTTTTTGCCGGATAAGGTATTGTAAATTTGAATATTCATTACTATGAAAAGGACTGTTTGCGACAGCCGGCATGTTTCCCTGTGTGAAACAGTAGCATTCGGCGATGGCGCGGAGTAAAAGGTGTATTTTCTGCCCTTGGCCGGCCGGGCTGCGAGTCTTCCCGCCTTGCCGGATCCCGGGAGAAGCGTGAACGGCTCGCAGGTAGTGACTGAAGTATAGCATTTTCATCTCTGCGATGACAGGGACAACATAATCGGATTGTGGAGAAAAGACAAGAATGTGCCAAGAAATTGAACAAAAAGGCCCATGGCGCAAAACATTTTCCGCCTGGCGGGATCGGCGGGTCCTTGCCATGCTGTTTCTCGGGTTTTCGGCCGGCATACCCTTGCTCCTGATCTTTTCCACCTTGTCGGTCTGGCTCAGCGAGGCCGGGACCGGCCGTGCCGAGGTCACCTTTTTCAGCTGGGCCGCCCTCGGTTATTCCTTCAAGTTCGTCTGGGCGCCGCTGGTCGATCTCATGCCCCTACCGTTTCTCACCAGCAGGCTGGGGCGGCGCCGGGCCTGGCTGCTGCTGGCCCAGATGTTCATCATGACGGCCATAACCTGGATGGCGATGACCGACCCGGCGGCGCATTCAGGGAATTTGACGATGATGGCCTGCGCCGCAGTGCTTCTCGGTTTTTCCGCCGCCACTCAGGATATCGTGATCGATGCCTACCGTATCGAGAGTGTCGGTGAGGCGATGCAGGCCATGCTGGCCTCGATGTATATCGCCGGCTATCGTATCGGCATGCTTGTCGCCGGGGCCGGCTCGCTCCTCTTGGCCTCGCACCTCGGCACCAGTACGGCGATGTATGACTATGCCTCCTGGCGGACCACCTACCTGGTCATGGCCATGGTGGTGCTGGTCGGCGTCGCCACGACCCTGCGGATCGCCGAGCCCCCGGTGAAAAAAGAGAGTCGGTACGTCTATTCGCCGGCCCGCTATCGCCGACTGTTCTTCCTGTTCGTGCTGACGGCGGCCGCCTTCGCCCTGACCTTTTTTATCGCCGCTGACAGCGTCAACAGCCTGCAGGACACCGTCCGCGAGAAATTCCCGGTGGTCGGCCAGTTTGCCGGATTTGTCATCGAGGCCTGCCGGTTCGCCGTGGCGGTCGCGGTCGCGGCAGCGGTGGCATGGGGCGGGGTGTTGATTCGGTTTGTCGACAAGGAGATGGTCTTTGCCACCTACGCCGACCCGGCGCAGGATTTTTTTCGCAGATACGGCCTGAGGCCGGCCCTGCTGCTGCTGGCCCTGGTCGGCTTCTATCGTCTTTCCGATGTCGTGCTGGGGGTGGTGGCCAACGTCTTCTACCTGGATATGGGCTTCAGCAAGGAGGCGATAGCCTACATCTCGCAGACCTTCGGGCTGGGGATGACCCTCCTCGGCGGCTTTCTGGGCGGTATGCTGACCCTGCGCTTCGGGGTGAACTCGATCCTCTTTCTCGGGGCCTTTCTCTCGGCGATTACCAACCTGCTGTTCATGCTGCTGGCCGGGGCCGGGGCGGATGTCTCGTTTCTGGCCGTGGTCATCGCCGCCGACAACCTGAGCGCAGGTCTCGCGACCACGGCCTTTGTCGCCTTTCTCTCCAGCCTGACGAGTATATCGTTCACCGCCGTTCAGTATGCGATTTTCAGCTCGGTCATGACCCTCATGCCGAAGCTGATCGGCGGCTATTCGGGATCCCTGGTCACGGCCTTCGGCTACCAGTCGTTTTTTATGATGACGGCGGTGATGGGCCTGCCGGTCCTGGGTCTGGTCTGGCTGGTGCGGCGGACAATGGCCGCAAGGGAAGGAAATCCGGGTTAGCGCTGGTCGAAATATCTGGCCATGGCCTCAAACGGCAGATTGCCGAGGAAGGCAAGGCCGGCCTGATACTCGGACCTGTCGATCAGCCGGTGGCACCATTTGATGGTGGCGGCACCCGACTGCAGAAGTCCGGAGACTGGCTCGTCAAAGGAAAACCAGACGACGGTATCATTGCTGAGAGGGGCCAGGCTGCGCAAACGCAGGCCGCCCATGCTCATATCGATGGCTGCGGCCTCAATCGAGGAATGCGAGGGGCTCACGTCGGGGTCGCTCGGCCACGCCAGGGTCAGGCTGTGACAGCATTCCACCCGGGCATGTCTGCGGCGATTGTCGTTTGTCATCATTTCGGCCCTGGTCTGCAGATAGGATTCACAGCTGATGCTGTACTGCAGGCACTGGGGAAATTCCCCGGTCTTGCAGTACACCTCGATATGGTCGTCGTCCAATGGGATGAAGAGGCCGCCGCTGTCGAGACCGCAGGTCAGCGTATCGGCAGACCAGAAAGGACAGGATTCTTTATGGTGAAACCGCTCAGTCATAAAAGGTATGAGAAAATGAGTTCAACAACTCGGGACGCACAATTCCCTTGTTTTTATGCAATAAAGATGCCTATTTAAAATCACTTGAGTTCTTTTGGTATAATCTCGTAGCGTTTCATCTTTTCATAGAAGGCCGTCTTGCCGATCTGCAATTCACTGGTGGCCTGTGTCACGTTACCTTTGTGTTTTTCAAGCGAATAGCTGATGATCTCGCGTTCGAGTTCGGCGATCATCCCTTTCAGCGACTGTCCCTCCAGGCGTTGGAGGTAGGAGGCGGTGGAGGCGCTCTGTTGGTTCTCGGCCTGGATATCGAAGAGCAGCTCGTTTTCGGTGATGATGTTGCCTTTCGCCATAAGCACGGCCCGCTGGATGACATTTTCCAGTTCCCTGACGTTGCCGGGCCACTCGTGCTGCAAGAGGCGGTCGATGACTGACTGGGGCAGGAAATTGATATCTTTCTTGAAGGCTTGCCGGTAGCGCCTGATGAAATGGGTGACGAGATCGACAATATCCTCCTTGCGCTGCCGCAGGGGCGGGATGGAGATATTTATGATATTCAGGCGATAGTAGAGATCGAGGCGGAATGTTCCAGCCTGCACGGCCTTAACCAGGTCGGCGTTGGTCGCGGCGATAATGCGGACGTCGACCTTGACCGGTGAATTTCCGCCAACCCGGATTAATTCTCCGTCTTGCAGGACTCTGAGCAGGGCGGCCTGCATCCTCGGGCTGACATCGCCGATCTCGTCGAGAAAGATGGTGCCACCGTCGACCACCTCGAATTTCCCCTTCCTTTTACTGTCGGCCCCGGTAAAGGCCCCTTTTTCGTAACCGAAGAGGTCGCTCTCCAGCAGGGAATCGTTGATGGTGTTGCAGTTGATCTTCAGGAAGGGTTTGTTGCAGCGGTTGCTGGTTTCGCGGAGCAGGTTGGCGACCAGCTCCTTGCCCGTTCCCGATTCGCCGGTGATGAGGATGGTGGCGTCCGATTTGGCCACCTGAAAGACCATGTCGCGCAGCTCGCGCAGGGCCTTGCTGCTGCCGACCATGGTGCCTTCGGGCGGCTGCTTTTTCATCAGGTGATCCTTCAGGTGGTTGAGTTCCTGCGAGAGACTCTGGCGGATCCGTTCGCTTTCGTTCAGCTCGCTGATCTTATGGGAAAGAATTGTTTCGATGCTGTTGTGGAAAAGCGACAGTTCTTCGATGCGGTTTTTTTCTTCCGTCAGGTCATGGACAAAGAGCCAGAATAGGTCGTTGTCGCCGCGGTAACCGATGAAGGGGGCGAGGCCGTATTCGATATGGTGGCCATTGATTTTTTCCTCCAGCTTCTGGCCGTCATTTTTCAGCGTCTGGGCTTTGCTGACCAGCAGGAGGAGGGATCTGATCGTCTCCGCGGCGGAATATTTCCGGTTGCCGGACTCGCCCTTAAGGAGGTCGCCGAAGAAACGGATGGCGCTTGGGTTCATGTATTCCAGGGAGTCGTACCCCTTGGTGATGAGAACCATGGCCGGCATGACATCAAGGAGACTTTTCTGATTATGGATGAGTCGTTCGATATCCTGATTGATGTTTTCCGTGAAGAGCTGTGTCGTGTTCATATTTGCCGGCTGCATATTGAATCTAGGAGCGAGACTGTCAGGGAAGGGTTTTTGATAATATACGAAAAAGTGGAAAAAAAGGAGGAAATTTCCATTTTTCGAAAAAATTTAGTAACTCTTCGGCAGCGCTCCATACGTTGCTTTTCAGCAACCCTTCATACGAGACTTTTCAGCAGCGCTCCATACGAGGTTTGTCATTTCGACCTCCCCTCCTTTTGTCATTCTGGTCTCCCCTCGTTGGTCATTTCGCCCCCCCCCTTTGTCATTTCGACCGCAGGGAGAAATCTCATTCTATCTTGCACCCTATGATATTCTGTCATTACAACCGATGAGAGATTTCTTGAGATTCCTCACATTCGTTCGGAATGACCAAGGCGCAGATTGTGGTCGCGCGTTGCATGCAGGCCGGTGCCGTTGTGCTTTGACGAATCTGTCTGCAGGCGGAGGAGGGGAGGTATCAGGAAGGCAGGATATTCAGCGGGAAACCGGCGATCATCTGGGTGAATTTCTTGAAATGCGTGGAAAGGAACGGGCAGGGTCCGGAAGGGGAGAAGAGCAGGATAAAAAAAGGAAGGGTCCGATTCGGACCCTGCCTGGATGTGCCTAATGGCTGAACGTATGGTTGTATTTCAGGCTTTCTTCTTCCTGCGGGCCACCCCGGCCAGACCGGCAAGCCCGGCGCCGAAGAGCAGCATGGTGGCTGGCTCGGGGACGGGGGCGCCACCATTAATAAAACTTTCGCTTCCGCCAGTTGCAAATCCCTGTACATGAATGCCAATCCTGAAATCATGGTTGCCAAGTGCAGCTACCACGGCATCAAAACTACCAGGGGTAATAAGGCCTAATGATATGCCTACCCACTCACCAGGGTTTACACCCATTCGTTGTGTGGGCGTTTCAGAATCAGCAGAGTACGCAGTTACGAATAATACGGGAGATCCGTTTCCTCCAGGGAGATTTAGTGGCCTAGCTCCTACCTCAAAATCTACCCCAGCTAAGCTGTCGTCAATAAGGGTTATTCTTGTAAATAAAGGGGGTATCGTTTCATCAAAATAGATGTCTGCAATAGATGATGCGAAGCGTCCCGTATTTCTAAAGGTGAATAACACATTGTTTTCATTGGGAGAGGTTATGTCGATAAACAACTGAGTCTCTCCAATTGTAATATCACCTGCATTATTATTGGTTATACCGTCAAATCCAAGCGTAATGGCCTCAGCTCTTCCTGCAAATAAGGCTAGCAAAATCAAACTCAGTGTTAGTATTTTCTTCATACTAATCCCCCTCTGAAAAAATGTAGTTGCCAGTGCGGTAAGATCATCTTTTAAAAATGCTTCTGCTTCTCTTTTTTTCGGACACCCTGCCCGCTATATAATTACCATCTACCCTCGTGCAGATGGCTCTTTTCTTATTACCTGTTATCAGCAAGATTAGTGCCAAAAATAAAATAAGTGGCAGACGTAACTGTGAGGATGATGTGCATTAGACTAATGTATCCATATCAAAGGACTAATCCAAACAAGATCAGCAAACCATCGAGACAGGAACACCGCATTGTAACGGAAGCAGGTACGGCCATTTTCCGGCATGCCGAAGCTGGCCAAAATTCCTTGTCATGCATAAAAGAAAATTATACTAATATTTCAATACATAAGGCCTGGTCTTTCCTTCCATCCTTCCATCCTTCCATCCCGCCATCAACGGCCTCATTCAACATTTCATAAAATATTATAAAATCATAGAATAAAACAATAAAATATATTTTTCCGCATTTTTCCGTTTTCCAGGAAAACCGGAAAGTGAAAAGAATCGGGTAATGGCTGTATCTATCCCTGGCGTTCGGTGAGTGCATGCAGGAAAAACAAGAACAACCACCGATTGCCTGTCGGTGGTTGTTCTTGTTTCCATTGAAAATAGCCAGGATTATTTGACTTCTTGGCTGCTGCAGGAATGTGTTCTGCTTCAGCCGGAGTCAAACACTTCCGACCGTTGGCGATACGTCATCGTGAGCGGATGCAGGGCCATGTCTCGCGATACCAAGTCCAGCAGCGACTTTCAAGAGTGACTCTAAGGGGGCTATTTTTTCTTTCTCCGCGCTAATCCGGCAAGACCCACGAGACCGGTGCCAAAGAGCAGCATGGTGGCAGGCTCGGGGACGGGGGCACTAGCCCGTCCATAGACATCCATGTGTGACAAACCAGCAAATTGTCTTCCGTTATTTTTAATATTTACAATATATGTTCCATCGAATTGACCAGGACTACTAAAAAGTCCTACGTCATTAAACTGATACAATGCATATTTTTTAGAACCTTTCACCGCAAATACAAAATCAAAGAACGAAGGAGGCAGCCCTTCATCCCAACTCAGGACGTATGTACCATTATCAGGTTTGCCATCAGCAATCGGACTTGCCGTTAATTCGAATTTAAATCCACTGAGCTCAAATCCGTTGTTATGGTCAGTTTTATCTAGAAGAACAAAGCCATCTCCTGCCTTACTCGCATCAACATGGGACGAATCAAATACTCCATAAAAAGCGTCAGCATTTTTCCCTTCCAATGTCATATCTGATAATTGAAGAACTGGATTAACAACTTTCTCAGTTTTTGTATTTGACTTATTGCTGAGTAATAAATCGGTATTCCACGCCAAAGACAACGCTGATGCACTTCCTGCCAATATGCCAACACCTGCCATTGCTAATAATGAACTTGTTAAAAATGCTTTCTTCATGTTTTTCTACCAATTTTTGTATCTTAAGGGATTTCTCCTCTCGAATGCTGCGATTGCTCTCCCCATAGTAGACCTACAGGTTTCGCTGTATTTAGTAATCTTGCAATTATCGAGCCATGAGAATTTTAAAGCAGAGGTTTGTTCGTATTATGCTGTTTAATAACAGCTTGTGGATCTCCGAAGTGAAGGTAATTATACAATATTTTTATTTATGAGAACCTTCCGATTCTTTTATTGCTCTTGATACGAAGTTCGTGAGTCACAGAAAAGGAAATTTTCATGCTTGATGGAACTAATCCCTAATATATTTCTCACTTGCTGGAGTGATACCTATCCTAACTCGTCAAGTGGATCGTTTGGAGTCGAAAAATTGTTTGATCAACCCGAACCATCAATCCGTTCTGTTTTAAGGAAATTTTTCGGATTACAGTCCGGAAAACAGGAAAAACGGAAATTTCTATGTTTTGAGGGGTCTCGACATGATAAATCCGGGGAAAAGTATTCCAAGGCAAGTAGTAACTCCACATCATGCAATTTCGTAGATTGCATTCGGAGGTCTGTTGAAACGCAGGGTCTATCAGCATGCAGGCGACGACAACCGCCCTGCAGGGAAGAAACTTGAGCTAAGAAAAACAAAGCAACCATCGACTGACAGCCGATGGTTGCTTTGTTATGAGCGGATGGAGCCCCATATAGTTCACGAAACCACCAGAGCAGCGATTTCCATGAACGACGCGGTTGAGGTTATTTTTTCTTTCTCCGAGCTACACCGGCCAGACCCGCAAGGCCGGTGCCGAAGAGCAGCATGGTGGCCGGCTCGGGTACTGCAGCGGCTGCGATATTATCTAATTCAAACGCAAACTGTGTGCTAGTGAGTCGAATTTGATCAAATGCTGGTAAATTATTTAAATGTACAAAAAGATTCTGGCCAGGCACTACCTGATTTCCAGAAGCCGGTGATGCTACATTTATACCCGAAACATCTGTCAAGAAGATACCGTTATTATAGAATGAGATTTTGTTGTAAGTATCAACTGACCCCCAAAACAGTCCAAGATAATACATGTCTTCGGTAAAAA
>JANMSX010000057.1:0-8638 GCA_031389785.1 Desulfobulbaceae bacterium | reverse complement strand
CGCATAGCCTGTTGGTCAGACCGTCCACCACCCCCTCCTTAATTTTACGGAACGTGCGGCTATGCCCATGTTCGCGGGTCTTTGCCGCCGCAATAATGCGTTCCTCGGTTTATCCAGAATTGCTCTTCATGGCTTTTTCTCCCTTGTCGATTTTAGTGAACCATCAACTTCGAGAGACTTCTATCCCGCCGTCTTGGCCTTTTTCTGTTCTTCAGCCTGCTCGATGCTCGCCTTGAGACGGGAGACGATGTCAATCACATTGGTCGGCTGGAGCTTCGTCTCCTTGTGCTTATATTCGGCGCCTTCTGCCTTCGCGCGGATCATCTCCACCAGTTCTTCCCGGTAGGTGTCGTGAAACTCCGTGGGCTTAAACTTTCCGCTCATGCTTTTAACGAGCAAATCCGCCATCTCAAGCTCACGCTCGCCAAGTTTTACATCGGCAGACGGCAGCCCGATCCCTTCGGGTTTTCGGATTTCATCAGGGTAGTGCATAATGTTCAGCACCAGCATTTGATCCGTTGGCCGGATGAGAGCGAGGTATTCCTTGTCGCGCATCACCAGCTTCGCCACTCCGACTTTCTTCGCGCGTTTCAGGGTCTCCGCCAGCAAGGCGTAGGGCATCTTCCCGGCTTCGTCGGGGCCAAGATAGTAGGCTTTGTCGAGGTAGATCGGGTCTATGGCCGAGGCATCGACAAATTCCTGTATCGCTATCGCGCGGCTGGCGGCGCTGGCGAACGTGTCGAAGTCCTCATCGGAGAGGGTGACGTATCTGTCTTTTTCGTATTCGTAACCGCGAACGATCTCCTCGGCCTCCAGACTCTTACCGCAAACCTTGCAAACCTGCTTGTGGCCGATGCGGCCGCCATCCTCCTTGTGGATTTGGTGGAAGTGCAGTTGCTTGTCCTCAATGGCGGGGTAGAGCGCCACGGGTATGTTAACCAGCCCGAAGCTGATAAGCCCTTTCCATATAGATCTCATAATGTAAACTCCTTGATCAGGCCAGCTGCATTAACCGGCCTGTAGTGTCTCCAGTGCGTTCCGCAGGTCCTGTTTCACCTCCAGCACCGGACGGAACAGGTTGCCTACTTCTCCGATCCTCTCGACCATAGTCTTGATGGTAAACTCCCTCGGTCGGACGCACTGTTTGACCTCCTCCCACGACAGCGGCGCCGAGACTGTTGCCCCCGCCCTTGCCCTGGCCGTGTAGACGCCCACTAGCGTCTTGCCCAATCCGTTCTGGAGATAATCGATGTAGATGCTGTTGGCAGGGCGGTTTTTTGTCATCCGCTCAACGGTTGTGTCCTTCGGTCTTTGCGTCTGAGTGATTCGCGCCACAACCTCCATAAACGCGGTCGCCTGCTCATGGGTGTAAACCGGCTCCAGGGGAATGTATACGTGGATGCCGCGGCTGCCGGAAGTCTTCGGGTAAGACTGTAAACCCAAGTTTGTGAGGATATCCCGGATCAACAGCGCCACTCCGCAGATCATCGGGTACTCTGCGTCCGGGCCGGGATCAAGGTCTAAGACCGCATAGTCCGGGTATTGGCTCGTCATCTGTTTGGAGTGCCAGGGGCTGATTTGAACTGCTCCCAGGTTTGCGAGGTACACTAAGGTGGCCCTGTTGTTGCACAAGGCATAAGTCACCCGCTCGCCCTCGTCGTTGGCGGGCGATGTCCAGGTCTCCACGAACGGCGGAACGTCCTCGACATTGTGTTGGTAGAAAGCCTCTCCATTGATCCCGCTGGGGTATCTCTTGAGGACCAGTGGTCTATCCTCGAGGTGCGGCAGAAGGGTATCGGCAATCCTGTAGCAGTAGCGTACGAGGTCGCCCTTGGTAAGGCCGTCGTCGGGCCAGTAGACTTTTTCCAGATTGGTGAGCGCGAGCTCAAAGCCGTCCACGAATACGTGGCGGTTGCCTTGCAGCTTGTCTTCTGCAAAAAACTCCTCGGCTTGCGCGGAAGTCGGCGCACCAACGGCTGAGCGCCCGATCTCCGGCGAGCTCGCAGGCTTCTGCTTCACCCGCACACTTTCCTGCGCCGCCAACGTGCATGTCTGTGGGTCTTTATCGTCTCTCATCCGCATGAATATCGGGTGGCGGAGTTTTCCGTCGTCAGTCATCTCCTGGAAACGTACCTCGCAGACCAGTTCGGGGCGGACCCACTGCGGTTTCTTATCCGTCTTCGGCGGGGTCCTGAACGTGGATTTGTCTGTCCGCAGTGTATGCATCCGGTCATATATCTGTTTCAGGCTATCATCGCTGAAGCCGCCACCCACCTTGCCGGTGTAGCGCAGTTCGCCCTCGTCGTAGAGGCCGAGGATCAAAGCGCCGAAAGGCGACCGGCTCCCGCGCCCCTCGGTGTAGCCGCCGATGACCACATCGATCGTTTTCGCTGTCTTGATCTTGAGCCATCGTTTACTGCGTCGCTGTTCGTACTTGCTCTGGCCGTCCTTGGCCATTATCCCTTCCATCCCCTGCTCGTGGACGTGCTGGAAGAGCAGAGTTCCCTTCCCCTCCACATGGTCGCTGAACCGGATCCTGCCCTGACTGTCTATAATCTGCGACAGCAGGCGTTTGCGGTCGACCAGGGGTTCGTTGCTGAGGTCGCGGCCGTTGCAGTAGATCAGATCGAATGCATAATAGACTAAAACGGGCTTCTCAGTGCGGCTCGGGCCTGGACGAAAGCCGGATGCGTTCTGGATGAGCTGGAAGTCCGGCTTACCCTCAGAGTTCAGGGCAAGGATCTCGCCGTCGATTACGGCCGTCTGCGCCGCTATCTCAGAACGCGCCGCCACGAGGTCAGGGAACTTCTCCCCCAGATCGATGTGACCCCTGGAAACGAACCGGATCCGGTCGTGATCCATGTAACAGATGCTGCGGTAGCCGTCCCATTTGACCTCGAAGATCCAGTCTGCGTCATCGAATGGCTCATCGACTTGTGTCGCCAGCATCGGCTCAACTTTGTCTGGGAAGGGAGCGGGAATGCCTATTTTTATCTCCACCGCGTGTTTCTGGGTATTGTCCATCACCACAGTAGATGCTTGGGCAATACCGTGGCGTCTGTGCTTAGTGGTCAGGATGGTCTCAATCTTCCACCCTGGAACTGCACACTCATCTGGCTTTTTCATCAGCAGCCATGAGTCTTTGGCTTGTCTGGTACGCACCAGATGAAACTCTCCACGCAGCCGGGTGCCTTTAAGCTTGAAACTGAGTTTTCCCTTGCTGATTCCCTCCTCAGGGTCTTGCGGGTCAACGAGCTCATAGCTGCCGATGTCCCATAGAGCCACCTCTCCTGCGCCGTAGTTGCCTTCCGGGATGGTGCCCTCGAAGGTGAGATAGTCTACGGGATGATCCTCGGTCTGTACGGCGAGGCGCTTAACGTGAGGGTCCAGTGATGGGCCTTTGGGAACGGCCCAGCTTTTCAGGACGCCATTCATTTCCAGCCGCAGGTCAAAGTGCAAACGGCTGGCATGGTGCTCCTGTATGACGAATCTATGCCCGTCTCCGTCGGCGCTGACTCTGCCAGACGGTTCCGGTGTCTTATTGAGCTGCCGTTTGGTCCTATAGTCATCAAGCGACATCGGCCACTCTCCTCACATATTACTTTTTTGCCAATACTAACCTTCCCCGTTCCACGTCATGGTCAATGCTTCCGGACCCTCAAGAAGGGAGGAAAAGACGCCATGACGAAGCTCGACCGGCCGCTGCTCCAAGTTATATGGATTTTCTCTTTTAGAGAAGATTCTTGATCCACCAAGCTATGAACAGTAATTCAGCGACCGCATCAAGTAGATAAATTGGTGCGATGATGCGCTTTTTAACATAGATGATCTCGACGCCGGTAAGTCCGGCAGCAGTACCTATGGCGAGCACTATTATTGACGGGACTAACTCTCCCCCTGATCCCGCGACCATTAGGGCCGCCCCGATGACGGAGAGGATCACTCCCACCGTTTTCACGAGCCAGAGGTCATGCTTGGGGCCGGTGACCTTTTGGAAGGTACCGATACTCAAGATAGACCAGATCCCGGTGAGGAAATAATATCCTCCTTGGGTCAGGGCGGCAGTCAATCCGTTTTCCATCAATACCTCCTTTTCCACCGAAAACCGTACGTGAAAGTTCCCTTCATAAAAGCTCAGCACTTAGATTTCAGAGGGTATCCTGACCAGTTCTACTGAGCGGAAAGTCATGGAGCTGATTGCACGATCTGTCCTGTCGCTGATTCTCCCCCTCACGTCTGCGGCAGCAATAAATCCTCCTTGTCGTTGGCATCCTCGCCGCCCGCATCTTGTCCAACATTCGCTGTTTTCAAAAGCGACTGACCGCCTTTGCGTGTCTTTCAACTTGCCGATGATCTGCAATGAACCATGCGGCCGATCACCTTCAAAGGCACCAGTAAAACGCCGGATGGCGGGCGACGGTTAGGACCCGTTGCCCGCCACGTAACCCAGGCGCGCACTTCGACGCTTTATTTCTTACCGCCTCCCGGTATACCGGCCGCCGGGTTATCGGGGTTATCGAGTTTTTCGGCGCCGGGCACCTTGGGATAACTCTCGGGTGCTTTTACGCCTTCTTTTTCCATCTCGGCTTGGCGTTTCTTATTTCCTTCAGTTACACGATCACGACATTCACCTTCTTCGCATTTACCCGTGACATCGCGTTTCAGCACATTACTTGCCATGATTTTTCTCCTTTTCTTGGGGTTGAACTTTATAGTTGGTTTCCCATTTCGTTATTCTGTTTTTCTGCTTCTTCCTTCTCTATGCCGTAGCGCTCCTATATATTTTCATTTTTCAACCTCCTCTTGCAGTAAAATTTCTCCCAACAAAATTAGGCCCTAATACTGAGCGTCATGACGAGCATTGTCAATCACACACCCCGGTACTTTGTGATTCTCTGTCTCATTCCACCTCCTTTCCTTAATTATGGTTATGCTAATGTCCGAACAGACCTTTCCCGGTCCCATTGGCGGGTCTTTGCCGCAGCAATAAAAGCGTCTTTGTCGTTGGCATCCACGACGCCCGCGTCTTGTCCGACATTCGCTTTTTTCAGAAGCGCCCGGCCGCCCTGGTCGACGGCGATGGCCTTGAGATGACCGTAAGCATCGCGCACGAAGTCGATCGCCGCGCCTTCCATTGCCAGTGCTTTTGCGCCTTTATCGGAGAGGATGACGGCGACGGCGTCGAAGAGCACAGAAGGAGTGCCGGCCAGTTGTCCGTCAACCGCCAGGATCGAGCCATCGGCAAGCTTCGCGCCGCCCACTTTTTGGGCGACGATCTTCACGGTAGCCCCCGCATCGGTCGCGGCCTTTTTAATCTTCTTGATGACCGCGCCGTCTGAACCATCCGCGACCAGGATGCCGATCGCGCGCCCTCTGAGGGTGTCTTTCATCTTGCCGATGATCTGCAATGCGGGCGAAGGCTTCATCTTCTGGATTGGCGCTGCGGCCGCCGGAGCAGCGGGCATTTTGTCTAACCCAAGACCGGCGGCGACCCGCTTGGCGAGGTCCTCTTCGATATGCCGCAGATGACCGACCATCGCCGCACGTACATGCAGATGTTCGACCTTGGAAAGCTCAAACACTAACGCCGAGGCGATGTGCGCCTGCTCATACGCGGTTTGGCTGAGATAGAACTGCCGCGCCTGGCTGTAGTGGTCGGCGAAACTCTCGGCACGGATGCGCCCTTTCTCGCCGGTTTCGGTTACTGCGGCGCTATGAAAGCCTTTGGGCGTCTCGCGTGGCGAGTTGTCGGACAGGGAACTGGGCTCATAGGCAACACGGCCCGTCGGTTGCGCCATCTGCATGTGTCCGTCGCGTTGATTGTTGGCGAAGGGGCACTTGGGCGCGTTGATCGGGATCTGGTGAAAATTGGGCGAACCCAGGCGCGAAAGCTGCGTGTCAAGATAGGAGAATAAACGGCCTTGCAACAGGGGATCATTGGAGAAATCGATGCCTGGCACGACATTGGCTGGACAGTAAGCAACTTGTTCGGTTTCAGCGAAGAAATTATTCGGCCAGCGATCCAGCACCATGCGGCCGATCACCTGCAGGGGCACCAGTTCTTCGGGAATCAGCTTGGTCGCGTCCAGATGATCGAACGGGAATTTGTCCGCTTCTTCCTGGGTGAAAAGCTGCACCGCGAATTCCCATTCGGGAAAATTGCCTGCCGCGATGGCGTCGAACATATCGCGGCGGTGGAAGTCCTGATCAGCACCGCTAATCTTGACGGTCTCATCCCAGATGGTGGACTGCAGGCCGAGCTTGGGACGCCAGTGGAATTTGACGAAGGTTGATGCGCCGACGGCGTTAATCAGTCGGAAACTATGCACCCCAAAGCCTTCGATCATCCGTAGCGAACGGGGCAGGGTGCGATCAGACATGATCCACATCACCATATGCATGGATTCCGGGGTGAGCGAAATGAAATCCCAGAAGGTGTCGTGCGCGGTCGCCGATTGTGGAAAGCCGCGGTCGGGTTCCATTTTTACAGCATGGATGAGGTCGGGAAATTTGATGGCGTCCTGGATGAAGAAAACCGGGACGTTGTTGCCGACCAGATCCCAGTTGCCTTCCTTGGTGTAAAACTTGACGGCAAAGCCGCGGACGTCACGCGGGGTGTCTACCGAACCCGCGCCGCCGGCGACGGTCGATATACGGGTAAACACGGGGGTCTTCTCACCTACCTCGGAGAGTATCCTGGCGGTGGTGTACTTTTTCAACGAGGCGGTCAGCTCGAAGAATCCATGCACGCCCGTCGCCCGCGCGTGCACGATACGCTCAGGGATACGCTCGTGGTCGAAATGGGTGATTTTTTCACGGAGGATAAAGTCCTCCAGAAGGGTAGGGCCGCGCTGATTGGCCCTGAGCGAGTTTTGATTGTCGGTAAGCGCGACACCCTGGTTGGTGGTGAGCGCGGGGTGTTTCCCGTCGGCAATCTGGTGCAGTTCGCCGCCAGCCGCCGGTTGTGCGTCTCCGTAGGGGGCCGGGCCCTGTTCCTGTTTGCGTTTTCCAGAATTACGCGTTGTCTTTTCTTTGCTCATGGTAGATCTCCTTGGTGAGTAACGCCGGCCTGCCAGCTTTTATCGTGTGCTGATGCGTTGCGATCAGTGTTTAATATCTTTACCCATGACTCTTTATTCTCCTTTCTTCCTTCTTTTCGGACTTACGTCTATGACAGGGCTCACTCGCCGCAGGGGTCCGGCTACTTGCGGGGTTCTATCAGGTGCTTGTTATTTTTTTTATGGCGGAATTCAGATAAGTGCCGATATATTTCAACCCTCGCCCGGTTGATGCCGCCGATCGGTCGATGTTCAATCAGGGAATGCGCCGGGGAGAATGACAAATCCTCAGCCAGTTCCTCACGTTCCCTGGTACGGAAAGCTTGGGGAGGAATGCGAATGGTAGCCACTTTGATAAAGGGGGATTCTTTTTCGTTCCATTCCACGCCGGCATCCTCAACCGGCATCCGGCCAGGGTCTTTTTGCACTTGAACCATGAAATCAAAGCTTGCCTCATTCGCTGCCAGGTGTTTTTCCATATTTTCAGTGAGATAATGATCGGTCAGTATTGGCGGCAAGGAGCTGTTTATGCGCGAAGTGGGGACGAGGGAGTATTTTACAATGTGATCTGGCCCGCAGAGATAAGGAGTCGTACTCCAGTAGCGGATATCCAACGGCGAGGTCTGGTTTTGCCGCGCCTTGCGGAGTTCGTTAATTATATGGAACTTGCCGGACACAACGAGACGGGAAAGAAAGACCAGGGGCGACCATTTGATGCTGTAATACACCGCGTCATGAAACAGCTTAACCGTTCCTAAAGGCATGATCGGATAGCTCATTAATATAAAGTCCTGTGTTTCTTTTTCCTCGTTTTGCACCTCAAACCGCTCCCCTTTAACCCCCATGATTTTTATGGCAAAACCACGGACGTCTTTGGCTTTGTCCGACTGGATCTTACCGCTTGAACTGGAAATTCGAATCCAGGCGGGATGGGTCACAGGAAACTCAAATATACCCTTTTTAAGCTCCGCCGGGATATTCGGTTCCACATTGAATTCTGCTTGCAGGCAGGCAAGATTTTTTGGGTGCGCGTCACGTTTGATTTGGGCTGCGGGATAATCTGTGGACATCTTTTCTTGTAATATAACTTCCATTTCTTTGATCAGACGTTCTTCATCAGCAGGGACCTTTTCAAATCTGGTTATGCCCCCCAATTTCCCGTCAGCAAACAGCACATTGCGCCTCTCAGCGGATTTATCGTTTTGGGCAGGCTCATCCCCTGTCTTGAGCAGGTCGTGTTGCTTTTCTTCCGTATCGGTGCCGGAACGGACATCAGCTTCTTTGACGGTGATAGCCTTAGCACAGGCAAAGCTTGCCAGTGCCAATGCTAACAGAATCATACAAAGATTTTTCATGATTTCCTTTTCATGGTCTCTTTTATGCCTTAGTTGAGCTGCGCAACCAGATAATTTTGTTCACCCATCTGTTTGATTTGGGCTTCAAACCAATCGGTAAGATCTTTTTCTTTTTTGAAAATCGATTTAAAAAGCGCACGGGAAGTGCTGTGACCTAGCTCTACAGCCATATTGCAACTTTTATTGCCAACTTCATTGGCATAGAGAACGGGGGCCGATGCCGTG
>JANMSX010000053.1:0-12462 GCA_031389785.1 Desulfobulbaceae bacterium | reverse complement strand
GGGCTTGGCAAAGGTGTCGGGCAATTCCTTCTCTTTGACCCCACTGTTCATTGCAACTTCGGTGTAGGTCTTCTCGGGCAGTTTATCGTCTTCGACCGTGCCGGAAAACGCCACCAGGCTCTTGATGGGGTAGCCCTTCTCGCCTATATAGCGGTCAAACTCCTGTTTGTAGCGCACCGCCTCCAGCCGTGAGCCGGTCACCACCATGGCCTTGGCATGGCCGCCGATCTTGTGCCGGGTGTGCTGCTGAAAATGCTCGACCATCACCTCGGTTTTCTGGCCGATGTTGTGTGGATGCAGCCGCAGGAAACGAGCGAGCGCCCGAGCCGCCTTCTTACGCTCGACGTTGGGATCGTCTTCAGCTTTCTTGATGAGTTTGTAGTAGGTCTTGTAGGTCACATAATTGGCCAACACGTCCTCGATGAACCCCTCTTCGATGGCCTGCCGCATGGTGTAGCGGTGAAAGGGTTCGCCGTCGCGACCGAAGATAGCCAGGGTCTTGTGTTTGGGCGTGGCGGTAAAGGCGAAAAAACTCATATTCGGCTGATGACCGCGTTTGGCCATGGCCCGAAACAGCCGTTCCAGCTCAACCTCGCCTTCTTCCTCGGCCATCTCCTGGGCTTTCCTGCGCAGCTCGGCGCCTCCCAGCACACCTTTGAGCTCGGTGGCGGTTTCGCCCGACTGCGAACTGTGGGCCTCATCGATAATTACGGCGTATTTGCGTGTCGGCAGATGGCTGAAACCTTTTTCACCGCGCTCCTCGGAGAGCTTCATCAACTGGCCGGCAACAAATGGAAACTTCTGCAAGGTGGTGATAATGATCGGCACACCGGATTCCAGCGCCTCGGCCAACTGGCGCGAGTCCTCTTCGATTTTCTGCACCACGCCCTGGCGGTGGTCGAACTGGTAGATCGTATTCTGCAACTGCCGGTCCAGCACCACCCGGTCGGTGATCACCACCACGCTGTCGAAGATCCGTTCATCCTGGTCGTTGTGCAGCGAAGAGAGCCGGTGCGCCAGCCAGGCGATGGTATTGCTCTTGCCGCTCCCGGCTGAATGCTCGACCAGATAGTTATGTCCCACTCCTTCGGCACTTGCGGCCGCCACCATCTGCCGCACCGCCTGCAACTGGTGATAGCGCGGAAAGATCATGCCTTCCTTGCGCACCTTCTTGCCGTCTTCGGCAATCTTCTCCTGTACATCCAGATGGAGAAAGCGCGCCAACAGGTCGAGCAGGCTGTCGCGCTGCAACACCTCCTCCCACAGATACGCGGTTTTATAGTTGCGGCCCGCCTGGTCCGGTTCATTGCCCGCGCCGCCCTGACTGCCCCGGTTGAAGGGCAGAAAATGGGTCCCCGTGCCGGCCAGACGGGTGGTCATGTGTACCACTTCCGTGTCCACCGCAAAATGAACCAGCGTCCGCCTGGTGAACTGGAAGATCGGTTCGCGCGGATCGCGGTCATGGCGATACTGATGGATTGCATTGGCCGTGGTCTGACCGGAAAGCGGATTCTTCAGCTCCAGCGTTACGATCGGCACACCGTTGACCGACAGCACCACATCCAGCGATTTCTCGTTTTTGGCGCTGAAATGCAGTTGCCGGGTGAGACCCAGGCGATTGGCCCGATAACGAGCCTCCAATTCGGGGTTAAGACCATGGGCCGGCCGGAAGAAGGCGATGCGCAGGGTCTTGCCGAAGCACTTGAAGCCGTGGCGC
This sequence comes from Desulfobulbaceae bacterium, assembly GCA_031389785.1. Lineage (GTDB taxonomy): Bacteria > Desulfobacterota > Desulfobulbia > Desulfobulbales > Desulfocapsaceae > Desulfoprunum. The sequence goes on along the minus strand of JANMSX010000053.1, from coordinate 10,745 downwards.
AGGGTGGTAAGCACACCATGGGTGTCCAGCCATTTGCACAAGGCCTCCAACACCCGCTCGCCGGTCTGCTCGCCGTGCAGGGTCTGCAGTTTGTCCCAGGTTTTGGTTTGCGTTGCGCGAATGAATTCCAGCGCTACTTCGGGAAAGATCGCCCGCTCACGGTCGAAGGCGGTGGACAAAAGCCGTTGATACCCGCCAGCCAGCAACACTGCCTCGATGGCGATTTCAAAGGCGGCTTCGGAAGTCTGTTTCATGACGCCACTCTCCCTGGTTGCACTCTCGTATTCATCCTTTAAGCCTCCCGTTGCACCCGCTCGCACTGATCGGTGACAAAACCCACGAGATATGCCCAAAACTCGTCCTTTTCAAGGCTTTCTCCAACCGTAGCCGGAGGCAGGAAACGGCGCATTTCCGTCAAAAAGTCCTTGCGCGCGGCAGGGTTAGCTTGCAGCAGTGTGGTGCGCTGCTGCAGCTGTTCAAGAAAACCGGCGTGATCCTGGCGGCGATCCGTCACCTTCTGCAACACCAGCGGCACAGGGAGATTGATCCCCTGCTGGTTCAACCAGATAATATCCCACAGATCGCGGTTCTTGATCCGATTGGGCCGCAGGGCCAGGGCAACAAACTTGTCGGCCAGGATCTCTTCACGACTTTGCGCCTGCAGAATAAGCCCCGAGGTGCCCATTTCAACGCCGTAATGGTTGCGCAGCATCATCGGCCGCCGGTCATGGCTGGGCAAGGCGCAGATATCGATATTGATCCGCTGCGCCGGCAGCTGTTTCAGGGCGGGCCGCGTGACAACCCGCAGTTTCCAGGTATCGACATTGCCCATTTCACGACGCGGTTCACTCACCTCGACCGGTAAACCGTATTTTACTTCAAGACGCTCAACCAAAACCTTGCCGAGTTCCGCCAAACCGTCGCGTGAAAAATCGGCCCCTCCGGTAAAATCGAGATCTTCGCTGAGACGTTGCGAACCATAACAGGCCCGCAGGCAGGTGCCGCCGATAAAGGTCAGGTCTTTCAGGAATCCGGCCCGGCTCATTTCGCGCAGGATGTCATGATGCAGAAGCTCTTTCTCCACCACCACGCGGAGCGGCGCAAGCAGCTGATTGTTGCGCATCGCCTGCTCGACAAGCTGCTCAAACATGTTCATCGGCCACCCCCAAATCGATCAGATCCATACTGCGCCGGGTCAACTTCATATCCTGCAGGGCCAGAGCCACCGAGGCCCGCCACAGACGACAGTCCTGATCATAGTGCAATTGGCCGGCGACATCCGCCGGCCGGCGTTTGCTGTGGATATATTCGATATGGCCGAAATCGCCGCAGTTCACGATATGGCTGCGTCCCGAAGACATCAGGGTAATCCAGTGCAGAGGAATCTGCGAGATCACCCCGGCATCACTCAACACCGTCTCAAGACTCAGGTAATTGAAGGCATCCGCCCGCAGTTTCGCCGCCGCATGAAACAGGACCAGCCCGGCCGGGTAGGCCACCCGCGGATAGAGATAGATTGCCCGGCAGACCCGACGCAGCAGCCCGGCCTTCTCCGCCCGACATAGCAAGGCCTTGAAGGCGCCGGTACTTGCTTCCGGCAAGGCGCCGCGCAGATCGTCGAGGGAAAAAAGATACTGCTCTGCGCTGGCCAGGCGCTCCAGAAGTCGGGTTAATTCTTTCATCGGTTGCATCGACATAGTCCACATAAGGTTACATTTTTTATTACTTTATGTGTACCACTGGCGCTTATGAAGATCAAGAAACAAATACCTGTATTTGCAAGGTGACCTTTGCACCGTGGGCAACGTGACTCATGCCTCCACCTTTTCTGGGAAGACCCATCCGCTCACGCTCAAAGCCGCTGGATGGAAGATACCCATCAGCCAGCAACACCGCCTCAAGGGCGGCTTCAAAGGCAGCTTCGCTGGTCTGTTTCATGGCAATGATCCACTTGCTCAACTTTAACTTATCAATCGCTTTAATTAAAGAAACGTCGCTAACTTTTAATAACGAAGAGGTTTACGTAACGTTGGAACACAAAAACTCGTCCCCGCTGCTGTCCGGTGACCTCCTGCAGGATACCAAGCTGCACGAACCCGCGGATCAGCGCATTGGCCGTTGGAGTCGCCACATCCAGCGCCGCGCAAACCTTATCGCTCGTCACCGGAAATAACTTTCCAGACCTCCTTATATTCTCGGCCGGAGAGCGGGGCGTTGCTGGGACGCGCCCGGTTCCAGGTTTCAATATCCGCCGAACCGAGAAATTGCCGGACTTTCTGGATGCCAGATCCAACGCCATCCGCGTTGCCTATTTGTTGATAACGTTCGCCCATTCGCTCGGCAATCGAGCGGGGGACACCATTCATGCGCATGAGGACACCTTCCTCTGTCTTCACGCCGTGGTAAATCATCGCCGGAAGTAGATCGATTTGCCGCTTCTGCTGAGGCGTAAGAATTTCGAAATCGATTCCCGATAGCCGACTGAGCGCGGATAGCCCCCACGTCCCGTTGTTGGCAAGGTTCCGATAGATGGCGCGACATGCCTTCGTAATCGCAAGAGTGGCGTCGCCATCCGCTTGGAAATAGGTTGTGGCGATTTCCCGAAGACTCCGCCCTTCCACCCAAGCTTTGGTTATGTCTGCCAGTTGACGGTTGTCAGTGCCAGAGGTCGTGAGTTCGTCCAAGTTTCGCGCAAGTTGAGGAATGCGAAGCATGATGCCATAAAAGTCAGCCATGCCGCCGTCGTTTCCAAAAAGTCGCTCGGTGGAAAAATCATTGGCCGTAAGCTTCCGCTCAAGAGCGCTGACTCCGAGCAATGCTCTACCGACCCCCTCGAACGAAAAGCCGGTCATGTCGGCCATCGCCACTTGGCCGGGATTAGCCGAAATTTTCCGCGCGTATTGTTTGGTGGCTTCGATCAATTTTTGGGCACGAGCGCGGCCTTCGACGCTTTCTTGAAGGACACGGTAGCCAAAGGTGTTTCGTAGGGACAACTCAGTCCTCGAAAGAACGCGTTCCAAGTTGCCGATCTCATGAACCAGGTGGGCCACATAGCAGCGGAAGTCTTCCCATTGTTCTTGTTGAATTACGGCGGAGAGCTCATCGGGCGAATTGGCCGCATCCAGTTCTGCCACGACAATCACCAAGCGTGACACCAGTTCCCCCGTAGCTTCTTTCACGAAACGAACGATCTCTTCTGGCCGGTTTGCCTCGGCGATACCAACAACCCCAACGCTGTCCTGATTCATGCGGCCCGCACGCCCAGCCAGATTCCAAAACTCGCGGGGTGCCATATCAACTTGATACGGAAACTTCCGCGATTTCATTGATGTTGTTGCCAAGAATACCGATGAAACCGGAAAATTGATGCCCTGAGCCAGCGTAGTCGTCGCGCAAAGCACGCGGATATCGCCTTCCTCCGCCAACCATTCGACAAGCGCTCTCATCTCGTCGGAAAGGCCCGCATGATGCACGGCAACCCCTCGGGCAAGCATCTCAACTAACTCGAAGTCAGGGCTGATCTCCGCTGCGAGGAACTTTTGGACGAGCTGAATACGTTCTGATGGTGTGTCAATTTGTGGCAGTTTCTTCGCTGCCTCCCGTGCCATGGACCATGCCGAGGGAATTGTTCCCCCGACGGCGATACTTGTGCCACGCGAAGAAAAGACTGTGGCCATTGCGGCCGCTTGGAGGCCAAAGCCCTGTTGCTCTCCATTTGCCCTGATCAACTTGGATTTGGCTAGGTCGAGCGGCTTTATCCCGCCAACTTGATGGATTCCAGCCAGATGAATCGTTTTCGGCGTTGTGACCAGAGTTTGATATTGGAGCCGCCACCCTGCTCTCTGGTTATCGTCGGCCTCAGCACGAAACATGCCGACAATGCGCTCGTTGGGTCTCCAGACACTGCTGCCGAGACTGATCGAGCGACCGCCGCCAACGTCATTGGCAAGCCATCGGGCAAGTGCCTCCGCTTTTTCAACAAACGGCATCAACAGCAGAAAATTCGCCTGGCTGCTCTCCTGCTTGACCGTAGCCAGCAGTAGCTCAATACGCATTCCGCGCGACTTGTTCTCTATGTTGTGGGCCTCGTCCATCACGATCAACGCCAGCGGACGCTGCACCTTCTTATTTCGGATCACCAGTTGGAGCTTTTCCGGTGTCGCCACCAGCACGTCGAAGCTGCGTTCATCGCCACGCGCCTGCGCTGAGAGCATCTCCGCTTCGATGGCATCAATCTCAACGGCACCGGTCAATTGCTCCACGCGCACGCCGATGGGCGTAAAATCGCGGCGCAAGCGGCGGGTGATTTGGGCGCTGAGGGCACGGGTAGGCACCACATAGGCGACCCAACCACTTTCTTCTGCGAACTGATTGAGAGCTTGGAGAATACGGAATTGAGCCAGCAGGGTCTTGCCCCCTGACGTCGGCAGGTCAATAACCACCGCTGTGGCCGCTTGATCGAGCAGCCCCTGTTCCTGCAAGGCCGCCCTTTGTGGTGGCAAAAGCTCAAACATAGCCTGGTGCTTGGTGGCTGACCCAACAAAACGAGTGACTCGAGAATTGATTGAGTGGGCAACCCACCAAAGCGAACCGGAGATCATCTGCCGGGCAGTCGCATGCAGCCATCGCATGAGAACTTCCAGTTGAGCATCGCTTGCAGCGGTCGCCGCTTCCGCCGCCGCCTCGAAATGTTTGTCAAGGAGCGCGTTGATGCCTCTTGGCTCCCCCTGTAATACATACTTGGCCAGCAGTTCCGTGGCTTTGGCCCAGTTATAGAATGCAATCAATCGTAGCGCCATGGCCCGATCTCGTTCATTAGAGCCACTGTCTAGCGAAGTCCGCTCGTATTGCCGCTGATCCTCCCGCAACCCGGCTACAATTTCACGAATGCGGTCGAGATCGTCCCATCCTTTTTTACGGAAAAGACGCACCCAACAATCGAAGAGCCGGAAGAGCAAACGGTAGTGCCATGGCTGATCCGCTGCGGAGAGCTCCGCGATGCTGCATCCATTCTCCACATACCAACGCCGGATATCCGACCAACGATCTCCGCAATAAGCCAGTGCCGATAAATGGAGGACATGAAAGATGCGTTCTTCAACAGCATCAGGAACTTCGAACAAACGCCTCAGTTCAAAGGCGCGCCACGCACCGGCTACACATTGTTCCCGCAAGGCGGCCTCTGCAGTGGAAAGGTTGAGGAGTGCCGTCAGGCCTTCGATGGCTGCCATCTCGTAGGCCATCGCAAGACGGTGCAGTAAATCCCCGTCGCTGGCCCGCTCTTCGAAAGCGAGGCGCATTTGTCTGCCCACCGCTTTGGCGACCAGCCGCGCGTTGGCAACTTCCAGACCACGTTCACGCTCTTCGACACCTACTGCGAGGACGGCCCAGTGATTGTCCAAACGATCCAGTTCTTCTTTGCGCAGGCTCATCGGGCACCTCCGTTTTGTCGAGATGTCATGACCTGTGCGCCCAAAGTAGCAATTCGACCTTGAGGGAGATAGAGCGCCAGCAACTCAATAACCGTCGAGGCTGGACAGTATTGCGCAAGCCCATTCACCCGAGCACGCAAGTCATCCTCGTTCGGCGGCACATCTCGCACCAATAGGCCAAAAATCCGCACATCGCCAGGATCTCGCAAATACACCCCGGCGGCGGACTGGAAACGATCTTTCCAAGTGGCATTCACCGCACGGTGTGCAAGATATTTAACCAGATCATCGCGAATCTCCCGCCGGTCACGCAAATCCTCCATCTGTTGCTTTAATCCGTGTCGTCCGTAGGCGGCACCGGGCGGATAAGCCTGTTCGGCTGAGGTTTTCACTTCGCCAAAGGCGAAGTGATCGGCCTCGCCATCGCGGTGAAAGCCCACCAAATCCGCGCCCGGCAGACTCGAACCGCGCTTACGTTCATCGCGACCATCGGGCCAGGGGAAATGGCAGCTCCTGCATTCCGACAAATAGCATTCTGCCAGTGCCTCGCCCACGCGCCAGTCTTCTGGTTCGCGCTCATGGTTCAGGAGCACATCCAGATTCTTCTGGGTAAACTCCGTATCGGCCACGCCACCGAGCAGCGCGGCTATTTTGTCATTGCCCGCATCGTCAAAGACCACCGCGGCAACCGGACCGGACAGTGCCGTGTCGAGGTCGGTGGGCGATATACCCAAGCCCGCTCCCGTAACGGGGGCTGCTCCCAAGGTGTAGTGTGTGGTGGTAATGTGCATAATATCGAAACTTTAAAGAGTTTTCACAGTTATGGCAAGGCAATTAACAAGGGGAATCCCCGTTGACCTCGATTGCTTTATTTTCAATTCTTCTACAATTTTTACTGTCTGGACTGAAATTGATTTGCCCAATGACGGCAGCTGTAATCAAGGCGGCACGGCGTTCCTTGAGAAGTCTGACTGAGCTGTTAAGTTCTTGTTGTAGACGATCCATGACATGCTTGCCTTCTTGAATTCGCCGAACGATATGAACTTGTTCATTTTCAGGAGGCAGCGTGATACGAAAGTTCGCAAGTTGTTCACATGTAATGGCTCCTTTCGTGCTCCCCGAGCCATCACTGTCGCTTCTGAGAAAAGAGTAAGCTCGTACGAGGACGTAACGCAGATATTCTGCCGTTATCCTTTCGCCCCTTGGTTCTACGAACGCAAGATGCTGATTGATTGTTGCCTCAATCGTTAATATCGAAGCCATCCCACGAGTTTTGCCTTGGCCCGTAATGCCAACCAAAACGGCGGGGGGATTTATTGTTGGCAGATGGCACTCCGTCAGCGCCTTGGCTGTAACATGCCTTGATGGTTCCTTCACATAATCGGCGTTGACAACGGAGCTGTTTAGCCAAGGAAAGCCGTCTTCATCCCAATAGTCCACATTGTCGACGGCTGGCGTTGATCCGTTGCCAACCGTCGCAACATACTTAATTGGCATCACTTCCCAATGCGCCGGTATATCCCCCAGCCAGTCGACGCCGGAGGGTTTGAGGGGGGTGTCGGGATTGAGGCCGCGGGTGACGGCGCGGCTGATGAGGGCGGCGCGCTTTTCTTTCAGCAGGGCCAGCATGCGTTCTTTTTCCGCCACCAGCGCATCGATGCGCGCGGTTTCGCGGTCAAGGTAGTCGGCAATTTGGCATTGGAGATTCAGAGACGGAAGGTGAATGCGGATATCAGCTAGGTCTGAGGCATTTATAGCTGGATAGCTCACCCCCGTAGACCGGTTTTCGACCTCCCAAAGAAAAGAACTTTCTCGCAATGCAAACTTACAGAAACCTGGGTCAAACAATTTGCTGTCAGGTCGAACAACCGCAAAACCAGTCGATACAATCAAATTTTCCGGTGGTTTCTCAATAGGCGCAATTGCCTGGAGATAGGTCCTCACGGTAGAAATGATTACATCGCCATGCCGGGCGATTCTTCGTGCTCGGCTAGGGGCATCCTCAAACTGGTAAGTGACAACATCATGTAAGGTCCCGTAAGAATCGACATTGCCAATATCCACGTATTTCAATTCATAATCTGATCCTGTTGTTTCCGGCAGCGATTCGTCATTGATCGTGGCTGCATATTTGAGCCGGCGATGTTCAATAGAGATGTCCCGGCTCATTCCCCCGCCTCCCCCAACCCATCCACCTCTTCGCCCCACTCCTCCAGCTTCCGGCGCAGCAGTTCCTTATCCGGCAGGTAGAGCTGGTATTCCTTGGCGTGGATATAGGCGTCCTGGGGCAGGGTGATTTCCACCAAGGCGTCGTGCTTCTTCTTGCAGAGCACGATCCCGACGGTCGGGTACTCTGCCTCCAGTTTCACGAAGCGGTCGAAGTAGTTGACGTACATCTGCATCTGGCCGAGGTGTTGATGACTGAGCTTGCCGATCTTCAGATCGATCAGCACATAGCAGCGCAGCAGCCGGTTGTAGAAGACCAGATCGACGAAGAAATGCTCTTCGTCGAAGGTGAAGCGCTTCTGTCGGGCCTCGAAGAGAAATCCCTTGCCGAGTTCGAGCAGGAAGTGTTCGAGCTTGTCGATGATGGCGGATTCAAGGTCGGATTCGGAATACCTGCTTTTTTCATCGAGCCCGAGAAATTCCAGGACATAGGGATCTTTCAGCAGATCTTCGGGTCGGCAGACGGTCTGCCCTTCCGCCGCTAGTTTGCGGATGCCGTCCTGGTCACGGCTGAGGGCCAGGCGTTCATAGAGGCCGGTGTTGAACTGGCGTTTGAGTTCCGGCAATGTCCAGCCACCCGCCGATGCTTCTATTTCGTAGAACCGGCGCTCGTCGGGATCATTAATCGAAACCAAAAATACATATTGCGACCAGCTCAAGGAGAACGGCCGGTCAGCTTTGGCCGCGACACGTTGAAGCTCTGTCTTAGAGGATTCGCCGGACGGTGTCCGGCCTTTTCGCTCATCCGCCAATTCCCCAGATGTCGCCTGGGATTTTTCAGCCACCGGCAATTTCCCAGATGCCGTCTGGGAAATTGCCAATGCCCTGTCTTTATAGGCCAAATAGAATTTTCGCATATATTCCAAATTGGAACGCGAAAACCCTCTGCCAAATTCCGCCGTGAGTTCCGTTGACAAATCCTTGAGAAGCGCTTTGCCGTATTCGGCCCGTTCCGCACCCAGCTGTTCATGCTCGATAATGCGTCGGCCGATTTCGAAGTTGGTCAGCACCTGAAGCAAATCAATGGAATGGACTGCCGCCCGACGGGCAGAAAGGATCAGTTCGCGGATATCGGAAATCAGGTTCATTCCGTCACCTCCCGCAACAACTCCATGATCCGTTGCTCGACAGCGGCCAGCTCCTTGTCGATCTCGTGCAGCGGGCGGGGCGGCTGGTATTGGAAAAATACCCGGTTGAAGTTGATCTCGCAGCCGACCTTGCCGATGCCGCCATCCTGTTCATCGAGGGTTGCCCGGTCGATCCAGGCATCGGCTACATAGGGCCGCACTTCGCGCAGGAAGTACCTGACGATGTCTTCCTTGAGAGGGATGTTTTCGGTGTCCTTGAGGGCCGGGTCGGGTTCGTATTCGACGAGCTTGCCTTTTCCCTCGGCATGCAAGCCCAGTACCGCTTGCAATTCGGAGGGTGTCAGTTCTTCAGGCAGGTTCTGGCCGGGAAACAGGCCGGCGCTATCGAGCTTCTCATTCTTATGCAGTTTGACGATGACCGGCTCGGCCTCGGGATCGATCTCGGTGAACACCTCGCGAAACAGCTTTTTCTGGGCCGTGCCCTTGGCGCCATTGGCCCAGCCCTCGACATCGTCCGGCAGGACCTTGACGATCTTCTGCACCTTCTCCCAGACCTTGTTCCAGTCATCATGCGGTTCGCAGCCCAATGCCTCTTCTACCTCCAGCACGGCGTCGAGCAGCTCGGGACAGGTGTCGAGGTAGCGTTCCTTGGCTTCCTGGGTGATCTGGAACTGCAACCGCAAGGGGCGCAGGATGGTGACGCTCCGGTAGCCGAAATCGGTGTTATCGAAAACCTTGCTGGTCTTGGACTCGGTCAATGCGCCGTGCTCGCGGGTGACATCATTGATGGCGGTCTCGTCGAGATAGCGACGTTTGTTGCCGAGGCTGCGTTTCATCGGCGTGAAGCGCTGGCGGGCGTCGATCAACTGGATTTTGCCCTTGCGGTGTTTTTCCTTGCGGTTGCTCAGCACCCAGACAAAGGTGCCGATACCGGTGTTGTAGAACATCTGCTCGGGCAATGCAACGATGGCCTCCAACCAGTCGTGCTCGATGATCCAGCGACGGATCTCGCTCTCGCCGCTGCCCGCGCCACCGGTGAAGAGCGGCGAGCCATTGAAAACAATAGCCACGCGTGAGCCTGATTTGTCGCGGTTCCCTTCCTGCCAGGGCTGGTACTTGGCAATCATGTGGACCAGAAACAGCAGTGCGCCGTCGTTGATGCGCGGCAGCTTGCCGTTGTACCCGCGAAAGTTGGGCCAGCCGTCGATCTCCTTTTTTTCCCCCTTCCAGTCCACGCCAAAGGGAGGGTTGGCCAACAGATAATCGAAACGCATGCCGTCAAACTGGTCGCTGGTCAGGGTGTTACCGTATTCGATGCGGCTGTCCTTGTGGCCCTTGATCAGCAGGTCGGAGGCGGCCACAGCGTAGGAGCGCGGGTTGTAGTCCTGACCATAGACCTTGACGGTGGCGTGTTCGTTGTGGGCGCGAATCCAGTTCTGGCTTTCCGCCAGCATGCCGCCGGTGCCGCAGGCCGGGTCGCAGATGGTGACGATGATGCCTTCCTGGGTGAGCACCTTGGTGTCGGGCTCCAGCAGCAGGTTGACCATCAGCCGGATCACCTCTCGCGGGGTGAAGTGATCGCCGGCCGTCTCGTTCGCCGCCTCGTTGAAACGCCGGATCAGGTCTTCGAACACCAGCCCCATGGTGATATTGTCCACCCGCTTGGGGTGCAAGTCCATCTCGGCAAATTGTGCAACAACCTGATAGAGTCGGTTGGCATCTTCAAGTTTTTCAATCTCTTTTTCGAACTCGAAGCGCTCAAATATTTTACGAATTTTCTCGGAGAAACCGTTGATGTAGTCGGTTAGATGGCGGCCGATGTTGTCAGGATCGCCTTTTAGACGGTAAAAATCGAGTTGGCTATGGTTGTGAAAACCAAGCGGCATGCCATCTTCATCTTTGGCCAGGTTGTTGAGTATGGCGTCAATATTGGGCTGTCCCTTGGCTTTAAGCTCGTCATACCTCTTAAGTACGGCGGCCTTGGTAGGCTCCAAAACCC